>JBQTKB010000049.1:0-21978 GCA_052386505.1 Pseudonocardia sp.
CGCTCTACGAGCGGCTCTACGCCGGCGATCCGGTGGGCAACCGGGTCCGGTTCTTCGGCATGCCGAGACGGTCGGAGTGCGAGGAGATGGTGGAGCGGCTGCTCGACTCCTGACCCTCGTCGGTCCCCTTCGCCGCCGGACACCGAACCGCCGAAGACCAAGCCTGCATGTCGCGTCCCGCGTTTCGAGCATGGAAAGATCCGGGCGTGGCCGAACACACACCCCAGACCATCGCCTATCCCTCGCCGGGTGCCCGCCCCCGCCGGCGTGACCTCGAGGAGCTGGCTCCGCACGTCATCGTGCTGTTCGGCGCCACCGGGGACCTGGCCAAGCGTAAGCTGCTACCGGGCCTGTGCTACCTCCAGCAGTCGGCGCTCACCCCGGAGATCCGCATCGTCGGCACCGCGATGGAGGATCTCAGCACCGACGAGTTCCGCACGCTGGCCCGCGCGGCGGTACGGGACTTCGGCACCCACAAGATGTCCGACGAGGCCTGGTCCAACTTCGACGACCGGCTCACCTACGTTCCCCAGGGCGCCGGCCCGGAGGGACTGACCGCCGCGGTGAAAGCAGCCGAGGAGTCCCTCGGGCCCGAGGCTCAGCGGCTGCACTACCTCTCGGTGCCGCCGAGAGCGGCCCAGGCCGTCATCACCATGCTGCGCGACGCCGACCTTGCGACGAACGCGCGCGTGGTGATGGAGAAGCCGTTCGGCGACGACCTGGCCAGCGCCATCCGGCTCAACGACTTCGTGCACGAGACATTCCACGAGAAGCAGATCTTCCGGATCGACCACTTCCTCGGCAAGGAGGCCGCCCAGAACATCCTCGCTTTCCGGTTCGCCAACGGCCTGTTCGAGCCGATCTGGAACCGCAACTTCATCGACCACGTCCAGATCGACATCCCGGAGACGCTCGGGCTGGACGAACGGGTGGGTTTCTACGAGGCCACCGGCGCCTACAAGGACATGGTCGTCACGCACCTGATGCAGGTGATGGCGTTCGTGGCCATGGAACCGCCCACCGCGCTGGAGCCCCGGGCGATCAGCGAGGAGAAGAACAAGGTCTTCCGCTCCATGCTGCCGATCCATCCACACGACGTGGTGCGCGGCCAGTACGGCGGTTACAAAGAAGAGCCCGGCGTCGCGCCGGATTCCGACACCGAGACGTTCATCGCGCTGCGGGTCGGCCTGGACAACTGGCGGTGGGCCGGCACGCCGTTCTACCTGCGCACCGGCAAGCGGTTGGCGGAAGGCCAGCGGATCATCTCGATCGCCTTCAAGGAAGCCCCGCGCACGATGTTCCCGACCGGGTCGGGCGTGGGCTCACAAGGCCCGGACCACCTCACGTTCGACCTCGCGGACTCGTCACGGGTGTCGCTGTCGTTCTACGGCAAACGCCCGGGGCCGGGTATGCGTCTGGACAAGCTGTCGATGCAGTTCTCCACCCAGGAGACCGAACGCGCCGGCGACGTGCTGGAGGCCTACGAACGGCTGATCCTGGACGCGATGCGCGGCGACCACACCCTGTTCACCACCGCCGAGGGCATCGAGTCGCTGTGGGCCCGTTCCGCGCCGCTGCTGGAGGCCCCGCCGCCGGTCAAACATTACCCGGTGGGCAGCTGGGGGCCCAACGCCATCCACCAGCTGATCGCGCCGAACGCCTGGCGGCTGCCGTTCGAGCGCGGCTGGCGGGAGAAGAAGGGCTGATCAACGGGTGGAGCTGCGCCGGTCGCCGTGCCGACTGCACCGGGCGCTCCAACCGACCGGGGTGACCTGCACAACCATCCGGCGCGCGCAGTCCGGACAGAACCGGGGTGGCTCGAGTTCGCGTCGCGCGGCGCACCGGACATGTTCCCCCTCGGCCGCGGACCCGCCGCACTGATCGCAGAACGCCGGCCCGGCCACCACGCTCACAACGTCTCGTTCAGCGCCTTGACCGGCATCGACAGCTCCCCGAGCAGGTCGATGTCCGCCTCGGCCGGGCGGCCCAGGGTGGTCAGGTAGTTGCCCACGATCACCGCGTTGATCCCGCCGAGCAGACCCTGACGGGCACCCAGGTCGCCCAGCGTCACCTCCCGGCCGCCGGCGAACCGCAGCACGGTGCGCGGCAGCGCGAGCCGGAAGGCGGCCACCGTGCGCAGCGCATCGGATCCGGACAGCACCTCCAGGTCGGCGAATGGGGTGCCCGGGCGGGGATTGAGGAAGTTCAGCGGCACCTCGTCGGGCTCCAGTTCGGCGAGCTGCCCGGCGAACTCGGCCCGCTGCTCCAGGCTCTCCCCCATGCCGACGATGCCGCCGCAGCACACCTCCATGCCGGCCTCGCGGACCATCCGCAGCGTCTCCGAGCGCTCCTCCCAGGTGTGCGTGGTGACCACCTGAGGGAAGTAGGAGCGCGCGGTCTCCAGGTTGTGGTTGTAGCGGTGCACGCCCATTGCGGCGAGTCGGTCCACCTGATCCTGGGTGAGCATGCCCAGCGAGCAGGCGATGTTGATGTCCACCGCGTCCTTGATCGCCTGGATGCCGGCGGCGACCTGGGTCATCAGCCGCTCGTCCGGGCCACGCACGGCGGCCACGATGCAGAACTCGGTGGCGCCGGTCTTGGCGGTCTGCTTGGCCGCCTCGACCAGCATCGGGATGTCCAGCCAGGCCGAGCGGACCGGTGAGGCGAACAGACCGGACTGCGAGCAGAAATGGCAGTCCTCGGGGCAGCCGCCGGTCTTCAGGCTGATGATGCCCTCGACCTCGACCTCCGGCCCGCACCAGCGCATCCGCACGTCGTGCGCCAGCTGCAACAGCTCGTCCAGCCGGTCAGTCCCGTCGGGGCCGCCGAGCCGCAGCAGCGCCAGCACCTGCTCGGGGGTGGCGCCCCGGCCCTGCTCGAGGACCTGCTCGCGCAGCTCGCCGAGGATGTCGGTGTCGTCCGCCGCGGAAACGGTCATCGAATCGGGGCTCCTTCGCCTTGGGTGCGTCCTCGGTATCGTGCCGCGGGCCGCGCGCGTCCGCCCAGCAAACCCGCAACCACTGATCAACTCAACGTGAGTTGGCTCTCCGTCATGATCAACCAGGTGAGCGTCGGAACGTGTCAGGTTGGCTGGGTCCGGTTGACCGGACCGACCGGGCCCAGCCCGGCGCGCGCGGCGGTCAGGAACTCCGGTGGCGCGAGCTCCCCTGCCCCGGCCGGCAGCCGGCCGAGCAGCGGCGCGCCGGCGACGGCGGACAGGTCGGCCAGGTTGCAGCGCTCGGCGAGATCCGGGGCGTCGGGCCAGCTGCCGATGACCAGGCCGGCGCACCGCAGGCCCCGGCCGGCCAGCGCCTCGGTGGTCAGTGCGGTGTGGTTCAGCGTGCCCAACCCGGCGGCCGTGACGACCAGCACCGGGGCGTCCAGGCCGCCGGCGACGTCGGCCACGGTCGAGCACCCGGCGAGGCGCACCAGCAGTCCGCCTGCGCCCTCCACCAGCACCAGGTCGTGCCCGCCCGCCAGGTCCCGGGCCGCCGAGACCGCCTCGGCAACGGTGAGCGCCGGTCGGCCGCACCGCGCGGCGGCGGTGGCCGGGGCCAGCGGGTCGGGGTAGCGGGCGAGCTCCCGGGTGGTGAGCGCCGCCGGACCACCGGTCAACCGCCGGACCTCGTCGAGGTCGCCGGGCTCGCCGGGGCCCACGCCCGTCTGCGCCGGCTTCAGCACTGCCACCCGCCGACCCTCGGCCAGCGCCAGGGCGGCCAGCGCAGCGGTGACCACCGTCTTGCCGACACCGGTCCCGGTCCCGGTCACCACCAGCACGGTCACGTCCGCACGGCCCGCACAGATCCCAGCACATCGGCCAGCACCATGCGTACCCGGTCGAGATCCTCCCCGGTCAGCGACGCGCGGGCGGTCAACCGCAGCCGGCTGGTCCCCACCGGCACCGACGGCGGACGGAAGCAACCCACCCGCAGCCCCAGCTCCAGGCAGCGGGCGGCCGCCTCGACGGTCGCCATGGGCTCGCCGAGCACCACCGACACCACCGCCGACTTCGGCAGCGTCACCCCGGCCGCGTCCGCGATCTCACCGGCCGCTGCCAGCGCCGCCGCCGGCAGCGACGGGTCGGCGGCGAGCACCCGCAGCGCGGCCAACGCGGCGCCCGCACTGGCCGGCGCCAGGCCGGTGTCGAAGATGAAGCTACGCGCGGTGTCCACCAGGTGCTCGATGACCGCCGCCGGTCCGAGCACCGCGCCGCCCTGGCTGCCCAGCGCCTTGGACAAGGTCACGGTGGCCACCACGTCGTCCGAACCGGCCAACCCGGCCTCGGCGAGCAGCCCGCGACCTCCCGGACCGCACACCCCCAGACCGTGTGCCTCGTCGACGATCAGCAGCGCGCCGCGGGCCCGGGCCACCCGGTGCAGCTCGGCGACCGGGGCGTGGTCACCGTCGACGCTGCCCACGCTGTCGGTGACCACCAGCGCCTTGGCCTCGGTCCGGGCGCGCAGCACCGCGTCCACCGCGCCGACGCTGTTGTGCGGGACCACCGCGATCCTGGCCCGGGACAACCGGCAGGCGTCCACCAGCGAGGCGTGGTTGGCCGCGTCGGAGACGATCAGCGCGTCCGGCCCGCTCAGCGCGGTGAGCACACCGAGGTTGGCCGCGTAGCCCGAGGAGAACACCAGCGCGGTGGAATACCCGCAGAAGCCGGCCAGCTCGTCCTCCAACTCGGCGTGCAGTGCCGTGGTGCCGGTGACCAACCGCGAACCGGTGGCACCCGCGCCCCAGGCACGCAGCGCGGCCACCCCGCCCTCGATGACCCGCGGATCGCGGCTGAGGCCGAGGTAGTCGTTCCCGGCCAGGTCGAGCACCTCCTCGACCGGCCGTCGGGCCCGCAGCACCCGGCGCAGCCCGGCCGCACGGCGCCGCTCGGCGTGCCCGGCCAACCAGGTCAACGGGTGCTCGGTCATGCGTGCACGCTAGCGGGTGCGTCGGCCCGGTCCCGAGTGCACGACGGTGTCGGCCAGCGCGGAGTCCTCAGGCGTCGGTTCCGCCGGGGTTCGGCGGGGTATCGCGACCCGGACCAGCGGCCCGACCCGTCTCCGTCGCCGGGGGGCCCCTGCGACCGAAGCCCGGCGATCGGTGACCACCACGATGCCACCGGTGTCGCGATGTCGGCGTACCCAGGTCTGCAGATGGTCCTGCACCGCGTGGTCGACGTAGTGTGCGGCGAGGTCGACCTGGGTGGGGGCGCCGGCCGGTATCCGGGCCAGCGCGCGGGACAGCGTGGGCACGCAGAGGAACGTCGCCGCACCCTCCACCCTCACCCGGTGCTCGGGGCCCGACTCGGCCGACTCGTGGTGCACCGTGGCCCGGACCGCCCGGTGCAGGACCATCAGCGCGGCGAGCGCCAGCCCCAGCGCCACCCCTTCCAGCAGGTTCAGCGACATCACCCCGAGCGCGGTGACCAGGTACAGCGGCAGCTCGCCGTGCTCGCGGGCAGTGCGGATGTCGGTCAGCTTCACCAGTTGCACACCGACCACCACCAGCAGCCCGGCCAGCGCGGCCAGCGGGATCATCTCCACCACCCCCACCAGCGCCAGAGCGAACACCGCGATCCACACCGCGTGCAGCACCGCGGCCGCCCGGGTACGGGCACCCGCGCGGACGTTGGTGGAACTGCGCACGATCACCCCGGTCACCGGCAGCCCGCCAAGCAGCCCGGACAGTGTGTTGGCCGCGCCCTGCCCGATCAGCTCGCGGTCGGCCTTGGTGCGCGGGCCGGAGTGCATCCGGTCCACCGCCACCGCCGAGAGCAGGCTCTCCACGCTGGCGACCAGCGCCACGGTGAGCACCCCGCCGATCACCCCGCCCCAGTCTCCGGCCGGCAGGATCGGCAGCGCGATCGCCGAGAGCAGGTTGCCGGGCAGTTCCACCCGGGGCACGTCGACCAGCACCACGCTCAGGCCGGTGGCCAGCGCCACCGCGACCAGTGGCCCGGGCAGGACCCGCAGCGGCCCGGCCAGCTTCGGCCAGCCGACCACCACCAGCACGGTGAACACCCCGACCACGACGGCCGGGCCGTGTGCGCCGAGCACCTGCCCGGGCAGCTGCGCGAGGTTGTCCAGCACGCCGGACTGCGGCTGACCGCCGAGCACGACATGCAGCTGAGCCAGCGCGATGGTGCCACCGATGCCGGCCAGCATGCCGTGTACCACAGCCGGTGGGATGGCCTGCGCGAACCGGGCCAGCCGGGACAGCCCGAACATGATCTGGACCAACCCGGCGCCAGTCACGATCGCCGTGGTGACGCCCCAGCCGAACCGGTTGACCAGCTCGGCGACCACCACCGTGAGTCCGGCAGCCGGTCCGGTGACCTGTAGGGGCGAGCCACCGAGCAACCCGGCGACGATCCCGCCGACGATGGCGGCGATCAGCCCGGCCAGGATCGGCGCGCCGGAGGCGACCGCGATGCCGAGCGAGAGCGGCACCGCGACCAGGAACACCACCAGTGAGGCGCCCACGTCGGCCCGGACGGTGGCCCAGTCCGGCAATCGGGGTGGCCCGGGTGGGAAAGGGGATTCGGGCATGCGGCTCCTCCAAGAGCGGTCTGACGAGGGGTCGCCGGGCCACGGCCTCCATCGCCCGCACCGACACCCCGAGAACGCCTCAGCGGAGCCGCTCCGTTCCCCCTTCAGTCACTTCAGCACCATCGAGTGATCTTCGCGTGGGTCACCTCACAGCGCCGACCGCCGGCTCGAAACAGTCCGGGCCCCGACGTCATCTACCCGGCTTCGGCCGCGGCGCACACGGCCGCGGTCACCGCCGCCAGGTCGTCGGACCCGATGACGTAGGGCGGCATGGTGTAGATCAGGTCGCGGAAGGGACGCAGCCACACCCCGTGCGCGGCGGCAGCGGTGGTCGCCGCCCTCACGTCGACCTGGTGATCCACCTGGACCACACCGATCGCCCCGAGGACGCGAACGTCGAGCACCCCCTCGAGCGAGCGGGCCGGCGCCAGACCCCGACTCAGACCGTCGACGATGGCGGACACCTCGGACCGCCAGTCCCGGCGGAACAGCTCCCCGATCGAGGCCAGCGACACCGCGCTGGCCAGTGGGTTGCCCATGAACGTCGGCCCGTGCATCAGCACACCGGCCGCACCGTCACTGATCCCTCGGGCCACCTCGGCGGTGCACAGCGCGGCGGCCTGGGTCAGGTATCCGCCGGTCAGCGCTTTGCCCACACACATCACGTCCGGGCTGATCCCGGCGTGGTCGGCGGCGAACAGCTCACCGGTGCGGCCGAACCCGGTGGCGATCTCGTCGAACACCAACAGCACGTCGTGGGTCAGGCACAGTTCGCGAAGTACGTGCAGGTATCGGGGATCGTGGAACCGCATCCCGCCGGCGCCCTGCACCACCGGCTCCACGATCACCGCCGCCAGCTCGTCGGCATGGGTCTCCACCAGCTCGGCCAGCTCCGCCACGTAGTCGGTCTCGAACTCCCTCGGCGGGGCCGAGGCGAACACCTGCCGGGGCAGCACGTCGGTCCACAGCGAATGCATCCCGCCGTCCGGGTCGCACACGCTCATCGCGCCGAAGGTGTCACCGTGGTAGCCACCGCGCCAGGTCATCAGCCGGTGCTTGGCCGGCCGGCCACGCGAACGCCAGTACTGCAGGCACATCTTGATCGCCACCTCGACCGACACCGAACCCGAGTCGGCCAGGAACACGTGCCGCAGCGGTTCCGGGGTGATCTCCACCAGCTTCCCGGCCAGCGCCACCGCCGGCTCGTGGGTCAGCCCGCCGAACATCACGTGGCTCATCCGCCCGAGCTGGTGGGTGACCGCCGCGTCCAGCGCGGGATGCCGGTAGCCGTGGATCGCCGCCCACCAGGACGACATCCCGTCGATCAGCTCCGCCCCCGCCGGCAGCCCCGCGCCCGGTGCCGCCAGACGCAGCCGGACTCCGCGCGCATCGGCGACGGGCAGCGCTGGGGCGCTCGCCGGCAACGGCGCGTAGGGGTGCCAGACGTGCTCTCGGTCGGCGGCCAGCAGCTCCTCGGGCGTCACGACCCGCGAGCCTAGCCACCCACTACGCTCGCACCGGTCATGGTCGCCCCTGGTCCGCCACCCGAGTGTCCACCCGCTCCCGCGCTGACCCGTCGCCGCGAGCTGGGTGCCGCCAGCGCGCGCTCGCTGCTGCTCACCGTGCTCGGCGAGTTCGTGCTCCCCCGGGACGAACCGGTGTGGACCCAGGTGCTGCTCGACGTGCTCGGCGAGCTGGGGGTGGAACCGAAGTCCGCCCGCCAGGCCCTGGCCCGCACCGCCGCCGAGGGGATGCTGGTTTCCGAGCGCGCCGGGCGTCGGGTGCGCTGGTCGCTCACCGGCTCGGGCCGCCACCTGCTGTCCACCGGCGCCGAGCGGATCTACGGGTTCGGATCGGCCGGCGCAGGGTGGGACGGGCGCTGGTTGGTGCTGCTGGTCACCGTGCCGGAGGCCCGTCGCCAGCTGCGCCACCGGTTGCGTTCCCGGCTGGCCTGGGCCGGCTTGGGCAGCCCGGCACCCGGCGTGTGGCTGTCCCCGCACCCGGACAAGCAGGGCGAGGTGGCCGAGGTCCTCGACGAACTGGCGCTCACCGAGGTCAGCTCGTCGTTCGTCGGGCCGTTCGGCGGGATCGGCGACCAGCGGGCGCTGGTCGGCCAGGCCTGGAACCTCGCCGAGGTCGAGTCTGCCTACCACGACTTCGTCACCACCTTCGGCGGCGCCGAGCCCGAGACACCGGGCGAGGTGCTGCGGACCCAGATCCAGCTGGTGCACGCCTGGCGGCGGTTCCCCTTCCTGGACCCGCAGCTGCCCGCCGAGCTGCTGCCCGGTGGTTGGGCCGGGGCCAAGGCGCACACCCTGTTCCAGGACCGCCATCAGCGCTGGTCGGCCGAGGCGCGGCGACACTGGGCCGCACTGCTCGATGCCCCGCGCTGACGCCGGCGGATCAGGTGAGCCGATACACCCGCTCGGCGTGACCGCCCAGCACGCCCGCCACCGTCGCCGGGGTCAGGCCCAGCCCCCGAACCGCCGTCAGATTGCGGGCCACCCCCGGGATGCCCGGCCAGTCGGTACCGAAGATCCACTTGCTCGCGATGCGTTCCAGGTCGAAGTCCGAGTAGTACTCCGGCAGCTTCCTCGGCGGCAGGCCGGCGATGTCCAGCCACACGTTCGGCCGGGCCAGCGCCATGAAGCCGGCCGCCTGGTAGCTCCAGCCCCGGCCGCCGTGCGCCAGCACCACGGTGAGCCCGGGGAAGTCGCGCAGCACGTCGTCCATCAGCAGCGGGTCGCCCATCCGGGCGCTCGCGCCGGGAAACGAGCTGGGGCCGGTATGGGTGATCACCGGTACGCCGCGTTCCTGGCACAGCGCGTAGGCCGGGTAGAGCTCACGGTCGTTCGGCGCGAAGTTGCCGTGCACCGGGTGCACCTTCAACGCCACCGCGCCCAGGTCCAGCTGACGGAGCAGCTCCACCTCGACCGGATGGTGCAGGTGCGGGTTGACGTTCGCCACGATCCGGAACCGCTCCGGGTTGTGCGCCACGATCGGCGTCATGTCCTCGATCGCCTGGATCCCGGTGACCCGCGGGCTGTACTCGCAGAACAGCAGCACCCGGTCCACCCCCTGACCGGCGAACAGCTCGTCCAGCGCGGCGGGCTCGACCGTGCCGTCCGGCCGGTACAGGGCGGCGACCCCCCCGCCGTCCCCGGCCGGGCCGATCCAGGACTCCCAGGGCAGCTTCAGCGCGGGCAACCGCGCCACGTGCACATGCGCGTCGACGATCACCCGACGATCATTTCCGCTTCGCCAGGTCGGCCCGCACCAGGTAGCGCTGGAGCTTCCCGGTCGCGGTCTTGGGCAACTCGTCGACCATGATCACCCGGCGCGGGCGCTTGAACGCGGCCAATCCCTGGCGGCAGAACTCGACCAGGTCGGACTCGGTGAGGCTGGATCCCGCCCGGGCCACCACGGCCGCCACCGGCTTGTCCAACCCGTCCGCGTCCGGCATCCCGACCACCGCCGCCTCGACGACCTCCGGGTGTTCCAGCAGCCGGGCCTCGACCTCGCTCGGGCTGACCCAGATCCCGCCGGCCTTGATCATGTCGTCGGAGCGGCCGAGGTAGCTGTAGGTGCCGTCGTCGTTGCGCAGGTAGCTGTCACCGGTGCGCAGCCACTCCCCTTGGAACGCCCGCCGGGTGACCTCGGCGCGACACCAGTAGCCGCTGGCCACCGAGTCACCGCTGACGTAGAGGGCGCCCGCCACGCCGGCCTGCTCCACCAGCGAGCCGTCGGATTCGTCCCGCAGTTGCACCCGGTAGCCCGGGACCGGGGTGCCCGAGGTGCCCGGCCGGACCGCGCCCGGATAGTTGGACAGGAAGATGTGCAGCGCCTCGGTCGAGCCGATGCCGTCCAGGATCTCGAACCCGAACCGGTCCCGCATCCGGGTGAACAACGCCGGCGGTAGCGGCTCACCGGCCGACACGCCCTGGCGGACACCGGCGAACGTGTCGTCCGGCGCGTCGCTGGCCAGCATCGCGGAGTAGAAGGTCGGCACTCCGAAGAACAGCGTCGGCCGGTGCCGCGACACCCCGCCGGCAACCAGCGTCGGCGTGGGTCGACCAGGCTCCAGCACCGTGGTCGCGCCGACCGAGAAGGGGAAGAAGAGCGAGTTGCCGATGCCGTAGGCGAAGAACAGCTTGGCCACCGAGTAGCAGCGGTCGTCCGGGTGGATGCCGAGCACCTGCTCGCCGTAGGTCTCGCAGACATGGCGAATGCCGCCGTGCCGGTGCATCGCGGCCTTGGGGCTGCCGGTGGTGCCGGAGGTGTAGAGCCACAGCGCCGGCGAGTCCGGCCAGCTCGGGTACAGCGGCGCCGCGCCGCCGTGCCCGACCAGCTCGGCCCAGGTGCACGACGGCACCGCGAAGTCGCCGGCCGGCGCGCCGACGGTGACCACGCAGGTCAACTCGGGCGCGTCGCCCAGCATCGACACCGCGTCCCGGGCGGTGGCGGCGAACTCACCGGAGACCACCAGCAGCCGGGCCCGGGAGTCGGCCAGCACCCCGGCCACGTCGGCGGCGGTGAGCATGGTCGACACCGGTACCGCCACCGCGCCGCGGTGCATTGCGCCCAGCAGGCCGGCGACCAGCTCCGGGGAGTCGGCGGCCAGGAACAGCACCCGTTCCTCGGCGTGCACCCCCAGTGCGACCAGCCCGGCGGCCACCGCGCGCACCTCGTCGCCGACCTGCGCGTAGGTCAGCTCGCCACCCGGGTGCAGCAGCGCAACCCGCTCGCCGTCGCCGCCGGCGACCCGCCGGTGGACCAGGTACTCGGCGGCGTTGAACACCGCAGGGGGCGCGATGGGCACGTCCGTCCTCCTCGACGTCTGCGGCACCGAAAAGCACCGACAGCGCGAGCGGACCACCGTGGGTACCCACCGGCCTCGGCGCCATCGGGCATGACCGTATCCTGACCAACCACCGCAACGCAGCCCACGCCCAGGGGGACGAACCGTGTTGATGTCGGTGCGCTGGTTGATCGCCACCGCCGTGGTCCTGCTGATCTTCGGTGTGTCCTGGACGGTCGCCGGCGCCGTCTACGACCTCGACAACCGCACCTCGCTGGAGATCGCGGCGGTGGCCGCGGTGGCGGTCGGGCTGCCGATGTCGTGGTGGTCCTTTCGCGGTCAACTGCTCGACGAACCGGCCGAGGTCGCCTGGGTGACCTGGCGCCGGGTGCCCGCCGCGCCGGATCTGTCGCTCGGCCGAGGGTCGGACGAGACCCGGTTGGCGGCCGCGTTCGGTGCCGGCCGGCCGACCACGGTGGTGATCACCGGCCCACCGGGTGTCGGGAAGAGCTGTCTGGCCGCCGGCTACGCGCGGGCCCGGTTGGCCGAGGGTTGGCCGATGGTGGCCTGGGTGGACGCCGGCGCTCCCGACGAGATGCTGGCCGGGCTACTGGAGTTCGCCGATGCACTGAGCCTGCGGGTACCCGAGGAGGACTCCTCCCGGGCCTGCGAGCGACTGCGCCAGCATCCGCCGGCCGGCACCCGGCCGTCGCTGATCGTGTTCGACGGGGTGTCCGACGTGGACGCGATCCGCCCCTACCTGCCCAGCGGCGACGGCTGGCGGGTGCTGGTCACCAGCAACGCCCCGGGCGCCGGCCGGCTGGGCACCGAGGTCGCGCTCGAGCCGCTCTCGGTCACCGAAGGGGTGCAGCTCACCGGGCTGCCCGCCGCGGTGGCCGAGGAGCTGGGCGGGTTGCCGGCCGCGCTGGCGGTCGCCGCCGCCACGGTCCGCGAACGCCGCTCGGACCAGCCCTACCCGCACCGGCTGCGCGCGGTCGCCGACCTGCTCGGCGACGGGGCCGGCGGCCCGGTCGACGCCGCGATTCTGCTCGCGCTGGCCGGTGTCGGCTTCGATGACGACCGGGCGGTCCGCCGGATCATGGGCCTGCTCACCGTGCTGTCGCCGGGGGGGATGTCGCGGGCCATGCTGCACACCGCCGAGGAGCCGGCCGAGATCGACGCCGTGGTCGACCGGCTCGGCAGGTGGCGGCTGTTGTCCACCCGGATGGACGGTGACGGACTCTTCCTGCACGAGCAGACCCGCCGGGTGCTCGGCGAACGGCTGCGGGTCGAGCGGGCGCTGCCGGCGGCGGTGACCGACGCAGCGGAGCTGCTCGGTCGCGCGACCTTCGGCGACGACCAGGCCTGGGACCGGCGCGGCGAGGGAGACCAGCTGGTCGCGCACGTGGCCGCGCTGACCGCGGTCGCGGGCTCGGTCGCGGAGTCGCTGCCCGCCGAGGCCAGCGAGCGGATCCTCGGGCTGCGGCACTGGGCCGCCCGGCACCTCGGTGCGGTGGGCGACGGCCATCGGGCGGTGGGGATGGCGATGAGCACCCGCGCCGAGTGCGAGACGCTCCTGGGCCCGGAACACGCCGACACCCTGCACGCGGCGGACAATCTGGTCATCGCGCTCGCCGCGGCCGGCCGGGCGGGCGAGGGCATCGGGCTGGCCGGCGACACCCTGACTTCCCGCGAACGGACCCTCGGGGCGGCCCATCCGGACACCCTGGCCTCCCGCTACACCCTGGCCTACGTGCACGAGTACGCCGGGCGGGTGGACGCGGCCGCCGGGCTCTACGAGTCGGCGTTCGGTGAGTACTCCCGGGTCTACGGGCCCGACCACCCGCAGACGGCCACCGTCGGCGCGGCACTGGCCCGGGCCCGCGCGCTGGGTCCGGCGCCGTCGCGGGTACGGGACCGGCCGGCCACCGGGCCCCGCTGAACCCCGCTGAACCCCGCTGAACCCCGCTGAACCCTCAGCGCCGGGTGACGGCAACGCCCGTCCGGGGTCAGCCCAGGCATCCGGGGCCGAGCAGGGCCTTCAGGTCGCCCATCAACGCCGAGCTCGGGCCGACCCGTAGTCCGTCGTCCAGCTTCAGCACGGTGATCCGGGCACCGTTGACCAGTCGCAGGTGCACCTCGTGGTTGCCCGGGTGGCTGCGCAGCACGTCCTTCAGCTTCCCCACTCGCTCCGGTGTGCAGTGGTCGGCACGCAGACTCACCTGGAAAGGCGCCCCCGGCCCTCCGGTCGCCGCGGCCAGGTCGGGCACCGCGAGGTCGTTCGCGATGATGGACACCCGGTCGTCGCGGCGGTTGACCCGGCCCTTGACCAGCACGATCGCGTCCTCGGCGAGGTCCATCCCGACGACGGCGTAGGCCCGGGGGAAGAACAACACCTCGATCCCGCCGGCCAGGTCCTCGAGCTGGGCCGCCGCCCACGGCTCACCGTTCTTGTTGATCCGGCGGGTGACCGAGGCCAGGATGCCGCCGATCGTCACCTGGGCGCCATCGGCCACCGTGCCTTCGAGGATGGTCGGGATCGCGGTGTCGGTCTTGGCCGCGAGCAACCCCTCCACCCCGTGCAACGGGTGCCCGGAGACGTAGAGCCCGAGCATCTCGCGTTCCACGGCCAGGCGGTACTTGCTGTCCCACTCGTCGGCCGGCACCCGGACGTCGAACACCGAGTCCAGTTCCGACGTGCCGGAGCCGTCCATCGACCCGAACAGGTCGAACTGGCCCATCGCGGCAGCCCGTTTGGTGCTCATCACCGAGTCGACCGCGTCGGCGTGCACCATCAGCAGCCCCTTGCGCGGGTGACCCAGCGAGTCGAACGCACCCGCCTTGATCAGCGACTCGATGACCTTCTTGTTGCAGACCACCGCATCCACCTTGCGCAGGAAGTCGGAGAAGTCGGAGAAGTCGCCCTTCTCCCTGCGCGCGGCCACGATCGCGTCCACCACGTTGAACCCGACGTTGCGGATGGCGCCGAGCCCGAACCGGATGTCCCGCCCGACCGGTGCGAAGTTGCGCACCGACTCGTTGACGTCGGGCGCCAGCACCGTGATGCCCATCTTGCGGCACTCGGCCAGGTAGACCGCCGCTTTGTCCTTGTCGTCCCGGACGCTGGTCAGCACCGCGGCCATGTACTCGGCCGGGTAGTTGGCCTTGAGGTAGGCCGTCCAGTACGACACCACGCCGTAGGCGGCCGAGTGCGCGCGGTTGAAGGCGTAGTCGGAGAACGGGAGCAAGATGTCCCAGAGCGTCTTGACCGCGGCGGCCGAGTACCCGTGGTCCTTCATGCCCTGGGCGAAGCCGGCGTACTCCTTGTCCAGGATCTCCTTCTTCTTCTTGCCCATCGCCCGGCGCAGCAGGTCGGCCTTGCCGAGGCTGTACCCGGCCAACTTCTGCGCGATCGCCATGACCTGTTCCTGGTAGACGATCAGGCCGTAGGTTTCGCCGAGGATGTCCTTGAGCGGCTCGGCCAGCTCCGGGTGGATCGGGGTGACCTCCTGCCGCTTGTTCTTCCGGTCGGCGTAGTCGTTGTGCGCGTTCGCGCCCATCGGGCCGGGCCGGTACAGCGCACCGACCGCGGAGATGTCGTCGAACTCGGTGGGCGCCATCCGCCGTAGCAGGTCCCGCATCGGGCCGCCGTCCAGCTGGAACACCCCCAGCGTCTCGCCCCGGGAGAGCAGGTCGTAGGTGGCCGGGTCGTCCAGCTCGACGTCCTCGATGACCAGCTTCGGTTTGCCGTTCAGCTCGATGTTCTCCAACGCATCGTCGATGATCGTCAGGTTGCGCAGGCCCAGGAAGTCCATCTTGAGCAGCCCGAGGGTCTCGCAGGCGCCCATGTCGAACTGGGTGATGATCGCGCCGTCGGCCTCCCGGCGCTGGATCGGGATCACGTCGAGCAGCGGCTTGGACGACATGATCACACCGGCCGCGTGCACCCCCCACTGCCGCTTGAGGCCCTCCAGCCCGCGAGCGGTGTCGATGATCTCCTTCACCTGCGGATCGGTCTCGTAGAGCGCCCGGACCTCGGTGGCCTCGGAGTAGCGCTTGTGCGACGGGTCGAACACCCCGGACAGCGGGATGTCCTTGCCCATCACCGGCGGCGGCATCGCCTTGGTGATCCGGTCGGCCACCGAGTAGCCGGGCTGGCCGTACAGCACCCGCGCGGAGTCCTTGATCGCGGCCTTGGCCTTGATCGTGGAGTAGGTGATGATCTGGGCGATCCGGTCCTCGCCGTACTTCTCCGTGGTGTACCGGATCATCTCGCCGCGCCGGCGCTCGTCGAAGTCCATGTCGATGTCGGGCATCGAGACGCGCTCGGGGTTGAGGAACCGCTCGAAGATCAGCTTGTGCTTGATCGGGTCGAGGTCGGTGATGCCCAGGGCGTAGGCGACCAGCGAGCCGGCCGCCGAGCCGCGACCGGGACCGCAGCGGATGCCGACCGACTTGGCGTACTGGATCAGGTCGGCGGTGACCAGGAAGTAGCCGGGAAACCCCATCTGGGTGATCACGCCCAGCTCGTACTCGGCCTGCTTGCGGTACAGCTCGGTGACCCCGTTCGGGAACCGCCGGTGCAGTCCCCGCTCGACCTCCTTGATCAGCCAGGACTCCTCGTTCTCCCCCTCGGGAACCGGAGCGCGGGGCATCAGGTCCTGGCCCTCGGTGAAGTTGACGTGCACCCGCTCGGCGATCAGCAGGGTGTTGTCGCACGCCTCCGGGAACTCGGAGTCCCACTGGTCGCGCATCTCCCGCGGGGACTTGAGGTAGAAGTCCTGGGCGTCGAACTTGAACCGGTTGGGATCGGCGAGGGTCTTGCCGGTCTGCACACACAGCAGCACCTCGTGCGGCTTGGCGTCCTCGGCGTAGGTGTAGTGCAGGTCGTTGGTGGCCAGCCCGGGCAGCTCCAGCAGCTTCTTCAGCCGGACCAGGTCGTCGCGGACGCGGCGCTCGATCTCGATGCCGTGGTCCATCAGCTCGCAGAAGAAGTTGTCCCGGCCGAAGATGTCGCGGTAGTCGCTGGCCGCTTGACAGGCGTCGTCGAACCGGTCCTGCTGGAGCAGCCGCTGCACCTCGCCGGACGGGCAGCCGGTGGTGGCGATGATCCCCTTGCCGTAGGTCTCCAGCAGCTCCCGGTCCATCCGGGGCTTGTAGTAGTAGCCCTCGAGAGAAGCCAAGCTGGACAGGCGGAAAAGGTTGTGCATGCCCTCGGTGTTCTCCGCGAGCAGCGTCATGTGGGTGTACATCTCACCCGGGTTGTCCGTACCCACCGGCGCTGACGCGCCCGCTCCGCCCAGGGTGGCCCGCTTGCGCTCGTGCCGGCTACCTGGGGAGAGGTAGCCCTCCATGCCGATGATCGGCTTGACTCCGTGCGCCTTGGCCTTGCGCCAGAACTCGTAGGCGCCGAACACGTTGCCGTGGTCGGTCATCGCCAGCGCGGGCATGCCCATCCTGGCGGACTCGGCGAACAGGTCGTCCAGCCGGGCCGCTCCGTCGAGCATGGAGAACTCGGTGTGCACGTGCAGGTGCACGAACGAGTCCCCCGACATCGGCGGGGTGGACGCGGCCGAGGACATGAGACGACTCCTTCCCGGCCCGGCCGGGCCACGATCGGGCCGGGCCGCCGGCGGTGGCTGGTTTCGCCGGACGAGGGGCCCAATCTAGTGCCGTCCGATGTCGGTTCCGGGCATCGGGCGGGCGTCGTCGGAAAGACCCAGCTCATGGCCGTCCGGCGTGTCGCGCTGGTCAAGATCGCCCGACGGTGCTAGCACCGCGTCCGGCGGAACTGTCGGACCAGCCCGTCAGGATGCGACCATGTACCCGGGAGGTGGCGCCGCATGTCCGTGCAGCAGGACGACCGGTTCGTGCACGACGGTCCGTGGACCGAGGAGGAGTTCCTGGCCCTGCCCGAAGACCGCTACGTCGAACTGCTCGACGGAGCGTTGCTGATGAGCCCGTACGCGGGCAGCCGTCACCAGCGGCTGTCGTCCCGGCTCTGGCGTGCGCTGGAGGCGGCGCGGCCGTCCGGCATGGAGGTGCTCGAGACGGTCAACGTCCGGGTCGCGCCCGGCCGGATCCTGATCCCCGATCTCGTGGTGGTGACCCGCCTGGACGACGACGTCACCGTGTTCGACGCCGACGACGTCGCGCTGGTCGCCGAGATCGTCAGCCCGGGCAGCGCGGCCACCGACCGGGCGATCAAGCCGAGGCTGTACGCCGAGGCGGGCATCCCGCACTACCTGCGCGTCGAGCTCACCGGCCCGGTGGCCATGCCGCACCGGCTCCACCACGGCCGCTACCTGGCCGGCGTAGCTGGCCCGGTGCTGCGGCTCGACGACCCGTTCCCGGTCGAGCTCGACCTGGTGGCGCTGCTGGCGGCCGACCGTCCGCCGACCTGACCGGGCTCAGCCCGGCGGCAGCGGGCCGTCGTCGGGCACCGGGCCGACCACGCCGGTCTGCTCGGGCAGCAGCGGCGACAGCGCCACCCCGTCGACGGGTGTGTCCACCGGAGCCGCGTCCACCGCGCGTACCCCCGGTCGGGCGGCCAACGTGGTCAGGCCGTCCCGGTCGGCGCTGACCAGCACCGCGAGCACGCATCGGCAGCCGGGTGCGGCCAGCGCGGCGGCCTCGGCGGCGGCGACCTGGGCCGGCCGTCCGCTCCGGCTTGTCGCGTCCCCGGCCGCCGCCCGGGTGGCCGCCGCCTGGGCCAGGGACAGCCGCCGGCGGGCGGACCCCACCGGATCGGGATCGTCCACCGGGGTCAGTGGCTGGAACCGCAGGGCGGTCTGCACCCGGGACAGCGGCACGCGGAATACGGCGGTGACCGGTCGGACACCCGCCAGGAGGGTCGCGGCTCCGGCGGCTTCCACCGGGGACTCGAACTGCACGAGCGCCAGAACCTCGGGCGCCCCGGGCGGTGGCAGCCGAACCGGGAGGGCCGTCAGGTAGGCCGCCACCGCGGTCCCGGGCTCAGGCCCGAGGCGCACCGCGTCCAAGGACCGCGCCGGCGTCGGCTCGGCCGCCGATCGGGATCCAGCCAACCAGGCGATTGCAAGCAGCGCCACTACAGAGACCAACAGCGCCGGTAGGACCCGGCGACCCCGGCATCGGCCGCGAGCTCCACCCCCCGCGCAGGGGCCACCCGCCGGCCGCGAGCCACCGCTCGCCCGGGAGCCACCGGCCGGGGTCATCGGTCACCGCCGCGGCGGTGATCGGCATTCGGGTGGGAAAGCGGCAGCCACGTGTCCGCTTTCCCACCCGAACGGGGATCATCCGGGCCGGCCGACCGTGCGGTGGCCTGCCCACCCGAGCCCGGGCCTGGATCGGTCATCCGTCCCCGCGCAGCAGGTTGAGCGCCCGGGCCAGATCGTCCGGGTACTCGCTGGTGAACTCGACCCACGATCCGTCGGCGGGGTGGTCGAAGCCGAGTTGCCGGGCGTGCAGCCACTGCCGGTTCAACCCGAGCCGACCGGTCAGGGCGGGGTCGGCGCCGTAGGTGAGGTCACCCACGCAGGGGTGGCGCAGCGCAGACATGTGCACCCGGATCTGGTGGGTGCGACCGGTCTCCAGGCCGATCTCCAGCAGGCTGGCCGCCGGGAACGCCTCGACGGTGTCGTAGTGGGTGATGCTGGGCCGACCGCCGGCCACCACCGCCCACCGCCAGTCGTGCCGGGGGTGCCGATCGATCGGCGCATCGACGGTGCCGCGCGACGGATCGGGGTGACCCTGCACCACAGCGTGGTAGCGCTTGGTGACCTCGCGCTGCTTGAACGCCCGCTTGAGCGCGGTGTACGCATGTTCCGACTTCGCCACCACCATCACGCCGGTGGTGCCCGCGTCCAGGCGGTGCACGATGCCCTGCCGCTCGGCGGCGCCCGAGGTGGACAGCCGCAGGCCCAGCGCGGTGAGACCGGCGGTCACCGTGGGCCCGTGCCAGCCCGGGCTGGGATGCGCGGCCACCCCCACCGGCTTGTCGACCACCACGATGTCGTCGTCGCTGTGCAGCACGGTGAGGCCGTCGACGACCTCGGCAGCCACCGGCTCGCTCGGCGCGGGGCGCTCCGGCTCGGGCAGGGTGATCTCCAGCCACGAGCCGCCCACCAGACGGTCGGACTTGCCCAGCGCGCGCCCGTCCGCGCGGACCTGTCCGTCGGCCACCAGCGCGGCCACCACGGTGCGGGACAGCCCCAACATCCGGGACAGCCCGGCGTCCACCCGCATGCCTTCCAACCCGTCGGGAACCGGCAGCGTGCGCTCGCTGATGGGCCTACCTTCCATGACAGGCCCCCTTCGGGAACGCTTCGCTCGCTTGTCCTGCGAGGACTGATGTGAGACCGCGTCCCGGGGGGACGGCCGTGGAGGCCTGACGCCCACAACGGTGTCGTCCGGAGAGGACTGGTCCATCAGCTCGGTCGCCGCGCCTCCCACCCATTGGTCGAAGGGAGCAGCGGTGATGTTGGGAGTGGGGATCGACTGGGCCGAGCAGTTCCATCTGGTGGCGCTGGGCACTCCGGATGACGGGGTGTCGGAGGTGGTGCGGGTCGAGCACACCGCCCCCGCGGTAGCCGCCCTGATCGCTCGGCTGGGCCGGCTGGAGCCGGACCCGGCCGAGGTGCGGGTGGTGCTCGAGACCTCGCACGGGATGCTGGTCGAAGCCCTCGTGGATGCCGGGTACACGGTGCTGCCGGTCAACCCGGACCTGATCGCGCGCCGCCGCGGCCCGGCCCGCAAGAAGGACGACACCGAGGACGCCCGGATCGCGTGCCTGCTCGCGTTGGACCGGTTCACCACGCTGCGCCCGCTGATCCCGCACGGCCCGGTCGCCGCGGAGCTGCGCGCGATCGCCCGCGACGACGAACGCGCCGCCCGCGACGAACGCCGGCTGCTCAACCGGCTGCGCGCGGACCTGATCGCGACCTTCCCGGCCGCCCTGATGATCGCCGGCGACGACCTCGGGGCGCCCACGGTGCTGCGGCTGCTGCAACGCTGGCCCACCGCAGACGAGCTCGCCACCGCCTCGCGCGAGGACCTCATCGCGTTCGCCCGCGCCGCCCGCCATGGCTGGCCCGACCGGCTCGCCGACCGCGTCGCCCACGCCCTGACCAGCGCCGACACCTTCACCGCGCGGGACTACCTGGTCCGGGCCAAGGCGGACACGATCCGGCTGGCCGCGACCCAGCTGCTGGCCATCGGCGCCCAGCGCCGAGCCTGGGAGCAACGCATGGGCGAGCTGCTGCTCGGCGCCCCGCGCCGCGGCCGAGCCCGACAACCGGCACCCCGCCGCGAGGGGGAACAGCACCCCCACGGTTTCCCTGGCGGTGAGATCTACCTGAGCTTCGCGGGCCTGGGTGACCGTCTCGCCGCCAGGGTCGCCGGTGAGATCGGCGATCACATCGACTACTTCAGCTCGCCGAACGCGCTGCAATGCTACGCCGGCAAGGCCCCGGTGACCCGCCGCTCGGGCAAGAGCGAGTTCGTCGTGGCGCACCGGCTGGCCTGCAACCGCCACCTGCGCGACGCCGTGCAGACCTGGGCGTTCTGCAGCCTCGGCAGCTCCGGCTGGGCGCGGGAGTTCTACGACTCCCACCGCGCCCGCGGCAAGACCCACCACGCCGCCCTGCGGGCCCTGGGCAACCGCTGGCTCGAGGTGCTCTGGCACTGCCTGACCAAAGGTGTGCTCTACGACGAGACCGTGCACGCCGCGAACCGCCACCGGGCGCTGGCACCCAAACCGACCGCGGCCTGACCGAGCCCCGCTCGACCTGCCCTCCGTCCCGGCCGGACACGGTGCCGCGCCGGCGGCGTCCCCGTGCAGCGCCCGCAGCGCCGCGAGGACGAACGACGTTGACACCGACAAGCGGCGCCGCATGATCTTCGGCGGAGGGAAGGTTGACAAACGGTGTCTCACAGCGGGGCCGCCGCCAGCTCGGGCTTGCGGGTGGCCAACGCTGCGGCGGCGAGCGACGCCCGGGCCGCCGTCTCGGTGACGACGCAGCCTGCGTCGGTGAACGCCTGCCGCTGCACCGCGAAGTCCTGGGGGTCCTGGTCGGTGCCGAGTACGTAGGTGATGATCTGCGGCCCGCCGCCGTCCATGATGTCGCGGCAGACCGGGGCCAGCGCCGCGGCCGGGTCCGGGTGCGCGC
Source organism: Pseudonocardia sp. (assembly GCA_052386505.1). Lineage (GTDB taxonomy): Bacteria > Actinomycetota > Actinomycetes > Mycobacteriales > Pseudonocardiaceae > Pseudonocardia. The sequence goes on from JBQTKB010000049.1 coordinate 21,492, forward strand.
CATGACCGAGCACCACGTCGAGCAGGATCGCGGCCACCGCGGGGTCGGCGCCCTGCTCGCGCAGCAGCTCGATCCGCGCCTCCGGATCGATCATCGGGTGCGGACGGCCCTTGGTGAACTCCTCCTCGCCCAAATCGAGGCAGGTGTGGGCGCCGGCGGGTGCGGGCAGGCCGAGCGAGGAGCGGAGCGGGGTGTTGGAGTAGACCGGCCCGAGCACGTCCGCGAGGACGACGAGCGACTCGTAGCAGAGAGTGCCGCCGGAGAACAGGCCGCGGACGAGAGTGCGCCGCTCGCCGAGCCGGTCGGCCAGGCCGCGCACGCGGGCGGGGAGGTCGCCGACGACGTCCGGGACCGGCACGCCCGCGCTCGCGGCGGCGGCGATCGCGGCGGCCTCGAGTGTGCGGGTGACGACGACGCCCTGCGGCGCCGCGAAGTCCTCGGCCACGCCGACGAGCGCGGCGACGAGCGTCTTGCCCGCGGCCGCCTC
>JBQTKB010000050.1:0-8415 GCA_052386505.1 Pseudonocardia sp.
CGTCGGCTCCACCCGACCGATCAACCGGGCCTGGTGCACGTCGTAGGCGCCGAAGTAGGCCAGGGTGCCGTGCCGGCGGTACTCGAACTCCACCCGCCGACACCGCCCCGGCCCGGGCGGGCACTCGATGATGGCGCCAGTCGGGATGACGACGATAACTCGACATTCTGGGCGGGGTTGGTGCTCGGGGTGGCGGCGTGGTCGTGAAGGTGGCGCGAGCCGCCGGCTGCCGGCGGGTTCGGCGTCGTCACGGTGCCGTCCGGTTGCCCACGCTCATCTGAAAGTGACCAGACCTGCTCATCGGAACTGACCAGTCCAGGCGACTCGCCGAGGATGGTCCGTTGATCGTGGGCGGGCCCCTTCGAGGCTCCGGGTGTCGATGTCCGGAAGCACTCAAAGGGGCCCGTTGCGATGCTCGCATGGGAGCAGGTTGTGGAAGCAAAGGCACTACGAAGGCAGGGCTGGTCGATCTCCGCGATCGCCCGGCATTTGGGCGTGACCCGGGTGACGGTCCGCCGGTATCTGGCCGGGGACGGTGTCCCCGGCCAGCGGGCCCGGACGACCCCGGACCCGTTCGATCAGTACGCCGAGTACGCCCGGCTGCGGCTGGTCGGTGACCCGCATCTGTGGGCGACCACGTTGTTCGACGAGCTCGTCGAGCTGGGCTACGGCGGGTCGTACCCGACGTTCACCCGCGCCCTGCGGGCCAGGGACCTGCGTCCGGTCTGCCGGACCTGTCGGCAGGGCCGGGTCGTCGACCGGGCGGTGATCCCGCACCCGCCGGGCGAGGAAACCCAGTGGGACTGGCTCGAGCTACCCGACCCGCCGACCTCGTGGGGCTGGACCGAGACGGCGTATGTGCTGATCGGGTCGCTGCCGCATTCGGGGCGGTGGCGGGGGTGGCTGGCCGAGGCGGCCGATCAGGCGCACCTGGTCGAAGGGCTCGATGCCGTCGCTCGTCGTCTGGGCGGGGTGAGCCGCCGTTGGCGGTTCGACCGGATGGCGACCGTCGCTCAACCCGGGACCGGACGGATGCAGACCTCGTTCGGCCCGGTGGCGATGCACTACGCCGTCGGTATCGATCTCTGCCCGGCCTATCACGCCTGGCGCAAGGGCTCGGTGGAGAAAGGCGCCCAGGTCATCGCCCAACGCTGGTGGCGGACCCTGTCTGACGAGCGCACCCACGCTCAGGCCCAGGCCAGCCTGGATCGGCTCTGCGTCGGTCTGGATGGCCGGAAACGCAAGCGCGACGGACTGGCCACCACGGTCGGAGCGCTGGCTGAGGCTGAGCCGCTGCGCCCGGTCCCAGCCCCGTTCGCCACGGTGGTCGAGGTGACTCGCACGGTCACCAACCAGGCGTTGATCGCCTTCCGCGGCAACCAGTACTCGGTGCCGCCCGGACACACCGGCGCCCAGGTTCTAGCCCGTCACCGGCTCGGCGCGACCACCTTGGACGTGGTCACCGCCGCTGGTGTCACCCTGGCCCGCCACCGCCGCGAACCCGACGGGCTCGGCGCGATCGTGCGCACCGACGAACACGTAGCCGCCCTGGAGAAGGTGGTCCTGGCCAACTTCGCCGACCAACCGCCGTGTCGGCGCAAACACCGTCGCCCACCCTCCCCAGCCGCGCTGGCCGAAGCCGAGCACATCCGTCGCGGCCGCACAGCCGTCGCCGGTGAGCAGGTCGTGCTGGACTTCGCCGCTTACGCCGCCGCCGCGCGCCCGCTGCACGGCCAGCGGCCAGAAGCCGGTGGTGAGCACCGATGAACAGCACGTTGAACACGGCGTTGACCGGTGAAGCGGTCACCTATCAGCGGCTGCGCGCGCACCTGGCCTTCCTCAAACTGCCCGCGGCGGCCGAAGCGCTACCGGGCATCCTCGACCTGGCCCGCGAGGAGCAGCTGACCGCGATCGACACGTTGGAGCGGGTCCTGGCCGTCGAGGTCGACACCACCCACGCCCGTCGGCTGGCCTCCCGGCTGCGGTTCGCGTGCTTACCGACCACCCGCCTCGCTCGAGGCGTTCGACTTCACCGCCCAACCCGGAGTCGATGAGAAACTCATCCGCGAGCTCGCGTCGCTGCGGTTCCTCGATGACGCCGGCAACGTGCTGTTCGTCGGCCCGCCCGGCACCGGCAAGACGATGCTGGCGATCGGGCTGGCCCGCGCCGGCGCCGAGGCCGGCCAGCGGGTCTACTTCACCACCGCCGACGATCTGGCCAAACGCTGCAAGAAAGCCGCGGCCGAGGGCCGCTGGGCGACCTGCATGCGGTTCTACTGCGGCCCGAAGCTGCTCGTGATCGACAAGTTCGCCTATGCCCGCCAGCGCCCCGATCCCGACGCGAACGCCGCGTTGTTCGAGGTCATCTCCCGGCGATATCTGAAGTCCTCCACCATCGTCACCAGCCACACCGGAGTGGCCGGCTGGGGCGAACGCCTCGGCGATCCGATGCTCGCCGCCGCGCTGCTGGACCGGCTGCTGCACACCGGGATCGTCGTCGCGATCGACGGGCCCTCCTATCGGATGCGGGCCCACCAACAACGCAGCGACGCCCTCCGCCGGGCGCTGCACCCCGGAGACCGACCATGACCACCACCGAACGGCCCTGCCTCGGCTGCGGGCTGCCGATCACCGTCACCACCCGCAACCCGAACCGGCGGTTCTGCTCGGCCCGCTGCCGGGTCGCGGACTGGCACGCCCGCAACGACCGGCCCATCGACGGCGTTCCGAACGTCGTACCCGCGGCCGACGCCGTTCAGAACGCCGTTCCAGCCCAGGCCAACGCCGTTCCCGCAGCGAACGGCGTCCCGGCCGCGAACGGCGTCCAACGCTGCCCGAACTGCCACCACGAACTCGCCGTCATCGCCGTCGTGGTCCCAGCCGAAGCAGCTCACATCCGCACCCCGGAGGTGATCACCACCAACACCACATAAGCGCTAATCTGCGCACGCCAGACTGGTCAGATTCGACGAGCCAAACTGGTCATTTTCGATGAGCGCCAGCACGGTCGTGGGCGCGCGAGGACCCGGCAGGAGCGGTCTCTCAGCCCGGCCGAGTCGGTGCCGCCCGCGTGACGAGCCGGCCGTGGGTGATCTGACCGATCAGCGTCCAGGGCGGGACGTGTGGGGCGAGCTGGGCGCGCAGGGTGATCGCGGCGGCGGCCAGCGCGGAGAGCGCCTCACCGAGCCGGGTGGCCTGCGGCTCGAGGTCGGCGATGACGTCGCGGTCGAGCTGAACGAGCCAGGACAGCGCCTGGACGCGTAGCCACTCGACGTGGGCGGGGTCGCGGCCAGCGCGGATCCAGCGCCGCACGGTGGACGGCGATCGCTGCAACTGCGCGGCGATCCGCCGGTATCCCGTGCCACTGGCGCTGGCCTGCAGCGCGGAGCCGATCACGGCGGTGGTGTCGGCCCGGCGTGGGGCTACCACGGCGGGCAGCAGGACGTGGGTGCCATGGCAGGTGTGGCAGCGGGCCCGTCGCGGTCGCAGGGCCAGGGCGGTCGTGCCGTGGTCGCGCACGCTGCGGGCCCGAGCATGCCCCCACGGCTGCAACGGCCCGGCACACGACGGACAGCGAAGCGTGCCGGTGGTGAGGTCGGTCTCGGCCTGTCCGGTGTCGGCGATGCCGATCATCGGGTCGGAGTGGGGGCACGTCGCACGAGCATGGTCTACCAGGCCCACGACAGGGAGGGGCCAACTGGTGTGGGCGGGGCGCGGGGCTGGGAAGGGCTCGACCGCGCACATCAACCGGGCCAGGCTCGCCACCATGAACACCACCGGCGACGGGCAGGCGTGCTCGACCCCGGGGCGGAGCCGTTGATCGTCACGGTGGCGGCGCCGACGAACGCGGTGAAGACGCGTCGTCCGTCGTCACCGTCAATGGCGGGAACCGGGCGTCATGCCGTCATCCCCAGTGGCGGTCATTCTCTCGGGGTCAGCCCTGCGGTGGAGGTGAGTTTCACTCCGTTTGCGCAGCTCAGAAGCTGATTTGGGAGATCGTATTCGGTGCAACAGGTGTTGTGCAAGCAGCGCCGCGCAAGGTCACCTGTTGGGGTTGGCAGTGTTGACGCGGGCCATGAGTTCGCGGTTCGCGGCTCGCGCGGCGGCGAGGTCTTGGTCGCGTTCCTCGAGCTGGAGACGTAGGTCGATGACGTGTTGCTCGAGGGCCACGTTCTGCTGTTTGAGCTGGTCGATGTCGTCGGGCGTGCCGAGCCCGGACTCGCGCCAGGCGTGCTCACCGAGCAGCTCGGACAGCCGGGCTTCGAGCTGTTGGGCTCGGGTGGCCATCCGAGCGCAGCGGTGTTGGGCGGCGAGCAGGTCGGCTTGCAGGGAGGCCCGGCTGACTGCGGGCCCGCCGCCGGGAGCGGCGGGCGGTTGGGCCTCGGCGGCGTGGACCTGTTCGAGCAGCTCACGATGGCGGTAGAGGAAGGTGCGGTCGACTCCTGCAGCACGGGCTATCCCGCTGACGCTCACCGGTTCGCCGTGGCTGACCGCGGCGCCCAGGGCGGTCAGGACGCGTTGGTGTCGTCGGGCCGAGTCGGCCTGTCGACCCTGGGCCATGGCCGCTGTGCTCGGGGTCCGCCTGGCGGTGTCGGTGGTGTTCATGCGGTGCGCTCCGGGCTGAGGTCGGGCAGGGCCCCGCGCAGGCGGGGCATGCCGAGGGTGATGGTGCGGTGTCGGCGGACGACGGTGATGGCGTGCTTTACGCGCTCACGTTCCTCGCCGGTGAGCTCGTCGAGGCCGCTGCCGATCCGGGCGATGAGTCGACGGATCGCGGCGATCTCCTGCTCCGACGGGGTGGCCTCGTTCCGCGCCCAGTCGTCGAGGGCGGCGGCGGCGAGCACCCGTTCCCGGTTGCGCAGCAGATCATCGAGGTAGGCGTGCAGGTCGGGCAGGTAGGACACGTCGGTGCGGAAGTGATCACAGCCGGCGCAGCGGAACCGGAACGGGCAGGCGCTGCCGCCGGCCGCGACGTTGGAGGGCTCCGCGCAGACCCCGAACGGGACGGCGACCGCGCCGATCGCGCGGCGGGCGTGCTCGGAGTCGAGCAACGCCTGGGCCTCGCGCCAGATCCGGTTGCCGTGTCGGTCGAACTGCATCGCGGCCACCCGGTCGACGGCCTCGCGGCGGCGGGGTTCCCCGACTCGGTAGTAGTGCTTTGTGGTGTTGAGGCTGACGTGGTTGAGCAACGATCCCAGCACGTCGATCGGGACACCGGCGTCGGCGTGTCGTTGGGCGTAGCTGTGCCGGTAGGCATACGGCACGACCTTGGTCTTGTCATACTCGGTTCCATCGGCTCGCAGCAGCGGCGGTAGGTGATCGATCCAGGCGCGGTGGCGAGCACCGAGATGGCCTTCGGTGATCGCGCGTCGACCGTGCGGGTTGGCGTGGGCCGCGGGCAGCAGCCTCAGCTGACCCGGCGGGGTATCGGGGAACCGGGCCCGGACCCTGTCCTTCTGGGCGGTGATCGCCTCCGCGGTGCCCTGGGCGATCGGGAGCCGCCGGCCCAGGCGGGCGTTCTTGTGGTTGTCATAGACCAGGACCGGCGACCGGTCGGGGTCGTACTCCAGGCAGTCCCAGCGCAGTGCGCAGATCTCATCCGGCCGCCGCCCGGTGTCGATGATCAGCTCGACGGCGACGCGGATCTCCCGACACGAGATGGGGTGCTCCAGCAGCGGGAGCTGCGCGCACAGCCGCGCCATGATCTCAACCGGTAGATCCCGGTTCGGTTCGGGATCTTCGGGCTTGATCGGGACGTCGCCGGCGGCGAGGGTGAAGTCGCCGCCCAGGCCGGCGGCCGGGCCGCCGGGGCGGGCCAACCCGAGTGCCCGCAACCGGCCCAGGAGGTGGCGGACCTCGCGGCAGATCCGAGTACGGGCGTCGGTCGAGACTCGCCCCTCGGCGGCCAGGAACGCCATCCGACGCAGGAAGACCTCGATGTCGCCGCGCCCCAGCACAGCCGGGTGCTCCCCGCGATCGGGGCGGGTGGCTCGCAGGCTCTCCGACAGCGCGGCCAGGCTGACCAGGTACTGCCGCACCGGCCCGGCGGTGTCCTTGCCGCGGCGCCGGGGGAGATCATCAGCCGCCCACCGCTTGGCCGCCTCCCGCAACCACACCTGGCTGATCTTGGTGAAGGTGAGATGTCCACGCAGCCCGAACGCGGCCAGGTCCCACACGTCCTTGACCCGTTCGGTCTCGGGATCGAGGAAGGCCCACCCGAGATGGCGTACGAAACAGCGCAGCACCTTGTGCTGCTCGCCGCGGCCGTCGAGGTCGGCGTGTTCGAGGGAGACCGGCTGGTGAGCGCGCAGCCACCCGGCGATCTGGCGGAGCCGGGCCGCGTCGGTGATCGCCCCGTCCCGGGTCCGTTGCTGCAGTCCGTAGAGGATCTGCACGACCACCAGCCCGGGGACACCGTGCAAGCTGACCTGCCACGACGCCTCGGTGGCCGGTTCGGTCCGGCGCCACCGACCCTCATCGAAACCGGGATCGGCGCGGCGGTGATCCCGCAGCCGTTCGTCGTGGGCGCGGCAGTAGCGCCGGTTTCCCCGATCACGTGCACATGCTTCGACCAGGCATGACTGACGCGGCCGGGCCGGCGTGACACCGGTGACGAGCGCGTCGGCGCCGGGCTCGGCATCCCCGATCCGGCACCGACCGCACGTCGCGTCTCGGCCATAGACCTGGCTGACGCAGCCCAGCCTTTGGCACTCCCGCCAGCCCAGCAGTGGATGTTCGGAGGGCAGCGACAACACTCGACTCGCCCGATCCCACCCGGCCTCGGCCAGGAACGCCGGGTCGATCAACGCGGCCAGCCGGGCCGACTCGGGTTCGACGTCATGGCCGCAACCGAGCACATGCGAGGCATCCACGGCCACTGCGGCACCCGAGCGCGGCGACACCGGCCCGGTCGAGGACACCGCGCCGCTCACCGAGGACACCGCGCTCACCGGCCGGCTCCGGCCTGCTCGCGCGGGCTGGGCACCCGCTCGACCGCGGCGCGCAACCGGCCCGGGTCGGGATGCAGATACACCTGCGAGGAGCTCATCGACGCGTGCCCGAGCAGCTCGGCGATCTCGTCCAGGCCACCGCCGGCGTCGGCCAGGTTGCTGCCGAACGCGTGTCGCAGCTGGTGCGGACGGACCGTCCCGTCCAGCCCCGCCCGCCGCGAGCACCCAGTGATCAACTCGTTGATCGCGTCCGGTCGCATCGGCGCGCCGACCGGTCCGCGGAACAGGTTGACCAGCACGAAGTCGGACTCACCTGCCCGCGCCACCCCCAGACGCTCGTACTCGTAGGCGTCGAAACCTTGCACGACAAGGAAATCCAGCGGCACCACCCGTTCGCGGCGCGACTTCGCCCACGCCCCGTTCGGGTTGTCGCGGCGCACCACGTGCAGGTGTGCCCGCTCCACCTCGCACCCCAGCACCCGGGACTCGGGCAGCAGATGCACGTCGCCGCGGCGCAGCCCGCAACTCCCCGCGGCGCAGCCCGGCCCGGGCCATCAGCAACACGATCAACCGGTCCCGCGCCGAGCGGCACCCCCGCAGCAGCGCTGCTATCTGCTCGTCACCGGCCCGATCCACTCTCGTGTCCGGCTCGCGCAGCCGATGCCGCGCCCGCATCCGCCAGGCCATCCGGGCGTCCTCACCCCGGGCCTGCTCGGGCAGGTCCCGCTCGTCGGCCAGCTCATAAATCAACGCCAGCAGCCCCGCCGGGGCCCGCCCCGACGTCACCGAGTGCGCGACGAACCCGCGCACCGCGCACAACACGGCGTTCACCCGCCGGGCCCCGCGCACCGGCGCCCGGCCCGGGCCGGTCAGCACCTGCCCGCCCGGGACCACGTCCGCGCCGCTGGCCTGCGGGCCGGCGTGCTGCAGCCAGGTGATGAACAACCCCAGATGCTGCACCCCGTCATGCCAGTGTCGACCCGTCCGGGCGCACCAGCGCAGAAACAGTGCGATCCCGCCCGCATACGCCCTGGTCGTCAGCTCCGAGCCGTCGCGGCCGAACCGCACCTGGCGCAGGAACGCGTCCGCCTCGCCGACCACCGCCAGGTCCTCATCCAGCACCGTCCAGTACCGCTGCCCGGACGGCAACCTCACCAGGAACGCCCGCATCCTTCGCACTCCGATCTCGTGGCCGTGAACGACTACCAGCCACGAGCACCACACCCACGGAGAACCACCGCACCACCAGCAAGATCACCCAGATCGGGCGACATCCTGCAACAGGTCCCCGACCCCCAGAGAACGGCCAACACTAACCCTCAACACTCAGCCGAGGACACGAGGCGCCGGCGTCGCTCCGCCAGCTCAGCGCCTCGTGGTTGCCGTCGCCCGATCGGCGCGTAGGGCCACACACGATATGCGTCCAGACGTGACCGCCGCTGGGTCGAAGCCGCCCTCCGAAGTG
>JBQTKB010000051.1:0-15978 GCA_052386505.1 Pseudonocardia sp.
GTCCAGCCCCCCCCCCCCCGCGGCCCCCCCCCCCCGCCCCCCCCCCCCCCGGGCCGCCCGGCGGGGCGCCGGGCCGCTCGACGCTGGCGCGACCGGAAGCCGCGCCGCGGGTAGCCGGTAGAGCTCGGCGGTCGCGGTCGGGTCGCGGTCGGTCGCGCCCGGTCGGCGGTCGCGGTCGGGTCGCACCGCACGCGCCGCCGATTCCGGGACCCCGCTCGCCCAGCAATCGGGCCCGGGAGCCCACGCCGCGATCGTCGAGCTACGCCGAGGTGGCGGTCTTCTTGCGGCGGACCGGTGCCTTCTTCTTCGGGGTGGTGCCGGCCTTGGCGCGGCGTTCGGCGAGCAGCTCGGCCGCGCGCTCGTCGGTGAGCTCCTCGACGGTGTCGCCCTTGCGTAGCGACGCGTTGGTCTCGCCCTCGGTGACGTAGGGACCGAAGCGACCGTCCTTGATCACCATCGGCTTGCCGGACGCCGGATCGACCCCCAGCTCACGCAGCGGCGGCGCGGCGGCGGCCCGCCCCCGGCCACGTTGCTTGGGCTGGGCGTAGATGGCCAGCGCCTCGTCCAGGGTCACCGAGAAGATCTGCGCCTCGTCGGTGAGCGAACGGGAGTCGGTGCCCTTCTTCAGGTACGGCCCGTAGCGACCGTTCTGCGCGGTGATCTCCGCGCCGTCGGCCGGGTCGGTGCCCACCACCCGGGGCAGCGACAGCAGTTTCAGCGCATCGTCCAGGGTGACCGAGTCGAGCTGCATGGACTTGAACAGCGATCCGGTGCGCGGCTTGGGCAGCTTGGACTTGGGCGTGCCCTCGGGCGGGTCGGGCAGCAATTCGGTGACGTACGGGCCGAACCGGCCCTCCTTGGCCACGATCTCGTTTCCGGTGACCGGGTCGGTGCCCAGCGACCGGCCCTCCTGCGGCACCGAGAACAGTTGCTCGGCGATCTCCCGGGTCAGCTCGTCGGGCGGCAGCTCGTCGGACAGGTTTGCCCGCTGCGACTTCTCGGACCCGTTGTCGGTGACCATCCGCTCGAGATACGGCCCGTAGCGGCCCACCCGGACCACCACGTCGCGGCCCTCCGAGTCGGCGAACAGTGGGATCGCGTTGATCTCCCGGGCGTCGATCTCCTCAAGGTTCAGCCCGACCATCTTCTTCAGCCCGCCCGAGCCGGACACCGACTCGTCCGGGGACACGGTGAGATCCCCCTTGTTCGAGCCGAAGTAGAAGCCGGTCAGCCAGTCGGTGCGCTGCTGGTCGCCGGACGCGATGGAGTCGAGCTCGTCCTCCATCGCGGCGGTGAAGTTGTAGTCGACCAACCGGCCGAAGTGCCGCTCCAGCAGCCCGACCACGGCGAACGCCACCCAGGACGGCACCAGGGCGCTGCCCTTCTTCCACACGTAGCCGCGGTCCTGGATGGTCTTGATGATGCTGGTGTAGGTGGACGGGCGGCCGATGCCCAGCTCCTCCAACGCCTTGATCAGGCTGGGCTCGGTGTAGCGCGCCGGCGGGTTGGTGGAGTGGCCCTCCGGGATCAGCTGCTCCGCCGCCAGTACCTGGCCCTCGGTGAGCTGGGGCAGCCGCGACTCGGCGTCGTCCGCCTCGCCGCCGGCCTGGTCGTCGACGGTCTCCACATACGCCTTGAGGAACCCGGCGAAGGTGATCGTGCGCCCGGAGCAGGAGAAAGTGCACTCCTCGCCGGTGGCGGCCTGGCCGGTGATCCGCACGCTGACCGTGGTACCCCGCGCGTCGGCCATCTGCGAGGCCACCGTGCGCTGCCAGATCAGTTCGTAGAGCCGGAAGTCATCACTCGAGGCGCCGTCCAGTTCCCGGGCGATGTCGCCCGGGGTGCGGAAGCTCTCGCCCGCCGGCCGGATCGCCTCGTGCGCCTCCTGGGCGTTCTTCACCTTGCGGGTGTACTGGCGCGACTTCTCCGGCACGTAGGCGTCGCCGTAGAGCTCCCGGGCCTGGGCGCGGGCTGCGTTGATCGCCGTCTCCGACAACGTCGTGGAGTCGGTACGCATGTAGGTGATGTAGCCGTTCTCGTACAGCCGCTGCGCGGAGCGCATGGTGCGCTCGGAGGAGAACCGCAGTTTGCGGCCGGCCTCCTGCTGCAGCGTCGAGGTCATGAACGGCGGGTACGGCTTGCGGGTGTACGGCTTCGACTCGACGGACTCGACGGCGAAGTCGCGGCCCTCCAACGCCTCGGACAGGCGCACCGCGGACGCCTCGTCCAGCACGAGCGCTCGGGAACCGGCCGAGCCGCGCTGCTGCCCGTCCGGCCCGAAGTCGCGACCGGTCGCCACCTTCGTCCCGTCGACGGCGGTCAGCCTGGCGCCGAAGGTGCGGGGGCTCGCGGCTGGATCGCTGATGCCGGCGTCGAGCTTCGCGGCGATGTCCCAGTAGCCGGCCGAGACGAACGCCATCCGCTCGCGCTCGCGCTGCACGATGATCCGGGTGGCCACCGACTGCACCCGGCCCGCCGACAGCTTCGGCATGACCTTCTTCCACAGCACCGGGGACACCTCGTAGCCGTAGAGCCGGTCGAGGATCCGGCGGGTCTCCTGGGCATCGACCAGGTCCTGGTCCAGCTCGCGCGGGCTGGCGGCGGCGGCCAGGATCGCCTGCTCGGTGATCTCGTGGAAGACCATCCGGCTGACCGGGACCTTCGGCTTGAGCGTCTCCAGCAGGTGCCAGGCGATCGCCTCGCCCTCGCGGTCACCGTCCGTTGCGAGCAGCAGCTCATCGACGTTCTTCAGCGCGTCCTTCAGCTCGGTGACCGTGCTCTTCTTCTCCGGGCTGACCACGTAGAGCGCCTCGAAGGAGTTGTCCACGTCCACCCCGAGCCGTGCCCAGGACTCGCCTTTGTACTTGGCCGGCACGTCGGCGGCGCCGCGTGGGAGGTCCCGGATGTGGCCGCGGGAGGACTCCACCACGTAGTTCGAACCCAGGTACGAGGCGATCTTGCGTGCCTTCGCCGGCGACTCGACGATGACCAGCCGCCGCACCGCGCCGTTCCCGCTGGTGCCGTTGGCCGCACCGGCGTTGGCCGCACCGGCGTTGGCCGCACCGCCGTTGACCGCACCGGCGTTGACCGCACCGGCCTTCGCGCCGGTGCCGCCGGCCGCCGGCCGCTTGCGTGCCGTGCTGGGTCTTCCCGCTGCCACCTTGAGTCCGTTCCCCTTCTCGAATACCGCGCCGGACACGCCCCGCGCACCCGGTTCACCGCCCCCCGCGCCAGGCAGCACCCGCCAGACTGACACATCCGGGGCGGCCGGCGCACGTGAGCTGCCACCCACGACCCGGCGACGAGACGCGAGCGTAACCAGGTCGTCAAGCCGGCCAGCAGCGAGTTACCGCCGAGTCCGGCACCGGGCCGACCAGTTCGGCCAGCCGCCGGCGGGCCCGCACACCGGCGATCCGCAGCGCGGGGCCACCGCCGCGCGGTCCCAGCCGCAGCACCGGCAGGCCCAGCGCGGTTACCGCGGCGACCAGCGGGACGTGGGTGTGCGGAGCGTGCGGGTCGAGCCCAAGCAGGTACCCGGAGCGGCGGTCCGGGACGCCCGCGGCGAGCACCCACAGCCGCAGGGTGGCCCCATCCAGCACGAACCCCTCGGGCACCGCCTTCACCGCGCCGCGGGTCCACCGCTCGGCGAGTTCCACCAGGTCACGGCGGAACGCGGTGCGCAGCGCGGACGACCCGGACTCCGCAACGGTCAGCTCCAGCGCAACGTCGCGGGCGGCCGCCTCGGCGCACAGCGCGGGTGCGCGGGCCGGGTCGTCGAGCACCAGCGACAGCCGGGCGGTGCCGCTGGCCCCGAACCGCGCCAGCTGGCCCGGCGCGCACAGCAGTCCGGCGAGGTCGGCCAGCGCGGCGTCGCTCGCCTCGGCGGAGAAGAAGGACAGCTGTGGCGCTCCGGTCACGCCGGCCACCGTAGAACATTCGTTCGACGATGCGGCGCTGGCGCGCCGCCCGTGAGTGCAAAGTGCGGCCAGGACCGCACTCCGCACTCACGAGGCGATGGCCAGGGCCAGATTGTCGCGCACCACGGGGTCCTCGGCCAGGGCGAGCGAGCGCTCCAAACAGCGGCGTGCTGGACGGGTGTCGCCCAGCTCGAACAGCACCGCGCCGAGGTTCGCCCAGCCGCCGGCGAGCTGGTCGTCCGCGGCGACCGCCGCCTCCAGCGCCACCCGCGCGTCGTCCGGGCGACCGTGTTCGAGATGCAGCAGCCCGCGCAGGCACAGCAGGTGCGCGTTGCCCGGCTCCAACGCCAGACCGGCCTCGACGTCCCGCTCGGCGTCGCCCGCCCGGCCCAGTTCCAGCAGCAGCCCGGCGCGGTTGACGTAGGCGTCGACGAAGGTCGGGGACAGCTCCAGCACCCGGGAGAAGTCCGCGCACGCCGCCTCCAGGTCCCCGGCGCGGGCCAGCAGGTCACCGCGGTTGTAATGCGGCTCGGGATAGGGCGGGGCCACCCGGATTGCGCTGGTGTAGTCGGCGATCGCCTCGTCGTGGCGACCCAGCCGCTCCAGCAGGCCGGCCCGCTCGAAGTAGTAGTCGGGATGGTGCGGGTCGCCCGCGATGGCCTTGGTGTACTCCTCGACCGCGCGTTCCGGGCCGGCCGCCTTGGCCATCAGCTGGGCGTAGTTGTAGCGCAGCACCGAATGGTGCAGCAGGGCGTGGCTGTCCTCCACCTCGTCGTCGAGCCGTCTGATGCCGGACTCGATCAGCCGGACCGCCTCCCCGGTGTTGCCCAGGTGCATCTCGATCAGCGCCAGCCCGTTCTCGTTGAACGTGCGGTTGTAGGCCCGCCGCTGCGGCGCCGGGCTCATCGACGCGAGCGCGACAGCGGTGTTGACCAGGCCCTTCGCCTTGTGCAGGTCGCGGCGGTCCTGCTCGTAGTATCGGGTGTAGACCATCGCTCGCCCGTACGCGGACTGCATGTGCACGCTCGGATCGGCGCTGTGCGCGCATGCGTCGTCGAACAGCGCCATCGCCTCGTCCGGCTGCGCCATGGCCTGATGCGCGATGGTCATCTTGACCGTGGCCAGCCATGCCTGCTCGTGGTCGGTGGCCCAGTCGACCAAGGCGAGCACGCGGCGGCCCAGCGCGATCACCTGCTCGTAGAACCCGCGCAGCAGACAGTGCGCCTGCGCGTCGGCCAGCGCCGCCACCGCCGCCGCCCGGTCGCTCCCGCGCTCGCGGTGGAACGGGATCGCGCCCAGCAGCAACGACCGCTCGGCGAGGTCGGCACGCTGGTCAGCGCGCTCGGCCAACCGGTCGGCCTCGGCGTCGTGCAGCCGGGCCCGCCGGGCGGGGGTCAGCGACTCGTAGGCCGCCCGGTGTGCGGGGTGCCTGGTCAGGCACAGCTCCCGAACGTACCGTCGCGCGCTGCCTGGCCCCCCGGCGTCGTCCCGGGCGGCGCTCACCACAACCGGGCTCGGGGCACCGATGCGGGCGACGGTGCAGCCGGCCAGCTGACCGCCCAGCGGCTCGGCCACACCCGTGGACGCCGAGGTCAGCACCAGCCGCAGCACGGCCGGGTCGGCGCGGCGCACCAGCCCGGCCAGCCACACGTTGTCGGTGTGGTCGAGCCGGTCGGCGTCGGCGATCACCACGGTCTGCCCGCCACCGAGCCGCGCGGCGTATGCCAGAACCAGGTCGGTCAACCCGTGGCCGAGCCAGATCACCCGGTCGTGCGGGTAGAAGCGGGTACGGCTGTCCGGCGGCGCCTCCGAGGTCAGGGTGGGCCGCCGGTTCTGCAGCAGCGCGCTGAGCTCGGGGGCGGCGTTGAGGATCTCGATGTCGTGCCGCTGGGCCAGCTCCGGCCACCGGGCGAGGATCGCGGGCACGAGCTCCCGCAGCACCGAGTTGGCGGCGGTGTAAGGGCCGCGGTGGCGCGGGTCGCCGTCGTGGCGGCCGAAGCTCGGGTCGGTGGACCCGCCGGCCGAGGTGTCCCCGATCAGCCACACGTGTGTTCCGGACATTCTCGGTTACCTCTTTCCGAATAGTGAGGCGCGCCCTTCCTGGACGCGGTCGCGCAGCTTCAACACACCCGCGAGCAACGGCTCGGCGGTGTTGAGCAACAACAGGATCGCGGCGTCCCAGAAATGCGCGGATTCGACGTCTCCGCCGAACAGCGCGGACAGCGCGGTGGAGAAGAACCGCCACATCACCGGCACCACCACGACCGCCAGCAGTACCAGCGCCAACGCGTAACCGGCCACGTGCAACGGGGCGTACCAGCGGGCCACCCGCCGGTCATTCGGGTGCGGGTCGTAGGGCCTGGTCGGCCGGCCCAGGTACCGCCGGACGACGTTGCGCAACAGGTCCCCGGACGAGGAGTGCAGGTCGACGCAGCCGCACACCGTGGCGACCAGGTAGTAGACGTCGGTGCGCAGGAACAGCAGGAACTCGAACACGAACCGCAGCACCGTGGTGAAGGCCAACCCGAGACAGACCCCGCCGAGCACCGACACCGAGCCGTCCGGGCGGGCGGTGCTAAAGGCCAGCACGGTCAGTCCGCAGACCACCAGCAGGTCGGCCAGCATCCCGGCCAGGATGGGCAGGTAACGCTTGGCGCGCGGCACCATCACCAGGCCGTCCATCACGGTCTCGAACACCACGAAGTACAACCGCTGGCCGAGCCGGATCCGGGCCCGCACACCCAGGCGACGCGCGGCCAGCAGGTGGAACACCTCGTGCAGCAGGATCAGCGGAATCTGCCCGAACACCAGCGTCAGCTCGATGACCAGCAGGTATTCTGAGAAGAACAGGTGGTCGGGGTGGGGTAGCAGATCGGGTTCGGCCACCCACGCGGCAAGCGCCGCGAGCACCAGCGTGACGTAGCCCAGCCAAGCCGCCGGGGAGAACACCGCCCGCCCGACCCGCTGCAGCGGCGGGACGCGGCCTCGAACGGGCTCCCCCGGAGCAGACGTTCCCCCGGCGGACGCTTCCGGTTCGGACACTCCCGGCTCGGACACTCCCGGCTCGGACGCTCCCGGCTCGGACGCTCCCGGCTCGGCTCCGCCGGGGTCGGCCAGGAAGCCCAGCTGGCCCAGGGTGTCCAGGAAGTCGTCGAGATCGACCGGCTCGCCGTAGGTCCTCCGGTACCAGTCGGCGGCGGCGTCGCGGCCCAGCCCCTCTGCCAGCCGCCCGATCAGCGCGGCGCCGTCGGCCGGGAACACCGCGTACGAGTCGACGTCCGTGCGGCCCACCACCACGTCCTCGCCCTCGACCAGGAACGACAGCGGGTGCAGCCGGACGCATCGCTGGGTGTGCACGGCGAGCCTTTCTCTCGGTAGCCGGGTGGAGCCCGTGCGCCCCCCTCGCTAGCGCACGGACTCCCGGGCCCGGATGCGTCAGGCCAGCTCGACGGTGAGCTTGCAGCTGCACATGCCGTAGCCGTAGTTGCTGCACCGCGCGGTCAGCCGCACACTGCCCGGTTTGCGCACCGCAATCCGTTTCATGGTGGGCCGCTGGATAGTGGCACTGGTGTCGTTCCGCATTTTTTTCTCCTTTTTCGAGTGGTTTCTCCTAC
Source organism: Pseudonocardia sp. (assembly GCA_052386505.1). GTDB lineage: Bacteria > Actinomycetota > Actinomycetes > Mycobacteriales > Pseudonocardiaceae > Pseudonocardia. The sequence continues at coordinate 7,532 of JBQTKB010000051.1, forward strand.
GTGCACCAGAATGGTCGAGAAAGGCGTCGGGGGAATCGTCGCCCGGTGGTGTCCTCGGCCTACCACGAAACGATGAGACGCTCCCCGCCCGCACGGAAAGGCCCGCGCCGTCCAGGTGGACGACACGGGCCTCGCCCCGGCGGTTCACGCCGGCAGCAGGCACTCCGCGATCTCGTAGAGCACGTACAGCGGGTGCCGGGCGCCGGTGCCGAACGCCGCCGCCAGCAGGTAGCCCAGCGCGGCGTCCGCCGGCCGCACCTCGACCCCGGACGACGTGACCCCGGACGAGGTGACCCCGGGCGACCCGGCCCTGGACGAGGTGACCCCCGGCGACGTGACTCCGGACGACGTGACCCCCGGCGATGTGACCCCGGGCGACCACTCGGCGGACAGCAGCAGCGCGTCCGGGTCGGCGGTGAGCCGGCCGAGCAGGCCCCCGTCGCGGTACAACGCGCTGGACCGCGATCCGTCCGGCACCAGCCGGTGACGCACCCGACCGCGCCGATCACCCGTTCCGCCGGCGCCGACTTCGGTGATCACGTCGACCCCGAACGAGCGGCGGGTCAGCACGCCCCGCCCGGGGGTGACCACCGCGGGCCCGGAGTCCGCCCGCGGCTCCAGCCGCCCGGCCTCCCGAGTGCCGATCAGGCAGCCCGGTTCGAGCTGCCCGTCGCCGACCCGCCGCAACCGGGCGCGGGGGATGCGCTCCCCGCAGACCTCGATCACCCGCCCGCCCGGTCGACCACCACGGCGACCTCGCCGAACAGTTCGTCGGCCGTGACGGCCCAGTCCATCGGCGCGTTCACGACTTCACGCGTCCCGTCGCCGGGCCACCAGCAGGGCCACCGCGAGCAGCGCGACGGCGACCGCGGTGGCGTAGGACACGGCGCCCCACGGGCCGAACCGCATTGGCGCGTTCAGCACCGCGTCGCCGGGCAGTGCCAGGAAATGGCCCAGGTTGGCGAACGGAAGCCAGGCGTAGACGTCCGCCCCGACTTTCGGGATAAAGGTGACCGCAGCCTCCCCGGCCAGCACCCAGCCCAGCAGCAGCGCCAGCGCGCCACCGCTGTTCCGGACCAGGATGCCGACCGCCACCGCGACCAGCGCGGTCACCGTGAACACCAGCCCGGTACCGGCCACCGACCGCCACTGGTCGGCGGTGACCAGCGCCAACCCGGAGCCCGGCCGCAGCAGCGCCGCCACCCCACGGCCGCCGAACGCGACCAGCAGACCCAGTACCCCGGCCGCGCCGGCCACCACCGCGGCCTTGGCCAGCAACGCCGAGGTGCGAGTGGGCGCGGCCAGGAAGGTGGCCCGCACGGTGTGGTGGCGGTACTCGTCGGTGGTCGCCCCGGCGGCCAGCACCAGGATCAGCAGACCACCGAGCGGGACGAACTCGGTCCCGCTGACCAGCCCGCCGCCTTCAGGGCCACCGCCGGCCGGGGTCAGCATGGCAAGCACCGCGGCCGGCCCCACCACCAACAGCTCCAGCAGCGCGCAGGTCCACCAGAACGAGCGGGTGGAGAACAGCTTGATCCGCTCGGCGCCGGCCAGGTCGCCGGCCCGGCTGATCCCCAGCGCGAGCCGATCCATCGCGCCGATCGGGACCCGGTTGCCGTTCATGCCGCCACCCCCGAGGTGTACTGGACGTCCTGCCTGGTCAGTTCGATGAACGCGTCCTCCAACGTGCCCCCGTTGGCGGCGGCCACCAGCTGTCCGGTCGGGCACTGCGCGAGCAGCCGGCCCCGGCCGATCACCACCAGCTCATCCGCGGTCTGCGCCATCTCGGCGAGCAGGTGGCTGGACACCAGAACCGCGCGCCCCTGCCCGGCCAGCGACCGGGCCAGCCACCGGAACCACCGGATCCCTTCCGGGTCCAGCCCGTTCGTCGGCTCGTCGAACACCAGCACACCGGGGTCACCGAGCAGCGCGGCGGCGATGCCCAGCCGCTGGCGCATGCCCAGCGAGTATCCCCCGACTCGTTGCCCCGCCGCGGCCGTCAGCCCGACGGCGTCCAGCGTGCCGTCGACCCGGGTGGCGGGCAGCCCGCCGGCCTTGGCCAGCCAGCGCAGGTGGTCGCGCCCGGACCGCTTCGGGTGCACCCACCCGGCGTCCAGCAGCGCGCCGACCGTGCGCAGCGGGTACGCCAGCTCGGCGTAGGGCCGCCCGTGGATCAGCGCGCGCCCGGCGCTCGGCCGGTCCAGCCCGAGGACCATCCGCATGGTGGTCGACTTGCCCGCGCCGTTCGGCCCGAGGAAGCCGGTCACCGCGCCCGGCCGGACCGCGAACGACAGGTCGTCCACGACCACCCTGGGCCCGTACCGTTTGCTGAGGTTCCGCACCTCGATCATCGTCGACGCCTCCTTCGGCTTCACTGAATGCCGAAAGAATGTCCGAAGAATGGCGACTGGAAATCGGCTCCATGTGGTGTTTCCGGGCTACCCCGGGGCGATGACGTCTATGAGGTCGGCTCATCAGCACGTCGTAGACCGGTAGTTCCTAATGAACAACGAGGATGACTTCGTCCCCCGGACACGGCACACTTCCTGACCATGACGGAACGGACGCTCGTAGCGGTGTACGCGGTCGGGGCGGGTGGGGCCACGGGTGACCGGCTGGGTACGGCCAGCCTGATCGACCCGCTGGCCGCGCTGGCTCACCCGGGGCTTCGCGAGAGGCTGGTCGCCCAGCCGGGGGCGCTTCGGGCGGGGATCGTCCCGGCCGGCGGTGGCGGCGTCGAGGTGATCGACGTCGCCGTGACCCAGGTGGTAGAAGAGGCGCCAGATCTAGTCGTGCTCACGTTCGTCAGGGAATCACTATCGCCACCGGCGGAGGTGTCAATTCCTGACCAACCCACGGAGTTCGGGAATCCTGACTTCCCGCCGGCGAACGATCCTTTCGAGTTGAGCCAGGACGAAGCGGTCGCCGCGCTGCGTGCGGTGCTCGCCACGGCTCGAGCGGACGAACTTGCGCCGACACCTCCGATACCTACTCCGTCGGAGCCGGAACCGCCGGTACAACCGCGGCCGCCAGATCGGCCGGTACCGCCACCGTCCGCTGATCCACGGGGCGCTCCGATGGCCAACCCGAGCCATGCAGTCCTGCACGCCTTCCGGCTCTGTAAACACTTCTAGCCGGAATGACCGGCCGTCCTTCCCGGTTGTCACGATCGGTTCCGCGCGTCGGTGACACGCTGCTGATCGTGGCCGTGGGCGCACTGGACCTGATCGTCTGGGCCGGCGACCGGGAACTGGTCGGGGGCGGAACGCTGCCGATCTGGGTGGTGCCCGCCGTGACGATCGCCCTGTGCGGCCTGCTGTTGCGGCGCCGCGAGCATCCGATCGCGGTCTTCGCGGTGCAGGGTTCCTACTCCACCCTGGCCAACCTGGCGGTGCCGGAGTATCTCCCGTTCGCCTGCCTGCTCGCCGCGCTGCACGCGGTCGCGGCCCACGGCGTCGGGAGCGCCGCACGGCTGGCCCTGCTGGCCTGCACACTGCCGTTCGGGCTGTTCAGCTACCGCTCGGTGATCATCACCGATGCGCGCGGCGACGTCCGCCAGTTCCTCGAGGCGGCGGCCGTATGGACCGTCGCCGCCGTCGTGTTGTGGGCGCTCGGACGGCTGGCCTACGCGCGCGAGCAACACGCGCACGCCGAGCGGGAGCGGCTGGAGCGGGAGGCCGAGCAGGCGCTCGAGGCCGAGCGCACCCGGCTGGCGCACGAGCTGCACGACAGCGTGTCCGGCACGGTGGCCGGGATGATCCTGCACGCGGCCGGCGCGCGGGCGCTGTTCGCCGGGGACGACGAGCGGGTGCGCGACTCGCTGGAGGTGATCGAGAGCGCCGGCCGGCAGGCGATGAACGAGCTGCACCGGATGCTCGGGCTGCTGCGTTCGGCCGACCTGGGCCCGGCCGGCCCGGGATCGGCCGGCCCGGGATCGGCCGGCCTGGGATCGGCCGAACGAGCCGGGCAGCCCCGGTTCGCCGACCTCGACGAGCTTCTCGAGCGCACCCGCAGGGCCGGGGTGGAGGTGAGCGTCGAGCTGGACGGTGCCCCCCGGCCGCTCGACCCGAGCGTCGACCTCGCCGCCTACCGGATCGTCCAGGAGTCGTTGACCAACGTGGTCAAGCACGCCGGGACCGGGGCATGTGCCCGGGTCGGCGTCCGCTGGGGCGCCGAGGAGCTGCGGATCAACGTACGCAGCAGGGGCGGTGGTGGCGCCCCCCGGCCCGGGGCGGCCGGGCTGTCCTCCGGGCACGGGCTGCGCGGGCTGGGCGAGCGGGTGCACCTGGTGGGCGGCACGCTGGAGTCCGGGGAGGTCGAGGGCGGCTGGGTCGTGCACGCGCAGCTGCCGGTAGCGGCGCGGGCGGACGCCGGGGCAGACACCGGGCGGCCGGCAGCGCGGGCGGATGCCGAACCGCCGCGGCCGGCAGCGCGGGCAGACGCCGGGCGGCCGGCAGCGCGGGCGGATGCCGAACCGCCGCGGCCGGCAGGGCACAATTCAGCGCCGTGAGCGACGTGGGCGGGGCCGGTGACGTCGGCAACGGCGCGATCCGGGTGCTGGTGGCCGAGGACGAGGAGCTGGTCCGCGCCGGGTGCGTCATGCTGCTGGGCGTCGCGCCGGACATCGAGGTCGTCGGCGAGGCCACCGACGGCCGGCAGGCGGTGGAGCTGGCTCAGGCACTGCGCCCGGACGTGGTGCTGATGGACCTGCGGATGCCGGTACTGGACGGCGTCGCGGCGACCCGGGAGCTCACCGCCACCGTTGACGGCCCCAGGGTGCTGGTGCTGACCACGTTGAACGAGGAGGGCGCGGTGCAGCGGGCGCTGGCCGCCGGCGCCAGCGGGTTCCTGCTCAAACACGCCGCACCGGCCGATCTGGCGAACGCGATCCGGCATTGCGCGGCCGGCGAGGGCTGGCTGGACCCGGCGGTGATCGGCGGAGTGGTAGACGCGCTGCGCCGAGCCGGGCCCCGCGCGCTGTCGGCGCCGGCGGCACTGAGCGTGCTGACCCCGAGGGAGCGGGAGGTGCTGGTGCTGATGGCCGGCGGCCGATCGAACGCCGAGATCAGTGCCGAGCTGGTGATCAGCGAAGCGACCACCCGCACGCACGTGGCGCACGTGATCTCCAAAACCGGCTCGCGGGACCGCACCCAGGCCGTGGTGCTCGCCTATCGGAGCGGTCTGATGGCCTGACCGGCGCGACCTTTCGGCGGATGCTCCGGCGCCGAGGTACGCCGGGGCCGGCACTGACCGGCGGGCGTCAGTTCCCCGGCGAGCCGGGCATCGCCGGTTCACCGCCGGGCCCGGCGAGCATCCCGCAGCTCGGGGACTCGCGGATCGCGGCGTCCAACGCGGCGTTGGTACCGACGAGACCGGCCAGCTGCCTCTCGGCGGACACTTCGGCCAGCGGCATCAGGATGTCCGGCAGCTTGGCGACGAGCTCCTCTGGGTCCTCCGGGTCGACCGCCTCGACCTTCTCCCGGGCCCTGGCGGACGCGGTGCGCATCCGCTCGAGTGCCTCCTTCATCCGGGTGCCCACCTCGTCGCCGCCCTGAATGGGGGACGGTCCGACCTGCTCCATCCCAGCCAGCGAGTCACCGATCCGGGCTTCGGTATCGGCGAAGTAGCTGCTCAGCGACTCACGGCCGACCGCAGGGTCCTGGATGTCGAAGTTCGGGCGCAGGTTGCGCATCGTGGCCAGCGGGGTCAGCGACGAGCACAGCCGGCTGGCCCAGACCACCGGGTCGTCGGTCGGTGGAAGATCCTCCGACCGATCCGCCGAGCACCCTGCCAGCAGTATCCCCGCCGCAGCCAGCCCCACAGCCGACACCACACGCGTCGCTTTCATCAAACTACCTCCAATGCGCGGGCTGATTCGACCAGCTGAGCAAGGCGCGGCGTCGAATGCGCGGGCTGATTCGCCCCAAGGCCAGGGACCCACCCGAGAAGCCAAACGGCACCTCCACCCGGCCGGAAGTGGGTGGAGGTGCCGTCGGCCGGCTCAGCCGGCCCTGCCGACAGCCGGCCCCGCCGACAGCCGACGACTCAGCCGACAGCCGGCCCTGCCGACAGCCGACTCAGCCGGCGACCTCGACCGGAGCGGAGTCCGCGATCGAGGTCGACCGGCGCTTGGACACCACCACGGCCGCCACGATGATCACCAGGGCGACCCCGGCGATGACGAACCGGATCGGCGACGGCTCGACCACCGACAGCGTGACGATGGCCGGCGCGATGAGCACCGAGACCAGGTTCATCACCTTGATCAGCGGGTTGATCGCCGGGCCGGCGGTGTCCTTGAACGGGTCACCGACGGTGTCACCGATGATCGTGGCCTCGTGCGCGGGCGAGCCCTTGCCGCCGTGCACGCCGTCCTCCACCAGCTTCTTGCCGTTGTCCCAGGCACCACCGGAGTTGGCCAGGAACACCGCCATCAGCGTGCCGCAGGCGATGGCGCCGGCCAGGTAACCGGCCAGCGGGCCGACACCGAGACCGAAGCCGACCGCGATCGGCGCGAAGATCGCCAGCAGGCCGGGAGTGGCCAGCTCACGCAGCGAGTCGCGGGTACAGATGTCGACCACCCGGGCGTAGTCCGGCTTCACCGTGCCGGCCATGATGCCCGGGTCGTCGCGGAACTGCTTGCGCACCTCGAACACGATCGCGCCGGCCGCGCGGGACACCGCGTTGATGGCCAGCCCGGAGAACATGAACACCACCGACGCGCCGATGATCAGCCCGACCAGAACGTCCGGACCCGAGACGTTGAAGATCTCGTCCAGGTTGATACTCGACGCGGCCGAGCGGATGGCGTCCCGGTAGGAGCCGAACAGCGCGGTCGCGGCCAGCACGGCGGTGGCGATCGCGATGCCCTTGGTGATGGCCTTGGTGGTGTTGCCCACCGCGTCCAGCTCGGTGAGGATGTCCACCCCGTCGCCGTGCACGTCACCGGACATCTCCGCGATGCCCTGCGCGTTGTCCGAGACCGGGCCGAAGGTGTCCATCGCCACGATGACGCCGACCGTGGTGAGCAGGCCGGTACCGGCCAGCGCCACCGCGAACAACGCCACGGTGACCGATGCGCCACCCAGGATGAACGCGGCGAACACCGCGCCGGAGATCACCAGTGCGGTGTAGACCGCCGACTCGAAGCCGATCGCGATACCGGCCAGCACGACGGTCGCCGCGCCGGTCCGGGCCGAGTCGCCGACGTCCTTGACCGGCTTGTACTCGGTGCCGGTGAAGTACCCGGTCAGCCAGAGGATGACGCCGGCCAGCACGATGCCGATGATCACCGCGACCGAGGCGAACAACCGGGGGTCGAGCGCGCCCGCGTCGGCGATCACCGACGGGTCGGTCGGGCCTCCGGTGCCGCCCTCACCGAGGAACCCGCCGAAGGTCGCGGGCAGGTACAGGTAGGCCGCCACCACGCAGAACACCGCCGAGAACACCGCGGAGATGTAGAAGCTGCGGTTGATCGACGTCAGGCCGGGCACGCCCGTCTTGCCCTTGGTGATGTACACGCCCAGCACCGCGGTGACCACGCCGATCGCCGGCACGATCAGCGGGAACAGCAGACCCTGCACACCGAACGCCGCCGAGCCCAGGATCAGCGCGGCGACCAGCATGACGGCGTAGGACTCGAACAGGTCCGCGGCCATGCCGGCGCAGTCACCCACGTTGTCCCCGACGTTGTCGGCGATGGTGGCGGCGTTGCGCGGGTCGTCCTCCGGGATGCCGGCCTCGACCTTGCCGACCAGGTCACCGCCGACGTCGGCGGCCTTGGTGAAGATGCCGCCGCCGACCCGCATGAACATGGCCAGCAGGGCGGCGCCGAAGCCGAAGCCCTCCAGCACCTTGGGTGCCTCGCCGGCGTAGACCATCACGACCAGCGCGGCGCCGAACAGCCCGAGGCCGACGGTGAACATGCCCACCGCGCCACCGGTGCGGAAGGCCACCCGCATCGCCTTCTCCCGGCCGCCGTCCTCGCGCGAGGCCGACGCGACCCGGATGTTCGCCCGGGTGGCCAGCCACATGCCGAGGTAGCCGATCGCCGCGGAGAACACCGCGCCGACCACGAAGAAGATCGAACGGCCGATCCGCTCGCTCATCGTCTCCGCAGGCAGCGTGAACAGCAGCAGGAATACGATGACGACGAAGACGCCGAGCGTCCGGAACTGACGGTTGAGGTAAGCCGCGGCACCTTCCTGCACCGCGCGGCCGATCTCCTGCATGCGCTCGGTGCCCTGGCCGGCGGCCAGGACCTCCTTGCGCAGCACGAAACCGATGGCCAACGCGATGAGGGCGACCACGGCGACCACACCGACCACGGTGCGGTCACTCGAAGAGAGCTGCAGCGAGCTCTCCGCGAGAATGAGCCGGGACATCCGTCCTCCTGGTTTGTGCACTCGATAGCGCTTGTTGGTCGAGGCTCCAGACGGGTTCGGTAC
>JBQTKB010000052.1:0-20647 GCA_052386505.1 Pseudonocardia sp.
GACGTCAGACCCTCGCCGGGGCCCGGCAGGGGCGCCGTCTCATCGCAGTCCTCGCGGGACAAGCACCGAAAGCGCTCCCTGCCGGGATCCACCGTGCGAAAGGAAGGTAGAGCCATCAGCACCGTCAACGTGGTGATGGCGCTGACGGTCGGCGGGCTGTACGCGATCGGTTTCTACCTGCTGCTGCAACGCTCGCTGATGCGGGTGCTGATCGGTGTGGTGGTGCTGGGACATGGCTCCAACCTGTTGCTCCAGTTGGCCGGCGGACCCCCGGGGCGGCCTCCGGTGCTCGGTGAAGCCCCGCCGGGATCGTTCACCGACCCGCTGCCGCAGGCGCTCGCGCTGACCGCGGTGGTGATCACGTTCGCGCTGAGCACCTTCCTGCTGGCGCTGGGCTACCGCTCGTTCGTGCTGATCGGTCACGACCAGGTGCGGGACGACGTGGAGGACCGCCGGATCGCGGGCGGCCAGGCACCGACCGCATCGCTGAGCGAGGAGTCCGGTGGTGTCGACGAGGACCTCGAGGCGGCGGACGACGTGGTGGAGCGGGAGGCGACCCGGTGAGCTCGGCGCTGGCGGCGAGCACGCCGATCAGCATGCTGCTGCCGATGCCGGTGCTGCTGCCGATGCTGGGTGCCGCGCTGACCGTGATCGGCAGCCGGTGGGTGGCCCTGCAACGGATTGTCGCGGTGGTGGTGCTCGGCGCGGTCGCGGGGCTCGCCGGTGTGCTGCTGGCGGTGACCCACCGGGTCGGCCCGGTGGTGGCCGAGCTCGGCGGCTGGGCGGCGCCGGTGGGAATCGCCTTGGTCGCCGATCGGCTGTCCGCGCTGCTGCTGCTGGTCTCCACACTGGTCACGCTGGCGGTCCTGGTGTACGCGATCGACCAGCGACGGTCGGACTACGGACGCACCTCCGGCAGCACCACGTTCCATCCGGTCTATCTGATGCTGTCCGCCGGGGTGTCGCTGGCCTATCTGACCGGTGACCTGTTCACCCTGTTCGTGGCATTTGAGATCACGCTGACCGCCTCGTACGTGCTGATCACCCGGCGCACCAACGCGTCCCGGGTGCGCTCCGGGATGACCTACGTGATCGTCAGCCTGACCTCGTCGCTGTTGTTCCTCACCGCGGTGGCCCTGGTGTACGCCGCGACCGGAACGGTGAACCTCGCCGAGCTGGCCACCCGGGTCGATGTGCTGCCCGAGAGCGCGCGACTGATGCTGGGGCTGACCTTGGTCGTGGTGTTCGGCATCAAGGCAGCCGTGGTGCCGATGCACTTCTGGTTGCCGGACAGCTATCCGCAGGCACCCGGACCGGTGGCGGCGTTGTTCGCCGGGCTGTTGACCAAGGTGGGCTTCTACGCGCTGCTGCGCACCCAGACGTTGGTGTTCCCCCGGGAGGGGCCGTGGACGCTGATGCTGGTTCTGGCGGCCGCGACCATGCTGATCGGCGCCCTCGGTGCCATCGTGCAGGACGACCTCAACCGGCTGCTGTCGTTCCTGCTGGTCAGCCACATCGGGTTCATGCTGTTCGGGCTGGCGGTGTCCACCGAGGCCGGGGTGTCCGGGTCGGCGCTGTACGCCGCGCACCACATCACCGTGCTGGCGACGCTGTTCCTGGTCAGCGGGTTGATCACCCGCCGGACCGGTACGGTGTCCCTTGATCGGATGGGTGGTCTGGCCCGGGAGCGACCCTGGCTCGCGGTGCTGTTCGGGATCGCCGCGCTGACGCTGGCCGGGATCCCGCCGACCGCGGGCTTCGTCGCCAAACTCGCGCTGCTGCGGGCGGGAGCCGGACAGGGGGGCTGGCCGGCGATCGTCGCGGGAGTGGTCGTGCTGGCCAGCCTGCTCACGCTCTACGCCCTGACCCGGGTGTGGACGCGGGTGTTCTGGGGCGAACCGCGACCGGCGCTGCCCGATGCCGACCCGCACGACGAGGTGGTGGTGGGGACCGCCCGGTCGTCCCGGCCGATGTACGCCGCGACCGCGTCGCTCGTCGTCCTGAGCCTGGCCATCGGGGCCGCAGCCGGTCCGCTCTCCGAGATCACCAGCCGGGCCGGGCAAGACCTGCTGGCCCGCTCCCCGTATCTGGGTGCCGTGCTCGGCCCGGAGCCCGGCCGATGACGGTCGCGGGTGCGGCTCGGGCGCTGGCTGGCGGACTGCGCGGCAGGGTGCCCGAGACGCTGTGGCTGACCCTGGTGTGGGTGCTGCTCTGGCGCTCGTTCTCGATGTTGACCATGGTGAGCGGTGTGCTGGTGGCCGTGGCGGTGATCATGGGAATGCGGTTGCCGGCCAGCGACGAGCGGTTGCCGTGGCGCCCCTGGCTGGTCGTCCGGCTGGTTGGGTTGCTCGGCTGGCAGGTCGTGGTGGCCAGCATCGAGGTCGCGTATCACACGGTGCGGTACGGGCCGAGAGCGCGCGGCGCGGTGGTCACCGTTCCGGTGGCGACCAGATCGCACCGGCTGGCCACGGTGATCGCCTGCGCTGTGTCGGTGACGCCGGGAACCCTGACGCTGGGACTCGACGAGCGCAGGCGGGTCTGGCTGGTGTACGCGCTGGGGCCGAGGGACCGGGCCGGCGTGGAACGGGCTCGGCGGCAGACGGCCGCCACCCAGCGCAGGGTGTTGGCGGCGTTCGGGTCGCCCGCGGAGCTGGTCGAGGCGGCGGAGGTGGAGTCATGGTCATCGTCGTGACGGCCACCCTGGCCATGATCAGTGCAGCGGCCCTGCTCACCATCGCCCGCATGTTGCGGGGGCCGAGCACGCTGGACCGCATCGTCTGTCTCGACGTGCTGGTGGTGCTGGCCGTGGCGGCCGCCGGGGTGTACGTCGCCTACTACCGCAACGACACCTACCTCGCCCTGATCGCGGCCGTGGCACTGGTCGGCTTCGTCGGCTCGGCCACCGCGGCGCGACTGGTCGAGCGACGGGACCGGCATCGGTGACGGTCATCGACGCTCTCTCCGGCGCGTTGCTGCTGTCGGGCGGCCTGGCCTGCCTGTCGGGCGCACTGGGGCTCGTCCGGCTGCCCGACCTGCCCGCGAGGCTGCAGGCCGCCACCAAGCCGCAGACCCTGGGCCTGGTGCTGGTCCTGCTGGGCGCCGCGCTGCGGGTACCCGTCGACGGGGCGGCCATGCTGGTCCTGGTCATCGCGTTCCAGCTGGGCACCGCACCGGTGATCTCGCAGGTGGCCGGGCGCTCGGCACATCGCTCTGGCGGCCGCGACGAGGACAGCCTGCTGGTCGACGAGCGGACCGACGACCCCGGCGAGAACGGGACTCACCCCGACGAGCGGTGATCGAACCCGGATCGCCCCGGGTGGCGCCACAGCACCACGACCCGCTCCTCGCGCGAGCCGATCACGTCGAGCAGGTCGTTGTCGTCGAAGCCGGGCAGCGCGCGCAGCCGTATCACCAGCTCGGCGACCGCCGGATGGCTGAACGGCACCATCCGCCACGTGCCGCCGGCCGACCCGAGCAGGAAGCAGGCGTTCTCCTGCCACGAACCGTGCGCGGACGTCCGGACCGCCACCTCCGCGAGGTCCGCGCAGGCGGTCGGCACGTCGATCTCCTCCGGCGCCTCCGGTTTCGGCAGCAGCCGGCGCAGCGAGTCCGCCAGCGGGGTTCGCGGTCGGGGGATGCGCACCGGATCGGCCGGTCTCCGGGTGACCGACCGATCGAACGCGTGTGCTGAGCTGATGGGGTCCTCCGACCGGATGGTGCTGGTGAGCAGCGGGGGGCGACGAGGTGAACACCGGGCACCGAGATGATGTGGTGCCGGTGCGTAATTGTCGGATGGCAACGTGCGGGTGTAAAGCGCGACCCGGTCGTCAGCAGTAGACCATACGAGTGACAATGGTAACTGTGGGGTGTCGACAAGTGGGGTATCGATTGCGCAATCGGCTGATGGGGGCGGCACTGAGGGTTCGCCGTGGCGGAACGCCGGAACCGGGTGACGGCGCCGGGTAGGCCACGGCCGGCACCCCCGGACCGATCGTGGATGAGGATCGCTAGGGTCGGGCGGTGGCTGTCTACGCGCTCGGCGACCTCGAACCGGAGATCCATCCCGATGCGTTCGTGCATCCCGAGGCGGTGGTGATCGGGGCGGTCATCCTCGGCGCGCACAGTTCGGTGTGGCCGACGGCGGTGCTGCGGGGCGACACCGGACGCATCGTGGTCGGCGAGCGGACCAGCATCCAGGACGGCACGATCGTGCACACCACCGTCGTGCAGGACACGGTGATCGGCTCGCACGTCACCATCGGGCACAACGTGCACATCGAGTCCGCGGTGATCGCCGATCACTGCCTGATCTCCTCCGGCTCGATCGTGCTGAACGGGGCCCGGGTCGACGAGAACGCGGTCGTCGCCGCCGGGGCGGTGGTCTCGCCGAACGCACACATCCCGGCGCATCGCATGGCCCTGGGCGTGCCGGCCCGAATCCGGGAGGGCTTCACTGTGCGCGACCGGGTGGCCGCGGCCGCTGTGGACACCTACGTCCAGCTCGCGGCACGGCACCGCGCTGAGCTGCGCAGGCTGTCGTGACCCCGAGGCCGCTCGCCGAGGTCGTCGAGGCCGGCTGGGCGCGGGCGTTGGCTCCGGTGGCGCCGGTGGTGGCCGCGCTGGGCGAGTTCCTGCGCGGCGAGACGGCCGCCGGCCGGCGCTACCTGCCTTCCGGTGCCGCGGTACTGCGCGCGTTCCACCAGCCGTTCGACGAGGTTCGGGTGCTGATCGTGGGGCAGGACCCGTATCCCACACCCGGCCACCCGGTGGGCCTGTCGTTCTCGGTGGCCGAACAGACTCGGCCGCTGCCGCGCAGCCTCGCGAACATCTTCCGGGAGTACACCGAGGACCTCGGGCATCCGCTGCCGTCCACCGGTGACCTCACGCCATGGACCGAGCGGGGCGTGCTGCTGCTGAACAGGGTGCTCACCGTGCAGCCCGGCCAGCCCGGATCACACCGCGGCAAGGGGTGGGAACAGGTCACCGACCAGGCCATCACCGCGCTGGCCGCCCGGCCGACCCCGCTGGTGGCCATCCTGTGGGGTCGCGATGCCCGCACCCTGCGCCCCCTGCTCGGTCATCGGGTGCCGTGTATCGAATCCGCGCATCCCAGTCCGATGTCCGCCGACCGGGGCTTCTTCGGTTCCCGGCCGTTCAGCCGGGCCAACGCGCTGCTGCAGGAACGGGGCGAGGCTCCGGTGGACTGGAAGCTGCCGTAGCGCGGTCTCGTTCCGATACGCGACTGTGTCGTGCGCCATAGGCTGGGTGGATCCCGTCCGTGCGCCGTCGACCGGGCGTGGCGGACCGCTGCCCGAGGGGAGACGCGATGTCCGAAGCAGACGCGAGTTCCGAAGCAGGTGCGGTACCCGCCATGCGTGAGCTGCTCGGGGAGGACACCCCGACCAACTGGGGCAAATGGGGACCCGACGACGAGCGCGGCTGCCTGAACTACCTGGATGCCAAGGAGGTCCTGCGCGGCGTGCAGCACGTGCGCAGCGGCGACGTGTTCACCCTGCAGATCCACATGGGCCGCCGGGAGAGCCCGGGTGACCCGCTGTGGCCCGGCCGCGAAGGCATCAAGCGCCAGAACGTGATGGACGAGGCCACCTGGGACGGCGAGGGCGCACCGGCATTTCCCGGCGGGCTGCACTACGCCGACGACACCGCACTGATCTTCCTGCAGGGCTCGACGCAGTACGACGCGCTCGGGCACGTCTGGTACGACGGCAAGCTCTGGAACGGATACGACGCGCGCTCCACCGTCGAGGCGATGGACAAGGCCTCGGTGCTGCCGATCGCGGAGAAGGGCGTCGTCGGACGCGGCGTGCTGATCGACATGGCCCGCCATCGGGGCAAGCAGTGGCTGGACAAGGGCGAGACCTTCGACCACAACGACCTGCAGGAGGCGGCCGCCGCGCAGAACACGACCATCGAGCCGCACGACATCCTGTGCATCCGCACCGGCTTCATGAAGTACTGGTACGACCTCGACGACCAGGCGAGCTTCTACGACGGGTTCAACGAGCCGGGGCTGACCTACTCCCGGGAGCTCGTCGAGTGGTTCCAGCGCATGGAGATTCCGAACCTGGTGACCGACACCATCGCCAACGAGGTCACCTACGAGCCCGGCACCGGGGTGGCGCTGCCGCTGCACTGCGCGCTGATGCGCAACCTCGGGGTCGCCCTCACCGAGATCACCTGGCTGGACGACCTGGCCGCGGCCTGCGCGGAGGACGGCCGGTGGAGCTTCCTCTACGCCGCCGCGCCGCTCAAGGTGGTCAACGGCACCGGAGCGCCGGTGAACCCGATCGCGATCCGGTGAGCGTCTACGACGAGCGACCGTGGCTGGCCCGCTACGACTCCGATCAACCGACCGGGCTGACACCCGAGTATGGCGACGCGCTGGCGATGTTCCGCGCGAGCGCGGACCGCGATCCCGACCGGGATGCCATCCGCTACTTCGACGGCCGGATCAGCTACCGCGAGCTCGACGAGCTGACCGACGCCTTCGCGGCCGGGCTGCTGGACGGCGGGTTCGCGGCCGGGCAGCGGGTGGCGTTGTACCTGCAGAACGTGCCGCAGTTCGTGATCGGGCTGATCGGCACCTGGAAGGCCGGCGGAGTCGCGGTGTCGGTCAACCCGATGAACCGGCGGCGCGAGCTGGAACTGCTGCTGCGCGACTCGGGCGCGGCCGTGCTGGTCTGCCTGCGCGGCCTGTACCGCGACGTGGCCGCCGGGGTGGTCGGTGACACCGAGGTGCGTACGGTGATCACCACCTCGGAGCGGGAGTACCAGGGCCGGGACGACCCGAGGCCGTTCCCCGACCCGCCGGTGGACGCGCCACCCGAGGGCACCGTCGATCTCGCGGAGCTGCTCACCCGGTTCCGGGGGCAGCCACCGCCGCCGGTGTCCTTCCGGGCCGGCGACACCGCGTTCCTGACCTACACCTCGGGCACCACCGGGCCCCCGAAGGGGGCGATGAACACCCACGGCAACGTGGTGTTCACCAGCCAGGCCTATCGGCACTGGTGCCGGTTGGGGTCCGACGACGTGGTGCTCGGTGTCGCGCCGCTGTTTCACATCACCGGGCTGATCGCGCACGTCTCGGTCAGCCTGCTGCTGGGCGCGCCGCTGGTGCTGTTCCACCGGTTCGAGCCGACGTTGGCTCTGGACACCATCCGGGAGCAGCGCCCGACGTTCACCGTCGGCTCGATCACCGTGTTCATCGCGCTGATGAACGCACCGGACGTGGACCGCGAGTCGCTGAGGTCGCTGACCAAGATCTGGTCCGGCGGGGCGCCGATCCCGCCGTCCACGGTGACCGCGTTCGAGTCGACCTTCGGGCAGTACATCCACAACATCTACGGGCTGACCGAGACCACGTCACCGTCGCACGGGGTGCCCTTCGACGCCCGGGCCCCCGTCGACGAGGCCTCCGGAGCCTTGTCGGTCGGGGTGCCGATCTACGACACGGTGGTGCGCATCGTCGGCGACGACGGCAAGGACCTGCCGCCCGGCGAGGTCGGGGAGATCGTCACCACCGGACCGCAGGTGGTGAGCGGATACTGGAACAAGCCGGCGGAGACCGCGAACGCCATCCCCGGCGGCGCGCTGCACACCGGCGACGTCGGATACATGGACGAGGCCGGTTGGTTCTACATCGTCGACCGCAAGAAGGACCAGATCAACGCGGGCGGCTACAAGGTGTGGCCGCGCGAGGTCGAGGACGTGCTGTACGAGCACGAAGCGGTCCGGGAGGCCGCCGTGGTGGGCGTGGCCGACGAGTACCGCGGCGAGACGGTGAAGGCGTTCGTCAGCCTGCGACCTGGCTGCACGGTCAGCGCGGACGAGCTGATCGAGTTCACCAGGGAGCGAATGGCCGCCTACAAGTACCCGCGCCAGGTGGAGTTCCTCGACGAGATCCCCAAGACGGTGACGGGCAAGCTCCTGCGCCGTGAGCTGCGAGCGAGGGAGCAGTCATGACGAGCACCGTTCTGGTCGCCGGGGCCAGCGGACTGGTGGGCGCGGCGTGCGTGGAGCGGTTCCTCGACGACGGCTGGGACGTCGTCGCGGTGTCCCGCCGCCGGCCCGAGGTCTCCGACGCCAGGCCCTACCGGTACCTGCCGATCGACCTGCGGGACGCCGCGGCGAGCGAGCAGGCGGTCCGGGAGCTGGCCGACGTCACGCACATCGTGTACGCGGCGGTGTTCGAGAAACCCGGCTTGGTCGCCGGCTGGACGGAGCAGGACCAGATGGACACCAACCTGGACATGCTGCGCAACCTCATCGAGCCTCTGTCGGACGTCGCCGCGCCGCGGCACGTGACGTTGCTGCAGGGCACCAAGGCGTACGGCATCCACCTGCACCCGATGCGGGTGCCCGCACGGAAGCGCTTTCCGCGCGACGAGCACGCGAACTTCTACTGATTGCAAGAGGACTACCTGACCGACAAGGCAGCGGCGGCGGGCTTCGACATCACCATCATGCGGCCCCAGCTGATCGTCGGCCCGAACGTCGGGGTGGTTATGAACCTGCCACCGGTGATCGGCGCCTACGCGGCGATCCGTCGGGAGGAAGGCAGGCCGTTCGGATTTCCCGGCGGGGCGCCCTATGTGTGGGAGGCGGTCGACACGCGTCTGGTGGCGAACGCCATCCGGTGGGCGGCCGAGGCGCCGGCCGCAGTCGGCCAGCATTTCAACCTGACCAACGGTGAGGTCTTCGAATGGCGGGACCTGTGGCCGGCGATGGCTGATGCGCTCGGCGTGGAGGTCGGCCCGGACGAGCCGACGTCGCTGGCGGAGTTCCTGCCGTCCCGGGCCGACCGGTGGGACAAGATCGTGGCCAAGTACGGGCTGCGGCAGATCGGGATGACCGAGCTGCTCGGCGAGTCGCACCACTACGCGGACTTCTGCTTCGCCTACGGCGCGACGGATCCGCCGCCGCCGGCTTTCGTGAGCACCGTGAAGATCAAAGAGGCCGGCTTCACCGAGGTCCGGGACACAGAGGAGACCTTCGTGCACTGGCTCAGGGTGCTCCAGGAGCGCCGGGTACTGCCACGGCCCGGTGAGCGTCAGGTACCTGAGGCTGAGCGGGATGCATCGCAAGGCCGCAGTGAGCGTGGCGTGCTCAGCACGCGAGCGAGGGAGAACGCCGCGAGGCGCCCGGTCAGCCTCAGGCGCGGGCGACCTTGCCGGCTTTGAGGCATGAGGTGCACACGTTCATCCGACGACGGGTGCCCTGGATCGCGGCCCGGACGGTCTGGATGTTCGGGTTCCAGCGGCGGTGGGTCCGGCGGTGGGAGTGCGAGACGGACATGCCGAAGCCCGGACCCTTACCGCAGACGTCGCAGACGGCAGCCACGTCAAAACTCCTCGCGTTCGATGTTCTGTGCGCTCTGACAGGGCGCGGGACCGGTGGAGCCACCGGATGTCGGATTCCAGGGTAGCGAGCCGGGTCAGCCCGGACTACACCGGGGCGGTCGATACGCTCGGCGGGACGGCATCATGAGGAGGGTAACCGGCGTGCTCGACGTGCTGGACTCGGCCGCCGTGCGCCGCTGGACCGACCTCTCGGTGGATCTGCTGGAGGACTGCCGAGCGGAACTGGACCGGATCAACGTGTTCCCGGTGGCGGACTCCGACACCGGCACCAACCTCGTGCTCACGGTGCGGGCGGCGGCCGATGCGGTCGCCCGGGGGGGCACCGACCGGACCGGCCCGGACGGCGAGGCCCCGGTGGGCACGGTGGCCGCCGCCGCAGCCGACGGTGCCCTGCGCGGGGCCCGGGGCAACTCCGGGGTGATCGTGTCGCAGCTGTTCCGCGGGATCGCGGAGGTGTTGCTGACCGGTGGCGCCACGGGCCTGACCGGACCGGCGCTGGCCGAGGCGCTGAACCGGTCCGACGAGCTGGCCAGGGCGGCGGTCAGCAGACCGGTGGAAGGCACCGTGCTCACCGTGCTGCGCGGCGCCGCGGAGTCGGCCACCGCCGTGGTGGACGGTGCAGCCGTGGTGGACGGTGGCGCCGCGGAGTCGGCCACCGCCGTGGTGGACGGTGCGGCCGTGGTGGGCGGTGCCGCCGTCCGCGCGGCAGCCGGCGGCGCGGCGACCCTGGGGGCGGTGGCTGCGGCCGCCGTGCGCGGGGCCCGGGAGGCGCTCACCGACACCCCTCGGCTACTGCCGGTGCTGGCCCGGGCCGGGGTGGTGGACGCGGGCGGTTACGGCGTGCTGTTGCTGCTGCGGGCACTGCTCGCGGTGGTGGAGCAGCAGCGGCCGGTACGGGCGGCCGAGCCGGTGGAGGCGCTGGCTCAGGTCGCCGGCGGGCATCGGGGCTGGGAGCGGGAACGCGACGCGCTGGTCGGCGAGCGTGAGGGCGGCTCCACCCGCTACGAGTACGAGGTGATGTACCTGCTCACCGAAAGCACCCCCGGGCGGGTGGCGCGGTTGCGCGCCCGGCTCGACGAGCTGGGTGACTCGGTTGCGCTGGTGGGCTCGGGTGGGTTGTCCGTCGGCGCGCGGGGCGGCTCGACGCCGTCCGGGCGGGGCGAACCACCGGGCGACGAGGTGTGGAACGTGCACGTGCACTGCACCGACGTGGGTGCCGCGATCGAGGCCGGGGTGATGGCCGGCCGGCCGCGGCGGATCACCGTGGTCCGCTTCACCGATCAGGCCGACCCGAACCGACCGGACGGAGCCGGCCGGTTCGTGCACGCCCGTGGGGTCGTCGCGTTGGTCGGGGCGCCGTCGCTGTCCGAGCTGGTCGCGGTGGACGGGGTATCCGTGCTCGTGGTCGAACCCGGGCGGCCCCCGTCGGCGAACCGGGTCGCGGCCGCGGTCGCCGGCACCCGGGCCAGGCACGTGGTGCTGCTGCCCAACGACCCAGCCTGGACCCCGATCGCCGAGGAGGCCGCCGAGTCGGCCTGGGCGGCCGGTCAGGAGGCGGTCGTGGTGCCTACCTCGTCGGTGCTGCAGGGGATGGCGGCGCTGGCGGTGCACGACCCCGCCCGCCGGGCCGTGGACGATATGGTGGCGATGGCGGAGGCCGCCGCCGCCACCCGGACCGGCGTCGTCGAGGTGGCCGCCACCGAAGCGCTGACCTGGGTCGGGCGCTGCCAGGCCGGTGACGTGCTGGGCCTGGTCGACGGCGAGGTGGTGCTGATCGAGGCGGACCTGGCCGACTGCGCCCGGCGGCTGGTGGACCGGATGCTGCACGCCGGCGGCGAGCTGGTGACCGTGTTGCTGGGTGAGGACGCCCCGGACGGGATGGGTGAGCTGCTCGAGGACCATTTGCGGCGGACCCATCCCGAGGTGGAGGTGCTGGTCTACCGCGGCGGCCAGGCCGGGCGGCCGGTGTCGCTCGGTGTGGAGTGAGGAGGGGGATGACCGGGCTGGGCGCGGCGCTCAAGCCGTTGGTGGGGCAGGCCGCGGCCACTGCGCTGTCCGCGCAGCTGGAGATCGTCACGGTGGGCGAGCTGCTGCGGCACTATCCCCGGCGCTACGCCGAACGGGGCAAGCTGACCGATCTGGCCAACCTGCAGCTGGGCGAGCACGTGACGGTGCTCGCCGAAATTCGCTCGGTGTCGCAGCGGCCGATGCGCCAGCGTCGGGGAACCCTGGTCGAGGTGGTGATCGCCTCCGGCGGTCGCACGTTGAGCTGCACATTCTTCAACCAGCGCTGGATCACCGGGCGGTTGGAGGCCGGCCGCA
The DNA here is from genome assembly GCA_052386505.1 of Pseudonocardia sp. GTDB lineage: Bacteria > Actinomycetota > Actinomycetes > Mycobacteriales > Pseudonocardiaceae > Pseudonocardia. The sequence continues at coordinate 11,703 of JBQTKB010000052.1, forward strand.
CCGGGCTGTTTGCCGGCAAGGTCACCGCCTTCCGGGGCAAGCTGCAGCTCAATCAGCCGGACATGATGATCTTCGGCGCGGACGATCGGGATGGCGGGGTCGGTGAGGTTGCGGCGGACGCCTCGGACATCGACGTGGTGGACGAGTTCGCCGGCGCGCTGCTGCCCATCTACCCGGCGACCACCAAGCTGCCTTCCTGGAAGATCGCCCGCTGCGTCCGCCAGGTGCTCGAGGTGATCGACGATCCGGCCGACCCGGTGCCGCCGGAGATGCTCCGCGACCGTGGCCTGCCGGCCCTGGGCGAGGCGCTGCGCGGCATCCACCGACCCGGCTCGAACATCGACTGGCGGCGGGCCCGGGAGCGGCTGGTGTGGGACGAGGCGCTGGCGGTGCAGCTGGCGCTGTGCCAGCGTCGACTGGCCGCCCGGGACCGGCCGGCGCCGCCCTGTCCACCGGTCCCGGCGGGCCTGTGCGACGGATTCGATGCGCGGCTGCCGTTCTCGTTGACCGACGGCCAGCGGGAGGTGGGGGAGCAGCTGACCCGCGAGCTGGCCCGGGACCGTCCGATGAACCGGCTGGTACAGGGCGACGTCGGTGCGGGCAAGACCATCGTGGCGCTGCGGGCGATGCTGCGCGCGGTGGACGCCGGTCGGCAGGCGGCGCTGCTGGCACCGACCGAGGTGCTGGCCGCCCAGCACGCGAGGACCCTGCGCGAACTGCTCGGCCCGCTGGGTCAGGCCGGGGAGCTGGGCGGGTCCGAGCGGGCCACCCGGCTGACCCTGCTCACCGGTTCGCTGGGTGCCAAGGCCCGCAGGCAGGCGCTGCTGGACACCGTGTCCGGGGCGGCCGGCATCGTGGTCGGTACCCACGCACTGATCCAGGACCGGGTGGAGTTCGCCGATCTGGGGCTGCTGGTGGTCGACGAGCAGCACCGCTTCGGGGTGCAGCAGCGCGACGCGCTGCGCGGCCGGGACGGCGACCGCACCCCGCACCTGTTGGTGATGACCGCGACGCCGATCCCGCGGACCGTGGCGATGACCGTCTACGGCGATCTGGAGGTGTCCGCGCTGCGGGAGCTGCCGGGCGGGCGCTCGCCGATCGCCACCACCGTGGTGCCGGTGGGGGAGAAGCCGGCCTGGTTGGAGCGGGTCTGGGGACGGCTGCGCGAGGAGGTGACCGGCGGGCACCAGGCTTTCGTGGTGTGCCCGCGGATCGGTGACAACGGCGGGCCGGCGGCCGGCGAGGACGTGGCCGACGACGCCGACGGCCCGGAACCCGACCGGCGCCCGCCGCTGGCGGTGCTCGACGTCGCGCCGATGCTCGCCGACGGTCCGCTCGCCGGGTTGCGGGTCGGGGTCCTGCACGGCCGGCTGCACCCCGACGAGAAGGACGCGGTGATGCGCGGGTTCACCGACCGAGAGCTCGACGTGCTGGTGTCCACCACGGTGATCGAGGTCGGGGTGGACGTGCCGAACGCCACCGCGATGGTGATCATGGACGCGGATCGGTTCGGGCTGTCCCAGCTGCACCAGCTGCGCGGGCGGGTCGGCCGGGGAACCGCGCCGGGGGTGTGCCTGCTGGTCACCGAGGCTCCGCCGGGCACCACCGCCCGGGAGCGGCTGGACGCGGTCGCCGCCACCACCGACGGGTTCGAGCTCGCCCGCCGCGACCTGGAGCTGCGCCGGGAGGGCGACGTGCTGGGCGCAACTCAGGCGGGGCGACGCTCGGGGTTGCGGCTGTTGTCACTGTTGCGTGACGAACAGACCATCGCCGATGCCCGCGAGCAGGCCTGGGCCCTGGTCACCGAGGATCCGAAACTGCGCGGCCACCCGGGGCTGGCCGCGATGGTGGCCGAGATCGTCGACGACCAGCGCGCCGAGTACCTGGAGAAGGCCTAGTAGAACTTAGCCAGGTAGAACTTAGCCAGCAAACTTAGCTAGTATTGCCGGGTGATCGAGGTCGGTGTCCACGAGGCCAAGTCCACCCTGTCCGAGCTGCTGCGCAGGGTCGCGGCGGGTGAGCAGGTCACCATCACCCGCGGCGGGGAGCCGGTGGCGATGCTCGTCCCGGCGCCGCGGCGGGCGCCCCGCACCTTCGGCGCGGACGAAGGACTCTTCGTCATACCCGAGGACTTCGACGACCCGTTGCCGGACGACCTCCAGCGGGCATTCGACGGGGAACCGTGAGGTTTCTGCTCGACACGCATGTCTGGCTTCGGCTGCAGGTCAGCCGGAGCAGGGTGTCCGAGGACGTACGTATCCAGCTCGCGGAACCCTCCGCCCAGCTCCTCCTGTCGGCGGTGAGCTCGTGGGAGATCGCCATCAAGCACGCGCTCGGCAAGCTGCCGCTGCCCGAGCCACCGGAGACCTATGTGCCGTCACGGATGCGGCACGACGGGGTCGAGGGCCTGGCTGTCACCCATCTGCACGCCCTGCGGGTGGCGGGCTTGCCACCGCATCACAGCGACCCGTTCGACCGGCTGCTCGTCGCCCAAGCCCAGCTCGAGAACCTCGTCCTGGTCACCGCCGATGCCAAGATCGAGCAGTACGACGTGAGCGTGCTCAGGGCCGGCTGACGGTACGTCCGCCTGACCGGGCCACCCAGTCACCAGGGATCGCGGTCGATGTCCGCCTTCCACGCCGCCAGCAGCGCGACGAGCGGAGCGTGCTGCGGGTTCCGCCGGGGCCGGGGCATCCGGCCTGCGATCAGGTCGTCGACGAGCACGTCGTCAGCGTGCACCGCATCCTGATCCACCACGTCTGCCCACAGTGCCTCGGAAGCGTCGGCGTGACGGTCGACCGCCGGAGCGGGCGACGTGGACGGCTCGGAACGCACCGCTCGACCTTCCTGTGACAAATTAGGTTGACCTAACCTAGCTCATCCCTTCGGATGACGCAGCTCAGCAACTGGTGAACGGATGCGGTCAGCTGAGCGGCGACGGGGTGAACCCGCCGAACTCCACTCGGTGGGTTCGGAAAGCCGGATCGTGGTGCGGTCGCCGTGCATGTCGGCAGGCCGGGGCCCGGTAGCCGGACGGCGGCTTGCCGGTGCCCCCGGACCGGACGACGATGAGCGGTTCTCTCGCTGACAAGGGGGCTGGCGATGACGTGGTCGATCAAGGGTCGGTACTTCGAGAACTGTTCCTGCGACATGCCCTGCCCGTGCACGGTGTCGTTCGACGCCGGCGCGGACACCGAACGGTGCAACGCCGCGCTGGTCTTCCACGTCGACGAGGGGGAGGTGGACGGCGTCGACGTCGGCGGCCGCACCGTGGTGGCCCTGGCCGACGCCCCGAGGGTGATGACCGAGGGCAACTGGAAGCTCGCGCTGGTGGTCGACGACCAGGCCTCGGACGAGCAACTGGAGAAGCTGGGCGCGGTGTTCGGCGGCGCCGTCGGTGGGCCGATGGAGGCGCTCGCGCCGCTGGTGGGCGACATGCTCGGGGTGGAACGGATGCGCATCGAGGTCACCGAGCAGAACGGGAACCACCGCATGCTGGCCGGAGACACGCTCCAGATCGAGGTCGACGACGTGGTGCCGTTCGGGGTGGAGACGGGCACACCCGCGAAGCTGGTCGACGTCTTTCACCCGGCCAACAGCGAGCTGACCGTGGCCAAGGGCCGCTCGCGGGTGGGCGTGCTCGGGCTGGCCTGGGACATCGCGGGCACCTCCGGTTTCGCCGCGCCGTTCGCCTGGTCCGGAGGGTGACCAGGGCTGGGACGCCGCTGCGGCCGCATCCCGCGCTCGCCCTCGGACCTCTGGTGGCGGCGGCGGTGCTCAGCTGGGTGGTGGTGGCGGTCTGGATGCGCGGAATGCCGGCCGGCCCGGGAGCCGACCTCGGCCCGCTGGGGGCCTTCACCGTCGCTTGGGTGGTGATGATGGCCGCGATGATGCTGCCCTCGGTGTGGCCGACCGTGCTGGTCTACCGGCGGTTGCAGGCCGGGCGGCGGGAGCGGGGCGACCCGGCGGTACCGGCGGGCCCCGCGCTGCTGCTGGTCGGCTACCTCGCCGCCTGGACCGTCGCCGGAGTCGTCGGGTTCGCGGTGGTCGAGGCCGGCCGGACACTGGACATCGATGCGCTGCGCTGGAACCGGGGCGGACCGTTTCTGGTCGGCGGGGTACTCGTTGCGGCGGCGCTCTACCAGCTGACCCCGGTCAAGGACGTCTGCCTGCGGCACTGCCGCGGTCCGTTCAGCTTCCTGCTCGAGCACTGGCGGCCCGGTGCATCGGGCGCGGTACGGATGGGTGCCCGGCACGGGCTGTGGTGCATCGGGTGCTGTTGGGCCCTGATGGCCGCGCTGTTCGCGCTCGGCGTCATGAGCATCCCGTGGATGGTACTGATCACGCTGCTGATCGCGGTCGAGAAGCTGCTGCCGTGGCGGCGGGTGGCCATGGCCGCGGTCACCGCCGCGCTGCTGGCACTGGGCTTCGCCGCGGCGCTGGTACCCGAGCGGGTGCCGTGGCTGACGCCGCCGGCCGCGACGATGGCGGACATGCCCGGGATGCCGACATCCGGGACGTCCGGGGCGCCGATGCCCGGGCTTGACCTCCCGCGCTGACGGCGAGATCAGCGGGCAGCTGGCCAGTCGACCTGCCAGCCAACGGCTTTGGTCAGGCCGGCAGCCGGCCCCGCAGGGACTCGTCCAGCGCGACCCGGGCCGGACGCGGCATGGTGACAGCGCCGGTCCGTTCCAACCGGACCAGCTCCTCGCGGGCCCGCGCGTAGGCGGTCAGCCGCTCCGCCTCGTGGCCGGTATCCGCGGCCATGGTGAGCAGCTTGACCACCCGGTCCACGCAGGACCGCTCGTCGGGTGAAAACCCGGCCAGCCGGATCCGGTCGGCGGCGTCCCGGGCGGCCCACCATGCCCGACAGGCCCGGTCTACCGCGGCGGCGTAGGCGGCGGCGTGTGCCGGTGGTGGGCGCTGGTCGGTGTCCAACGCCTGCGCCTCGGCGAACGCGTCGACGAACCGCGCGGTGGACGGCGTCCGGACGTCGGTGAGCGCGGGCAGCCGGAGAACCGCGAGCGGGTCGCACTCGTGCGCGGCGTACTCGGCGCGCAGGCCGGCGAACCTCCGGTGCACCTCGGACCAGTCCGGTGGACCGGCCGGCACGGATGACGGGTGCGCGCGCGGCGGCAGCCACCGGTGGACCAATCGGCGGGCGACGAGCAGGCCGGCGACGGCCAACCCGAACGTGGTGAAGGCGTACATCCCGGCCACGGCGACCAGCACCCCGAGGACCCCGCCCCGTGAGCCGATCACCACCGCCGCGACGGCGAGCAGGGTGAACACCAGCGCCAACCGCCGCGCGACCCGGCCCACCCGACGACCTCGTGTCCCGCCCGTTCGTCTACCACGCATCGGACTCGTCCGTCCCTTCCGTGCGGGTGGTGCACCGGTGTGGTGAGCTTTCCTTCCTTGGTACCCGCTCGAGGCCCCCGGAGGCGAGATATGTTTCGGAAGGTGCTCGTCGCGAACCGCGGTGAGATCGCGATCCGGGCGTTCCGGGCCGCCTACGAGCTGGGTGTCGCCACGGTGGCGGTTTTTCCGCAGGAGGACCGCAACTCGCTGCACCGGGCCAAGGCCGACGAGTCCTACGTGATCGGCGAGGTCGGACATCCGGTGCGGGCCTACCTGTCGGTGGACGAGGTGATCAAAGCTGCCCGGCGGGCCGGGGCCGACGCGGTGTACCCCGGCTACGGCTTCCTGTCGGAGAACCCCGATCTGGCCGAGGCCTGTGACCGCGCCGGGATCACCTTCGTCGGGCCGCCCACCGAGGTGCTGCACCTGACCGGCAACAAGGCCCGCGCGGTGGCCGCCGCCCAGGAGGCCGGGGTCGCGGTTCTGAACTCGTCGGAGCCCGCCGACGACCTGGACGTTCTGCTCGCGGCCGCGGACGAGGTGGGGTTTCCCCTGTTCGTGAAGGCGGTCGCCGGCGGCGGCGGCCGGGGCATGCGTCGGGTCCCGCGGGCCGAGCAGCTGCGGGAGTCGATCGAGGCGGCGATGCGCGAGGCCGAGTCGGCGTTCGGCGACTCCACGGTGTTCCTCGAGCAGGCCGTGGTCAACCCCCGGCACATCGAGGTGCAGATCCTGGCCGACACCCACGGCAACGTGGTGCACCTCTACGAGCGGGATTGTTCGGTGCAGCGCCGCCACCAGAAGGTCATCGAGATCGCGCCGGCGCCCAACCTGGACTCGGAGTTGCGCGACCGGATCTGCGCCGACGCGGTCCGGTTTGCCAGGCACATCGGCTACGTCAACGCCGGCACCGTCGAGTTCCTCCTCGACGAGCGCGGCCACCATGTCTTCATCGAGATGAACCCGCGGATCCAGGTCGAGCACACGGTGACCGAGGAGGTCACCGATCGGGACCTGGTGATCGCGCAGCTGCGGATAGCCTCCGGGGAAAGCCTCGATGACCTCGGCATGCGCCAGGCGGACATCTACATCCACGGGGCGGCGCTGCAGTGCCGGGTGACCACCGAGGACCCGTCCAACGAGTTCCGACCGGACACCGGGGTGATCGGCAACTACCGGTCGCCGGGCGGGCCGGGGGTGCGACTGGACGGCGGCACCACGCACACCGGGGCCGAGGTCAGCGCGCACTTCGACTCGATGCTGGTCAAGCTGACCTGCCGGGGCCGGACCTTCCGCACCGCGGTGCGGCGGGCCCGCCGCGCGGTGGCCGAGTTCCGCATTCGCGGCGTGCACACCAACATCCCGTTCCTGGCCGCCGTGCTCGACGACCCGGACTTCCAGGCCGGGCGGGTCACCACCGGCTTCATCGACGAGCGCCCGGGGCTGCTCACCGCCCGCCAGCCCGCCGACCGGGGCACCAGGCTGCTCCACTACCTGGCCGAGATCACGGTCAACAAACCGAACGGGCCCCGGCCCAGGTCCATCGAGGCGGTGGACAAGCTTCCGGCCTGCGACCTGGCCGAGCCGCCGCCGGAGGGTTCCCGGCAGCTGCTGCGCGCTCGGGGCCCGGAGGGCTTCGCCCGCTGGCTGCGCGAGCACCCCGGCGTCGCGGTGACCGACACCACCTTCCGCGACGCCCACCAGTCGCTGCTGGCCACCCGGGTGCGCAGCCGCGACCTGCTGACCGTCGCGCCGCACGTGGCGCGCTCGTTGCCCGGGCTGCTCAGCCTGGAGTGTTGGGGCGGGGCCACCTACGACGTGGCGCTGCGCTTCCTGGCCGAGGATCCGTGGGAGCGCCTGGCCGCGATCAGCCAGGCGGTACCGAACATCTGCACCCAGATGCTGCTGCGTGGTCGCAACACGGTCGGCTACACCCCGTACCCCACGGAGGTGACCGACGCGTTCGTCGAAGAGGCCGCCCGCAGCGGGCTGGACATCTTCCGGATCTTCGACGCACTCAACGACGTCGCCCAGATGCGGCCGGCGATCGACGCGGTGCGCGCCACCGGGTCGGCGGTCGCCGAGGTCGCGCTGTGCTACACGGGCGACCTCAGCGACCCCGCCGAACGGCTCTACACCTTGGACTACTACCTGCGGCTGGCCGAGGCGATCGTGCACGCCGGTGCGCACGTGCTGGCGATCAAGGACATGGCGGGGCTGCTGCGCCCGCCGGCGGCGCGCGCGCTGGTCACCGCGCTGCGTCGGGAGTTCGAGCTGCCGGTGCACCTGCACACCCACGACACCGCCGGCGGCCAGCTGGCGACGCTGCTGGCCGCCATCGACGCTCGCGTGGACGCGGTGGACGTCGCGGTGGCCAGCATGTCCGGCACCACCAGCCAGCCGTCGATGTCGGCGCTGGTCGCGGCCACCGTGCACGGCGACCGGGAGACCGGGCTGGACCTGCAGGCCGCGTGCGACCTGGAGCCGTACTGGGAAGCCGTGCGCAAGGTGTACGCCCCCTTCGAGTCCGGGCTGGCCTCCCCGACCGGACGGGTGTACCACCACGAGATTCCCGGCGGGCAGCTGTCGAACCTGCGCCAGCAGGCCATCGCACTGGGACTCGGTGACCGGTTCGAGCTGATCGAGGACTGCTACGCGGCCGCCGACCGGATGCTGGGCCGGCTGGTGAAGGTCACCCCGTCCTCCAAGGTGGTCGGCGACCTGGCGCTGCACCTGGTCGGCGCCGGGGTGGAGCCGAAGGACTTCGAGGCCGACCCGGGCGACTTCGACGTGCCGGACTCGGTGATCGGGTTCCTGCGCGGCGAGCTGGGCGACCCGCCCGGCGGCTGGCCGGAGCCCTTCCGTACCCGGGCTCTGCATGGGCGCTCGCCGGAGAAGGCCGCCGTGGAGCTGTCCATCGCCGACCGACGGGGTTTGCGGGACGACCGGCGGGCGACCCTGAACCGGCTGTTGTTCCCCGGGCCGACCAAGGACTACGAGGCCCACCAGGCGGCATACGGTGACACCTCGGTGCTGTCGACCAGGGATTTCCTCTACGGACTGGAGCCCGACATCGAGCACACCGTGGAGTTGGAGCAGGGCGTCACGCTGCTGATCGAGCTGGAGGCGATCTCCGAGGCCGACGAGCGCGGCTACCGCACGGTGCTGACCAGCCTCAACGGCCAGCTGCGGCCGACGACCGTGCGCGACGCGTCGGTGGCCACCAGCGTCAAGGCTGCGGAGAAGGCCGACCGGTCGAACCCGGCGCACGTCGCCGCGCCGTTCGCCGGGGTGGTCACGGTGGCCGTGGCCGAGGGAGACGCGGTGGAGGACGGCCAGACGGTGGCCACCATCGAAGCGATGAAGATGGAGGCCTCGATCACCGCGCACCGCGCCGGCACGGTCTCCCGGCTGGCCATCGGCACGGTTCAGCAGGTCGAGGGCGGCGACCTGCTCCTGGAGCTGTCATGACCCGTGAGTGGCGGGTGGGGGGGGGGGCCGCCGCGCCCCCCACGGGGGGGGGGGCCGCCAGGAGCCGGGAATACCCCGGGCGGTGGGGGGGCGGGGGGGGGCGGGGGCGCCCGCCC
>JBQTKB010000053.1:0-28020 GCA_052386505.1 Pseudonocardia sp.
CCTGGACGACGACCAGCTCGCGGACATCCGCAACCAGAAGATCGGGTTCGTCTTCCAGTCCTACAACCTGCTGCCCCGCAACACCGCGGTGGCGAACGTCGAGCTCCCGCTGCTCTACGCCAAGGCCACCGAGCGGCGCGCGCGGGCCCGCGCCGCGCTCGCCGAGGTCGGACTGGTCGCCCGGGAGGGCCACCACCCCAACCAGCTCTCCGGCGGCCAGCAACAGCGGGTGGCCATCGCCCGCGCCCTGGTCACCGAGCCGGCGATGATCCTGGCCGACGAACCGACCGGCAACCTGGACACCGCCTCCACCACCGAGATCTCCGAGCTGCTGACCCGGCTCAACCGGGCCGGGCGCACCGTCGTGCTGATCACCCACGAGGCAGAGGTGGCCGCGGTCGCCCGCCGGGTGATCCGGCTGCGCGACGGGCGGATCGTGGACGACTCCCTCAATCGGCCCCGGGTGGGGACGCGCGCATGACGTTGCAGGAAGCGCTGCTGGTCGCGGTCCGCGGGTTGCGGGCCAACCGACTGCGTTCCGCGCTCACCATCCTCGGCATCATGATCGGCGTCGCCGCGGTGATCATCCTGGTGTCGTTGGGCAACGGCACGGCAGCCAAGCTGAACGAGCAGATCGAATCGCTCGGCACCAACCTGGTCGGGGTGTTCCAGAGTCGGGGCAACGTCTCGCAGAACGGTCGCAGCCAGCCGCTGACCGACAAGGACGTCAAGGCCCTGCAGGACGCGGGGGCATCTCCCCGGCTGCTCTCGGTCACCCCGGTCAAGCAGGGCAGCGCGGTGCTCGAGATCAACAACAAGTCCTGGCGCACGTCGATCGCCGGCTCCTCCACCTCCTACCTCTCCGCGTTCAACCGCGAGCTGGCCGCCGGCCGCTTCTACACGGACTCCGAGATCCGCACCAGCGAACGCGTGGTGGTGCTGTCCAAGGACCCGGTCAAGAAGCTCTTCGGCGGCAATGACGCCTCGTCGCTGGGCCAGCAGATCCGGATCGGCCGCCAGGTGTTCGAGGTCGTGGGGGTACTGGCCGACAACGGCCAGGCCGACGACCTCGCCGTCATGCCGATCACCGCGGCGCGCAACTACCTGATCGGTGGCGGGGGCGACGACGAGGTCGACACGATCGTCGTCGAGGCAACCAGCCAGGACACGGTGCCCGCCACCATGGCCAAGGTCGACCGGGTGCTGATGACCGAGCACCGGATCACCGACCCCGAGCAGAAGGACTTCGAGGTCCGCTCGAACCTCGACCTGCTGGAGCAGTTCACCAAGCAGTCGGGGATCTTCACCCTGTTCCTGACCACGATCGCGGCGATATCGCTGCTGGTCGGCGGCATCGGAATCATGAACATCATGTTGGTCACCGTGACCGAGCGGACCCGCGAGATCGGCATCCGCAAGGCCATCGGTGCACGGCGGAAGGCCATCTTGAAGCAGTTCCTCATCGAGTCAACCGTGCTGGCGGGGTTGGGCGGGCTGGTCGGCGTCGTGGTCGGCGTCGGGGTCTCGCTGTTCGCCGGTGCCCTGGGTCCGAGCGCACTCGGAGAGTTCCCGCCGCCCGTGCTGTCCCCGACGTCCGTTCTCGTGGCGTTCGCGGTCAGCCTCGCGGTGGGCCTGTTCTTCGGCGCCTACCCCGCCAATCGCGCAGCCAGCCTGCGACCGATCGAAGCCCTGAGGTACGAGTGATGACGCCGCGCGACACCGATAGGTCGGACGACACCCCGGACGCCGAGGACTTCGCCGTCTGGCAACCGCCGACGCTGCCCGGGATCAAGCTGCCCGATCTGCAGCAGCTGCCCGCCGACCTCGGCGATCGCGGCGGCTCCGGCAGCCCCCGGGTCGAGCCGTCCGACGCGTCCACCGACACCGCGAGCTCGCGGCACCTGCTGGAGTCCGGGGTCGGGCAGCTTCCGCTGATCGGCAGCGGCGGCGGCAAGCGACGTCTGCTGGACGACGACGAGGCGCCGACGGCCGACCCGGTGGCTCCGGAGCCGGTGAAGCCGCACATCCGCAAGGTCCTCGGCACGGGGCGCTCGGCGAACGGTCCCGCCACGGTCGAGTCACCCACCGCCGGGCGCCGGATGGGCGTCGGCCCGCTGCCGCCGTCCACCCGGACCAGTGGCCGGCGGGCCCAACCCGAAGGCGACGACATCGCCGCTCAGCACGCCGTCGGCCGCGACATCGCAAGCCCCGCGCCGCGGGTCGCGGCGGAGACCGCTGGTCGCCGCCGGGTCGGGCCGAGCATCGGCCGGCGGCCTGAAGGAGGGCCGCGGATCGGCGGCAGACGTCATCCCCGGGAAGACGGCACGGGTGGTCGACGTCGCGCGGCCGCCGCCGGCTCCGCCGCCGCCGGCTCGGCCGCGGGCTTGGGAGCCGCGGCAGGGTACGTCGCGGGTTCCGGGGGCGGGGTCGGCGGCAACGTTCCGGTCGGGTCGGGCGGCTACTGTCCGGCGGCCGGCACCGCGGTCGGCGGCTCCCGGCGTGAGCGGATCGACGCCTCCGCGCGCGAGGGAATCAGCGCGGCCGGTCGGTGGTCGGCGATGACCGCCGCAGTGGCCCCGGGGGTGCGCGAGGCGGTCGGGCCCGGGGCGCCGCCGTGGCGGCGCTGGACGGTGGCCACCTCGCTGCTGGTCCCGCTGGCCATGGTCTTCGTCGCCTGCGGGGTGCCCGCGTCCAGCCCGACCACCGCGAAGGTGGCGCGCTCGAGCGTGAGCTCGAAGGTCACCGGCACCGGCGCGCTGCGGGCGATCACCGAGCAGAGCCTGGGCTTCGAAACCGGCGGGAAGCTCACCCAGCTCAACGCCACCGTCGGGCAGGAGGTCCAGGCCGGACAGGTACTGGCCGCGATCGACGACTTCGACGCCCAGTCCAGCCTGCGTAAGGCGCAGGCGGCGCTCGACCGCGAGCAGGCGGCGCTGGACCGGATCGAGGACGCCGAGCGGGTGGACGCCACCTCCGACGACGCCGAGAGCGCCGAGGAGATCCTGGAGGCCACCGAGGCGCAGGCCGACGAGATCAACTCGGTGAACGCCGAGGCGGTGGAGCAGGCCGACCGCCGGGTCACCGTTGCCCGGGCCAACCTGCGCCGGGTCGAGACTGCCCACCGGGCGGACGCCACCCGGTGCCGCAAGTCCCTCGGCGGCGACAGCCGGCGCAAGCCCGGCGAGGTCAACCAGCCCGGCGGTCTGGAGGATGAGCTGTTCGTGCCCGCGCCGGTGGAGTCAGCGGCCTGCGACCGGGCTCGCAAGAGCGAAGCGGCGGTGGCCGAGGCCGCCTCCCAGGTCTCCGAGGCGATCGTCGCCGCACAGGCCGCACAACAGAAACGCAACACGGACAAGGCCGCACAGCGGGTCGCCGTGGAGAACGCCCGGCGCGAGGCGCGGGCGGCCAAGCACGAGGCGGAGGACGCGGAGAACTCCCGGCCGCACGACATCGACGAGCAGGAGGCGATCGTCGAGGAGGCCCAGGCCGAGGTGAGCATCGCGGCCCGCGACGTGGAGAACACCGTGCTGCGAGCGCCGGTGTCCGGCAAGGTCGCCGCGATCAACGGCACGATCGGGGAGTACATCAACTCGGGTTCGCCCGCCACCCCCCTGGCCCCGGGCAGCCGGGTGTCGCTACCCGACGTCACCACCGGCGTGGGCCCCGGGCTCGACACGTCCAAGGGCGACCGCCCCGGCGGCTCGGCGTTCATGGTTCTCGACGACGTGAACTCCTTCCAGGTGGTCGTGCCGTTCGAGGAGTCCGACGCCGCTCGGGTGCAGCCCAACCAGAAGGTGGAACTCACCTTCGACTCGGTGCCGGACCTGACCCGGATGGGCACCGTGGTCGCGGTGGCCCCCACCGGGACCAACATCCAGGACGTGACGAACTACTACGTCACCGTGGTGCTGAACGAGGTCGACCCCCGGCTCAAGGAGGGACAGACCGCGCAGGCCAACGTGATCATCGGCGAACTGTCCGACGTGCTGGTGGTGCCCAGCTCCGCAGTCCAGCAGGGTGGGCGGACCGGCGTGGTGACGGTCCTGGAACCGGACGGCGTCCAACGCCAGGTGCAGGTCCAGCTCGGGATGACCGGCGACGGCGTGGTGCAGATCCTGTCCGGGCTGCGCGAAGGCCAGGAAGTGGTCATCGCCGACGAGTCCTGATCAGGGTGTCGCGGGGCGCTCACGGCGACGGCCGCCGAGGGAGCTCCGGGGAGGCGGTGTCCAGCGGCACCGCCGGGGATCGGACCAGCCCCAGCTGCACGGTCTGACGCTGCAGGGCGGCGTCCAGGGTCCAATCGACGGCGGTGCGGATCCGGTTTCCCGGCATGGACAGAAGGTGGTAGCCCCGGGTGACGGCCTTGGCCGGCGACCCCGACATCGGCACCCGCAGCGGGTTGGCCGCCGCCGCGCGCCCACCCAGGTCGACGACGAAGCCCAGATCGTGATGCTTGTAGGCGCGGGACCGGCCGCGTCCCAGCGACGCCGCGACGTTGCGCCCGGCCCGCTTTCCCTGACGCACCGCGTGTTGGGCAGTCATCGCGGTCGTGCTTCCGGGCCTGGTCAGATCGGGAACGGCCGCCGCATCGCCGCAGGCGAAGACGTCCGGATGATCGGGTACCCGCAGGTGCTCGTCGACGACGAGGCGACCCTTCTCCATCGGCAGCCCGAGCTCGGCGGCCAACGGGTCCGGTCGCACGCCCACGCACCAGACGATGGTGCGCGCCGGCACCGTCTCCCCCGTGGTCAGCCGCACTCCGTCGGCGGTGGCCTCCTCGATCGACTGCTCGGTGCGGACCTCCACCTCGCGTGACCGCAACACCTCGGTGGCGGTGCGGGAGAGCCGCTCGTCGAGCTCGGGCAACACCCTCGGCGCCAGGTCGAGCAGCATCCAGCGCATCGGCTGGTCCCGCAGCCGCGGATGCCGACGGCCCAGCGCGGTGGTCAACAGCGGACCCTGGGCCGCGACCTCGGTCCCGGTGTAGCCCGCCCCCACCACGACGAAGGTGCATCGGGCCTGGCGTTCGTGCGGGTCGTCAACGCCATCGGCCAGCTCGACCTGCCGGGTGACGTGGTCGCGCAGATAGAGCGCCTCGGGCAGCCCGCGGAACCCGGTGGCGTGCTCGGCGACTCCGGGGATCGGCAGCAGCTTGTTGACGCTGCCGGCCGCCATGACCAGCCGGTCATAGCTGGTCCGCTCGCGACCGCCCTCCGGGTCGACCCACTCGACGCAGGATTCCGCCAGGTCGATCACGTCCACCTCGCCCAGCGCGAGACGAACCCCCGGCAAGGTTGCGGGCAACGAGACCGCTACCCGTCGCGGATCGAGCAGCCCCGCGGCCACCTCGGGTAGCAGCGGCAGATAGAGGAAGTAGTCGGTCGGGTTCACCACCACGATCTCCGCGTCCGCGCCCATCGAACGCGCGAGTGAGCGGGCGGCGTGGTAGCCGGCGAACCCGGCCCCGACGACGACGATTCGCGGTCGATCCATATCCGCACCCCCGGTGACTCGACGAACACGTCGCCTACCCCCGACGTCCGCCGCGAAACACCGTCGATGTCCGGTTTGGACCCGCTGACCACGGCTACCCGATGGGAGCACTCACCACGGGAGAGGAGAACCAGTGAAGGCAGTCGTCTACCAGGGGCCCTACGAGGTCGACGTCACCGATGTGGAGGACCCCCGGATCGAGGACCCGACCGATGTGGTCGTGCGGATCACCACCACCGCGATCTGCGGCTCGGACCTGCACATGTACGAGGGACGTACCGGCGCGGAAGCCGGTCTGGTGTTCGGGCACGAGAACATGGGCATCGTCGAGGAGGTCGGGCCCGGGGTCGCCAGCATCAAGAAAGGTGACCGGGTCTGCATGCCCTTCAACGTCGCCTGCGGATTCTGTACCAACTGCCTGGCGGGCAAGACCGGGTTCTGCCTCACGGTCAACCCCGGCTTCGGCGGCGGCGCCTACGGCTACGTCTCGATGGGGCCTTACCGCGGTGGCCAGGCCGAGTACCTGCGCGTTCCCTTCGCCGACTTCAACTGCCTGCCGCTGCCGGCGGGCACCGAGCACGAGAACGACTTCGCGATGCTCGCCGACATCTTCCCCACCGGCTACCACGGCGCGGCGATGGCCCAGGTCTCGCCCGGGGACACGGTGGCCGTCTACGGCGCCGGGCCGGTCGGGCTGATGGCCGCCTACTCCTGCCTGCTGCGCGGTGCCTCGACGGTGTTCGTCGTGGACAAGGTGCCTTCCCGGCTTCGGCTCGCCGAACAGATCGGCGCGGTGCCGGTCGACTTCAGCGCCACCGACCCGGTCGAGGCGATCAAGGAGGGCACCGGCGGCCACGGTACCGACAAGGGCATCGACGCCGTCGGCTACCAGGCCACGGTCTCCGAAGGCGAAGAGCAACCCGCTGTGGTGCTCAACCAACTCATCCACACCGTCCGGGCCACCGGCCGGATCGGCACCGTCGGGCTGTACCTGCCGTCGGACCCGGGCGCGCCGAGCCCAGAAGCCGCCGAGGGCAAGCTGCTGATCGACATCGGCACCTTCTTCGAGCGCGGGCTGACCATGGGAACCGGCCAGGCCAACGTGAAGGCCTACAACCGGCAGCTCCGCGACCTCATCATCGCCGGCCGGGCGGAGCCCAGCTTCGTGGTCTCCAAGGAGCTTCCGCTGGCCGACGCCCCGGACGCCTACGCCCGCTTCGACAACCGCGAAGAGGGCTACAGCAAGGTCGTCCTGCGCCCACGCGAGCTCGCCGGCGTCTGATGCTCGCCGGCATCTGATGCGGGCATCCGGTGTGGTGCCACCCCAGCTGCTCAGCAGAGCATCCCGTGTGGCGCCACCCGGGGCTACCCAGACGGCCCGGCTGCTCAGACGACGGAGAACCGAGTCTGGAACCAGCCGGTGGCACCGTCCGGGCCAGGGTTGATCGGCTCGACCCGTTCCTCGGGCTGGAGCTCGCCGTTGCCGTCGGTGGCCCGCACCGTGATCGAGTGTGACCCGGGCCGCAGCACCTCGGTGTGCCGCCACATCCGCCAGGTGAAGGGGTTCACCTCGGTGGCCAGGGTGGCGTCCCGCCACGGGCCATCGTCGTAGCGCACCTCGACCCGCCGGATACCTCGCCCGGGCGCCCAGGCGGTACCCACCGCCGTGACCTCTCCGGCCGGCACCTCGGCAAACCCCTGCGGCGCGTCGACCCGCGAGGACGTCTTGATCGGCACAATGCCGTCCGGGTCGCCGTCCCACCCACGCTGCTCCCAGTATGGGTCGACGTCGAAAGTGGTGAGCTCCAGCTCGCTGAGCCACTTGGTGGCCGACACGTAGCCGTACAACGGCGACACGATCGTCCGCATCGGGAACCCGTGCTCGACCAGCAGCGGCTCCCGGTTCATCCCGATCACCAGCAGCGCGCGGTCGCCGGCGTCCATGACCCGCTGCAGCGGCGTGCCGATGGTGAACCCGTCCACGCTGCGGCCGAGCAGCTGGGTGGCCTCCGGGCGCACCCCGGCTTCGGCGAGCAGTTCGGCGAGCGGTACCCCGAGGAAGTTCGACGTCGAGACCAGGTTGCCGCCGACCGTGTTCGACACGCAGACCATGGTGATCGTCTGCTCCACCAGGCGGCGGGAACGGATGTCGTCGAAGGTGAAGGTGACCGGACGATCGACCAGCCCGGTGATCCGCAGCACGGCGTCCTCGACGCGCACCACCGGCGGCGTGAGGTTGATGTCGATCCGGTAGAACTCGGCGCTCGGGGTGATGAAGGTCGGCGTGCCCAGCTCGGGGAACGCGGCACCCGGCGGGATGGGCGGCGCCGGCACGTCCGGAACGAGCGCCCCGATCGCCCGCCGCGCGCCCTGGATGTCGGCGCGCGCGGCCAGCGCGGTGCCGCCGACCGCGGCCAATGCGCTGGCCGCCGCGACCCCCATCGAGCCGACCAGGAAGTGCCGCCGCCGCGGGCCTCCCCCGGACGCCCCGGCGTCGGCCGGTGCGGCGTCTTCCGGTGCGGCGTCTTCCGGTGCGGCGTCTTGCCGCGCGGTCTCGTCGCCCGGTGGGGCGGCGTTTTCCGGTGCGGCTGCGGGTCGCGCGGGCCGGGCCAGCGCATGCAGCCCGGCGAACACCCCGAGCCCGACGAGCAACGACGCCACCGGAGCGGCCACGGCGAGCGCGGCCGGTGACTGCTCGAGCACGGCGAGCACCCCGACGACGCCGAGAACGGCAATCAGCAGCAGTCCGGGCCACCACCGGCGCCGCGAGACCAGGCCGGCCACGATCCCCAGCAGACCGAGTACCACCGCCATCCCGACGAGCAGCGCGACCTTGTCGGCGGTGCCGAACAGGTCGATGGCGAAGTCCCGGATCGGTGTCGGGGTCCGGTCGATGGCCGCGCCACCGACGGCCAGGTACGGCGACGCCGAGGGGGCCAGCAGCGCGCCGGCGACCAGGTGCCCGGCGGTCAACGCGGCGAGCACCGACAGTAGTCCGACCAGGGCGGCCCGCGCGGCGGGCACAGGGGAGGTGGGCACAGGGGAGGTACGGCTCACGGGCATCTCCGAATGTCGTCCGGTGCTGGCTCGGGCACCAGCGCGATCGGGTGGCGGGCGGGGTGCGGGCAGCCCGGGCTCGCGCCGCGTCGCCACCCGGGGCGCGGAACAGGCCCACGTCCGCCGGCGTCACCGGCTGGCTGTGCGGGCCGACGTGGGCGGCCCGGTCCGGCCGCCCACGTCGTCGCCGTCACGCCTCGGGCAGCAGGATCTTGTCGATCACGAAGACAGTGGCGTTGGCGGTCGGGATGTTCCCGCACAGCACGCTCGCCCGCTGCTGATCGTCGATCACCAGCGAGGTCGGCTCGCCGGAGATCCTCAGCTGGCTGCCCTGCACGGTGGTGACCGTGCCGGCCTGCGCCAATCCCGCCGCGTCGTAACGCTGGGGCAGCACGTGGTAGGTCAGGATCTCCGAAAGCTGACCGCGGGGGTCGGCCATCAGCTGGTTGCGCTGCTCGGCCGGCAGCGCCTCGAACGCCGCATTGGACGGCGCGAACACCGTGTAGGACGCGGTGGGCTGGTTCAGCGTGTCCACCAGCCCGGCCGCCTGTACGGCTTCCACCAGCCGAGTCAGCAACGGGTTGTTCGACGCGGCGGTGCCCACCGGGTCGTCGGCCATGCCCTGGGCCGAGCCCTCACCCTGGGTCGGCACCTGACTGCATGCCGGGCCGTAGATGTCGGAGATCTCGGTCGTGCCGTTGCCCGGGGCCGGTGCGGCGGACGTCGCCGGCGGCGCACCCGGCGTGGTGGTCGGCGCGGCGGCGGGCGGGTTGGTGGCGGGCTGCTCCGCGGCCCCGCAACCAGCCAGCACCGCGGCGAGGCTGACAGCCGCGCCGAGGGCGGCCAGTCGACTCGTGGAAACCATGCTGTACCTCATTCCTGTGCTTCAGGGACGTTCCCCGACGAACGCCTGCCCGGTTGCGGGCAAGGACATGCGACGAGCAGGGTCACGAGATCGCAACGTTCGCGCAGCGAGCACCGCGCGATCGCCCCCAGCCGCGACGGTTGCGCCACCCGCCCCGAGCCGTCACAGGTTGGCGGTGACCGCCTCGAGCTGGTCGGCGAACTTCCGCCGGGCGGCTTCGGCCCGGGTAGGCACGTGCTCGGTGGGCACCTCGACCGGGGCGTAGCCGCGCAGGATCCGCCTGGCCACCGTCGCCTTGTGCACCTCGTCGGGGCCGTCGTAGATCCGGGCTGCTCGCGCGTCCCGATACATCTGCTCCAGCGGCAGATCACCGGTGAAGCCCAGCGACCCGTGCACCTGGATCGCCCGGTCGATCACGTCGTGCAGCACCTTGGCGCCCCAATACTTGATCATGCCGATCTCGATCCGGGCGTTGGACGCGCCCGCCGTGTCCATCACCCACGCCGCCTGCAACGTCAGCAGCCGCGCCGCGGCCATCTCCGCGGCCGAGGTCGCCACCATGTCCTGGATCATCTGCTTGTCCGACAGCAGGGACCCGTGGGTCTTCCGGCTGACCGCGCGCTCGCAGAGCATGTCGAACGCCCGCTTCGACTGCCCCAGCCAGCGCATCGCGTGGTGGATCCGACCGGGGCCGAGTCGCTGCTGGGCCAGCCGGAAACCGTCGCCGGGGTTGCCGATCAGGTGCTCCACCGGCACCCGCACGTCGGTGTAGACGATCTCGGCGTGCCCGCCGTCGAGCTGACCGTGGTGCGTCGGGTGGTTCATCACCGGGATGTCCCGCAGGATGTCGACCCCGGGGGTGTCCGTGGGCACCACGATCATCGACATCCGGGAATGCGGCGGCGCCTCCGGCTCGGTGACCGCCATCACGATCAGGAAGTCGGCGATCGAGGCGTTCGACGAGAACCACTTGTGCCCGTTGATCACGTACTGGTCGCCGTCGCGCACCGCCCGGGTGGTGAGCATCGTCGGGTCCGCGCCCGCGCCAGGCTCGGTCATCGAGAACGAGCTGCGCAGCTCACCGCGCAACAGCGGGTGCATCCAGCGTTCCTGCTGCTCCGGGTTCGCGCCGAGGGCCAGCAGTTCGGCATTGCCCGAGTCCGGCGCGTTGTTGCCGAACACGCCGGGGGCGAACCGGCACTGTCCGAGGATCTCGTGCATCAGGCCGAGCTTCACCTGTCCGAACCCGCCGCCGCCGAGCTCGGGAGGCAGGTGCGCGGCCCACAGCCCCTGTTCCTTCACCTGGTCCTTGAGCGGCGCGGTGATCCGGGCGAACGTCGCGCGATCCAAGTCGAGGGTCTCCAGCGGGATGATCTCTTCCCGGACGAACTCCCGCATCCAGGCCAGCTTGACCTCGAACTCCGGCTCGGTACTGAAATCCCACGCCACGGTGTGGTCCCCCTGCTCGGTCGGTGCCGCTCGGTGATCCCTCTCGGGTCAGTCTGCCGTCCCCGCGGCAGGATGGCGGGATGGCACAGGTAATCGTCACCGCCGAGCGCGAGGTCGCCGGCACGACCGACCAGGTCCGCGCCGCGCTGGCAGACTATGTCGAGGTTCGCCCGAAGATCCTCACCGCTCAGTTCAGCGAGTACGAGGTGCGGGCCGGCGGCCGCGGTGCGGGCAGCTCGGTGCACTGGAGGTTCGCGGCCACCAGCAAACGGGTCCGCGACCAGCTGGTCGAGGTCAGCGAGGACGGCGATGCGCTGGTGGAGAACGACACCAACTCCAGCATGGTGACCCGCTGGCGGGTCGCGGACGCCGGTGAGGGTCGCTGCCGGGTCAGCGTGATCACCACCTGGGACGGCGCCGGCGGCATCGGCGGTTTCTTCGAGCGGACGTTCGCGCCGAGGGCGATGCGGCGGGTGTACGACGAGATGCTCGGCAACCTGGACGCCCGTACGGCTTGACCGCCGCCGATCGAGCGGGCGGCCGACGCGACATCGGCCAGCCGCGACGCCTCAGCTGCCGCCGAACAACTTGCCGAACTGGGTGTAGATGGTCAGGCCGGCCAGGGTCCCGAACAGCGCGACCGACCAGACGAGCACCGCGATCCGGCCGCCGGTGATCCGGATCTGCACCGGCAGCATCCGCCGGTTGACCGCGATCAACAGGCCCGAGTAGATGAACATCATCAGTCCACCGGTGCAGGCCGAGATGACGATCAGTACCAGCGGCTGCACGAACCCGGCCAGCAGGATGATGCAGCCGATCACCACCAGACCCCAGACCAGGCCGAAGTAGAGGCTGCTCTCCTTGGCCTCCCGGGCGTAGCTGGTCTTGATCACATCGGCGGCCAGCCGGCTGGTGTAGTCGACGATGCCGAGCGCGGCGGCGAACAGCGCGAACGCGCCGATCGACCAGAAGAACGTGCCGAACCAGCCGCCGACGGTCGCGCCGAGCACCTCGCCCTCGGCCCGCAGGAACCCGATGTCGTCGGGCAGGTCGGCCCGGCCGAACACCGTGGAGTAGGCCAGCAGTGAGGTGAACACGATCGACAGGAACGAGATCAGGACGAACGTGTAGAGCTGCTCCCGGTTGGCGAAGCGCCACCAGGTGCGCCAGCGGCCGAGGTTCTCCACGGTCGGTTCGAAGATGAACCCGGTGCTCGGGGCGGCCTCCGGTTTGCCGGTGACCGGGCTCTGGATGCGGGGCACGTAGCTGCCCATCCCGTATCCCTTGTCCCGGATCCAGTTGCTCTGCACGAGGTTCTGCCCGCCCCCGCCGCCGGCGAACGCCAACGCGCCCAACAGCAGCGCGAAACCGAGTTGCTGGACCGGGAGGCTCGCCTCGGTCGCGATCCTGGGCAGGTCGGCCCACGCCTCGGCGGAGATCGCGAAGAGGGCTCCGACCACCAACAGCACCAGCACCGCGGCGACCTTCAACATCTCGGCGCGCTCCAACGCCACGTACACCACCGGAGCCAGGGTCAGAATCAGCCCGATCGCGATCAGCATCCCGATCGCGATCCACCGGACGCTGCCACCCCACAGGTAGGTGACCAGGGTCGCCGAGCTGGTCACCCAGCCGGGCCAGAGGTTCGCGAAGTAGGTGAGCAGTGCGAACACCAGCCCCCAGTGCCGCCAGTACCGGCTGAACCCGGTGAGCGCGGTCTCACCGGTGGCCAGCGTGTAGCGCTCGATCTCCATGTTCAGGAAGAACTGCGTCAACAACCCGACCAACGCCGCCCAGACGAACACCAGTCCGACCTGCGAGGCGATGTAGGGGTAGAGGATGAACTCGCCGTCGAGTGATGGGCGAACCTGTTCGGTCAGGTCGGCACGCCATCGGTCAGGTCCACCACGACCTTGACGTCGTCGTCGCGGCGTTGCAGCGCGTCGGGCCACCGGCTCAGCGGCACCCGTCGGGTCACCAACCGCGCGAGCCACGTCTGGTCGGCCGCGGCCAGTGCCTGCGTGCCCGCGCGGTAGTGGCGCAGGTTCGCGTTCACACTGCCGACCACGACGTCGTTGTCCAGCACCAGCTCGTCGTTGATCCTGGCCGCCGGGAGCGGAAGTGTGCGCCGCGAGCCGGACAACCCGGTGAGGACGGTGATCGCGTTCGGGCCGGTGCGGGCGAGCACCTCGAACACGAGCTGCGCGGCTCCGGTGGCCTCGATGACCACGTCGGGCGCGAGATCGTCGAGGTCGGTGTGGTAGGTCGCACCCAGGTCGCTCACCAGGCCGGGCTTCGGGCCGGTGGTGGCCCGGTCGAGGACGTGCACGTCCAGCCCCCGCTGCACCCCGATGAGCGCGGCGAGCAGCCCGATCGGCCCGGCCCCGGTGACCAGCGCGAGGTTCGGGCGCGACACCGAGCGCGACGAGATCCGGTCCACCTGCTCCCACGCCTTTGCCACCACCGAGGCCGGTTCGGTGAGCACACCCAGCGCGCCCTCCACCTCGCCGACCCCGACCGCGAACCCCGTGGGCACGGTCCAGAACTCCGACCCGTAGCCGTGCATGGCCTTGATCCCCCGCTCGGTGTAGCGCCCGTTGCGGCAGTAGTCCCACTCGCCGGACGCGCAGGGCCCGCAGGGGACGGGGTCGGGCCTGCGTACCACGCCGACCACCAGGTCACCGGCCGCGAAGCCGGACCCCGCCGGCGCGGTACGCACCCGGCCCAGGGACTCGTGGAACCCGATCATCCGGGAGGCACCGGGCGGAAGCGCGCCGTGCCCACCGTGCAGCACCTCCCGGTCGGTGCCGCACACCCCGACCAGCAGCCCCTCCACGAGCAGCTCGCCCGAGCCGGGGACGGGGTCGGGCACCTCGGTCACCGCGGCGCTGTCCGGGTCGCCGGGGACCATCGTCGCGGCCCTCACGTCGCGGCCCTCACGTCGCGGCCCTGCCGGCCCGATCCGTCGGAGATCGCGGCGTCCCGCGGCTGACCGGCACTTCCGCGACGGCCGCCCGACCGAGCGGACCCCCTGGCTGCGCGACCGATCCACGCCGACGGCTCACCGGGGCACCCGGAGCGGATCGGGCCCGGTCTCCAGGGTGTCGATCGGCTCGGGCTCCGGCGGGGTGCCGGTGCGCGGCGCGGCCGGGTTCTCCACCGGCACCTCCAGGCGCAGCTCGCCGGCGCGCGCGAAGGTGAACACCACCGGGTAGTTCATCCCGGCCCGCAGCGGTTCGGTCAGGCCGAGCAGCATGATGGTGACTTCACGGGTGTCCGAGGTCGGGATGGACGCGACCGGGCGGTCGTAGCCCGAGGTGAGGACCTGCCCGTCACCGATCCGGGCATCGCCGACGATCCGGCCGGAGCGGGCGATCGGGCTGCTGACCGAGAGCAGGGTGTCCGGGGCCATCGCGTCGGGCAGGGTTACCGTCCGATCGTTGACGATGGACACCTGCAGGGTGACGTCCTGTCCTGGCTGGTACACCGCGCCGCCGGCCACCGAGCCGGTCCACGCGAACTGGGCGTTGCGGACGTGGATCGACCCGACCTGCCCCGCCGCGCCGCCGGACGCCGTCACGGCTTCGGCGGTCGAGGCCTGCTGCCCGGCTCCGCAGCCGCTCAGCCCGATCGTCAACGCCAATCCCGCGACCAGCGCGCCCGCCCCGGTCCGGCTCGACCTGGGCCGGCTCGACACAGGCCATCCCGACCGGGGCCATTTCGACCCGGGCCATCTCAACCCGGGCGATCTCGACCCGGGCCATCTCGACACAGTGCTCACCGTTGCTCCCGTTCCTCTCCTGCGGTCACCTGTCCCGGCCGCGTGCCCGGCGCCGGCGGGTCGCCGCGGTCCCGGTCGGGCACCAGCACGACCGGGCAGCGGGCGTGATGCAGGACGCTCGACGCCACCGACCGGGTCACCGCGCCGGCCAGCGCACCGCGACCGGCGTTGCCGAGGACCAGCAGCACCGCGTCGTCGGCCGCGGCCAGCAGCGCGGTGGCCGGGTCTCCACCGACCACGCTTGCATCCACCAGGCGTTGCGCCCGGTCGGGAAGTGCGCCGATGGCCTCCGCCAGCAGCTGCCGCGCGGCCGGAACCAGCGCGTCCTCGGCGAGCTCGGCGCGCACTGCGGCCGGCACCCCCGCGCCGACTCCCCCACCCAGGCCGCCGACATCGGGCGCGACGGCGACCGCGGCGTCCCAGACCGCGACCGCCCGCACCCGCGCTCCGATCCGTTCGGCGTGCGCCACCGCCCACCTCAACGCGGCGCGCGACTCCGGGGTGGCCTGCACCCCGACCACGACCTGCCCGGTCGGCACTCCGCTGCCCGCCCGCTGACCGGCATCGAGCTCCGGCTTCGCCTCGTGCGGCATCAGCGGTTCGTCCGGGTGCTCGTGGTCGCGTTCACCGTGCGCCTCCTGGTCGGCCGGTCCGGGTTCCCACCCAGGCTTACCGCTGCGGCGGCCGACAAACCGCGCGGGCGAGACGAGACAGAACCGTGACCACCGGGGCCGACCCGCCGGCGATTGACCGGCTCACCGACCGGGTAGAGCGAGTTGACCCGCAACGGTTGCGGTCGGGGGAGTGGCTATGACCAATCGACCGGTGAGCGCCGCCGGCGTCTCGCGCCGCCGGCGGCTGATGCTGATCGTGGGCGGTGTGTTCCTCACCATCTGGTTCACCGGCTCCTGGTTGGTCGACCGTTACGTGGACTGGCTGTGGTTCGATGCCGCCGGCTATCTCGGGGTCTACCAGACGGTGCTGGGCACCCGGATCGTGCTGCTGCTCGCGGTCGGCACTGTCGTCGGCGGCGTGCTCGCGCTGAACCTCGTGCTCGCCTACCGCAACCGGCCCATCGTGATCCCGGCGGACGGCGCCCAGGACCCGCTCGCGGTCTACCGCACCGCGGTGCTGAGCCGGCCGCGTCTGCTGGGTATCGGCCTTCCGGTCGCGGTGGGTCTGCTGGCGGGCCTGGTGGCCACCACCGAGTGGCAGACCGTGCAGCTGTTCCTGAACAGCACCGGTTTCGGCGTGACCGACCCGGTGTTCGGCTACGATGTGGCGTTCTACGTCTTCACCCTGCCCTTCTACCGGTGGCTGCTGGGCTGGGCGTTCGTCGCGGTGACCGTCTCGCTGATCGCGTCGTTGGCCGCGCACTACCTGTTCGGCGGGGTGCGGGCGGAGAGCTCGGTGCGGATGTCCTCCCCCGCCAAGATCCACCTCGCGGTGCTGGGCGGGGTGTTCGTACTGCTCGTCGGGCTCGACTACTTCTTCGAGCGGTACGAGCTGCTGTCCTCCGGCCGAAGCGCCCTGTTCACCGGCGCCACCTACACCGACCTGCGCGCGGTGCTGCCCGCGAAGGTCATCCTGGCCGCGATCGCGGTGCTGTGCGCGGTGGCGTTCTTCGTCGCCGCGTACACCCGGGACCTGCGGCTGCCGGCGATCGCGACCGCGCTGCTGGTGCTCTCCGGCCTGCTGGTCGGGGTCGCCTGGCCGGCGCTGCTACAGCAGTTCTCGGTGGCGCCCAACGCCAACCAGCGCGAGGCGTTGTCGATCGAGCGCAACATCGAGGCCACCCGGGCGGCCTACGGGATCACCGGCGAGCAGGTCGACTACGTCGACTACTCGGCCGGCGGAGCAACGGACGCCGCGCAGCTCGCGGACGAGACCGCGACCACGTCCAACATCAGGCTGCTGGACCCGGCCCTGCTGGAGCCCACGTTCACCCAGCTCCAGCAGCGGGAGAACTTCTACGGCTTCCCGGACAAGCTCGACATCGACCGCTACCAGACCGGCGGTGACGGCGACGGCTCGGCCACCCAGGACTACGTGGTCGCCGTCCGCGAGCTGGAGACCGCGTCACTCGCGGTGAACCAGCGGGACTGGATCAACCAGCATCTGCGCTTCACCCACGGCGACGGCTTCGTCGCCGCCCGCGCCGACCAGGTGAACGCCACCGCCGGCGCGGCCGGTGATCCCGCCGGAGCCAGCGGGTACCCGGTGTTCACCGTCAGCGACACCACCGGCAACGGCGCGATCCCGGTCAGCCAGCCCCGGATCTACTACGGGGAGCTGATCGACAGCTATGTCATCGTCGGTGGCGAGCCCGGCGACGCCCCGTTGGAGTACGAGCTGGACGGCAGCCTCTACACCTACACCGGCGCCGGCGGGGTGGGGATCGGCAGCTTGTTCAAGCGGCTGGTGTTCGCCGCCGAGTACGCCGAGCGCAACATCCTGTTCAACGAGGCCATCGGTTCGGAGTCGAAGATCATTTTTCGGCAGGACCCCCGGGAGCGGGTCGAGGCCGTCGCGCCGTGGCTCACCCCGGACGGCGACCCGTACCCGGCCGTGGTCGACGGTCGGGTGACCTGGATCGTGGACAGCTACACCACGCTGGCCAACTACCCCTACGCCCAGCGCACCGTGCTCGGCGCGGCCACCGAGGACACCTTACCGGGCACGCCGCGGCTGCCGGACCAGACGATCTCCTACATCCGCAACTCGGTGAAGGCGACCGTCGACGCCTACGACGGGACGGTGACGCTCTATGCGACCGATCCCGCGGACCCGGTCCTGCAGACCTGGATGAAGGCGTTCCCCGGGGTGGTGAAGCCGGCCACTGACATCAGCCCGCAGCTCAGTGCGCACTTCCGCTACCCGCAGGACCTGTTCAAGGTGCAGCGCGAGATGCTCGCCCGCTACCACGTCGACGACCCCCAGGTCTTCTTCTCCACCAACGACTTCTGGCAGGTGCCCAGCGACCCGACCACTCCGGAGCCGGTGAACCAGCCGCCGCACTACGTGCTCGCCGGTCCGCCGGCCGGGGACGGGCCGGCATCGTTCCAGCTGACCAGTCCGATGGTCGGCCTGCGCCGGGAGTTCCTGTCGGCCTACATCTCGGTGAGCGCCGAGCCCGCGACCTACGGCGAGATGCGGGTCCTGCGGTTTCCCACCGACGCCCAGACCCTGGGGCCACAGCAGGTGCAGACCAGGTTCCGCTCCTCGGCGGAGGTCAGCCAGGAGCTCAACCTGTTGCAGGCCGCCGAGACGAACGTGCTGTTCGGCAACCTGCTCACCCTGCCGACCGGCGAGGGGACACTGCTCTACGTCGAGCCGGTGTACGTCCAGCGTCGAGGGGAGAACGTCTCCTTCCCGCAGCTCAACCGGGTACTGGTGCTCTACGGAGACCGTGTCGGGTACGCCCCGAGCCTGGAGCAGGCCTTGACCGAGGCGGTCGGTGCAGCCGTGCCGGCGCCGGCCACCGGAGGCCAGCCCCCGGGCCCGACGGCCACTCCCGGCCAGGGCGCGACCGTCGCACCCCAGGCCGCGCAGGCCGCGTCGGACGTCCGGGCCGCCCTGCAACGGCTGCGGGAGGCCTTCGCCGCCGGCGACTTCACCGCCGCGGGCGCCGCGCTCACCGCGCTCGAGGAGGCGACCCGTCGGTTCGAGGCCCAGACCGCGCCGGCGGCCGCGCCCACCCCGCCGGCCGGACCGACCGCGCCGGCGCCCGACGGAGGTAACTGATGCGGACGACAGTCCAGGCCATGGCGCTCGCGCTGGCACTCGCCACGGCCACCGGATGCGCGGCCGGCGGGCCCGCCGCTGCCCCCCCGTCACCCGCCGTTGCCCCGCCGGCCGCCGCGCCCGCTCCGCCCACGGCGGTCCAGGCGCCTCCCGGCGGACCGAGCACGAGCTACGCCGACCTCGTCGAGCGGCTGGAGCCCAGCGTGGTGACCGTGCGCACCGACGGTGGCCAGGGCAGCGGGGTGGTGTTCCGGCCCGACGTCGTGGTGACCAACCAGCACGTCGTGGGCGACACCCGACAGGTGGTGATCGGTTACGCCGACGGCACCGAGTCCCCGGGCACGGTCCTGGCCACCGATCGGGTCACCGACATCGCGGTGGTCCGCACCGAACGCACCGGGCTGCCGGTGCCGACCTACCGCACCGAACTGCCCCGGCCCGGAGACCCGGTGCTGGCGCTGGGCAGCCCGCTGGGTTTCGAGGGCACCGTGACGGCCGGCATCGTGTCCGGGCTCGGCCGTGAGGTGCCCGGTTCGGCACGGCGGACCCAGGCGCTGATCGACCTGATCCAGACCGACGCGGCGATCTCTCCGGGCAACTCCGGCGGGGCGCTGATCGACGCCGGCGGCCAGGTGGTCGGCATCAACGAGGCCTACATCCCGCCCGGCGCCGGCGCGGTGTCCATCGGGTTCGCGATCCCGGCGGCAACCGCGGTGGACATCGCCGAGCAACTGCTCGCCGACGGTACCGCCACCCACCCCTACCTCGGCGTCTCACTCAACCAACTGACCCCGTCCATCCGGCAGGCACTCGGCGTCCGCGCGGACGCCGGCGCGCTGGTTCTCAGAGCCGAGCCCGGTGGCCCGGCCGCGGCCGCCGGTGTCCGCGACGGCGACGTGATCACCATGTTCGCCGGGCAGCCGGTGCGCACCGTCGAGGACGTGCTCGCCGCACTGCGCGGCGCCCAGCCCGGTCAGGCGGTGCCGATCACCGTGGAGCGTGGGGGTGATCCGGTGGAGCTGACGGTCACCGTCGGTACCCGACCGGCGCCGTGACCGGGCGGCCGGTACCCGTCAGACTTGGCCGGCGAGCCGATTCGGATGAGGCTGCTGGCCCGCGCGCGCGAACGGTTCTGGCTGATCCCGCTGTGCGGAGCGGCGTTGGCGGTCGGGCTCGGCCTCGGCTCGGTGGCACTCGACCAACAGCTCAGCGACTCGGTGCGGCTGCCGTTCCTGTTCAGCAGCGGGGTGGACGGCGCCAGAGCACTGCTCGGGGCGATCGTCAGCTCGATGATCTCGTTCACCGCGCTGGTGTTCTCGATCACCATCGTGACCCTCCAGCTGACCAGCGGTCAGTTCTCCCCCCGGGTCCTGCGCACCTTCCTCCAGGACCGGTTCAACCAGGTCACCCTGGCGGTGTTCATCGCGACGTTCGTCTACGCGATGGTGGTGCTGCGGTCGGTCCGCAGCGAGTTCGTCCCGCAGATCGGTGTCACCGTGGCGTTCCTGCTGGTGCTGGCGAGCGTGGTGGTCTTCCTGTTCTACCTGCACCACATCGCGCAGTCGATCCGGGTGGCGTCGATCATCGCCTCGATCGGCGACGAGACCCGCGACCTGATCGAGCGCCGCTACCCGGTCGGTGACGACTCCGCCGAGCCAGCCCGCGCCGAGCCAGCCCCCGCCGAACTGCCCCGAACCGAACTACCCCGCGCCGATCCTCCCAGCGCCGATCCTCCCCGCGCCGATCCTCCCAGCGCCGAAACGGACCCGGGAGCCGGCCCGACGCACGTCGTCGCGGCCGCCCGCCCGGGCATCGTCGCCGCCGTCGATGACGCGAGTCTGTTTCGGCTGGTCAAAGGCAACGGTTGCCGGGTGGAGCTGTTGCGGGCCGTCGGCGAGTTCGTGCCGACCGGGGCCGCCCTGCTCCGGGTGCAGGGATCGGACCCTCCCGCGGACCTCGAGCTGTGTGCGGCGATCACGCTCGGCGAGGAGCGCACACTCGAGCAGGACGTCGGTTTCGGCCTGCGCCAGCTGGTCGACATCGCTGAGCGCGCCCTATCCCCCGGCATCAACGACCCGACCACGGCCATCCAGGTGCTCGACCAGCTGCACGACCTACTGCGCCGGCTGGCGACCAGACCGCTGCGGTTGCGGGTGCACACCACCGGTGACGGCCGGATCGCGGTGTGGGTACCCGGGCCCGGCTTCGAGGACTACCTGAAGCTCGGCGTCGACGAGATCGACCGGTGGGGAGCCGACGCGCGGCGAGTGCGTAACCGGCTGCGCGGCATGCTGCGTGACCTGCACACCGCCGCGCTGCCCGAGCACCGGGCCCCGATCGCGCGCCAACTCGAGCGGTGGGACGAACGGCCCGGGCCGCTCGACCAGCCCGACCTGACACCGTCCGACGTCGGTCTGCGCCCGAGCCGGGCCTGGGACGAACGTCCCTGACCCGGCCCGGCCGGCCACGCGGGGGGACGGCTAGCGGCGACCGCCGGTGGGCATCGGCGCCAGATCGGCGAGCATCCGCTCGGCCTCCTCCGCCACGTCCAGCTCGGCCTGCACGTTGTAGCGCTGCGCGCGCATGCTCTGGATCGAGGAGAAGTCGCGCCGACCGCCGGTCATGGCGTGCCCGACCATACCGAGCACCGCGCCGATCACCGCCCCGATCACCAGGCCCCACAGCGCCAGCAGGATCGCCGAGACCAGCGGCGTGACCAGGCTGAACAGGCCGAACAGCCAGCCGAGCAGGGCACCGATCGCCGCGCCGCTGGCCGCTCCCTCCGCCGCCGCCCGACCGTAGCGTTTGCGGCCGGTGATCTGCTCGAAGGACTCCAGCCCCGCGCCGACGATCGCCAACCGCTGCACCGGGAACTTGCGGTCGGAGAGCCCATCGACGGCGTACTGCGCCTCGGCATACGTGGGATAGGAAGCGATCGTCCGGGAGCTGGTTCCGGCAGTCATCTTGTTCCCTTCTCGTCTCGTGGTCACCACCGTCTCGGTTGGGTACCTCTGCGCCGCCGGTCGAAACCGCGTCGCGCCGCCGCGGCCGAATCGTGACCCGCAAGGCGGGCGGACGGCGGGCGGACAGCAAGTGCCCGTTCCAACCCGGTGGCGCGGCGGGCGGACGGCGAGTGGCCGTTCCACCCGGTGACGCGGCGGGCGGAACGGCCGGGTGGTGGGGGTCAGACTCCCGCGGACCGGGCGGTGAGCCGGGCCAGGGCGACGGCGGCCAGGATGACCACCAGGACCCCGATGCCGTAGAAGACGCCGAGCTGGGCGAGCACCTGCATCCAGGTGGGTCCGATCGGGATGCCGATCTCCGCACCCGGGCCGGCGGCCCCCCACAGCCGGCTGACGGCCGGGCCCACCACCAACCAGACCCCACCGAGCAGCGCCAGCAGTGCGCCCAGCGCGCCGGTCGCGCGGTTTCTGCTCGGCCCGAGGATCACGCCGCCGAGCACGATGGCGATCGCGGGCAGCGTGGTCAGCCACAGCCGGTCGAGGGTGAACACCGGCGCGTCGGCGACCGGTGAGGCGTCGAAGCCGTAACCGAAGTACGGGCCGAGGAACGGGATGGCCCCGACCCAGAGCCCGGCCAGCAGCAGCAGACCCGCGGCGATGGCCCCGTCGCGTCGCCGCATGGCGAACCGGGATGCCGCCTGCTCGTGCCCGCCGTCCCGGTCCGGACGCTCCAGATGGCGGGTGTCCTCGGGCCGCTCGGAGTCCTGCTCATCCGGTTCCCTGGGCGCACCAGCGGGCGCCGACGCACCGGCCGGCGCGGGGGCACCAGCGGGCGCGGGCCGGTCGGGGCTCACAGCGTCCCCCGCCCGGAGACCGCGCGCAGGACGCGCACGATGATCGCCCCGATCACCAGCCAGACCACCGCGGCCAGACCGTAGTTGACCAGTACCGCGATCTTCATGTCATCCGGGGTGAAGAGGTTCTGCAGGCCGAGGGTGAGGCTGCTGGACAGATCCGCGACGAACTGGGTGATCCCGTTCTGCGGGTTCGCCTCGAACAGGGTGAACACGATGTGCACCACCAGGATCAGGGCGAAGATGCCGCAGACGACCCGGACGGCCGTCATCGCGAAACGCATGAGGCCACCGAAGGCGCCCCGCACCCGTGACGACGAGCCGGCATTTCCCGTGTCTCGCAATGATTCAGTCATGGAAACGACTACCCGCCCAGCGGAACAACACGCGCATCGTGACCTCACTGTTGCGCAGAACCTCCATTCGTGATCTCCGCGTAGCCCGACCGTTGCCGCGGTTGCGGCGGCGGCGGGTTCCTCATGCCGCGTCCCGTCGCGGCCGCTGGTCCGATGGTTACCGGTAGCCGTCGCGTGGTACTCGCGGTTCGTGCCACAACTGCCGATCCGCCCGATCGCCCGCCATGCCCGGTGCCGGACGACTGCCGTTGCCGCCGCCGCGTGCCTGACCGTCCTGCTCGGCGCCTGCGGCCAGGACCAGGACAGCGCCGGGCCCGAGCGAGAAGTGACCGCGCAGCAGATCCAACAGCCGCAGTACTTCCACGAGGGCGACTACCTCGGGCAGCGGGTCACCGTCAGCGCCGAGGTGACGGAGGTGCTGGGGCCGAGGAACTTCCAGCTCGAGGCCCGCGGCTACGGCGACGAAAGCCTGCTGGTGCAGACAGCGGTGCCCACTGAGGTCCAACCCGGCCAGGTGCTGCAGGTGACCGGAACCGTCGGGCAGTTTCATATCGTTGCCGCGAACGAGGCCCAGTACATGCAGAACGACCGGTACGAGAAGTACGAGACCGAGGCATACCTCTACGACGCGACGGCCGATACCGTTGCCGGGTGAAAAGGGGTTACCCCGGGTCGAACCGGGTAACCGGCCCCGACATGGCTGAGACGGCGGACCACGCGACCACGGATCACACGACCACGCACGACCAACACTCCACCGGCCGGGCACCGACACAGCTCCCGCTGGCGGCGGTGGCCGCGCTGCCCGGTAGCTACCTCGGTGTCGCGGAGTACTTCGGGCTGCCGCACCCCACGCTCTCGCCGCCGCTGGCCGCCCTGATCTACGGCGTCGCGATCATCGGCGCGGCCTTCCTGCTCTCCTGGGCCGCCGAGGCCGCGCAGGTCGACATCAGTGCCGGGATGGCGATCGCCCTGCTCGCGTTGCTCGCGGTGC
Source organism: Pseudonocardia sp. (assembly GCA_052386505.1). Taxonomy (GTDB): domain Bacteria; phylum Actinomycetota; class Actinomycetes; order Mycobacteriales; family Pseudonocardiaceae; genus Pseudonocardia. The sequence continues at coordinate 23,560 of JBQTKB010000053.1, forward strand.
TACCCGAGTACGCGGTCGACTTCGTGTTCACCTATCAGGCCGGTGAGGTCTACCAGGCCGCCGGTAGCTGCGCGCCGCCACCGGGCCAGCCCAACCCGTGCTCGCTGGCGTTGGCCAACATGACCGGCGCCAACCGGGTGCTGGTCGGCGTCGGCTGGCCGCTGGTCGTGCTGGTGGCCACCTTCGCGGTCTGGCGGTCCCGCCGCCACGGCGGTGACGACAGCAGCTCCGCCCACGTCGGCCGGGTCAACCTGATGCCCACCATGTCGGCCGAGGTGGTCTTCCTCGGCATCGCCACGCTGTACTCGCTGCACCTGCCGCTGCGCAGTTCGCTGACCATGGTCGACGCCTTCGTCTTCGTCGGCATCTTCGCGGCGTACACCTGGCGGCTGTCCCGGGCGCCCGCCGAGGAACCGGACCTGATCGGCGTCGCGCTCTGGGTGGGCACGAAACCGAAGCGCCCCCGCCGTTGGTGGGTGGGCTCGATGTTCGTGGTGGCCGGGCTGTTCATCCTGGCCAGCGCCGAGCACTTCGCGGAGGGCCTGGTGGCCACCGGTGCCACCTTGGGGGTCGACGAGTTCCTGCTGGTGCAATGGGTGGCCCCGTTGGCCAGCGAGTCGCCCGAGCTGATCGTGGCGTGCCTGTACGCGCTGCGGCTGAAGGCGTCGCACTCGCTGGGCACACTGCTGTCCAGCAAGGTCAACCAGTGGACGCTGCTGGTCGGCACCCTGCCGATCGTGTTCGCGCTCGCCGCCGGCACGTTCGACGGCCTGCCCATCGACACCAACCAGCGCTACGAGCTGCTGATCACCGCCGCGCAGTCGCTGTTCGCGGTGGCCCTGCTGATCGACCTCGGGCTGTCGTTCTGGGGCGCCGGCGCCCTGCTGGCCCTGTTCAGCATCCAGTTCACGGTCAGCATCACCGCGGGCCCGGAGGCCAACCGGATCACCATCCTGGTGCTTTCCGCGCTCTACGTAATGCTGGCTGTCGGGCAGTTCGCGCGGCTGCGACGGCGCACCGTGCGTACGGTCCGCGACGGATTGGCCACCCCCTACCGAGAGCTGGAGCGGGCCGAGCCATGACCGGTTCGCGCGACCCGATTCACTGATCGGCGGCCAGGAGCGCCGCGCCGACGATCCCGGCACTGTTGCGCAGCGCGGCCGGCACCAACGGGGTGCGGGTCTCGACCAGCGGCAGCCACTCGGCGGCGTGCTTGCTGACGCCGCCGCCCACCACGATCAGGTCCGGCCAGAGCAGGTCCTCCAGGTGCCGGTAGTACCGGGTCAACCGGGCCGCCCAGTCCGCCCAGGACAGCTCCTCCCGGTCCCGGGCGGCCGAGGAGGCCCGAAGCTCGGCGTCCGCACCGTCGATCAGCAGGTGGCCGAGCTCGGTGTTGGGCACCAACTTCCCCCCGCTGAGCAGCGCCGAGCCGATCCCGGTGCCCAGCGTGGTGACCAGCACCGTGCCGTCGCAGTCGGCCGCCGCGCCGAAGCGCTCCTCGGCGACCCCGGCCGCGTCGGCGTCGTTGACCACCATCGCCCGGCGGCCGGTCACCTCGGTGAACAGGGCCGCGGCGTCCACCCCGATCCAGGACCGGTCCACGTTGGCCGCCGTGCGCACCACGCCGTGCTGCACCACCGCCGGGAACGTGCAGCCGAACCCGCCGTCCCACCCGAAGTGATCCAGCAGCCGGGCCACCACCTTGGCCACCGCGTCCGGGGTGGACGGCTGGGGCGTCTCGATCCGCTGCCGGTCCTGCTCCAGCCTGCCCTTTTCCAGGATCACCGGCGCCGCCTTGATCCCGCTGCCGCCGATGTCCACCCCGAAGCCCAGCTTGCGCCTGGTCATCCCCTGCGACCTCCCACACTCTCGTACACGGCCACCGTGCGGGCCGCGATGGCGTCCCAGCCGTACTCCCGGACCGCCCGCTCCCGCCCGGCCCGTCCCATGGACCTCGCGCGTGCGGGGTTGGCCAGCAACTCGTTCACCCGCTCGGCAAGGCCGTCCTCGAAGCCGCCCGGATCGGTGTCCAGGTAGGGCACCAGCAGCCCGGTCACCCCGTCCACCACCACGTCCGGGATACCGCCCACATCGCTGGCCACCACCGCGGTCTCGCAGCCCATCGCCTCCAGGTTCACGATGCCCTGCGGCTCGTACACCGACGGGCAGGCGAACACCGTGGCCCCGCTCAACAGCTGCACCAGCTGCTCGCGAGGCAACATCTCGGAGATCCAGAAGATCCCGTCGCGGGTGGCCCGCAGCTCGTCCACCAGGGCCCGGAACTCGGCGTCCAGCGCGGGGGTGTCCGGCTCCCCGGCACACAGCACCAACTGGGCGCGCGGGTCGAACTTCGCCGCCGCGCGCACCAGGTGCGGCACCCCCTTCTGTCGGGTGACCCGACCGACGAACAGCACGGTGGGCCGGTCCGGGTCGATACCGAAGGTGGTCCAGACGTCCCGGGCCGGGGTAGGCGCAAAGATCGTCGAGTCGATGCCGTTGGGCACCACATGCACCTTGGCCGGGTCGACGGTGTGATAGCAGGACAGCACGTCGGCGCGCATCCCGTAGCTGACCGCGATCACCGCGTCGGCCGACACCAGCGCGGTCTGCTCGGCCCAGCGCGACACCGCGTACCCGCCGCCGAGCTGCTCGACCTTCCACGGCCGCAGCGGCTCCAGCGAGTGGGTGGTGACCACGTGCGGGATCCCGTAGAGCAGCTTGGCCAGGTGCCCGGCCATGTTGGCGTACCAGGTGTGGCTGTGCACCAGGTCGCGATCGGCCACCGAGGCGGCCATCGACAGATCGATCGACAGGGTGGCCAGCGCCGCGTTCGCCCCGGCCAGCGCCGTTGCCGGGTGGTGTCCGCTGGCCCCGGGCCGGTCGGCCCCCCAGCAGTGCACGGTGAGATCGACCATCGAGCGCAGCTCACGGGACAGGAAGTCCACATGCACCCCGGCCCCGCCGTAGATGTTCGGCGGATACTCCCTGGTCAGCAGGCCGACTCTCATCGCGATCCCGGAGCGGGCCCGTCCAGCACCGAGTCGACCAGGTCACGGGCCGCGCCCTGGATCCGGGCCAGGTGCTCCGGGCCGGAGAAGCTCTCCGCGTAGATCTTGTACACGTCCTCGGTGCCGGACGGCCGGGCGGCGAACCAGCCCGAGTCGGTGACCACCTTCAACCCGCCCAGCGCAGCGCCGTTGCCTGGGGCGGCGGTGAGCTTCGCGGTGATCGGCTCCCCGGCCAGCTCTGCGGCGGTGACGTCGGCGGCGTCCAGCCGGGACAACCGCGTCTTCGCCTCGGCGGTGGCGGCCACGTCGGTGCGGGCGTACACCGGGTCGCCGTACCGCCGGGTCAGCTCGCGGTAGCGCCGGCTCGGGGTCTCGCCGGTGACCGCGATGATCTCAGCCGCGAGCAGCGCCATGATGATGCCGTCCTTGTCGGTGGTCCACACCGTCCCGTCGGTGCGCAGGAACGACGCGCCGGCGCTCTCCTCGCCACCGAACCCGAGCCGCGGCACCGGCCGGTCAGCCGCCTCGCCCGGCCTGCCGCCCTCGCCCGGCCGGCCGCCCTCGCCCGGCCCGCCGCCCTCGCCCGGCCCGCCGCCGTCGGCCCCGAGCAGCCCCGGCACGAACCACTTGAAGCCGACCGGCACCTCCACCAGCCGCCGCCCCAGCCCGGCCGCCACCCGGTCGATCATCGACGAGCTGACGGCGGTCTTGCCGATCGCCACTCCGGCCGGCCACCCGTCGCGGTGGGTGTAGAGGTGCTCGATGGCCACCGCGAGGAAGTGGTTGGGGTTCATCAGCCCGCCGTCCGGGGTGACGATGCCGTGCCGGTCGGCGTCGGCATCGTTGCCGGTGGCGACGTCGAACTCACCTCTGCGCGACACCAGCGCAGCCATCGCGTACGGCGACGAGCAGTCCATCCGGATCCGGCCGTCCCAGTCCAGGGTCATGAACCCGAACCGGGGAGCGACCTCGGGGTTGAGCACGGTCAGCGCCAGGTCCCAGCGCTCGGCGATCGCGCTCCAGTAGCCGACCGCGGCGCCGCCGAGCGGGTCGGCGCCGATCCGCACCCCGGCCCGCCGGATCGCCTCGAGGTCGAGTACCGAGCCGAGGTCGTCGACGTAGTGGCGCAGGTAGTCGTAGCGGTGCACCGGCCCGGAGGCCAGCGCACGCTCGATCGGGGTCCGACGTACCTGCTTGAGCCGGCCCACCAGCAGTTCGTTGGCTCGTGCGGCGATCCAGCCGGTGGCGTCCGAGTCGGCCGGGCCGCCGTGCGGAGGGTTGTACTTGAAGCCGCCGTCGGCCGGCGGGTTGTGCGACGGGGTGACCACGACGCCGTCCGCCCGGGCCGACGGGGCGCACTGCCGGTTATGGCTCAGGATGGCGTGCGAGATCGCCGGAGTCGGGGTGAAGCCGTCCCCGGAGTCGATCAGCACCGTGACGTCGTTGGCCGCGA
>JBQTKB010000054.1:0-11399 GCA_052386505.1 Pseudonocardia sp.
GGCGGCCGCGGGGGCCGCCTCGGACCCCCGCCCCCGCCGCGGGGCCGCCGCCCCCGGGGCCCGTGGGGGGGGGGCGCCCCCCGCGACCGGGGCCGCGCCGACCAGCGGCCGGTCCGGCGGCAGCGTCACGTCCAGCTCCGCCAGGGCCGCGACCAGGCTGCGTTCGAGGCCGTCCCGTGCGGTGCGCGCGGCGGCCACCGCCGCGTCGGCGGCGGGCTGCCCGCGTTCGCGCTCGTCCCGCTCCCGCCGCGCCCACCCGGTCAGGTCCGACCAGGCCGCGAGGAGGTCGTCGACCGCGGATCCGGTCTCCCGGTGGACCGGTGCGGGTCCACCCCGGTGGGCCGGCGCGCCGAGCCCGACCACCGGGTCGCGGGCCACGGACAGCTCGCTCCAGGCCCGGCGAACCTCGTCCTCGACCCGCTCGGCCGCCCGGGTGGCCTCGCCGAGGGCGGTCCGAGCCGACCGCAGCCCGGCATCGGCGGCCCGGGCCCGCTCGGCCAGGGTGTCGCGCTCGGCGAGCCGGGCGGCGGCCTCGGCGTCGTCGACCGCGCCGGCCAGCGCCTGGGTGAGCTCCGCCTGCCGTCGCCGCGCCCGGGTCAGCTCGCCGACGGCGTCGTGCTCCGCGCCCCGGGCCACCGTCTCGTCGTGCCTGCGCCGCCGGACGGCCTCCTCGGCGGTGCCGACCGCCCGCTCGGCCTCGGCACCGGCCTCGACCGTCCGGGCGGCGACCTCCGCCGCGGCGGCCCACCGACGGGCCCGGTCGGCCGCGCCGGCCGCGGCCCAGGCCGCCAGCGCCCGCCACGAGTCGGCCAGGTCCGCGGTGTCCGGGGCCGGGGCGCCCAACACCACCAGGGGATCGCGCGCGGCGCGCAGGCCGGCGTCCGCGTCGCCCACCCGACGGGCCACGTCGCTGTCAGCGCGTTCGGCGCCGGCCAGAGCCACCCGGGCGGCACCAGCGGCCCGGTCGGCGGCGGCTAGCGCCTCGGTGCGGGCGGACAGGCAGTCCTCGGCGGCCCGCAGCGCCGCGCGGGCGGCCGGCAGCCCGCTGGGCCCGGCCGGCGGCGGCAGCCGGTCCACGGTGCGGGCGCACACCGGGCATTCGTGGCCGGTGACCAGTTCCGCGCGCAGCGCGGCGGCCTGGTCGGCCCGGGCCAGCTCGTCATGGTCGGCGCGGGCGTCGGCGAGCCGGCGGGTGGCCTCGGTCACCGCGTCCCGGGCCGCCGCGGCCGCGGCATCGGCGTCGGCGACCACGCGCCGCGCCCCGGCCAGCGCCTCGGCCGCCGTGCGCCGCCGCCCGGTCAGCTCGACGACGTCGGCCGGTATTCGGATCGCCGCCAACCGGTCCCGCTCGTCGGCCAGCCGCTGCATCTCGACGCCGGCCTGGGTGCGAGCCGCGACCGCGGCCTCCCGCGCGGCCCGCGCCGCGTCCAGCGCGGCGCCCGCGTCGGCGGTGTGCCGCTCGGCGAGCCGCACCCGGTCGCGCGCCTGCTCGCGCGTTCCGACCAGCGCGGGCAGGGCGGCGGTCAGCTGCGCCAGCTCGGCGTGATCCCGCCGGATCTGCCGCAGCGGGCCCGGGTCGGGGGCGGCGGCGAGCAGCTCCCGAGCCTCCGAGTCCGCGCGCTCGGCGGCGGCCAGCGCCCGACGGGCCGCGTCCGCGCCGGCGGTGGCTGCGGCGGCGCGCCCGGCAACGGCGGCCAGCCCCTCGGGCGGGGCTACCCGGGCCAGCAGGGCCGCCTCGGCGCGCAGCCGTTGGGCGGCCCGTTCCGCCTCGGTCACGCGCTCGTCGGCGGCGGCCAGGCCGGGCAGCGCGGCGGCCACCCGATCGAGCAGCCCGGCCAACGCGCGTTCCCGCCCGGCGGCCGACTCGACAGCCGCGTCGGTGGCGTCGGTGTACCCGCTGAGCTGGTCGGCCAGCAGCTCCGCCCGCTGGCGTTGGGTGCTGCCCTCCCGGCCGGCCCGCTGGGCGATCGTCTCGTACACCCCGAGACCGAGGATCCGGGTCAGCGTCTTCTGCCGGTCGGCCGGTTTGGCGTGCAGGAAGTGCGCGAAGTCGCCCTGGGGCAACACCACGCACACGCAGAACTGCTCGAACGGCAGCCCCAGCAGCTCCTCCACCGCCTTGCTGACCTGCGAGTCCGTTGCGAGCGGCTCGGTACCGCCGGCCGGTCCGGCGGCCGGGTCGAGCAGCCGTTCCAGCCGGGCGTTGCGCACGGTGACCTCGCCGGCGGCGGAGCGGCGCAGCTCGCGGGCGGCCACGTAGCGCCGGGACCCGACGTCGAACAGCAGTTGCACGGTGCCCCGGATGGCGGTCGGTGAGAGCGCAAGCTTCACCGTCCGCCGGTCGTCCCAGCGGGGCACCGAGCCGTACAGCGCGAACGTCATCGCGTCGATCACCGTGGACTTGCCCGATCCGGTGGGCCCGACCAGCGCGAAGTACTCCGCGCCGGTGAAGTCGACCCCGGTGGGCTCGCGGAAGGCGGCGAAACCGTGCATGTCCAGCCGGATCGGGCGCATCTAGGCCGTACCCCCGGTGACCTCGTCGTGCAGCCGGGCGAACAGCGTCTCGACCCGGCGGTCAGCCACTCCGTGCGTCGCGCAGTAGTCACCGAACAGCTCCCCGGGGGACCGCTCCGCGCCGGCCGTCCCGCCGGCCGGACGCGACCCGGTCACCGGGCTGGTGAACTCGGGGTCGATCCGGACCTCCAGCGCGTTCGGCAGCAGCTCGAGCACCCGTTCGCGCAGCCCGGCCCGCACCGGCTCGCGGACCCACACCCGCAGCAGCGCGTCACCCACGTCGGCGGCCTGGGCGGCCAGCTCGTCGACGCTGCCGCGCAGGGTGCGCAGCGGCCGGCCGGCGGTGATCGGGACGTCCCGGACCTTCGCCGGCGTCCCGGGAGCGGCCTCCACCAGACACACCGCGGCGGTGTTGTCCTGCTCCCCGAAGTCGACCGCCAGCGGCGCGCCGCAGTAGTGCACCGGGCAGGGCGCGGGCAGGCTCTGCCGCCGGTGCAGGTGTCCGAGCGCGACATAGTGCGCGTGGGCCGGGAAGACGGTCGCCGGCACGTGGTACTCGAAGATCGACTGTGCCATCCGCTCGCCGCCGCCGAACGCCCCGCCGGTCACCGTCAGGTGCGCCATCACCAGGTTCACCGAGTCGTCACCGAACCGGGCGGTCAGCTCGTCGAGCACGTCGCGGACCTGCTGGTCGTAGCGGCCGGCGTTCTCCGCCGGCGTGGCGGCGAGCAGCTCGGCGGCCCGCACCGCGTAGCGCTGGGACAGGAAAGGCAACACCGCCAGCCGCACCGACTCGCCGGTCGAGCGCGCCTCGAACTCGAGCAGGCCGCCCTGGTCCGCCGGCCGGTAGGACCCGACCAGGGTGATCCCGGCGGCGCCGGCCAGCGGGCGGTACGCGTCGAGGGTCGGCCCGTGGTCGTGGTTTCCGGCGATCGCCACCACCTCGGCGCCGGTTGCGGCCAGCGCCAGCAGTGCCTGCACCACCAGCTGTTGAGCGGCCGCGCCGGGCGCCGCGCTGTCGTACAGGTCGCCGGCCACCAGCACCAGGTCGGGCTGCTCGGCGCGGACCACCGCGACGATCTCGCGCAGCACCTCACGCTGCTCGTTCAGCCGGCTGTGACCTTTGAGCGTCTTGCCGACGTGCCAGTCGGACGTGTGCAACAGGCGCATAGGCCGACCACGGTAGGCGTCGCCCCCGACGGGTTCACACCTGGCTCGCCGACGGTGAACTCCGGCACCCGGTGGGCGTCAGCTCGGTCTGCTCGGTCCGCCTCACCCACCGACCTGAGCATGATCCACGATTCGGTGCCGTAACCTACGCCGGTTGGCCGTTTCAGCACCAGAACAGGGATCATAGACAACAGGGACCCGGCCGAGTAACGCGCACCGAGCGCCTGGACACGTACGGCTCCTGGGGGCTCCGAATCCGATCAGGGAGGTGGCATGGCCACGTTGACCGTCGCCGCCGCCCAGTTGGCCTGCGGGCGCGACCCGTCCGCCAACCGCGAACTGGTGGTCGAGGCCGTCGCGGCGGCCGCCGAGCGGGGCGCCCGGCTGGTGGTCACCCCCGAGGCCAGCATGACCTGCTTCGGATCCGACCTGGCAGCGGCCGCCGAGCCGCTGGACGGGCCGTGGGCCGGGGCGGTCCGGGCGGCGGCCCGCGAGCACCGGATCACCGCGGTGGTCGGCATGTTCGAGCCCGCGCCGGACGGGCGGGTGTACAACACGCTGCTGGTCGCCGGGCCGGACGGCGACCTGGCCCGGTACCGGAAGATCCACCTCTACGACGCGTTCGGTGCCCGCGAGTCCGACACGGTCGCGCCCGGGGACGAGCTGGTCACGGTGCCGGTGGACGGGGTGAGCGTAGGGCTCGCCACCTGCTACGACGTGCGGTTCGCCGACCAGTTCACCCGGCTCGCGCGGGCCGGCGCGGCGCTGGTGGTGCTGCCGGCCAGCTGGGGCGAGGGCCCGGGCAAGGCCGAGCAGTGGGACCTGGTCACCCGGGCCCGCGCGGCGGACGCCCAGGCCTGGCTGCTGGCCTGCGACCAGGCCTGGACCCCGTCGAGGGGCCGGGCTCCACTGGGCATCGGGCGCAGCGTGCTCGCCGACCCGTGGGGCGCGGTGCGCGCGCGGCTCGGCGCCGAGCCCGGGTTGCTCGTGGCCGAGGTGGACACCGACGTGGTCGACGAGGCCCGGGCCCGGCTGCCGCTGCTGAGCTAGATCACGATCGTCATGAGCTGCCCGGTGACGGCGTCCAGCTCGTCGCCGAGTCGCTCGGCCTCGTTCGCCGCCACCCGACACGCTGTCCAGGCGCACGCCAGCGCGTCGAGGGCGTCGTCCAGAGGCACCCGCTCCGGAACAGCGCGCAGCACGTCCCAGAGCACACCCGGCGGGCCATCCGCCGTCGCGGCGCACCGGACGCCCCGCAAGCCGGCAAGCCACCGGTCGAGAACGGCCATCCGCTGCAGCGCCCCCCGAGTCGACTTCTTCCCGGCGAACTCCAGGTCCGGGGCGATGGCCCGGAAGGAGAGCTCGGGGTGCGCTTCCACCAGATGCTCCGGCTTCTCGGTCCTGTCCCAGTCTCGGATCTTCTTCACCAGGCCCCAGGTCTGCACACTGATCTTCTTGCCGGTGGCCTCGCGGGAGACGGCGCTGGCCTGCTCGTGGGTGTCGCAGCGAAGCACCTCCCGCACCGGCGTGTAGAAGATCGCGGACCGCGCCGCCCCGAGCCGTTGCTTGGCCAGCACTTCGGACTCCCGGTAGCCGTCGGCGGGCAACCCCATGGGCACGTCGACCGCCACCGCGGCACACCCATCGGTCACCGCGAGCACCTCCCGGGCGTCGACGCACAGCTCCCAGGTGACATCTCCTGCCGCGGTGACCAGAGCGACGACCCAGGATGACTTGACCCCGTCCACGCCGGCGACCAGCGCTCCTTCTCCCATGTCCGCGCAACGCGCACACCGCTCCGGCCGTTACCGCGCCACAGCGGCCCTTCGGCGGTACGCAGCGAAGTCCGGACGGTCCACACTGACTCCGGGACACGCCGGGGGGGCGACAATGCCGTCAACGCTGACGAGACACGAGTCCGACTGGCTGGGCCTGGCGGCCGATCTACTCGGCGAGACCCGGCCGATGCAGGTGCTCGACGTGCCGGACCGGTACGCGAACGCCCGGGTCAAGGACGCGTGGCGGGAACGTGGCCGGGCCTGGGGTGGGGTGCAGGCGCAGCTGGCCATCCCGGTGCTCGGACCGGGCCCGGCCGGCCACCGCTCGTTCATCGTCGGCCGGGCCGAGGACTACTCGCCCGCCGAGGTGGCGCTGGCCGGCCGGCTGCGGCGGCTGTTCGTCGGCCTGGACCGGCACATCACCGAGCACGCCCGCGTACGCGCCGCCCGCGAGGCGGCCGAGGGCTCCGACGGCGGCCCGGAGGCGGTGGCCGCCGAGTTGGGCGTCACCGCGCGAGAACTGGCCGTGCTGGAGTTGCTGGCGCACGGGCTGACCGCAGCGGCCATCGGGCGGCGGCTGGCCATCACCGAGCGCACGGTGCAGAAGCACCTGCAGCGAATCTACGCCAAGCTGGCGGTGGGCGACCGGCTGTCCGCCGTGCAGCGCGCCCAGCTCGTCGGCCTGCTGAGCGCCCCGTGGCCACCGCGCAATACGCACGTCCCGCACTAGGCCCGGGCTGCGCTCAGGAGTGCAATGTCCGAGGCCTCCCGGCTCACGTCCCACCACATCTCGCGGAGCAGACCATGTTGGCAACGATCGACATCAGAACCCGGCTGTCCGAGGTCAAGGACAAGTCGGCCGCAGCGCTGAGCGCCACGACCGCCGACGCGAGCGCGTCCGTGGTCACGGTCGCCGTCGTCCGGGAGTTCGACACGAAGGCGGCGAAGGCCGGCGAGCACACCGAGGACGCGGGCGCCGCCCGGGACTCGGTGATCGAACTCGAGCAGGCCGCAGACAGCGCGAAGGCCGCAGCCGAGGCAGACCCGGGTCTGGGTACCGGCGCCCTCGAGGCGGTGCAGGCCGCCCATCTGGCGATATGCATCCTCAAGACTGAGGTCTGAACGATCATCGGCTGCCACACGAAGTGCAGCACGGTCCGCATGAGGTCTTCGAGCTGAGCGACTTCGCCCTGGACAGCGGGGGGACGCTGCCCGCTGCCGCAGGAGGCGATGACCTCGACCTTTGTCGAGGTCAAGGCCTCAGAAAGGGGGGTCGTCGTCCACCGGAGGTAGCCGCCGCGACACCTCCCGGACCGCGCCGTTCCCGGCCGCGGCCCGCGCGGGCGCTCCGGCGCTCTCCGAGAGCCGGGTGGCCCAGGCCGGGAACGGGAACTCCACCGCGAGCGGTACCGGTATCTCCGGTTGGGAGACGAACATGGTGCCCGGCCGGGCGAGGGTGGCCCGGCCGCGCTGGGTGGCCGGCAGGAACCCGTACTCGGGCCGCCCGGCCTCGGCGGGGTCGAGCCGGCCCACCACCTTCACTGACGAGTTGGCCACGATGCGCCGCTCCACCTCGCTGGCGGTCTGATGGGCGCCGATCAGGATGATGCCCAGCGAGCGGCCACGTTCGGCGATGTCCAGCAGCACCTCCTTGATCGGGCTGGTGCCCTCGCGCGGGGCGTACTTGTTCAGCTCGTCGATCATGGTGAACAGCAGCCCGCCCGGGCCGGCGGCCTCCTTCCGGGCGGTCTCGGCGGCGAGCACCACGCCGACCACGAACCGCTGCGCGCGCTCCGGGAGGTTGTGCAGGTCGACCACGGTGACCTGCTGGCCCTCGGTGCTGATCCGCCGGCCCGGGCTGTCCGGCAGATCGCCGCGCACGACGGTACGCAGAGCCTTCAGGCTGGACCGCAGCCGGCGCAGGAACGCGTTGATCGTGCCGGTACCGGTGACCGGTCCGGCCCACGGCGCCCGCACGCCCGCGTCCTCGTCGGTGAGCTTGTCGGAGAGGAACTCCACGAGCTGGTCGTAGCTGCGCAGGTGCCGGCCCTCGATGGTGACCGCTCCGTCGAAGCCGGCCGGCAGCGCATCGAACCGCAGCCGGGTGGCCACCTGGTGGATCACCGAGGTGTACTGGTTGCGCTCGTCCTCGGCGTCGGCGAACGCATAGCGCAACAACTCGTGGGCGCAGAACTCGTTCAGCGTCCACCAGAACGGGCTGATCCCGCTGGTGCGGCCGGTGACATGCGGGCGCCCGGTCGGGTCGTCCGGGATCGGCGGAGCGTAGAACCCGGTCGAGGCGAACGGCTCGGCCGGCAGCCCCAGCGTCGCGTAGCGTTCTCTGATCTCGGGGCCTTCGTCCGGGTCGGTGAGCCGGCGGTTGGCGTGGTCGAGGAACAGCAGGTCCTCACCCTTGACGCTGAAGATCAGCGCTTTGGCGTTCACCGCCCGGTTGCCCAGCGCCCCGCCGCGGAAGATCGAGTGCAGGAGGAACAGCGCGAAGCTGGTCTTGGTGGCCACCCCGGAGACGCCGCTGATCGAGACGTGCCCGCCGCGGGTGCCGTCCAGGAACTCCAGGTTCAGGTAGATCGGCTCGCCATCGCGGCCCAGGCCCGCCGCCACCTTGTGGTCCATCCGGTCGAAGTACAGCGCGCGGGCCCGCTCCTCGCCGGTGGCCCGGCGCACGGGTTCACCGGGACGCGGCGGGACGTAACACTCCGGATCCACCCGGGTGGTGGCGACCTCGGCGATCTCCTGCACCTGGGCCGGCAGCACCCCTTCGCCGATCAGGAACACGTCCGAGGCGAAGCTGGCGCCCTCGTGCCGGGCCCGGACCTGGGTCACCACTCCGGCGGTCGACACCGGTCCGACCCCGGGCACCCCCCGGACGGTGACCACGACGTCGTCGAGCTGCAGGTACTGCTCTGGATGGAGCGCGACGGTGAACTGCAGCGGGGTGGAGTCCTCGGTGCCGGCCACCAGCCCCACCGGGTCCTGGAGGTTCTCGGACACCGGGCATTGCTACCAGGCTGCCCGCAGTCCGGGTCGTGGGGGTCGTGGTCGCCGCGCGCCCGGTAGCCTCTGCGCCGAAGGGGCGGTAGCTCAGCTGGTCAGAGCAGCGGAATCATAATCCGTCATGATGCCACGCACGGGAGGTGCGGTGATCGACTCATTGTCCGTCGACCGGCGCCGCCTCGCCGCGCTCTGCGACCGGTATGGCGTGTCGGCGCTGCACGTATTCGGCTCGGCGGCCCGCGGCGAGGACCGTCCGGGCAGTGATATCGATCTCATGTACGAGTTACGCTCCGACGCCCGCCTCGGCTGGGAGATCGACGACCTGGCTGACCAGCTGTCCGAGTTGTTCGGTCGGCCGGTGGACCTGATCGCCCGCCGCGCGCTCCACCCGCAACTACGGGACGCCATCTTGCACGACGCCAGGCCGTTCTATGCGGCGTGACCGCCTGCTCATCGCCGAGATGATCGACGCCGCCGAGCGCGCGATGACACTGGTCGGGGAACTGACGGTCGAGGAACTCGAGGCTGACCGGCTCCGCCGCGAAGCCCTGTTGTGGAGCTACACGGTGCTCGGTGAGGCCGCGTCGGCGGTGTCCGACGACACCAAATCCGATCACCCCGAGATCCCCTGGCGCCAGCCGACGCGGATGCGGAACCGGGTGGTGCACGGCTACTGGTCGATAGACATCTCGATCCTGCACACGACGGCTCGCTACCAGCTGAGCGGCCTGGTCACGCAGCTGAGGGAGCTGCTCCAGCTGTGGGACCAGGAATGACCGCAACCAGATGGCGCGGACGAAGGCCGCACGGATCCCGGTAGCCTCTGCGCCGAAGGGGCGGTAGCTCAGCTGGTCAGAGCAGCGGACTCATAATCCGTCAGGTCGTGGGTTCGAGCCCCACCCGCCCCACAAAATCGCAGGTCAGAGCGTCATGTCGGACGCATCAGCTACTCTTCCTAGATCGAACCCATCGGAAACCCGACGGAAACGACTCAGGCAGAGGTCGAAGCACATGGCACGACCACCGCTGGCCATGGGTACACATGGCAGCATCTCAGTGAGCAAGCAACCCAGCGCGAGGTTCGTCGCCCGCTGCCGCTTCCGCGACTTTGACGGTGTGACCCGGGTAGTCGAGCGGCACGGCCCGACCAAGACGAAGGCGTTGACCGCTCTCCAGGACGAGCTCCGAACCCGCACGGGCGCCCACGCAGTCCCCTCCGCCCGGAGGACACCTTCGAGCGCGCCGCAGAGATGTGGCTGGCCAAGCTCGCCGCCCAGGTCGCGGAGGGCACCCGAGCGATGACCACCGCCGACACCTACCGGCAACGGCTGAACTCGGTGATCCTGCCGGCGATGGGCCAGTGGCGGCTGCGGGAGTGCACAGTCCCGCGCCTCGACACCTTCTTCACCGAGCTCGCCTCGTCACAAGGCGCGCAGTCCCGCAAAACCGTCCGGACCGTGCTGTCTCTGATCTTCCGGCTGGCGATCCAGCAGGAGGCGATGTCGAACAACCCCGTCAAACACCTCGATCCCATCGAGGCCGGCGGCCGCAAACCCCGCGCCCTGACCCGCGAGGAGCGTCCGCGTTTCCTCGCTTGGATGGCCGGCAAGTCCGACGATCCCAAGGAAGCCCGAGCCCAGACGAACGCCCGCCGGCGCGACCTGCCCGACATCGTCACCTTCATGCTCGGCACCGGCGTACGCATCGGCGAGGCCCTCGGCGTCCGCTGGTGCGACGTCGACCTCGAAGTCGTCCCCGTGGTCGACGGCGACCACCTTCGCGCGGTCCCGATCGTCGCCATCACCGGCAACGTCGTCCGGCACCGAGGCAAGGGCCTGCACCGGCACGACGGCAAGACCGACATGGCGCTGCGGATCGTGCCACTCCCCCAGTTCGTGGTCTCCGTGCTGGACAGACGCGAGCGGCACAGCCCGGACGCGCCGGTGTTCCCGGCGGCCGGCAGTAAGCGCACGGGCCCGACCTGGAGGGACCCGAACAAAATGTCGACCTACATCCGTGAGGCCCGTCAGGCCGCCGGCATGGACTGGCCCGTCACCAGCCACACCTTCCGCAAGACGGCAGCGACCATCTGGCACGACGCCGGCGTCCTCACCGACCGCCAGAAGGCCGACCTCACCGGCCACGCCAAGATCAGCACCCTGACCGACATCTACGTGGCGAGGGGCGAGCGGCTCCACCCGGCGGGCGCCGCCGTCATGGACGCGGCCTGGCTGGATTCGTGATCAGAGGCCCAGCCATCGACCGTAATTGATCTACTTCGCCGCGTTCACGACCAACGCGCCGACCGCCACTAACACAGAGCAGGACGAGGCCAGCGCACTGACCGCAGCCGCCTGCCCGCTGACTTTACGCAGCAGGCTTCGCGCGAATTGACCCCACGAGCTTCTGCTGATGATGAGCTTCGCGTTACCCCACTTGTGCGCTTGATACTGCCCGCAGCCACCAAGTAGGCCCTTTGCATCATTTCGGCAGAGGAGGAATTCTCCCGTCTCTCGGTCACGCTGCCGCGTCTTTGCTCCGCACGGCACACGTGCTTGGAACAGGAAGAATCCGGTGGTCAGAGCCGACGCAACGGCCAACGGAGCAAGCCCGATACTGGTGAAAATCCAGCACCACAAGATCACCGGAACCGATATATAGCCCCAGTTCCTCCAAATCTTCCTGCGAATCTTAGCTTTGAAAAGTCGCCCCATGGAGTACAAACTTTACGGTGTCTCTCAAGCAATCTGAAGACGGCATTCAGGTGTCCCGGGCGCTATCCCGGGGGCTGGCGACCTTGGGCTCAGTCGGTCGTAGCATTTGATCTTGAGAGTTCGGTGGGACAGGATACCCGCCGTGCGAATGATGTTGATGTTGGTCGATCGTGAAGAGATCTCCCGTGGCCTGGCTGAGGGCCTGGAG
>JBQTKB010000055.1:0-21853 GCA_052386505.1 Pseudonocardia sp.
GTGTGCTCGCTCATCCGCTGGTGCTCCTCTTCTCGACGGGGCCCGGAGATCTTGACCGCTGTTACCCGGGCGCCCGGTGGAGAAACACCCTCCGCACTATCAGCCTCACCATCACTCGAACGGTGGCCGGCTCCGCCGTGGCCCGCGCGGGGTGGACACGGCAGGCCGTCCGGGCCGGGCGGGATGCCCGGCCGGCCCGGACGCCCGGGCAGCGGTCCGAGATGTCGAACCGGTCGGCGTTCATCACCTTGTTCCAGGCGGCCACGAAGTTGCGCAGGAAGCGCTTCTCCGAGTTAGCGGTCGCGTAGACCTCGGCGGCGGCCCGGAGCACGGCGTTGGAGCCGAAGACCAGGTCGACCGCCGTGGCGTTCCGCCTGACTTCGCCGGTGGCGCGGTCGCGGCCCTCGTAGAGGCCCTCGGTCGACTCCGACACCTTCCACTCGACGTCGTTGTCGAGCAGGTTGACGAAGAAGTCGTTGCTCAGCGTCCCGGGCCGGCTGGTGAACCCGCCGCTGCCGACCTGCCCGATGCCCAGCGCCCGCAGGCCACCGATCAGCACCGTCATCTCCGGCGCGGTGAGGTCGAGCATGAACGCCCGGTCCACCAGCCGCTGCTCCGGCGGCAGCTTGTCGCCGGCGCGCACGTAGTTGCGGAACCCGTCGTGCTTCGGCTCGAGCACCGCGAACGACTCGACGTCGGTCTGCTCCTGGGTGGCGTCGGTGCGCCCCGGAGCGAACGGGACCGTGATGTCCTGGCCCGCGTCCTTGGCCGCCTTCTCGATGGCGGCCGCACCGCCGAGCACGATCAGGTCGGCCAGCGACACCTTCTTGCCGCCGGACTGGGAGCTGTTGAAGTCCTGCTGGACCTGCTCCAGCTTCTCCAGCACGCCTGCCAGCTCGGCCGGGTTGTTGACCTCCCAGTCCTTCTGCGGGGCCAGCCGGATGCGGGCACCGTTGGCGCCGCCGCGCTTGTCGGTGTCGCGGTAGGTCGAGGCCGAGGCCCAGGCGGTGGACACCAGCTGGGTCACCGACAGCCCGGTGGCCAGCAGCTTCTCCTTCAGTGCGGCGATGTCCGAGTCGTCGATCAGCTCGTGGTCGACGGCCGGCACCGGGTCCTGCCAGATCTGCGCCTCGGGAACCCACGGGCCGAGGTAGCGGGAGATCGGACCCATGTCGCGGTGCAGCAGCTTGTACCAGGCCTTGGCAAACGCCTCGGCGAACTGGTCGGGGTTCTCCAGGAACCGCCGGGAGATCGGCTCGTAGATCGGGTCGAACCGCAGCGCCAGGTCGGAGGTGAGCATCGTCGGCAGCCGCTTCGGGTCACCTTCCTCCGGGCCGGGGATGGTGGGCTCGGCGTCCTTGGCCACCCACTGGTTGGCGCCGGCCGGGCTCTGGGTCAGCTCCCACTCGTAGCCGAAGAGGTTCTCCAAGTACTCGTTGTTCCACTGGGTGGGGTGCTGGGTCCAGGTGACCTCGAGGCCGCTGGTGATGGCGTCGCGGCCCTTGCCGCTGCCGTACGAGCTCTTCCAGCCGAAGCCCTGGTGCTCCACCGGGCAGCCCTCGGGCTCCGCGCCGACCAGGGCGGCGTCGCCCGCGCCGTGGCACTTGCCGAAGGTGTGCCCGCCGGCGATCAGCGCGACGGTCTCCTCGTCGTTCATCGCCATCCGGGCGAAGGTCTCGCGGATGTCCCGGGCGGACGCCAGCGGGTCCGGGTTGCCGTTGGGGCCTTCCGGGTTGACGTAGATCAGGCCCATCTGCACCGCGCCCAGCGGCTCGGCCAGCTCCCGGTCGCCGGCGTAGCGCTCGTCGCCCAGCCAGGTGTCCTCCGGGCCCCAGAAGATCTCCTCGGGCTCCCAGGTGTCCGGGCGGCCGAAGGCGAAGCCGAAGGTCTGGAAGCCCATGTCCTCCAACGCCACGTTGCCGGCCAGCACCATCAGGTCGGCCCAGGAGACCGCCTGGCCGTACTTCTGCTTGACCGGCCACAGCAGCCGGCGGGCCTTGTCCAGGTTGCCGTTGTCCGGCCAGCTGTTCAGCGGGGCGAACCGCTGCTGGCCCTGCCCGGCGCCGCCGCGGCCGTCGTGGATCCGGTAGGTGCCGGCGGCGTGCCAGGTCAGCCGGATCATCAGCCCGCCGTAGTGACCGAAGTCGGCCGGCCACCAGTCCTTCGAGTCGTGCAGCACCTCGACGACGTCCTGCTTGAGCGCCTCGACGTCGAGGTTGTTGAACTCCTCGGCGTAGTTGAAGTCGTCACCGAGCGGGTTGGCCTGCGGCGAGTGCGTGTGCAGGACGCTCAGATCGAGCTGGTTGGGCCACCAGTCGCTCAGCGTGCGGGGGCGGTGCTCGGTGTCGGGAGTGGGAGAGGCAAGCCTCGGGTTTTCGCTTTCGGACACGTCAGTTCTCTCCTCTTTCAGTATCTCTGGTGGTGGTATCTCTGGTGGTGGTTCGGCAGGATTGGCCGGAGGTCACCCGCCGGGCCCGACGGCCGCGGCACAGTCCGGGCAGCGACCCCAGTAGACGACCTCGGCCTCGTCGATCTCGTACCCCGCGTCATCGACCGCGTTCAGGCACGGGGTCTCCCCGACCGCGCAGTCGACATCGGCGATCGCACCGCAGGAGCGGCACACCACGTGGTGATGGTTGTCGCCGACGCGGGACTCGTACCGGGCCAGTGACCCGGACGGCTGGATCCGCCGAATGAGACCGGCGGTGGTCAGCGCGCGCAGCACGTCGTAGACCGCCTGGTGCGACACCTCCCCCAGGTCGGCCCGTACGGCGTTGATGATCGAATCGGTATCGGCGTGCGGATGGGCGTGCACGGCGGACAGCGCAGCCAGCCGAGGGCGGGTCACCCGCAGCGCGGCCCCGCGCAACAGGTGCTCGAAATCCGTTCGGCTCGGCACGGTCGCAGTGTGGCGCAAAATCTGGAGTCAATCAAGTCTAGACCCCCGAAAGTGCGGCTCGGACAGCCCGGGCTCGAAGGTTAGCCGGGATCGGTCCGGGTATAACCGTGCATGACCGAGCACTCGATGGAGCCGAATCTCGAGGACGTCATCGACCCGGCCGAGGAGTCGCACCCCGACCACCGCGAGCACGCCAAGACCCCGCATCCGCTCGACGACGACGAGCTCGAGCGGCGCGCGGCGCAGGAACGCCAGCAGACCGGCGCCGACGGCCCCGTGCAGGGGCGCTGAGCGGGCCGGTCGACGGCGAGGCCGAGCGGCCTACGTCCGTCCGGGGTGGGCGTCCTGTCGTCCGAGCCCGGCCGACAGGACGTTCGCTATTCCTCCGTAGGGATCGAGGAGCGGTGGACGTTGCCGGCGTGCCGACACTCTGATCTGCCGGAGCTGGCTGCTCGCCGAGTACGTCCTGCCGCGGCGTTCGCCCTGGGCGACGAGCAGGCCCGCGTCGACCAGCAGCTGAAGGTCACGCGTAGCCGTTCGCTCCTCGACCGCCGCCCTGCGGACGTAGCTTGACCGCCGGATCCGCAGCCCGAGAGAGCCGTCGTAGAGTGCCGCCATCGAGCGTTCCGGGAGTCCACGTGCGCTCACCAGGGCGTCGAGCTCGGCCCACATGTGGCTCGCTTCGGACAGTCGCCGGACCACCGTCTGTGCCTGCATGTGATGTGCGCGCAGGATGAACTTCAGCCACGGCGTCGCGTCGTTCCGGGGCTGCCAGCTACCCCGTCCGACCAGTGCCAGTACGGCGTAGTAGTCAGGCGAGTTGTGGCCCAGGAACTCCTCGACGCTGCTGAACTCGGGGGTGACGATGCTGTCGCGGGCCAGCAGCAGGGTTTGTAGGCATCGTGCCATCCGACCGTTGCCGTCACGGAACGGGTGGATCATGACCAGGTTGAGGTGCGCCATCGCGGCTCGGACGAAACCCGGTCCGTCGGCGTCATCGGTGAGGGACTCGGTCAGTTCCTCGCAGAGCGGCGGCACTAGCCCGGCGTCCGGGCCTTCGTAGACGACCTCGTCCCGGCTCTCGTCAACCACGAAGACGGAGTTCAGCCGGTAGCGGCCCGGACTCTTGGCAACGTCGTGCGACAACATTATGTAGTGCAGGCTTCGGATCAGGTTCGGGTCCAGCCGGAAATGTGGATCATCCGCCAGCTGCAGCACGTAACTCATCGCGTTGCGGTAGCCGAGGATCTCCAGCCAGGTGGCCTCGTTCGCGGACAGAGGCTCCTCGTCCTCGACTGCGGCCACCGCATCCTCGTCACTGACGTCGTAGCCCTCGATGCTGTTGCTGCCCTGGATCGCCTTGGCGAGGAGGTTGCGTCGCAGCTGGCCCGTCCACCGCTTGGGCTCGTACAGCGCAAACCGCATGGCCCGGCGGGACTCGTCGATCTCCTCGATGACCGCGCGGTCCAGCGCGTCAAGTTCCGGCGTAGCGAACAGCATTTGTGCCTCTCGATGTCTTAATGTCTTATATTATCCGACGCCTGTCTCAATACAACACGCATACTGACATGGGTGGCTCACCAGCGCTGTGTGCGGGCTGAGAACCTGTCCGGGATGAGCGACACCGACCACGGGGCGATCCTGCTGCTCGGCGCCCGCAGCGAGATCGGGCTGGCGGTGGTGACCCGGCTGCTGACCCGCCAGGCGGCCCCGGTGGTGCTGGCGGCCCGGCCCAGCGCGCGGCTGGACCAGCCGGAGCAACTGGACGAGGCGGAGCGGCTCGCGTGGGCCGCGGGCGCCACCGAGGTGCACCGGATGGAGTTCGACGCCGACGACCTGGCCGGGCACCGGGCGGTGCTCGACACGGCGACCCGGCTGGCCGGACCGCTGGACGTGGTGGTGCTGGCGTTCGGAGTGCTCGGCGACCAGGCCCGGGCGGAGACCGACCCCGCGCACGCGCTGGCCGTGGTGCACACCGACTACACCGCGCACGTCGGCATGCTCACCGAGCTGGCGGTGCTGCTCCGCGCACAGGGGCACGGTCGGATGGTGGTGTTCTCCTCGGTGGCCGGCGTGCGGGTGCGGCGGGCGAACTACGTGTACGGCTCGGCGAAGGCGGGGCTGGACGGCTTCGCCAGCGGGCTGGCCGATGCGCTGGCCGGCAGCGGCGTGCGGCTGCTTCTGGTCCGGCCAGGTTTCGTGATCGGCCGGATGACCGAGGGCATGCGCCCGGCGCCGTTCGCCAGCACGCCCGAGCGGGTCGCCGAGGCGACGGTGCGCGCGCTGGTGGCCGGCCGCGGCGAGGTCTGGGTCCCGCCGGTGCTGCGTTGGCTGTTCGCGGCGCTGCGGCTGCTGCCCCGCGCGGTGTGGCGCCGGATGCCCCGGTGACGGGGTAGCTCGCCCGGTCGGGTCGGTGGCCTGGAAGTCAGCGCCGGGAGAACGTGGGGTAGCCGTTCGCCGCCTCCTCCTCACACTTCTGCCGGTAGGTGCCGACCCCGCCGATGTAGGACAGCAACCGGCGCGGCTTGCCCGGCACGTTGGAACCGAGGTACCACGAGGTGGTCTTCGGGACCAGGGTGGCGGCGGCCAGTTCCTCGTGGTGGGCGACCCAGGCGTCCTCGCCGGCCGCGGTCGGTTCGATCACCGACTTGCCCTCCGCCTGCAGGTCCCGGATCGCGCGGGTGATCCACTCGGTCTGCTGCTGCAGGCAGGTGGTCATGTTGCACAGCGCCGCCGACGGGGCCAGCGGGGCCGCCGTGGTCAGCAGGTTCGGGTAGCCGTGCTTGGCCAGGCCCATCGTGGTGCGGATGTCCCGGGACCACTCGTCGGCCAGCGAGCGCCCCTCTCGGCCGCGGATGTCGATGCGGCTGAGCGCGCCGGTGCCGGCGTCGAACCCGGTGGCCAGGATGATCACGTCGAGCTCGTGCACCGTGCCGTCGGACAGCTCGATGCCCTCGGGTCGGATCCGGGCGATCGGGTTGCCGCGCACGTTGACCAGCTCGACGTGGTCCTCGTGGTAGACCTCCAGGTAGCCGCGCTCCAGCGGCACCCGGTGCGTGCCGAACCCGTAGTCGGTCGGCACCAGGGTGTCGATCAGGTGCTGGTCGCCCTTGAGCCGCTCGCGCATCTTGTTCCGGACGAACTCCGAGACGGCCTCGCTGACCTCCTCCTCGAAGAACACCTCGCCGAACCCGGCCAGCCACAGCTTCAGCGACCCGTCCTGGTAGATCTCCTCCAGGATCTCCTCCCGCCGCTCGGGCGTGCAGTCCGCCCAGGCGTGCTCGAAGTCGTACTCGAACCCGGTGAACGTGTGCGGGATCGTCGAGCGCAGCTCCGCGAAGCGGCCGTGGTAACGCTCCTGGTCGGCCGGGGTGTAGGTCGGGTTCTTCATCGGCAGCACGTACTGCGGGGTGCGGGCGAACACGGTCAGCTGCCCGACCTCGGCGGCGATGGTCTGGATGATCTGAATGCCGGTGGCGCCGACGCCGACCACGCCGACCCGCTTGCCGGCCAGGTCCGGGCCCTCGGCCGGGTAGGCCGAGCTGAACACCAGCTCGCCGCGGAAGGAGTCGGTGCCCTCGATGTTGCGCAGCGGCGCGGACAGCATGCCGGCGCAGGACACGAAGAACTGGGTGTCCACCACGTCGCCCCGGTCGGTGTACACCGTCCAGCGGCCGCGGTCCTCGTCGTAGTGCGCGGCGGTGATCCGGGTGCCGAACCGGATGTCGCGGCGCAGGTCCAGCCGGTCGGTGACGTAGTGCAGCCACTGTTCGATCTCGGGCTGGCCGGGAAACTTCTGGCTCCAGCTCCAGTCGGTGTAGAGCCCCTCGTCGAACAGGTACTGGTAGATGTAGCCCTCGGAGTCGAACCGGGCGCCCGGGTAGCGGTTCCACCACCAGGTGCCGCCCACGTCGCCCGCGGCGTCGAACGCCTTCACCCGCAGACCCTGCTCGCGCAGCTGGTGCAGCTGGTAGAGCCCGGCCACCCCGGCGCCCAGCACCAGCGCGTCGAGCTGCTCGGTCACCTCGGCGCCCACGCCGGTGTCGGCCCGGTCGGTGTCAGACGTCATCGTTGCTACTCCCGTCGATCCGTGACGCCCCGGAGTGGACCTGCCTCGGTCGTGCACCCGCGACGTCTGTGTGGTGAACCAGGGGTGGCGGCCGTACCGCCCCACCCAGTGGTGTGGGTAGCGGAATCCGGGGACTACCGCAAGGGCTGTGTCGACGGCTCGGGCGATGCCCGGCCCGACCCCCGGGCGGTGTCGAGCCGCGACCAGCTCCAGGCGTACTGGTCGTCCTCGATCTGCGCCACCTCGGCGCCGAGCCGCAGCGGGGCGAAGGTGTCGATCATGACGGCGGTCTCCTCGGTGCGTACCACGTCCTGCGAGCGCTCGGCGCTGCCGGGCTGGGGGCCGTGCACGAACCCGGCCGGGTGCAGCGACACCGAACCCTGGCCGATGCCGCTGCCGGCGCGGGACATGAAGTCGCCGTCCCAGTAGAACAGCACCTCGTCAGAGTCGACGTTGGAGTGGTTGAAGGGCACCTTCACCGCGTCGGGGTGGTAGTCGAACAGCCTCGGCACGAACGAGCAGACCACGAACCCGGGGCCCTCGAAGGTGAGGTAGGTGGGCGGCGGGAGGTGCAGCGCGCCGGTGGACGGGGCGAACTCCCGGATGTCCAGCGCCCAGGGATAGTTGCAGCCGTCCCAGCCGACCACGTCGAACGGGTGGTTGTCGTAGGTGTACAGCGTGGTGGCGTCCCGGGTCCGGACCAGCACGTCGACCGGGCCGTCCCGGCCGTCGACCGGGCCGTCCCCGCCGCGGTCCCCGCCGCGGTCGCCGCCGTCCAGCGGGCCCTCCGGCGCCCGGATGTCGCGCTCGTTGTACGGCGAACCGTCCAGGATCTGCCCGGTCGCGGACAGGTACCTGCGCGGCACCCGGACGTGCCCACCGCCGGCCGCCTCCACGATCAGCAGCCGCAGCGGCCCGTCTGTCACCGCCCAGCGGTGGGTGGTGGAGCACGGGATCAGCACGTAGTCGCCGGCGTGCACCGGCAACGCCCCGAACGGTGACTCCAGCACCGCGGTGCCGGCCGCCACGAAGACCAGCTCGTCGCCGACCGCGTTGCGGTACAGCGGGCTGGTCTCGGTCGCGGCGGCGAAGCACAGGGTGAGCTCGGCGTTGCCGGCCAGGGTGAACCGGTCACCGACCGCGTCGCCCCGGGGCACCAGGTCCTGGGTGCGCAGGTGGCGCGGCAGCAGCGGATCGTTCCGGACCAGCTCGGGCCCGGCGCTGGACAGGGTCTTCGCGGCGGAGATCGCGGTCGGGATGCGCCGGTGGTAGAGGAACGACTGGTTGCCGCTGAAGCCCTCCTCGCCCTGCAGCTCCTCGTGGTACAGCGCGCCGTCGGGCGCACGGAACCGGGTGTGTCGCTTCGGTGGAATGCGCCCGGCTCGCCGGTAGTACATCGCGCGACTCCTTCGTCCCTCGGATGGAACGCCCGATTATCGCGCGCCGACACGGCCTCAGGCGTCGGCCGGTTGTGCGTGGTAGGAGAAGAGGTCGTCCCAGGTCCGGTCGAGGCGGCGCTTGGCCTCGTCCAGCGACACCGCGGCCAGCCGGCCCGGGCCGTCGTTCTCGACCAGCTCCATCCGGTGCAGCTTGCGCACGCCGTCCTCGACCTCGAAGTCGAAGCGGGCGTCCCATTTGTCGGCGAACCAGCCCTCGATCCGTTCGTCCAGCTCCTCCGGTGTCAACGGTCGCTCGGCGGTGCGCAGGAAGTGGTAGGCGAGCACCGCCTCCTTGACCTCTTCCTCCTCGGCCGCGTCCAGCAGGTGGTGGAACACCCCCGCGTCGTTGTCCAGGTTGCGGAAGTAGAGGTTCTCGGACAACGCCTTCATGAACTGGATCTTGCGGTTCTTGAACTTGGTGAACTGCCGCACCAGGAAGCCGCCGAAGGCCATCAGCCCGGCGCCCAGCGCGACGAGCTGGGCCTGGTTCAGCTCGACCGGCTCGTCGCGCACCCCGACCCAGAACCCGAGCAGCAACAGCACCGGCAACAGCGCCGCGAGGAGCTTGGTGACGATCA
Source organism: Pseudonocardia sp. (assembly GCA_052386505.1). Classification (GTDB taxonomy): domain Bacteria; phylum Actinomycetota; class Actinomycetes; order Mycobacteriales; family Pseudonocardiaceae; genus Pseudonocardia. The sequence goes on from JBQTKB010000055.1 coordinate 8,986, forward strand.
TGACGATCCCGGAGACGACCGCCGGGACGCCGATCAGCAGCTTGTCGATGCGGCGCATCTTCACCTGGGCGTTGGGGAACAGCATCTCCAGGTCGGCCCGGGGCACGTCCTGGAACAGCTTGATGATCGTCGACTCCGGGGTGAAGGGCAGCTTCTCGACGTCCTTGCCCTTGGCCTCGAAGTGCGCCGCGTCCTTGAACTTCACGTACACCAGGACCTTGGCGTAGTTGGTGAAGGTGATGGTGCGGCGGCGCAGGCCGAACAGCTGCTTCACCTGCTCCTCGCGGGACTGCTCACCACGCCGGTAGAACACCACCTCCTCGAAGTCGTCGAAGTCGGCGGCCAACCGGACCTTCATCAACGACTCCTCGACGAACGCCCGGCCGAGGTCCTCCGTGCTGATCCGTTCGAAGTTCGCCGCCTCGGCCAGCGCGGTCAGTTCCTCCACCAGGCGGTGCTGCGCCGCGCGCCGCTGGTCCGCGTCCAGCTCGACGATCGTGCGGGTGTCGGCATCGGGGTTGAACGGGTGGTAGGAGTCCTTCAGCGCCTCGAGCCGGCCGCGGAACTCGTGGTGCAGCAGGCTCGCCAACAACTCGGCGAATGCCCGGAACGACTCGCGCTGGTCGGCCGCGACCTCGTCCGCGCACATCGTGACGATGCTCGTCTTGCGGAACGGGATGAATGAGGCACCTCTCCGCGCCCCGCCACCCGTGGTGTCGGGACTGCTCGTGGAAAGATGGGTCACTTGTTCGCCGCTCACCGCTGGCCCTTCTGCAATGCGCGTAGGCGCCTGGAGTCGTGCAGGTCCAGCACATCAGGTTGCGGCTCGGCCGGCCAATCGGGGTGGTCTCCGTCCCGGACCGGGCCAGGCGGCCAGGTTCGCCCGGGTGTGGAACCGGCGCTGCTCCCCGGTGATCGGGTCGCGGAACTCCAGCGTGGTGGCCAGCAGCTGCAGCGGGCGGCTGAAGTCGTCCAGCGGGGTCTCGGTGAGCACCGGGTAGAAGTCGTCGCCCAGGATCGGGATGCCCAGCCCGCTCATGTGCAGCCGGATCTGGTGGGTGCGCCCGGTGGCCGGGGTCAGCCGGTAGCGGCCGAGGTCGGCACGGTGCTCGACCAGCTCGATCATGGTCTCCGCGTTCGGCGGGCCGTCCACCTCCTGGGCGGTGATCACGCCGCGCTGCTTGACGATCCGGCTGCGCACCGTGCGCGGCAGCTCCAGCGTCGGGTCGTGGCGGGCGATCGCGTCATAGGTCTTGCGCACCAACCGGTCCCGGAACAGGGTCTGGTAAGCCCCGCGCCGCTCGGGCCGGATGACGAACATCAGCAGGCCGGCGGTGCCCCGGTCCAGCCGGTGCGCCGGGCTGAGGGTCGGCAGGTCCAGCTCGCGGCGCAACCGGACCAGCGCGGTCTGCACGATGTGCCGGCCACGCGGGATGGTGGCCAGGAAGTGCGGCTTGTCCACCACGAGCAGGTCGTCGTCGCGGTGCACGATGCCGATGTCGAACGGCACCGGCACCTCCTCGGGCAGGTCGCGGTGAAACCACAGGAAGTGCTCGGGCACGAACGGGGCGTCCGGCGCCACCGGGCCGGCGAGGTCCACGATCCGGCCCTCGGCGAGCATCTGGTCGATCCGCCCCGGCGCCACCCGGGGCAGCCGCTCGACCAAGTGGTCGCGGATGCTCGTCCACGGACCCTCGGCCGGGGTGCGCAGCCGGACCGGATCCAGGCCGTGCCGCTGCGGCAGCGGCGACCTCAGCTTGCGCCTCATCACCGGCCAGGTTAGCGCCGGTTGGATGAGGTTCCGTGGCTGGTCGAACAGGAGGAAGAGGTTGGCACAGTTGAACATCAGGCGATGAGATGGTGTATCACTCTCGGACCCGGACAGTTCCGGCTGTCGCTCCACGGAGTGGTTCGACTGCGCACCGTTGCCACGAGTCATCGCGTGATGCTTATGTCGCGGTGCGGCGCGCCGGCCGAGTGACGGAGGGGAGTGGTCGCCCGTGGGTGGGGAACGCGACACGTGCTCGGGGTCGGTCGTGGAACAGAAGCGACCGCGCCTTCCCGGGCTGGAAGGCGTCTGGGTCTTCGTCACCGCCGACATGACGGTCTTCGGATTACTGTTCGCCCTCTTCATGGTCGGGCGGGATCAGGATCCGGAGATCTTCGAAGCTTCCCGGCAGTCGTTGAATCCGGACTTCGGCGGGATCAACACGCTCATCCTGCTCACCAGTTCGTGGTTCGTGGTGTTGGCCGTCGACGCGGTGAAGCGCAGGGGCGGGGACGGCGCGCAGCATTACCTCGCCGGCGCCTTCGCCTGCGGCGTGGCGTTCATGGTCTCGAAGGCCATCGAGTACACCCAGAAGCTCAACGAGAACATCACGGTTCTCACGAACGACTTCTACATGTACTACTTCACGCTGACCGGAATCCACCTGGTGCACGTGGTGGCCGGCAACGTGGTCCTGGCCGTGCTGTGGTTCATGGCGCGGGCCCGCACGATCGACCCGGAGCGCCCGACCGTCCTCGAGTCCGGCGCCACCTACTGGCACATGGTCGATCTCCTCTGGGTCATGCTTTTTCCGCTGCTCTACCTGGTGAGGTAGTCGATGGAGCTGTTGCGCAAACCGGTCACCGTCGTCTGGGCGATTCTGATGCTGGCCACGGTCGCATCCACCTGGTGGCTGTCGAAGGATTTCGTCAGTCCCGTTGTCGGCACGGTCGCCATCATGGTGATCGCCGGGTTCAAGATCCGATTGGTGATGTTGCACTTCATGGAGCTGCGCGATGCTCCGGTGGCCTGGCGCCGCGTCCAGGGGGCCTGGGTGTTCCTGGTGACCGCAATGATCGTCGGAATCTATCTTGCCTGATCCAAGCAGGGTGCCCTGACCTCCCCGGAGATTCCGGAGTGGGACGGCAGTTGGCGCGACCGGGGCGTGACGCGACCAGAGCATGACGCGACCGGGGCGTGACATAGTGACGCGGTGCCGCTGGTCTCGGTCGTGACGCCGACGCAGGTCCACAACGCCGAGCACATCGGGGCACTGTGGCGATCCCTGGAATCGCAGGTGCTCCCGCCGGGCTGGGAGTGGGAGTGGCTGGTCCAGGAGGACGGCGCGCGGCCCGGCGTCCGCGATCTGCTGCCGGACGACCCGCGGGTCCGCTACGACGCGCTCGGCGTGCAGCTCGGCGGCGCGGCCACCCGCAACGTCGCGCTGGCCCGTGCGGGCGGCGACCTGGTCGCCGGCATGGACCACGACGACTGGTACGAGCCGGGCGGGCTGGCGGCGCTGGTCGGGCCGCTGGTCGGGCCGCTGGTCGGGCCGCTCGCGGCAGCGGACACGGCGTGGTCCTGCGGCCGGATCCGGTGGCAGAACCCGGACGGCACCAGCTGGGTCAAGCCTGACGTGTTCCCGCCCGGCCGGATCGAGCCGGGCGTGATCGCCGAGACGTTCGTGCGGACCAACGACTTCCCGTTCCCCGCCGCGATCACCACCTACCGGCGCACCCAGCTCGTCGCGCACGGTGGCTGGCCCGCGGTGGCCCGCTCCACCGACGCGGCGCTGCTCGCCGCGCTCTCCACCCATCGGCCCGGGGTGTGGGTGGACCAGGTGGTGGCCACCTACCGGCGCTGGCCGGCCCAGCACACCGTGCAGCCGGCGGACATCGCCATCCGCGACCTGCCGCACGTACGCGGGGTGATCGCCCAGCGGCTCGCCGCCGAACGGGCGCTGGCCGGTGCGCCTCCGCCGTGGGGTTGGACCGACACGCGTGACGCCGAGTTCACCGGTTCGTGAGCCCCGCCACGCGCTGGCGCGAGGCCCCCGGGCCTCCTAGGTTGCCAGGAGAGACCGTTCCTCGAGGGAGAGGCGCACCATGCACCAGGACACCGACGTCGTCGTGATCGGGGCCGGGTTCTCCGGTCTCTACGCCCTGCACGTCCTGCGCGACCGGATGGGCCTCGGCGTGATCGGGTGCGAGACGGCGCCGGACGTGGGCGGCACCTGGTACTGGAACCGCTACCCCGGTGCCCGCTGCGACATCGAGTCGATCCACTATTCCTACTCGTTCGACGAGCAGCTCCAGCAGGAGTGGACCTGGAGCGAGCGCTACGCCGCCCAGCCCGAGATCCTGGCCTACCTCAACCACGTCGCCGACCGCTACGACCTGCGCCGCGACTACCGGTTCGGCACCCGCGTCACCTCGATGGTGTGGGACGACGACACCGCCCGCTGGACGGTCGGCACCGACACCGGCGATGCGATCACCGCGCGGTTCGTGATCTCCGGCGGGGGCAACGTCTCGATCCCCAAGGAGCCCGAGTTCGCCGGTCTGGAGACCTTCGCCGGCCCGGTGTACGCCACGCATGCCTGGCCGCACGAGGAGCCGGACCTGGCCGGCAAGCGGGTCGGCGTGATCGGCACCGGGGCCAGCGGCATCCAGGCCATCCCGAAGATCGCCGAGCGGTGTGGGCAGCTCACCGTCTTCCAGCGCACCCCGAACTTCGCCACCCCGCTGCGCAACCGTCCGGCCGACCCGGACGAGGTGGCGGCCGTGAAGCAGAACTATCCGGGAGTCCGGGCGGCGGCCCGCGACTCGTTCCTCGGGGTGCCCTACCCGCCGCCGGCGCCGTCGGCGCTGCGGGCCTCGCCCGAGGAGCGGCGACGCCGCTACGACGAACAGTGGGACAACGGCGGTTTCGGCATCATGCTGGCCACCTTCGGCGACCTGCTGGTCGACAAGGACGCGAACGACACCGTCGCGGAGTACACCCGGGAACGGATCCGGGAACGGGTCACCGACCCGGCGGTGGCCGAGCTGCTCTGTCCGGACGACCACGCGTTCGGCACCAAGCGGCTGCCCATGGAGACCGAGTACTACGAGACGTACAACCGGGACAACGTGGAGCTGGTGCCGGTCAAGCGCAACCCGATCGAGGAGGTCACCGCCACCGGGGTGCGGCTGGCCGACGGCACCAGCTACGAGCTGGACGTGCTGGTGCTGGCCACCGGGTTCGACGCGTTCACCGGCGCGCTGACCAGGATGGGCATCGTCGGGCGCGGCGGGCGGAAGCTGAACGACGTCTGGGCCGGCGGTCCGGTGTCCTACCTAGGCCTGATGACCCACGGATTCCCGAACCTGTTCACCATCACCGGTCCGGGCGCCGCCGTGGCGCTGTACAACAACCCGCTGGCCATCGAAGACCACGTCGAGCTGGCCACCCGGGCGATCGGACACATGATCGAGAACGGCCACCGGACGATGGAGCCGGAGGAGGCGGCCCAGGAGGCCTGGCGCGAGGAGCTGAACCAGCGGGCGCACGCCACGCTGTTCCCGCAGGCCGACTCCTGGTACATGGGCGCCAACATCCCCGGCAAGCCGAAGGTGGTCATGATGTACGTCGGTGCCGCCGCCGAGTACCGGGCCAGTTGCGCCGAGGTGGTGGACGACGGCTGGCGCGGCTTCACCTTCGAGCGTGCCGAGGTCAGCGTCTAGCGTTCCCGATCAGCGACGCCAAACCGGTCGCTCAATCCGGGCCGGGCCCCTCGGAGCCCGGGCCGGTCGTGTCCGGCTCCGCCTTCGCCGAGTCGCGTTTGTCGCGAAGTCGAGCTTGTTCGCGGCGCTCGTGCTCGGCGTTCCGGCGGGCTTGTTCGGCCTGTGCCCGTAGCCAGCCCGCCCGCTCCGGCCGCTGCTCGGCCCGGCGGCTGAACGGTCTCGGCCAGCTTCTCCTCGGTCTCCGCGATGCTGCCGGCCAGCGCGATCAGCCGCTCGGCGATCCCCTGCTGCCTGCGTCGGCTCGCCCGCAGCGCCTCGGCGAGCTGCTCAGGAGTGTGCTCGCTCCCGGTCATGGCTCATGGTGCCCCCGCGGCGGCCGGTGAAACCCGGCGAGCGGACAGAATCCGCTTGCGGCGTTCCCCCGGCCCGAGGGCTGCTCTACGGTCCAGGGGTGCAGGCGGGGAACTGACGGTGCGGGCGGCGGGGCAGGCGCGGGGGGAAGCGCTGCTCGTGATGCTGGAGCGGATGTCGCTCGAGCCGGCGGAGACCCTGGCCGCCACGGTGAGCGAGGCGGTGCGCCCGCTCGGCCTGACGGTGGATCCGCTGGTCGTGGACCTGCCGCAGCGGCTGCTGCACCCGATTCCCGCCGGCCCCGGATCGGTGGTGTCGGCGCCGCTGGCGGTGGAGAACACCCTGGTCGGACGGGCCTACCAGTTGGGTGAGGTGCTGGCCGGCACCGACGACGGCGGGGCGCGGCTGCTCTGGGTGCCGATGGTGGACGGTTCGGAGCGGGTCGGCGTGCTGCGGGTGCGCCTGGACGCCGAGGTGACCGACGACGACCATCTGCGCAGGTGGGTGCGCGCGGTGGCCGGCCTGATCGGGCACGCGATCGCCGCCCGGCTGCCGCACAGTCTCGGGCTGCAGCAACTGCGGTCCGGCGGGCTCTCCCCGGCCTCGGAGCTGATGTGGCAGCTGCTCGGGCCACGGAACTTCGCCGCCGGCCCGGTGGTGATCTCGGCGTTGCTGGAACCGACCGACCAGGTGGCCGGTGATGCCTACGACTACTCCCTGGACCACGGGGTGGAGCTCGGCGTGTTCGACGGGGCCGGACACGACCTCGCCGCCGGGCTGAACACCACGCTGGCGGTGACCGCGATCCGCAACGCGCGCCGGCGCGGCCTCACCGACCTGGCCGATCAGGCCCGGCACGCCGACGCGGTGCTGGCCGACGTGGGTTCGGCCGGTTTCGTGACGGCGGTGCTGGCCCGGCTGGACACCGACACCGGTGACCTGTCCTACCTGCTGGCCGGGCACCCGGCGCCGCTGCTGGTCCGGGAGGGCCGGGTGGTCAAGGAGCTCGCGGTCCAGCCTCGGCCGCCGCTCGGGATCAGCGGGCCGACCGTGCCGATGCCCGCCGAACAGGTCGGCCACGAGCAGTTGCAGCCCGGCGACCGGCTGCTGCTCTACTCCGACGGGGTGGTCGAGGCCCGGGACGGGCGGGGCCGGTTCTTCGGTGAGCAGCGGCTGATCGACCTGACCGAGCGCGCCGAGCTCGACCAGCTGCCGGCGCCGGAGACGCTGCGTCGTCTGGTCGCGGCGGTGCTCGCGCACCAGCACGGTCGGCTGCAGGACGACGCCACCTTGTTGCTGCTGGAGTGGGCGTCCGATCGGGGCGGCGGGCGGCTGCTGCCCGAACTGTCCGACGGACCGCCCACCGTGGTGTGACGCTGGCCGGCGGCGGGTACCCCCGAATGCCAGCAGGTGCAGCCGCGATGACGTCACCCTGACGCGCCGCGGCGCCGGGAGAGGTCGGCCAGCCGTGCGTATCACCGCCCACCAACGAGACGGTCAGACCGTCGTCGTGCCGTCGGGTTCGCTGGACGTGCGGACCTATCCCGTGCTGTGCGACGTGATGATGCGGCACATCGCCGACGGCCCGTCCGCGCTGATCGTCGATCTCGACCAGCTCCAGGTCACCCCGGACGGCCCGATCTCGGTCGAGTTCCGGGTGCCCGACCAGGGGACGGCGTCCCGTCGTCGGGCCGAGCTCGACGTGCCCGCGAGCACCATCAGCGCGGCACAGGCCCGGCGGTGGATCACCGCGGTCCTCGCGAGCTGGGACCTCGCGGGGGCACCGTGCGGCTCCGGTGCCGTGCCACCGGACACCCTGGCCGAGGACGCCGTGCTGATCGGATCCGAGCTGGTGGAAAACCTGATCAGGCACGCCCGGACAGAAGGGCGACTGCGGCTGGAGCTCCGCCCGTACGGCCTCTTGATCGCGGCCCAGGACGGCAACCCCGAGCCACCGAAGCAAGGTCCGCTGCACGTGCTGGCACGCGGAGGGCGGGGCCTCGCGGTGATCGATCAGTTGGCCATCGTCTGGGGTCACGACCCGCGGTGGTGCGGCGGCAAGGTCGTCTGGGCGGTGCTGGACCTGCCCGCCCCCTACTAGCCGCCCCGTCCGCCCAGCGGGACCTGCACGGGAATTAAGCCGCCCGCCGCCGGGTTGGCCCGGACGTGTCGAACACCACCACACCGGACGAGCAGCGGGTGCTGCTGATCGTCGCGCACCCCGACGACATCGACTACGGCAGCGGCGGATCGGTCGCCGCCTGGACGGCCGAGGGGATCGAGGTCGCGTACTGCATCGTCACCGACGGCGACGCGGGCGGTTTCGACCCGGCGGTGCCGCGCTCGGCGATCGGCGGGATCCGGCGTGAGGAGCAGCGCAAGGCGGCCGCCGTGCTCGGGGTGACCGACGTGGAGTTCCTGGGTTATCCCGACGGCCGGCTGACCGTGACCCACGAACTGCGCCGCGACATCAGCCGGGTGATCCGCCGGGTGCGCCCGACCCGGGTGGTGGTGCAGTCGCCGCAACGCGAGCTGCGCAGCATGTACGGCAGCCACCCCGACCACATCGCGGCCGGTGAGGCGGCGATGTGCGCGGTGTACCCGGACGCGCGCAACCCGTTCGCCCACCCGGAGCTGCTGCGCGACGAGGGCCTGGCCGAACACGCGGTGCCCGAGACCTGGGTGATGAGCGGCGGCGACCGCGCCGACCACTACGTCGACATCACCACCACCTTCGACCGCAAGCTCGCCGCGCTGGAGGCGCACGTCAGCCAGACCGGACACCTGGCCGACCTGGAGCAGCGGATGCGCGGCTGGGGCGAGCTGCAGGGCCGCGCCGCCGGGCTGCCTGCGGGGCACCTCGCCGAGGGCTATCTCGTCCTGGACACCCGCTGAGATCTGACGCCCGCGGGGGCGGTTGCCGGGTGGCCGTGGCTCAGGACGCGGGCGGGTAGCCGTGTCCGGCCAGCAGCCGGGCCAGGTGCGCGGTGTTCGCCGCCGCCTTGCCGATCATGGCGGTCACCGCGTCCGGGGTCTTCTCCAGGTCGCGGTAGTCGCTCGGATTGTCGATGTTGGCGTTCCAGTAGGCCGAACCGTTGGCCGCCACGGTGAACCCTACGTCGTTCAGCGCCTGCAACGAGTCGGCGATGATCTTGTGTGCGCCGTCCTCGTTGCCCACCACGGCCACGATCGCGCACTTTCCGGTGGGGGTGGTGCGGCCGGCGTCGTCGGTCTCGGACAGCTCGGCATCCAGTCGCTCCAGCACCCGTTGGGCGACGCTGGACATGTGCCCCACCCAGGTGGGCGTGGCCAGCACCAGGATGTCCGCGTCGAGCACCCGCTCGCGCAGCGCCGGCCACGCGTCACCGTCGCCCATGTCGGCCAGCACGCCGGGCTTCACGTCGTGGTCGACCACCCGCACCAGCTCTCCGCTGACGCCGTGCGCGCCGTCGAGCTGATCGAGCACCTGCCGGGCCATCAACTCGCTGCTCGACGGCTTGGGCGAGGGGCTGAGCGTGCAGACCAGCGCGATGGCGTGCGGTGCGCGGATATCGGAGGCGGTCATGCGGTGGCGCCTTCCGGGTGCACCGCGTGCGCGCCCTCGGCGAACTCTTCGACGATCTTGGCGCAGAACGCCGGCAGGTCGCCGGGGTTGCGGCTGGACACCAGCCCCTGGTCGCAGACGACCTCCTCGTCGACCACGGTGCCCCCGGCGTTGCGGATGTCGGTGCGCAGGCTGGGGTACGACGTCAGGGTGCGGCCCCGGACCAGGTCGGCCTCGACCAGGGTCCACGGCCCGTGGCAGATCACCCCGACCGGCTTGCCGGCGCGGAAGATGTCCTGGACGAACCGCTGGACGTCGGCGTCCAGCCGCAGCCGGTCGGCGTTCACCGTGCCGCCGGGCATGATCAGCGCGTCGTAGTCATCGGCCGACGCCTGGGCGGCGGGCACGTCGACGGTGAACTTCTCCGCTGGTTCGATGTCGGAGTTCATCGCCTGGATCTGTCCGTCGGACACCGAGACGATGGCCGTGCGGGCACCTTCACGGGTGACCGCGTCGCGGGGCTCGGTGAGTTCCACCTGCTCGACGCCGTCGGTGGCCAGGATCGCGATGCGTCTACCGGTGAGCGTGCCTGCCATCTGGTCGTTGCCTCCTCGTCGTGGGATGTGTCGCGCTGTCCGTCCCACGCGTACCCGCATCTTCGACGGCTATGCGCCCGTCATCCGCTGATTCCCCGCGCGGCTCGCACGTGGTTTCGCCGATGCGGCGCTTCATCGGGCGTTCGTTGGGCCATCGACTTGGACACCAGTCCGCTTCGATCACGGTCCGAGCTGCCTGACGTCAAGGTGACCATGAAAACGGCTTGTGGTCGGTTCGGGTCAGACCGCCGCGGCCGCCCGGACCGGTGCGACCCTGGTCGCCGCCACTGCGGCCGGCACCGGTAGCGGGTCGCTCTGCTCGGCGAGCAGGTCCAGGGTCAGCGCCGCCGACCAGCTGAACTCGTCGCTGCCCCGGCCCGCGCCGTCGACCGGGTCGAAGTACTCGCGGAAGCCGCTGCCCAGCACCGAGCGCAGCAGCGCGGTGCGCAGGGTGCGGGCCTCGGCCCGGTGGCCGTGCCGGCGCAACCCCTGCAGCACCAGCCAGCTGGTGTTCACCCAGGACGGGCCGCGCCAGTAGCGGTTGCGGTCGAACCCGTCGGCGGTGCGGTCGTGGCTGGGCAGCGGCACCTGGTCGTTGAGCGCGAAGCGGGCGCCGGTGGCCGAGCGGACCAGGGCGTCGACCACGTCGTCGGGCAGATCCAGCAGCAGTGGGATCAGACCGGCCACCGAGTGGTCGAACGGGTCGCGGGTCGGGTCGGCGGCGTCGCGGGCGTGGAACACCCCGCAGGCGCGGTGGTAGAGCCGCTCCAGCATCGCGTCGCGCACCTGGGCGGCCCGCTCGCGGTGCGGCGCCGAAGGCTCGCCGAGCACCTCGGCGATGTCGGCCAGCGCTTCCTCCGACCAGGCCAGCAGCGCGTTGAACAACGGGTCGATCATGACGAACGGGTGCTCCGGCAGCGCCTCGGCGTCGCGGTAGCCGAAGTCGCGGTAGCGCCGGGCGAGTACCACGTAGCGCTGGTAGTCCAGGTCGGTGGGGCGTTCGTCGGCGCCGGCGTGGTCGAGGTCGCGGCGGCGCACCACCGCGCCGGGAGGCACCGGGACCTCGGCCAACGCGGCGTCCCAGCTGGGGGAGTTGTCCAGCCCCGACTCCCAGGGGTGCACGATCACCGCCAGCCCGGTGCCGTCGCCGCGAGCACGGTGCAGGTACTCCTGCTGCGCACGCAGCTTCGGGTAGACCCGGCGCAGGAAGCCGATGCTGCGCCCGGGGTCGGCCAGATAGACCCGCCAGGCGGCGGCGGCGTGCAGCGGCGGCTGCACCAACCCCGAGGTCTCCCGCTCGGGTGCGCCGGGGACGCCGGCCGAGCCCCAGAAGTCCGGGCCGGGGAAGTAGGCGTCGCGCGGGGTGTGCGGGTTGAACACGATCTGCGGCACCCGCCCGTCGGCCCACTGCGCGCTCAGCAGCGACTCCAGCTCCAGCCGGGCCCGCCAGGGCGCGACCCGGGCCCAGCCGATCGCGGTGAAGCCGGTGTCCCAGCTCCACTGGTGCGGGTAGAGCGTGCGGGAGGGCACGGTGTGGTCGTGCTCCCAGTTGCGGTGCAGGACCTCCACCGCGGCATGCCAGAGGGACTCGCGGCGACCTACCGGGACACCGGGACGGGCAACGGGCTCGGGGCTCATCGGCGGCGGTCTCCGCATCTTCTCTGTGGTGTCGCCGGTCAGAATTCGCCGGTCCGGTGCGTTATTATGCATGGCGTTCACCCAATAATAGGGGGAGTCGTGCACCTCACCGGGCCGATCGGCCGGCCAGCCGATCCGGGATCGGCCGGCCAGCTGTTCGCACTGGTCCGGGACGGGGCCGCCAGCACCCGCCCAGAGCTGATCGAGATAACCGGGCTGTCCCGGTCGACCGTGGCCGCCCGGGTGGACGCGTTGCTGGCCGCCGGGCTGCTGCGGGAGACCTCCGGGCGGGCCGCCGGACGCGGTCGGCCCGCGCTGGAGCTGTCCTTCGAGGAGAACTACGGACACATCGTGGTGGCCGGGCTGCACCCCGACCGGGCCGACCTCGCGGTGCTGGACCTGCACGGGCGGGTGCTGGACCACCGCGAGTACCCGGTGACCATCGCCGACGGCCCGGACCGGGTGCTGAGCGAGGTCGAGGACCGGGTGGGCACTCTGCTGGCCGAGGTGGGCGCCGACCCCTCGGACACGGTCGCTCTCGGCGTCGGGTTGCCCGGACCGGTCGACGTCGAGCTCGGGCGGGTGATCGCTCCGCCGGTGATGCCGGGCTGGCACGACTTCCCGGTCCGCGAACGGCTCGCCGCGCGGCTGGGCGTGCCGGTGCTGGTGGAGAACGACGCGAACCTGATGGCCCTGGGTGAGCAGCGGACGAACTGGCCGGACGCCCGCACGGTCCTGCTGGTGAAGGTCGGTACCGGCATCGGCGCCGGCATCGTGATCGACGGGCGGCTCTACCGCGGCGTGGACGGCGGCGCCGGCGACATCGGGCACATCCGGATGCTCGGCCACGACGATCCCTGCGCGTGCGGCTCGCTGGGCTGCCTGGGCGCGGTCGCGTCCGGCACCGCACTGATCCGCCGGCTGGCCGCCGCGGGCAAGGCGATACGCCACCTCGAGGACCTGCGGGCCCTGGTGCAGCGCGGCGACCCCGAGACGGTCGGCGCGGGACGCCACGCCGGACAGCTGGCCGGGGAGGTGCTGACCACGGTGATCTCGGTGCTCAACCCGGAGATCGTGGTGCTGGCCGGCGACATGGCCAACACCCAGGGGCACTACGTGACCGGGCTGCGCGAGGTGGTCTACCAGCGTTCGCTGCCGCGGGCCACCCGCAACCTGCGGGTGGTCACCGGCACCCTGGGCCGGCTCGCGTCGGTGGTCGGCACCGCCGCGCTGGTGGTCGACGAGA
>JBQTKB010000056.1:0-22188 GCA_052386505.1 Pseudonocardia sp.
CCTGCAACGAGATCCGGCGCCTGTTCACGATCTTCGTCATCGAACCAGCCCGCGTCCTGGCCTGCCCCCAAGCCTGGTCAGACTGGCGCCGCCGCCACCAACACCGCGCCCGAACCAGCCACTACCAGCGCCAACAAGCCGCCCACGCATGGACATAACGATCTACCGCTGGAGTACTAGGCTGGAGCCACCATGGCCGATCCGTCCACGTACCGCCCGGCCGCCGGCACCATCCCGGAGGCCCCGGGGGTATACCGCTTCGCCGACCCGCACGGACGGGTGATCTACGTCGGCAAGGCGAAGAACCTGCGCAGTCGGCTGAGCTCCTACTTCGCCGACCTGTCCAACCTGCGCCCGCGCACCCGGCAGATGGTGACCACCGCCGCCGACGTGCGGTGGACCGTGGTCCGCACCGAGGTCGAGGCCCTCCAGCTGGAGTACAACTGGATCAAGGAGTTCGACCCGAGGTTCAACGTCCGCTACCGCGACGACAAGACCTACCCGGTGCTTGCGGTCACCTTGCACGAGCAGTACCCCCGGCTGCACGTCTACCGGGGGCCGCGGCGCAAGGGGGTCCGCTACTTCGGCCCGTACGCGCATGCCTGGGCCATCCGGGAGACGCTGGACCTGCTGCTGCGGGTGTTCCCCGCGCGCACCTGCTCGACCGGGGTGTTCCGCCGGCACACCCAGATGGGCCGGCCGTGCCTGCTCGGCTACATCGACAAGTGCTCCGCGCCGTGCGTCGACCGGGTCGACGAGCGGAGACATCGCGAGATCGTGCAGGACTTCTGCGACTTCCTCGGCGGGCGCACCGACCGGATGGTCCGCCAGCTCGAGCGCGAGATGACGGCGGCGTCCGACGGCTTGGAGTTCGAGCGGGCCGCCCGGCTGCGCGACGACCTCGGGGCGTTGCGCCGGGCGATGGAGCGCCAGGCGGTGGTGCTGGGCGACGGCACCGATGCCGACGTGGTCGCGTTCGCCGAGGACGAGCTCGAGGCGGCGGTGCAGGTCTTCCACGTGCGGGGTGGCCGGGTCCGGGGCCAGCGCGGCTGGGTGATCGAGAAGGTCGAGCAGGTCGACACCGCCGGACTGGTCGGCCAGTTCCTCACCCAGTTCTACGGCGAGCAGGCCGCGCTGGCCGAATCGGCCGACGACGCCAACCAGCCCGTGCCCCGGGAGATCCTGGTGCCCGAGCTCCCGGCCGAGGCCGACATCCTCACCGAGTGGCTGTCCGGGCTGCGCGGTTCCCGGGTCGATCTGCGGGTTCCCCGCCGCGGTGACAAGCGGGCCCTGGCCGACACGGTGGCCCGTAACGCCGGCGAGGCGCTCACTCAGCACAAGCTGCGCCGGGCGGGCGATCTCACCGCGCGATCCGCCGCGCTGGCCGAGATCCAGGCCGCGCTCGGGCTGGACAGCGCACCGCTGCGCATCGAGTGTGTGGACGTCAGCCACGTCCAGGGCAGCGACGTGGTTGCCTCGCTCGTGGTGTTCGAGGACGGCCTGGCCAAACGCTCGGACTACCGCCGGTTCGAGGTCAGAGCGGGCGCGGACGGCGGGGATGTGGCGTCGATCGCCGACGTGGTGCGCCGGCGGTTCCGCCGTTACCTGGCCGAGATCGGCGATCAACCCGTGGACACCGCGCCGCGGGCTGGTCTCGATCCGGAAACCGGGCGCCCGCGGAAGTTCGCCTACCCGCCGAACCTGCTGATCGTCGACGGCGGCGCGCCGCAGGTCGAGGCCGCCTCGGACGTACTAGCCGAGTTGGGCGTCACCGATGTCGCGGTCTGCGGGCTGGCCAAGCGGCTGGAAGAGGTCTGGCTGCCGGCCGACCCGGAACCGGTGATCCTGCCACGTACCAGCGAGGGCCTCTACCTGCTGCAGCGGATCCGCGACGAGGCGCACCGGTTCGCGATCACCTATCACCGGCAGAAGCGGTCCAAACGGATGGTGTCCTCCGAACTCGACGCGGTGCCCGGTCTCGGGCACACCCGGCGCACCGCGTTGCTCAAGCACTTCGGATCACTGCGCAAGCTGCGCCAGGCCGGTGTCGAGGAGATCGAGGCGGTCCCCGGGATGGGTCCGCGCACCGCTGCCGCGGTGGTCGCCGCGATCGGCGGCGGGTCCGCCAACCCGACGACCGCCACCCCGACGACCGCCACCACGACGACCGCGACCACGGACACCGCCACCGACCCGACTTCCCAGGGCGGCGGCACCGCGACCGAGGGGGACCCGTGACCGAGGCGAGCAGTGTCGATGGAGGTATCCAGGTCGCGCTGGTCAGCGGCCTGTCCGGCGCCGGCCGCAGCACCGCGGCCAAGGTGCTGGAGGACCTCGGCTGGTTCGTGGTGGACAACCTGCCGCCCGAGCTGATCTCGACCATGGTCGAGCTGGGCGCGCGCGCCCGCGGCGAGATCACCCGCATCGCGGTGGTGATGGACGTCCGCAGCCGGGCGTTCACCCACGACCTCTCGTCGGTGATCAAAGATCTCGACGCGCGGGGGTACAAGCCGCGGCTGCTGTTCCTGGAGGCGTCCGACCAGGTGCTGATCCGACGGTTCGAGGCCGTCCGGCGCAGCCACCCATTGCAGGGCGGTGACGTCCCGGACCGGCTCACCGCCGGCATCGCCGCCGAGCGCGAGCTGCTCGACCCGTTGCGCAACTCCGCGGATCTCGTGGTCGACACGAGCGCGCTGTCGGTGCACCAGCTGCGGGCCGCGATCGAGCAGTCCTTCGGCACCGAGGCGTCGGGGCAGAGCCGGGTCACCGTGGTCTCCTTCGGCTACAAGTACGGCCTGCCGATGGACTCCGACCTGGTCGTGGACATGCGGTTCCTGCCCAACCCGCACTGGATTCCGGAGCTGCGCGAGCTGACCGGGCGCGACCCCGCGGTCAGTGACTACGTGCTTTCCCAGGAGGGGGCCGAGGAGTTCCTCGACCGCTACCACCAGCTGCTGCGCCTGGTCGGCGGTGGCTACCGCCGGGAGGGTAAGCGCTACCTCACTGTGTCGGTGGGCTGCACCGGCGGCAAGCACCGCAGCGTCGCGGTGGCCGAGGAGCTTGCCTCCCGATTGCGGGGCGAGGACCGGATCTCGGTCAGCGTCGTACACCGCGACCTGGGCCGCGAGTGACCGGCAGCGCCTCCGCCGGCAGCGCCTCGCCGGCCCAGCCCGGAGCCGCAGTGACCGGCCCGGCGGGGGAGGGCGGGCTGCGGGCTGTCGCGCTGGGCGGGGGCCACGGGCTGCACGCCACGCTCAGCGCATTGCGGCTGCTCACCGACCAGGTGACCGCGGTGGTGACGGTGGCCGACGACGGCGGCTCCTCGGGCCGGCTGCGCGGGGAGCTCGGCATCCTGCCCCCCGGCGACCTTCGAATGGCGCTCACCGCGCTGGCCGGCGACGGCGCCCTGGCGCGCTGGCGGGAGCTGTTCCAGCACCGGTTCGGCGGCAGCGGCGCACTGGCCGGGCACGCGGTCGGCAACCTGGTGCTGGCCGGGTTGATCGAGGTGCTCGGAGATCCGGTGCGCGCGCTCGACGAGGCCTGCGTGCTGCTCGGGGTGCGCGGCCGGGTGCTGCCGATGTGCACCGAACCGCTGGTGATCGAGGCCGAGGTCACCGGGCTGGGCGGTGACTCCGCCGCGGTGGCCCGGATCCGCGGTCAGGTGGCGGTGGCCAGCACCCCCGGTCGGGTTCGCCGGGTTTGGTTGCACCCGGAGCGGCCCCGGGCCTGCCCTGAGGCGGTCCGCGCGGTCACCGAGGCCGATGTGGTGCTGCTGGGCCCTGGTTCGTGGTTCACCAGCGTGTTGCCGCACCTGCTGGTTCCCGAGCTGCGCGCCGCGCTGGTCGGTACCCGGGCGCGGCGGGTGGTGGTGCTGAACTTGGCCCCCCAGCCGGGGGAGACCGCTGGGTTCTCCCCGGAGCAGCACCTGGACGTACTCTCCCAGCACGCACCGGAGCTCCGGGTCGACGCGGTGCTGGCGGACAGCGCGGCGGTCCCGGTACCGGACCTGCTGCGTCGCTCCGCCATTGCGCTGGGCGGACGCGCCGTGTTGGCCCCGGTCGGCCGGCCCGACGGCACGCCAAGGCACAATCCCGCTGCGCTGGCCGACGCGGTGCTCGGTGTGCTGGCCGGGGCCGGAGCCGATCCGAGCCCGGTCCGGGAGTGGCCGGTCGGAACCGGCCGAGAGGAGAACGCGAGGTGGCGATGACGTCGTCGGTCAAGGACGAGCTGAGCCGGTTGTCGGTGACCAAGCCGTGCTGCCGGCGTTCCGAGCTGTCGTCCCTGCTGCGGTTCGCCGGTGGGCTGCACATCGTGGGCGGCAAGGTGGTCATCGAGGCGGAGGTGGACACCGGCTCGGTGGCCCGCCGGCTTCGCCGCGAGGTGCACGAGCTGTACGGGCACACCTCCGAGGTGCAGGTGATCAGCTCCGGTGGGCTGCGCCGCGGCGCCCGCTACGTGATCCGGGTGGTCAAGGACGGCGCCGGGCTGGCCCGCCAGACCGGGCTGCTGGACCTGCGCGGCCGGCCGGTGCGCGGGCTGCCGCCGCAGGTCGTGTCCGGCGGGGTGTGCGACGCCGAGGCCGCCTGGCGGGGCGCGTTCCTGGCCCACGGCTCGCTGACCGAGCCCGGCCGCAGCTCCGCGCTGGAGGTCACCTGCCCCGGCCCGGAAGCGGCGTTGGCCTTGGTCGGCGCGGCTCGGCGGCTCGGGGTGAGCGCGAAGGCCCGCGAGGTTCGCGGCGCGGACCGGGTGGTGGTCCGCGACGGCGACGCGATCGGCGCATTGCTCACCCGGCTGGGCGCGCACTCCTCGGTGCTGGCCTGGGAGGAGCGCCGGATGCGCCGCGAGGTGCGGGCCACCGCGAACCGGCTGGCCAACTTCGACGACGCCAACCTGCGCCGCTCGGCCCGGGCCGCGGTGGCCGCTTCCGCCCGGGTGCGCCGCGCGCTGGAGCTGCTCGCCGATGACGTGCCCGAGCACCTGCTCGCCGCCGGCCGGCTGCGCCTGGAGCACACCCAGGCCTCCCTGGAGGAGCTCGGCCAGCTCTCCGATCCGCCGATGACCAAGGACGCGGTGGCCGGGCGGATCCGGCGGCTGTTGCACATGGCCGACAAACGGGCCGCCGACTTGGGCGTTTCGGACACCGAGTCGGCGGTCACCGCCGACATGCTCGCCGAGGGCTGACCGACCGCTCAGTGTCGAGTTCGTCGCATGCGTGGGTCGATCGGCGGTGCATCCGTCCGGGTGCGGCTAGGGTGACCCGAAACCGGGTGGGTCCAACCAGGGAGGCATGTGTGGTCCGGGTAGGCGTGAACGGATTCGGGCGTATCGGGCGGAACTTCTGGCGGGCGGTCGCGGCGCAACGCGCCGCGGGCCAGTCCGACATCGAGATCGTCGCGGTCAACGACATCACCGACAACGCCACACTGGCCCATCTGCTGCGCTACGACAGCATCCTCGGCCGGCTGCCCTATGCGGTTTCCGCCACCGACGACGAGATCGTGGTGGACGGCAAGGGGTTCAAGGGGTTGGCCGTGCGCGACCCTGGCGAGCTGCCTTGGAAGGACCTGGGCGTCGACGTCGTCGTCGAGTCCACCGGGCTGTTCACCAAGCGCGACGCGGCCGCGAAGCACCTTGACGCCGGGGCGAGGAAGGTCATCATCTCCGCGCCGGCCTCCGGTGAGGACATCACCATCGTCAAGGGCGTCAACGACGGCGACTACGACGGCAGCCAGACCGTCATCTCGAACGCCTCGTGCACCACGAACTGCCTGGCCCCGATGGCCAAGGTGCTCGACGACCTGGTGGGCATCGAGAAGGGCCTGATGACCACGATCCACGCCTACACCCAGGACCAGAACCTGCAGGACGGCCCGCACAAGGACCTGCGCCGCGCCCGGGCCGCCGCGTTGAACATCGTGCCCACCTCCACCGGCGCGGCCAAGGCGATCGCGCTGGTGATGCCGCACCTCAAGGGCAAGCTGGACGGCTACGCGCTGCGGGTGCCCATCCCCACCGGCAGCGCCACCGACCTCACCGCCACGGTTGGCCGGGACACCACCGCCGACGAGGTCAACGCGGCGATGAAGGCAGCGGCCGAGGGCCCGCTCAAGGGCATCCTGAAGTACACCGAGGACCCGATCGTGTCCAGCGACATCGTCACCGATCCGCATTCGTGCATCCTCGACGCCGGCCTGACCAAAGTGATCGGCAACCAGGTGAAGATCGTCGGTTGGTACGACAACGAGTGGGGCTACTCCAACCGGCTGGTGGACGTCGTCGCGCTGGTGGCGTCGAAGTCGTAGCCGCGCAATGAAGAGCTACCGGGATCTCCTGACCGACGGGGTCGAGGGCCGCGGCGTGCTGGTCCGCTCCGACCTGAACGTCCCGATCGATGGCGGATCAGCTCGCATCCTTGATGACGGCCGGATCCGGGCCTCGGTCCCGACCATCCGGGCACTGGCCGTCGCCGGTGCGCGGGTGGTGGTCACCGCGCACCTGGGCCGACCCAAGGGCGGACCCGACGCGGGCCTGTCGTTGGCCCCGGTGGCTACCCGGCTGGGTGAGCTGCTGGGCAGCTCGGTCCGGTTGGTGGATCTCGTGGACGGCCCCCCCGAGCTCGCCGACGGCCAGGTGGCGCTGTGCGAGAACATCCGCTTCGACCCGCGTGAGACCAGCAAGGACGACGTCGAGCGGGCGGCGCTGGCCGCCGAGCTGGCGGCGCTGGTCGGGCCGGGCGCCGCGTTTGTCTCCGACGGGTTCGGCGTGGTGCACCGCAAGCAGGCCTCGGTGTACGACGTGGCCGGGCTGCTGCCCTGCTACGCCGGTGGGCTGGTGCACGACGAGGTCGAGGTGCTGCGCCGGCTGACCGTCGCCGCTGCCCGACCCTACGTCGTGGTGCTCGGCGGGTCGAAGGTGTCCGACAAGCTGGCGGTGATCGAGGCGCTGCTGCCCTCGGTGGACTCCCTGCTGGTCGGCGGCGGCATGTGCTTCACCTTCCTCGCCGCCCAGGGCCACCCGGTGGGTGGCTCGCTGCTGCAGGCCGAACAGGTCGAGAAATGCGGCCAACTGCTGGATACCGGCAAAATCATGCTGCCCGCCGACGTGGTGGTGGCCGACGCGTTTTCCGCCGAAGCGAACACCCGTACGGTCGCGGTGGACGCGATCGAGGACGGCTGGTCGGGCCTGGACATCGGGCCGGCGTCGGTGGCCGCGTTCGCCGAGGTGCTTGCCGGCGCGAGGACGGTGTTCTGGAATGGGCCGATGGGCGTGTTCGAGCTCGCTCCGTTCGCCGAGGGGACCCGGGGTGTCGCCCGGGCGGTCCTGGACGCCACCCGCGAGCACGGTGCGTTCAGTGTGGTCGGCGGCGGAGACTCGGCGGCCGCGGTACGGGCGCTCGGCCTGCCCGAGGACGGCTTCTCGCACATCTCGACCGGCGGCGGGGCGTCGCTGGAGTACCTGGAGGGCAGGCAGTTGCCCGGCCTCGCTGTCCTCGAAGCCTGAGCCGCGCTCGAAGCCCGAGTCGCACTCGAGGACTGAGCCGCACTCGACGACTGAGCAGCACTCGAAGACTGAGCCGCATTGGAGCGTTGAGCGTGTCACGTAAGCCCCTGATCGCCGGCAACTGGAAGATGAACCTCAACCACCTCGAGGCCATCGCGCTGGTGCAGAAGCTGGTCTTCGCGCTGCCGGAGAAGTATTTCGACAAGGTGGACGTCGCGGTGCTGCCGCCGTTTACTCACATCCGCAGCATCCAGACGATGATCGACGGCGACGGCCTACTGGTCACCCACGGCGCGCAGGACCTGTCCCCGCACGACTCCGGCGCCTACACCGGTGACGTCTCGGGCCCGATGCTGGCCAAGCTGAGCTGCCGGTGGGTGACCGTCGGACACTCCGAGCGTCGGGAGATACACGGCGAGGACGACGCGATGGTGAACGCGAAGGTGCGGGCCGCGCTCAAGCACGGAATCACCCCGATCCTGTGCGTGGGCGAGGGCCTCGACGTGCGCGAGCAGGGCAACCAGGTCGCGCACTGCACCGCCCAGCTGGATGCCGCGCTGGCCAAGGTGACCGCCGAACAGGTCGCGTCCGCTGTGATCGCCTACGAGCCGATCTGGGCGATCGGCACCGGCCGGGTGGCCACCCCGGCGGATGCCCAGGAGGTGTGCGCCGCGCTGCGCGCGCGGATCGCGGAGCGCTACGACGGGCCGACCGCCGAGTCGGTGCGGGTGCTCTACGGGGGATCGGTGAAATCGGGCAACATCGGCGAGCTGGTCGGGCGGGACGACGTCGACGGCGCGCTGGTCGGTGGGGCGAGCCTGGACGCCGACGAGTTCGCGAAGCTATGCGCGATCGCCGCCGGTGGCCCGCTGCCCTGATCGGCGCCCGCCCGGCGGATCAGCCGGATCGGCCGCACGGGTACCCTAGGTCTCCACGCTCGCGGCTGATGGCGGCGTGGTGTGGAAGTCACCGTCGGATGAGGATGGCATGAAGCTCGCCCTGCAAATCGTTCTGATCGTCTCCAGCGTGCTGCTGATTCTGTTGATCCTGCTGCACCGCGGTCGGGGCGGGGGGCTGTCCAGCCTGTTCGGTGGTGGGATGCAGTCCAGCCTGTCCGGGTCGGCCCGGGTGGAGAAGAACCTGGACCGGATGACGCTGTTCGTCGGGGCGATCTGGCTGGTGGCGATCGTCGGAACCGGCCTGCTGGTCAAGATCGCTAGCTGACGCTCCCGGCCCGGGAGCCGCACAATTCGACAACTGAGGCAGAGGTTCGCATGGCCGGTGGAAACGCGATCCGGGGCACCCGGGTCGGAGCGGGTCCGATGGGTGAGTCCGAGCGGGGCGAGACGGCGCCGCGCATCCGGGTGTCCTACTGGTGTGCCAACGGGCACGAGACGAAGCCGTCGTTCGCCTCCGATGCCGAGCTCCCGGAGAGCTGGGACTGCCCGCGCTGCGGACTACCGGCGGGCCAGGACAACGAGCACCCGCCCACCCCGCCGCGTAACGAGCCCTACAAGACCCATCTGGCCTACGTGAAGGAGCGGCGCAGCGACGCCGACGGCGCGGCCATCCTCGACGAGGCGCTGAGCCGGCTGCGTGCCCAGCGCGAAGGCTGAGGACAGCCCGCCATACTGCGGCAGGGTATTCCCGTGGCCAGCAGAAAGACCAAAGCACGGTGGTGGCCGCGTTCGACGGCGCTGCCACCGCTACCGTTGTGCTGACCTTCGTCCGAGTCGGTCAGCGGTGTTCGTCGACGAGTCGCTCCACGGGTTCACCGTCGACCAGCCGGTCCAGGGCGGCGATCATGTTCGGGCATTCGTGGGCGGGGTGGTCGGTGGGGCAGTTCAGTGCGTGGGTCAAAAAATGCTGGGCTCTCCGGGCCTGGGCCACGAACTCGTCGAGCTCCTCGATCTGACGCAGTACGGTCTCCCGCCATTGCGGCCCAGGTGCGTCGAGCACCGCCGCGGTGGTGTCGAGTGGCAGACCTAGGCAGGTGGTCCATCCTGGCATTTGACTTCAACTGAGCTTGAACCTGCAAGCTGACCGGTATCGATCAGCAAAGTAAGGGGAGAGTGTGATGCCTGCGGGACCGGAGGGCACCGAGGCCGACCTACCCGTCAACCACCATGCCGCCTACCCGGGTTGCAGCGGTCTGACCGGCACGCTGGCCGGGCTGACAATGTTGCTGCGCACTCGCCCGTTCGCCCGGCTCGTCGTCGACCTTGCCACGCTGTCAGCGGGTGACCGCGTCGTCGATGTCGGCTGCGGACCGGGCGGCGCGGCCCGGCTGGCCGCCCGGGCGGGCGCCCGCGTGACAGGTGTCGAGCCGTCGGCCGAGATGCTTCGGCTCGCCCGAGCGGTCACCCGTAGCCGCGAGCACATCACCTGGATCCAGGGCCGCGCCGAGAGTCTCCCGATCCCGGACTCCACCGCGTCCGTGCTTTGGACACTCGCCAGCGTGCACCACTGGACCGACGTCGGGGCCGGCCTGGCCCAGGCCTACCGGGTGCTGCGGCCCGGCGGTCGGCTGCTCGCCATCGAACGTCGGGTCGAGCCAGCGGCGACCGGGCTGGCCAGCCACGGCTGGACGCCGCGTCAGGCAGAGTCCTTCATGGCGCTGTGCCACGACGCCGGATTCACGGACCTCGCCACCACCGAACGCGTTGTTGGCCGGCGGACAGCCGTGGTCGTACGTGCGGTTCGTCCCTCGGCCGACTGACCTGTATCGGCGAGCGCACGACCAGGCCGCAGCCGACCGAAGCCAACCGGATCAACTACCGCGCGGTTCTCACAGCTCCACCACGGCCGGTGCCCGCAGTCCGCTCAGCAGACGGTTGCCCAGCTCCCGCTCCAGGTGCCGGGCGGACCCGAGCAGCTCCTCGAGCAGCGCTCCGCGTTCCACGAAGCCGTGCTGGTGGTGCTCCCGGGTGAGCCCGACCGCTCCGCAGAGCTGCATGGCGTGCCGCGCGACGTCCCGGTACGCGGTGCCGGCGACGGCCTTGGCGACGGCCGCCGCCCACGGCGAGCCGTCCGCCCAGGCACTGTCGAGCACCGAGCGGGACGCCTCCAGAACCGCGTGGCCCTCGACCAGCCGGTGCCGGACGGTCTGGTAGGACGCGATCGGCCGGCCGTACTGGACCCGCTCGCTGGTGTGCCGCACCGCGTTCTGCAGCAGGACCTCGGTGATCCCGTGCAGTTCCGCCGCCAGCGCGCGCCGGCCGGCCGCGACGGCGCGCTCCCACGCGTCCGGCGGGGGTTGCCACGACGGCGCCGCGGGTGTGCCCGCCGGCACGCGCACCCGCCACCAGGTCCGGGCGGTGTCGAAGCCGTGCACCGGGCGAGCGCTCACCTCCCCGGACGGCAGTCGCGCTGGACCGGACTTCCGGGGGACCCACACCGAGGCGACGGTGGCGGGGTCGGCGAGCGCGACCCCCTCGTCGGTGACGTGGTCGGCGCCGAACGGCGGGTAGACCACGGCGGCGTCGGAGTGGTCCGCGCCGATCTCGGCCAGGATCACCCGGTCGAGCAGCGACGAGGTCACGGCGTGCCGGCCGTGCTCGGTGAACAGCAGGGTGGTCGCCTCGGCCGGGTCGGCCTCCTGCGCCTCCGCCCATCCCAGCTCGTCCAGCGCGGCGGCCGGGTCGGCGTCGGTGGAGGTGAACGTGGAGCGTAACGATTCGATCAACAACTGGCGATCTCCGCTGTCCATCGGTCTCCGATCAGCCCTTCTCCGTCGGCAACCGCAGGACGCGATCGGCGACGATTCCCCGTTGCACCTCGCCGGCGCCGCCGAAGATGGTGGTGGCCCGGCTGAACCACCAGTCGTCGTAGCGGTGGGTCGCCGCCGCCGAATCGTCGAGCAGGAACCCGTACGGGTCGAGGTCGCGGGCCAGGTCGGCCACCGTGTGTTCGGCGGCGCCGAGCAGAATCTTGTCGACGCTGGTGTCCGGTCCGAGGGTGTCGCCGGCGTCGAGCCGGCGGACGGTGCACGCGGTCTTGGCGCGGGTGGCCAGTACCCGCAGGTAGGCGCGACCGACTTCGGCCGGCGCGGCGGGATCGTCGGTGCCCAGCCGCGACACCAGGCCGCGCAGCCGGCACAGCAGCTTCGCCTGCCGCTGCCACGCGTACGTGCCGCGCTCGTACTGCATCAGCTTCATCAGGACCGCCCAGCCGCCGTCGACCTCGCCGATCACCCGGTCGGCGGGTACCGGCACGTCGTCGAGGAAGATCTCGGCGAGGTGGTTGAAGCCGCTGGCCAGGGCGATCGGGCGGACGACCAGGCCCGGTGTGTCGAGGTCGACGAAGAACATGGTCAGGCCCCGGTGCCGGCTTTCCGGGGTGCCGGTGCGGGCGAGCACGAACGCCCGGTTGCCGGCGGCGGCAAGGCTGTTCCAGATCTTCTGCCCGTTCAGCCGGAAGCCGTCGCCGTCGGGCGTGGCGCGGGTGCGCAGCGAGGCGAGGTCGCTGCCGGCTTCGGGTTCGCTGAACCCCTGGGCCCAGAGCTCCCGCCCGGTGGCCAGCGCGGGGAAGAACCGCTCGCCCAGATCCGGCCGCAGATCGGTGACCATCTGCCCCAGGATCTCGATCGAGTCGTACTGATGCGGAAGCTCGATGTCGTGCGCCCACAGCTCGTCGATCAGCACCGCGCGCAGGGCGCCGGCGCCGCCCGCGCCGCCGACCGCCTCGGGCCAACCCCATTTGCCCCAGCCCGACTCCCACAGCAACTCCAGCAGCTTCGCGTCGCGCCGCAGCGCCTCCTCCAGGCTGGCGGGATGCACGTCCCGCCAGGCCGCCAGGACGTCGGAGTGCTTCCGCAGCCAGGTCCGCAGCCGGTCGCGGAACCGGGGCAGGTCGATGTCCGGCTCCAGGTCGGCCGGCTCGACGGACAGCGAGGCGGTCATGAGGCGTGCCGCCGCTCGGGGTCGTTCGGCGTGACCACCCGGGCTGGGCTGTCCGCTTCGATCAGCTGTTCGCCGGGCGGTCGACGGCCCATGTCTGAACTCCAATGTTGGAGAGAGCTGGTTGCGGTTGCGTCCGGAGACGTGGTGGAGCAGGACGGACACCTGGTGGCCTTGTCGGGTCAATCTAGGCGCTGATCGCGTCGGTCGTCATCACCTCCGTGGCCGGAGCTGCGGTGATGCCGGCCGAACCGCGAGGAGCGCGGATGTCAGCACGGCGTCGGGCTGTGGCGCATCGCGCAGCGACCTGGAACCTGCCACCGGGTACGGTGCGAACCGGACCTCGATCCGAGGGAGGCGAACGATGGTTGCCGAACCCGGGGGACGCGGCCTGACCGCGCTGGTGGCCGAGCTGGTCACCGACCCTGAGCCGATCACCGACGCCTGGCGGGATCTGGGCGAGCGGGCCTTCGTGGACACCGTCGCCGTGCTGATGGCCGGCCGGAACGAGCCGTCGGTGACGTTGCTGGCCGGCACGCTCGACGCCGATGAGACCAGCGGCCCGGCCCGCTCGCTGGCCACCGGGCGGTCGTCGCCGATCCGCGATGCCGCGCTGATCGACGGGACCAGCGCGCACGCCCTGGACTACGACGACGTCGACAACGCCCTGATCGGACATCCCAGCGCGGTGCTGGTGCCGACGATCCTCGCGGTCGGCGGCGCGGCTGATGTCCGCGGCGAGGATCTGCTTGCGGCCTACCGGTGCGGGCTGTTGACCGCCCGGGTCCTGGCCCGGAGGCTCGGCGTGGAGAGCCACTACGCGGCGGGCTGGCACACCACCAGCACGATCGGCACCCTGGCCGCGGCGGCGAGCGCGGCCCGGCTGTGCGGGTTGACCACCGTCCAGGTGCGGCACAGTCTTGGCATCGCCGCATCGATGGCCGCCGGCAGCAGACAGAACTTCGGCTCGATGACCAAGCCGCTGCATGTCGGGCTGGCCGCCGGTCACGGGGTGCTCGCCGCCCGCCTCGCCGGACGCGGCTACAGCGCCGACCCGAACCAGCTGGAGGGACCGCTGGGCTATCTGGCGCTGTTTGGCCACCCGGACCGGCCGGTCAGCGCAGCCCCGGGCGAACCCGACGACGGGCGGCCCGCCGGGCTGAACGTGAAGCTGTACCCCTGCTGCTACGCCACCCATGCCGCCATCGACGCCGCCCTCGACCTGGCCGAACGCCTGCCCGACGACGCGGAGATCGTGCGGATCGAGGTGACGGTCCCGCCCGGCGCGCTCGACCCGGTGATCCACCACCGCCCGCACGACGGGCTGCAGGCCAAGTTCAGCCTCGAGTACGCCGTGGCCGTCGCGCTGCTCGACCGCCGGGTCGGGCTGGCCTCGTTCACCGACGAGCGGGTGGGCCGCGCCGACGTGCAGCGGCTGCTGCGCACGGTGCACCCGATCGCCGCACCGGTCCCGCCGGTCGGTGAGCCCCGCTGGGAGCACGTCTTCGCCGCGGTGGTGACCGTGCGGACCGCGACCGCGGACCTGCGCACCCGGGTCGACCAGCCCGCCGGACACGCCCATCGGCCGGTGAGCGAGACGCACCTGCGGGCGAAGTTCATGGACTGTCTGAGCGAGGCGGTTGTCTACCAGGGGACCGGTTCCGTCGAGGACGCCTACCAGGCGCTGCGCACCTTGCGGACCCGTCCGTCCGCCCGCGCGGTGCTGGAGATCCTGACCGGAGCCACGGCCGACTCGGTGACGCCTACCCACCGGTGAGCCGGCTTCGACGGTGGACCCGAGCCGGGTCAGCCCGCAGCGGTTCATAGTCGATTAAAATGATCACCTCTTCGTGCTGCACGTCGGCGTCGTCGGCCCGTTGGGGCGAAGCCGGCCGGGCTGAGCGGGCCGTCAGCACGCCGTTGTCGGTGATCCGCTGGATCGGGTGTCCTTGACGTCCCAGCCGCACGAGCACTGCGTAGCTCCACAACACGGGTCGGCGGTCGACACCGGCCTGGCCCCGGTCAGCCTTCGAACGGTGACCACGACGTCGTCGAGCTGCAGGTACTGCTCTGGATAGAGCGCGCCGGTGAACTACGTCTCGGTGAACCCGTGCTCCGGGCCACCGGCGAGGAGCGAGCCCGCGACCGGATCACCCGGGCCTCCTGTCACGACGTCCGATCACGGAAGCAGCGTCAGCCCCGGAGCGTGCTGCGGCCGGACGATGGAGAAATGTCGACGGTCGAGCGTCGCCACCTCGTTCACGCCGAGGCGTTGACCGGCGAGCCGGCGCCCGACAGCGAGCCGCTGGCCGAGACCCGCCGCCGCGCCGGCATGTAGCTGCCGGTGTACCGAGTCACCACCGACCAGCGGTCCCTCGCTACGAATTAGGGCGCGCCCGGCCCATCCGGGTGCTGGTCGAAGCGGGCGAGCAGGCGTTCGACGGCCGCGATCAGTGGCGGGAGGTCGTGCGTGACGGTGGCCGCGACGATGCCGTGCGCGGTGTCGAAGTAGCGGTGGGCAAGGTGGTTGCGCATACCGGCGATGTCGATCCACGCGATCTCCGGCTCGTGCGCGAGCACGGCTCGGTCGATGGACTTGACGGCTTCGCCGATCTCGATCAGGCGAACACGGACCGCGTCATAGACCAACCCGTCGTCGAGGCCCCCGCGACGAAGGTGCCCGGCGACGGCCTCGGCTGAGGCGAGAATGTCGGCCAGGCGTTGGTCGTCGTGGCGGCTCATAGGGCGATGGCCTCAGTCAGCACCCGGTCGCGGATACCGGGTTTGAGGGTGGCGGCCGGGACGACATCAACCTCGGCGCCGAGTAGTGCGGTGAGTTCGCGGGTGAGTCTGGCCAGGGTGACCAGGCCGACGGTGTCCTCGAGATCGACGAGCAGGTCGATGTCGCTAGCGGCGGTGTCCTCGGCGCGGGCGACGCTGCCGAACACACGCGGGTTGCTGGCTCCGGCCCGGCCGAGCAGTTCGAGTACGGCGCGGCGGTGGCGGCGGAGTCGTCGGCCGAGAGGCGAGTCGGGGAGCCCGAGCTGGTCCGGGTTGGGCGGGATCAGTTGAAGGGAGAGTTTGTGCCCGGTGGCCTCGATGAGCTTGGTCAGGGTGCGCAGCCCGGGCTCTCGCCGATCGGCCTCGTACATGCTGATCACGGACTGGGCGACACCGGCTCGGCGTGCCAGATCGGTCTGCGACAGCCTGGCCCGCTGCCTGGCCTCACGTAGTACGGCCCCGGCGGTCGCCCTCATGATGCACATGTTATCACTGATTGTCTATGGCGCAGAACGGTCGGGCCAGAAGCTGCGGCACGATGGGCCGCGCCGACCACTTACACGCCAATCGTCCGACTCTTGATAGGTGTGGCGCCGAACGGTCGAGTGGCGGTAGCCCGGTCATGCCGGTTCGGGCAGTGATCTGCCAGGCCCAGCGCAGGGGCTCCAACTGGCGTGTCGTCCACGACAACGCAAGCCGGACTCACAATCGCCTGTCTCATAACGATCATCGAAGAGCGCTTCATGAGCCTCTCACCAGCTAACCGTGGGGCGGGTGGGGCTCGAACCCACGACCTGATGGATCATGCGTTGGCTGTTTTCTGGTCCTCACCGGTGGTCAGCGGATATGTGTTGTCGCAGGTCAGCGCGGTTTGCCAGCTTCCACGGTGATGAGTGTGATCGGCCATGATCTGCGTAAGCGTGTGGCAAAGCGTGGGCAAGATCGTCGCGGCTGAGCGACCCGAGTTGGCGCCTGAAGCGTTCGGTGGCGCGGGCTTCCGCGCTACCGTGAGCGGGTGACAGTGCGGTGGTCCTTCGGCGAGCAGCCCTGCACCGGCGACCCACTGCTGCCCGGCGCGACGCCGGCGACCATCCGCGAGTCGCTGCTGCCCGAGGACCGGTCGACGTTCAAGACCGCCTACCAACGTGCGCTCGCCGGCGCTCGGGAGGGGCTCGACCTCCCCGATCTGTTCCGCCGTCTGGAGCACTGGCGACGCCTCGCGCTGCTGTAGCGGGACCCTGAGCGGTTCGCCTCGATCGCCCGTGGCGCCGCCGAGCGCCTGACCGGCGAGCCGGTGTCCGACAGCGAGCCGCTGGCCGAGACCCGCCGTCGCGCCGGTATGTAGCCGGCGGCCTGGGAGCGGTAGCCCTGTTGTCCGGAATGGTGCCAAGGTGGATGGGGGAGAGTCAGCGGTCGCGGTTGAAGGGGCGCCTGCGGTCGCTATCGGCACGGGAACTGGTTGATCGTGCGCGTCAGCGCGCGGATGTGACCAGATACGTCGGACATGCAAGCTCCGCCGCTCGTGTGGCGGCGGAGGTCATCGACACGTCGCGTGCCGCCGCCGCTCTCGGCTTGGCGGACGGCACCTCGGTTGATGGCTACCTGGCGACCAGCGAGCTGACGGCCCTTGTCGCACGGCACGCCTTGGCGCTTGACGACAACGGTCGCGTCACGCTGCGGGCAACCACCTTCAACCTGGATACCATTCGTGAACTCGCCACGATGAGCACCGCGCTCGCGGCTCTCGACCTGGCGGAGTCGCTCGATGCGCGGGAGCGGCAGACGGGGTTTGACGCGCTCACGACGGCGCTGGATCGCCTACATGGTTGATCGTCCGAGGATCGAGGTAGCGACGCCGCCGGGCACCATCATCCGCAGACCGCACCCTCTGATGCCGATCGGACGAGCTTGGCGTACTTGCCGAGCACGCCTGACCGGATCTGCGGCGGCAACGGCTCCCAGCCCTCGCGCCGGCGGTCCAGCTCCGCGCCGGATACGTCAAGGTTCAGTTCCCGCCGCTCCATGTCCAGGGTGACCTGATCGCCGTCGCGGACGAACGCGATCGGGCCGCCCTCGGTGGCCTCGGGCGCCACGTGTCCGACGCACAGGCCGGTCGTGGCGCCGGAGAACCGGCCGTCGGTCAGCAGCAGGACATCCTTGCCCATTCCGGCGCCTTTGATCATCGCGGTGACCGCGAGCATCTCCCGCATGCCCGGGCCGCCACGCGGACCTTCGTAACGGATCACCACGACGTCACCGGCTATCACCGCTCCGGTGGCGACCGCGTCCAAGGCCGCCTGTTCGCGGTCGAACACCCGCGCGGTGCCGGTAAACGTCGCGGAGTCGAATCCGGCGCTCTTGACCACCGCACCGTCCGGAGCGAGCGAGCCGCGCAACACCGTCAGACCGCCGGTGCGGTGGATCGGGCGGTTCATCGTCCGCAGCACATCACCGTCGAGGTCCGGAGGGTCCACCGTGGCGAGGTTCTCGGCGACGGTGGTTCCGGTGACGGTGAGCGCGTCACCGTGCAGGAGCCCGGCCTCGAGCAGTGCGCGCATGACCACGGGAACGCCGCCCACCTGGTCGATCGACGACATGACATAGCGGCCGAACGGTTTGACGTCGGCGAGGTGCGGGACGCGGTCACCGATCCGGTTGAAGTCGTCGAGGCCTAGTTCGACTCCGGCCTCGTGGGCGATGGCCAGCAGGTGTAGCACGGCGTTGGTGGATCCGCCGAAGGCCATCAGGACGGCAATGGCGTTCTCGAACGCCTGACGGGTCAGGATGTCGCGTGCGGTGATGCCCTGTGCGAGGAGGTTCACGACCGCCTCACCGGATGTCCGAGCATGGCCGTCCCGTCGCCGGTCGACCGCCGGTGGGCTGGCTGAACCGGGCAGCGCCATGCCGAGCGCCTCGGCGGCGCAGGCCATGGTGTTGGCCGTGTACATCCCACCGCAGGCACCCTCGCCAGGGCAGATCGCCCGCTCGATGACGTCGACATCCTCGCGGGTGATCAGGCCGCGCAGACAGGCACCGACCGCTTCGAAGGCGTCCGCGATGTTCACCTCTCGCCCGTCGACGTGCCCGGGCAGGATGCTGCCGGCGTAGACGAAGACCGCCGCCAGGTCGAGCCGGGCAGCGGCCATCAGCATCCCGGGGAGGCTCTTGTCGCACCCGGCCAGCAGCACCGTGCCGTCCAGTCGCTCGGCCTGCACCACGGTCTCCACCGAGTCGGCGATGATCTCCCGGCTGACCAGCGAGTAGTGCATGCCGACGTGCCCCATGGAGATGCCGTCGGACACCGAGATGGTGCCGAACTCCATGGGGAACCCGCCGGCGGCGTACACACCTTCCTTGGCCGCGATGCCGAGGCGGCGCAACGACAGGTTGCACGGGGTGATCTCGTTCCAGCTCGACGCGATGCCGATCTGCGGCTTGGCGAAGTCCTGGTCTCTCATGCCGACCGCACGCAACATGCCCCGGGCGGCGGTGCGCTCCAGGCCGTCGGTGACTTGGCGGCTGCGGGGTTTCAGATCGAATTCGGACATCCGGGCCTCCTGTTCGGCGCAGACCGCAGGATGCCGGATCAGTACGTCCTCGGCAGGCCCAGCACCCGTTCGCTCACGTAACCGCTGCTCAGCCGAGTTCAGCCGTGATCATCGATCATCTGTTGTCGCAGGTCAGCGTGGTCACCGGTGATCGGGCGTGATTGCGGCGATGACTGCTGATCTGACGTATCCGTGGACATAAGCGCGTGGGCATTTCCGTGGGCAGTTCTCTCGACCTGTGGGCCTTCGCGAGCGAAGGCGGCTGCGCTACCGTGAGGCGGTGACAGCGCTGTGGTCATTCGATGACCAGCCTCGTACTGGGGATCCGTTGCTGCCGGGGGCGGCGCCGGCGGCGATCCGTGACTCGTTGCTGCCCGAGGACCGGGCGACGTTCGAGACCGCCTACCAACGCGCCCTCGCCACGGCGCGTGAGGATCTCGACCTCACCGAGTTGTTCCGATGCCTGGAGCACTGGCGCCGCGTCGCGCTGCTGCAGCGGGATCCGGAGCGGTTCGCCTCGATCGCCCGACGCGCGGCTGAGCGCTTGACCGGTGAGCGGGTGCCCGAAGGTGAGTCGCTGGCCGAGATCCGCCGTCGCGCCGGCATGTAGCCAGGGGTGTACCGAGTCACCACCGACGAGCGGTCGCAGCCGCAGATCGACGCTCTGCCAACCGAGGCGTTGGCTGCCTTCGCCGAGGCTCGCGCCATGCTGGAGGTCGCGCCATGGGGCGGCGACCCCCTCGACGACGGCAATCCCGACGCCCCGGTGCGCACACTTCCGTTCGGGCCGATCCAGCAGGGCTTGCTCACCTATCTGATCCTGGAGCGCGAGCGTCGCGTCGATCTACTTGACGTGCTCTGGCTCAGCTAAGCGGTCGTGACGGGCCGCGTGAGTTTGAGCGCTCGTACGGACGGCTTCACGAATCGCTGTTATCGACGTCATGCAACGCTCTGACCTGAGAAAAGTGGGGCGGGTGGGGCTCGAACCCACGACCTGACGGATCTTGCGTTGGCTGATCTGGGATCTTCTGCGGTGGCTCTCGGTAATGTGTTGTGGCAGGTCAGCGCGGTTTGCCAGCCGCCACGGTGATGAGTGTGATCGGCCATGATCTGTCGTAAGCGTGTGGCAAAGCGTGGGCAAGATCCTCGAGGTCGGGCACCTCGGCGCGGCGCCGTAAACCTTCGGCCACGTCGGCCTGCTGGGCTACCGGGGACGGGTGAGAACCCTGGACGGTTCGCCTCGATCGCTCTTCGCGCGCGGAGCGTCTGACCGGCGAGCCGGTTCCGGGGGTGCAGCAATGTAAGCACATAACCCGCCATGAGTGGATCATGACGCCGCGGTTCGTGGCCGCAGTGAGCTGGGCGTGCACGAACCGGCCAAGATCGTCCATAGGTGGTCCGATGGTCTTGTTCAGCTTCTCCAGTGCGCCCGCGACGGCGTCGGTGACCAGTCCGCGCCCCGGCCACAGATCGCCCAGGAGATCGGCATCTCTCAGATGCACGGGACCGCGATGTCGTGGCCGGGATCGGCGCCGAGCACGACCGCGGTTACACCGGAGCGTGTGCAAGAAGGAGCCAAGCCTGGCCACCGGCGGACCCCGGTCGATACCGTCGACCGAGGCGGATTTGACCACCGCAGGTCATCGAGGAGGCAGCTGTGTCGATGGACGTGATGCCCGACAACGTGGCCGGAAGCGGCCCGGCCCGAATCGGCGTGCGTGAGCTGGACGCCGTCGTCATCGGAGCCGGTTACGGCGGCATGTACGCGCTGTACCGGCTGCGCGAGCTGGGCCTGAGCGTGCGGGCCTACGACGCGGCCGACGGCGTCGGCGGCACCTGGTGGTGGAACCGCTACCCCGGGGCGCGCGTGGACTTCCCGGGCGGTCCGTTCTACTGCTACACGTTCTCCGAGGAGCTGGTGCGGGGCTGGGACTGGACCGAGCGGCTGCCCGACCAGCCCGCCGTGCTCGGCTACCTCGACTACGTCGCCGACCAGCTGGACCTGCGCCGGGACATCCAGCTGGGGACGGTCGTGCAGTCGGCCCGATTCGACGAGACGACCGCCCGCTGGCTCGTCGAGACCAGTCACGGGGAGCGGGTCAGTGCGCGGTTCCTGATCTGCGCGGTCGGCACCCTGTCGGCGGCCAGCAAGCCGGACATCCCCGGCTTCGACGAGTTCGCCGGCGAGTGCTTCCACACCGGGCGCTGGCCCCAGGACCTGGAGGTCGACTTCACCGGCAAGCGCGTCGGGGTGATCGGCACGGGCTCCTCCGGGGTGCAGGCGATCCCGGTGATCGCGCGGGAGGCCGCGCACCTCACGGTCTTCCAGCGCACCCCGCAGTACTCCATCCCGGCCGGAAACCGCCCGCTCACCCCGGAATTCGTGCAGACGGCCCGGGAGAACTGGTCCGAGGTCCGGGCCGAGATGTTCACGACACCGCTGGGCGCCCCGCTGGCGTGCGGCCGTCCCGCCGAGCTGCTCGCCTCCGAGCACACCCCCGAGCAGCGTCGGGCGGTGTACGAGGAGTTCTGGCGGGACGGCGGCCTGGGCATCTTGTTCAGCAGCTACCGGGACCTGCTCACCGACCCCGACGCGAACGAGACCCTGGCCGAGTTCGTCCGCGCGAAGATCCGGGAGACCGTCCGCGATCCCGCGATCGCCGAGCGGCTGCTGCCGGACTACTACATCGGCACCAAGCGCCAGATCCTCGACGACGGCTACTACGAGACGTTCAACCGGGACAACGTCGAGCTGGTGGACCTGCGCGCCGAGCCGATCGAGGCGATCACCCCCGACGGGGTGCGCACCGCCGCCGGGGAGTACCCGCTCGACACGCTGGTGCTGGCCACCGGCTACGACGCGATGACCGGGGCGCTGCTGCGGATCGACCCGGTCGGGCGGGGCGGCGTGACGCTGCGGGACAGGTGGGCTGAGGGCCCCCGCACCTACCTCGGCGTCACCGTCGCGGGGTTCCCGAATATGTTCATGGTGCACGGCCCCGAGTCGCCATCGGTGCTGTTCAACATGCCGCTGGGCGCGGAGCTGCTGGGCGACTGGATCGCCGACTGCATCACCCACCTGCGCGAACAGGGGATGACCACGGTGGAGGCGGACCCGACCGCGGAGCCGGGTTGGGGCGCGCAGGTCCGGGAGATCGCACACCAGACGCTGTTCCCGCTCACCGACTCCTGGTACACCGGCGCGAACATCCCGGGCAAGCCCCGCCAGTTCGGCATCCATCTCGGCGGCATCAAGTACCACGAGGAGCTGGCCGAGGTGGCCGCCGGCGGTTACCCGGGCCTCGTGTTCGGCGGTTCGGTGTTCGGCGCTGACGGGACCGACGAGGGTCAGGAGTCGAGCAGCCGCTCCACCATCTCCTCGCACTCCGACCGTCTCGGCATGCCGAAGAACCGGACCCGGTTGCCCACCGGATCGCCGGCGTAGAGCCGCTCGTAGAGCG
>JBQTKB010000057.1:0-1845 GCA_052386505.1 Pseudonocardia sp.
GTTCCACCGGATCCAGCGGCGATAGGCCCGCTCGGTCTCCTCGTCACCGGGGAACCACGGCTCCCGCTCGGTGGGGATGGTGTTGACGTAGTCGGTACTGGTCAGCGCAGGCACCCCGACGTTGCGTTCGCGCGCGCGCTGCAGCAGCCGCAGCATCAGGTACCGGGCCCGCTGCTGGCCGGCCGCGTCCACCATCCCGTCGAATGACTCCAGCCATTCCTGGGTCTCGTCCGGGTCGACGTCAGGTAGGTAGGCCGCCAACCCGTCCCGGATGACGTGTACCCGGTTCGCGCCCGTTCCGGGCGCGCCCCGCTGCTCCCTCTCGTGCTGGATGCTCGTTCCGCTGGCGCTGCTCTCGTGCTGGATGCTCGTTCCGCTGGCGCTGCTCTCGTGCTGGATGCTCGTTCCGCTGGCGCTGCTCTCGGTTCTCACGGGGATCTCCCTGTGTCGTCTCGCGGCGTCATGCCGCCCTGCTGGCCCCGGTCGGGGCCGTTCCGCTCTGTCCGCCGGGCGGACGGAAGATGCGGCGCTGGGCCCATCGTGCCCCCTGGGTGGGTACCCGTGCAGGAGGTCGGAGCCGTACCGGGAACAATGATCTCGGAGCGCCCGGTTGCGGTGAGGCGTTCCGGCGTGTTCGGATTCCGCAACCGAAAGTGGTCAGGCTCGCATTCACGGGTGCGGGCCCGGTCAACGAAGCACAGTGGGAGGGGTGGGAACGTGGTCGCCGCCGCGGGAGACGCCGGTAAGGTCGACGTCGCCGGGAAGCTCGGTATCGAACCGGGCATGGTGGTCCAGGAGCTCGGTTGGGACTCCGATGTCGACGACGAGGTCCGCAACGCTGTTGAGGAGCGTTGCGGGGACGACCTGGCCGACGAGGACTCCGACGAGGTCGTCGACGTGGTGCTGCTCTGGTGGCGGGACGGGGACGGTGATCTTGCGGACGCACTGGTGGACGCCGGCACCCCGTTGACCGACAACGGCGTGGTCTGGGTGCTCACACCCAAGACCGGCCGTCCCGGACACGTGCAGCCCAGCGAGATCGCCGAGGCGGCCCCCACCGCCGGCCTGTCCCAGACGTCCAACGTCAGCGTCAGCGACGGCTGGGCCGGCGCCCGGCTGGTGGCGCCGAGGGCGGCCAAGTCCCGGCGCTGACGCGCATCGGACGGATCTACCGGTCGATGCCGGGCGGCTGAGAACAGTCGTGCCCGGTTAGGGTTCTAGGTGCCCGCGCCGCCCGGCGCGGTCGGACGATCGCCAGGCCGAGGAGGCAGGAGTACACGATGGCACCCCAGGTTGGGTCCGAGGCGCCCGACTTCACGCTGCGCAACCAGAACAACGAAAAGGTGACGCTCTCGTCGTTCCGCGGCAAGCGCAACGTGCTCGTCGTGTTCTACCCGTTCGCCTTCTCCGGCATCTGCACCGGCGAACTGTGCGCGGTACGCGACGACATCGGCAGCTTCCAGAACGACGACGTCCAGGTGCTGGCCGTCTCGGTCGACCACGTGTTCGCGCTCAAGGCCTGGGCCGACGCGCAGAACTACGACTTCCCGCTGCTGGCCGACTTCTGGCCGCACGGCGAGGTGGCGAAGGCCTACGGGGTGTTCCTGGAGGAGAAGGGCCTGGCCGTGCGGGGCACCTTCCTGGTCGACACCTCCGGCGTGGTCCGCTTCGCCGAGGTGAACGGCCCCGGTGAGGCCCGCGACCAGGACGCCTGGAAGAAGGCGCTCGCCGCGATCTGATCGACCCGGGGTCCCGAGCCGGGACCCCGATCCGGGCGCGTAGCTCAGCGGGAGAGCTCTCGGTTTACACCCGAGCGGTCGCAGGTTCGATCCCTGCCGCGCCCAC
>JBQTKB010000058.1:0-37896 GCA_052386505.1 Pseudonocardia sp.
GGGGGGGGGCTGCCCCGGGGGGGGGGGGCGGCGCCCCCCCGCGGCGGCGCGGCGGGGTCCCCCCCCCCCGCCCCCGCGCCCCCCCCCCCCCCCCCCCCCCCCCACGACCGGCGGCGGTCCCGAACGGTTGTCGTCGATGATGTTCTGTGCTCCTGTTCATCCGCCGGCTTTCGTTACGCTGAACGGGTTGGGCGTCGCCGGGCCCCCAACCCGACCGGCAGACCACGACCCTCGTGGCCCCCGGCGAATTGCTGGTCACCGGCTCGGGAGATATGTCGCCGCTGCAAAGCGCCGGCAAGCAGGTCCTGCGTTACGACGAGGTGCCGGCCGGCGTCCCGTCGAGTTCGACTGGCCGGCGGTGGACGAGAACGATGCGGCCGTCATGTGCTACACCAGCGGCACCACCGGCAATCCCAAAGGGCGTCGTCCACAGCCGCCGCTCATCCCGGCTGCACTCGCAGGCGGCGGCCTGCACCACCTCGGGACAACCCGGCCGGGACATCAGCTCGCTGAAGTTCATCGCCTGCGGTGGCTCGGCGCTGCCAAGGTCGCTGATGCAGGCATTCGACGAGTACGGGTGCACATCGTGCAGGCCCGGGGGATGACCGAGACCTCCCCGCTGGCCGCCGTGGCCCGGCCGGTGTCGAGGCGCGCATCATGGGCGAGGACGGCACTGTCCTGCCGCACGACGGCAAGGCGGTCGGCGAGCTGGCGAAGGTCGGTGACCCCGACCGAGCAGCGGGAGTTCCTGGGCACCACAGTGGCCAAGTGGTGGGCGCCCTCGGCGGGCGCTGACCCCGGTTGGCGCCGTTCGGCCCGGAACTCCGCAGAGGAGCTCCGGGCCGAAGCGTCACCGTCGAGCGCGTGAACCGGCCGCTACCGCGACTCGATCTGGTAGGCCTTGCGGACTTTGAACAGCCGACTGGACAGCCAGTGCACGAAGCCCATGCTGGGTCGGATGGTCGGGCTGTCGCCGTGGCGGTCGAAGTAGTAGCTGTTCGAGGTGGCGCAGTTGCCCACGGTGAAGATCGTGAAGCGGGTGTTCTTCTGTACCCGGCGGAAGTCCTTCTCGTGGGCCTTCTTCTTGACCTCGATGTAGTTGGCGCCGTGCGCCTGCGCCTCCTTGAGGACCCGCACCAGGTGCTTGGACTGGATGTCGACCATGCCGAACCACGACGCGGTACACACGCTGTACGGGCCGAACATCATGAAGAAGTTCGGGAACTTCGGTACCGAGACGCCCTTGAACGCCTGGTAGCGGTTCTCCTCCCAGTAGTCACTGATGTCCAGGCCGTCCTTGCCGATCACCGGGTAGGTGGGCACGCTGCCCTTCTGGAACACCTCGAACCCGGTCGCGCAGATCAGCGTGTCGATCTCCCGGACGGTGCCGTCCTGGGTGATGATCGCGTCCTCGGTGATGCGGTCGATCGGGTTGGTCACCAGCGAGACGTTCTCCCGGTTGAAGCAGGGGTAGAACTTGCTGGTGAAGCTCGGGCGTTTGCAGCCGAAGTCATAGCTGGGGATGAAGGCCTCTTGCAGGGCCGGGTCGTCGACCTGGTCGCGGATGTGGTCGATGCAGATCTTCTCCAGCTTCTTGCCGACCGGCGAGAAGTACTTGTTGAAGACCAACGTGTTGATCATGACCACGTCGGTGAAGAAGATCGTCGCGAGCCGGGCGACCCGCTGGAGGCCCGGGATCCGCCGGAACGCCAGCTGCAGTCCGGGCTTGAACGGCATCTCCTTCTTGGGCAGCAGCCAGATCGGTGTGCGCTGGTAGACGTCCAGCGACTTGACCTGGTCGACGATCTCGGGCACCGCCTGGATCCCGGTGGCGCCGGTGCCGATGAAACCGACCCGCTTGTCGGTCAGGTCGTAGGAGTGGTCCCAGCGACCCGTGTGCATGACCTTGCCCTCGAACTTCTCGATCCCGTCGATGATCGGAAGCTTGGGCACGGTGAGGAAGCCGGTCGCGTTGACCAGGTAGCGCGAGGTGTAGGTGTCCCCCGAGGCGGTGCGGGTGACCCACATGTTGCGCTCCTCGTCGTACGAGGCGTTGGTGACCTCGACGTTGAAGCGCATGTGCGGACGGACCCCGTACTTGGTCACGCAGTGGTCGACATACTTCTTCATCTCCGGGCCGGGGGCGTAGAGACTCGACCAGTTCGGGTTCTGCTCGAACGAGAACGAGTAGCTCAGCGACGGGATGTCGACGGTCAACCCGGGGTAGGTGTTGTCCCGCCAGGTGCCGCCGGCGTCCGCGGCCTTCTCCAGGATGACGAAGTCGCCGAGCTTCTCGCTGAGCAGCCGGATCCCGGCGCCGATCCCGGCGATGCCCGATCCGATGATGACGGTCTCGAAGTCGAAGTCTCGCGACGGTTCGAGGGGTGGGTAGTCGAAGACCTCTTCCAGCACGGGCTGAGCCATTGAGTTCACCTCTTGTTCGTATCCTGGTGCGCCCTGGACCGACCTCGACGAGGCCAGCCGAGCATGGCCGCCGATCGGTTCGTGCGACACAGTTAGTCGCGGTTAACTGTTATACACCCGCAGTTCCGGCGTCAAGGGTTGGCGGGTGACGTTCGCGGCTCAGCGTTGCCAGCCGGCCGCCTCGGGGCACACCTCGGCGGCCAGCAGTTCGATCATGCTCTCCCGCTGGGCGTCGTCGGCGGTGGCCGGACAGAACACCACCGAGTCGGCGCCGGCGTCGAAGAAGTCCTTCAGTCGGGCCAGCACCCCCTCCGGGGTGCCGTGCAACAGGTAACGGTCGGCCAGCGGCGCGAAGTCCTGCTGGTAGACCTCGCTGACGAAGCGGACCACCTGCTCGCGGGCTCGCTCGGCGTCGGTGTCGATCGCCCCCCAGACGAACAGCGCCCCGGCTACCGCGTTCTCGCCGCGGCCGATCCGGGCCGCCTCCTGGTTGATCTCCACCAGGCTGTTGGCGAGCTGCTCGGGGGTGTACATGTAGGGCAGCCAGACGTCGCCGTAGCGCCCGGCGCGGCGCATCGCGGCGGGCTTGCGGCCGCCAACCCACACCGGCGGGCCGGGCCGTTGCACCGGCGGTTGTTGCAGCTTGAGGCCGGGGACCCGGGTGAACCGGCCGGTGAAGTCGACCCGCTCGCCGGTGAACAGCTCGCGCAGCAGGCCCAGCGACTCGTCGGTCTTCGCGCCCCGGCTGGTCAGCTCCACCCCGGCCGCCTCGAACTCCGGCGCGTACTCCCCGCCGACCCCGACCCCCATGTCGAAGCGGCCGTTGGACACCAGGTCCAGACCGGCCACCAGCTTGGCCAGCAGTGCCGCCGGGTAGACCGGCACGATGGTCAGCGAGCTGAGCAGCCGGATCCGCTGCGTGGCACCCGCCGCGGCGGCCAGCGCGACGAACGCGTTCGGGGTGGGGCCGTGGAAGAACAGGTGCTCGCCGACCGCGACCTGGTCGAACCCCAGTTCCTCGGCGCGACGGGCGTCCGCCGCGTGGTTGCGCTCGTCCCGGCCCAGGCTGATACCGACTCGCATGTCCGCCTCCTTGCTGATCCGACCCACCGTTTACCGGACCGTACCGGCGGGCGCTGATCTTGGCACCCGTGTCGGTGCCACCTAGGCTGTCCAGCCGTACCGGCAGGTCGGGGTGCGCGGCGCGCGATAAGCCCCGGTCCGGCCGGTCGAGCGCCCGTCTGGCTGCAGCTGTGCGGGTAGTTCCGGACGAGGAGAAACGCATGCGTCTAGAGGGCAAGGTTGCGGTCATCACGGGTGCGGGCTCGGGTATCGGGGGGGCCAGCGCGGTGCGGTTCGCGGCTGAAGGTGCCCGGGTACTGGTGGTGGACTGGAGCACCCGCAAGTCCCAGGCCGTGGTCGAGGCGATCACCGGGGCCGGCGGTGAGGCGGCCGCCTTCGTGGCGAACGTGCGGTCCGCCGAGGCCTGCCGGGACATGATCGAGGCAGCGGTGGACCGCTGGGGCCGGCTCGACGTGCTGTTCAACAACGCCGGCACCACGAGGGTCGGCCAGGCTCCCGACCTGTCCGAGGAGGACTGGGACCTGGTACAGGAGACCACCCTGAAGTCCGCCTGGCTGGGCTGCAAGTACGCGATTCCACACATGCGCCGGGTCGGCGGGGGTGCCATCGTCAACACGGCCTCGGTGGAGGGCCTGGTGGGCGATCGGGACAGCGTCGCCTACTGCGCGGCCAAGGCCGGGGTGGTCAACCTGACCCGCTGCCTGGCCGTCGACCACGCCCACGAGAACATCCGGGCCAACTGCGTCTGCCCGGGCGTCATCGCCACCCCCGCGGTGGTCAACTGGCTGATGCCGGAGGCCGAGCACCAGGCCCGGATGGGTCGGCTGCACCCGGTCGGACGGCTCGGCCAGGCCGAGGAGGTCGCCGCCCTGGCGCTGTTCCTGGCCTCCGACGAAGCATCGTTCATCACCGGTGCCGCGGTCCCGGTGGACGGCGGCCTCATCGCCGAATCGGGTATCGGCAAGCCGTGACCGATCGTGGACTAGTCGATTCCGAGTGAACGGTGGTTATCATCGGTAGCGGTGCGGGCCGCGGCCCGTGGACGGGACAGGGGAGTTGCATGAGCCAGGACTACAAGTTCTCGACCATCGAGGTCGGGGTCGACGGGCATATTTTGACCGCGACCATGAACCGACCCGATCAGCTCAATGCCGTGAACGGGGCGCTGCACGAGGATCTGGAGCACCTGTTCGCCCGGGTGTCCGAGGACGACCAGGTCGACGTGGTGATCCTCACCGGGGCCGGGCGAGCGTTCTGCGCCGGCGGTGACGTCAAGGGGATGGCCGACGGGTCGATGATCCCGGCCGGCGGTCGGCATGCCCCGCTGACCTGGTTCACCGGCGGCCCGCAGCGGCTCATCCGCAACATGCTCAGCGTGCCGCAGCCGATGATCGCCGCGGTGAACGGCCACGCGGTCGGTCTGGGTGCGACGTTGGCGTTGTTCTGCGACGTGGTGCTCGCCGCGGACACCGCCAAGATCGGCGACACGCACACCAAGGTGGGGTTGGTCGCCGGGGACGGCGGCGCGGTGATCTGGCCGTTGCTGGTCGGGGTGAACCGGGCCAAGGAGCTGCTGATGACCGGCGAC
Organism: Pseudonocardia sp.; assembly: GCA_052386505.1. Classification (GTDB taxonomy): domain Bacteria; phylum Actinomycetota; class Actinomycetes; order Mycobacteriales; family Pseudonocardiaceae; genus Pseudonocardia. The sequence continues at coordinate 5,096 of JBQTKB010000058.1, forward strand.
CTGCTCAGCGCCGCCGAGGCCGAGCGGCTGGGCCTGGTCAACCACGTGTACCCGACGGCCGAGGTGATGACCGAGGCCAGGGCACTGGCCGACCGTCTGGCGGCGATGCCGCTCGCCGCGGTCCGCTACACCAAGCAGGCGGTCAACAAACTCCTCTGGGAGCGCATGGTCTCAACCCTCGACACCTCGCTGGCCTTCGAAGCGATCAGCTCCACCGCCGGACCCATCGGGCGGCGCTCATGACCAGCACCAGTGACCTCGTCGCCGAGGCATGCCCGCGGATCGCTGCCATCGGGCCTCGGTTCTACTTCACCGACGAGACGTTGGCGGTGGGCAAGCAGCACGGCCTGGACGGGTTCCGGTTCTACTTCCTCGGCCGCGGCGGGGTACTCGGCGACGCCGAGCCGGTAGTGGTCCACAGTGCGTTCGGTTACTTCCATCCCGCGCTGGTGGAGCGAATGTGGACCAGCGCGCAGTCCCGTTCCGGGCTGACCCCCCGGGAAGCCGGCCGGCTCTACATGGGTGCCTGCCAGGACCACGGCCGCCGCAACCTGGCCGAGGTGAGCGGGCTGGCCGAGTTCTGCGCCGCGGCCGAAGCGGTGAACGACGCCGCTGACCCGGCCGGGCTGGCGCTGTATGCCGGGATCGCCGCCGAACCATTGGCCGAGGACCTCCCGGCGCGGGCCATGCAGCTCGCGGCGGTCCTGCGGGAGTTCCGCGGCAGCGCGCACATCGTCGCGCTGCTGGCGACGCCCGGCATCGACCCGCTCACCGCGCACAGCATCAGGCGTCCGGACTTCTGGACCTTCTTCGGCCATGACGAGAAGGACCTGCGCCCCGGCACCGACGCCGACCGGGCGGCGCTGGCCAGGGCGGAGGCGCTGACCGACACTCTGGTGACGCCCGCGTACGACGTGCTTGACGAGGCGGGCCGCCGGCACCTGCTCGACGGGCTGGCGGCCATCGAGAAGGCGCTGCCGGAGTGGGTCGCGCCGACGACCTGACCTGGGGCGCGCCGGGCAGCCCGGCTTGGGCGGCCCGGCGCGCGGGGCGCGCCGGGCCCCCCGGGTCGGCCGCAGTTGCGTGAACTAGGGCCGCCCGGCGTGCGGGACGTCCACCTGCGTGGCCAGCAGCTGGGCCTGGTGGGACTCACGGCATTCGTGTTCGGCGAAGGTCGGCGCCGCGCACATGAACAGGGTGCGACCGTCGGCCCCGCCCAACATGCAGGCGAAGACGCCCAGGGGGGCGGTGCTGATCTCCTCCAGGATCTCGCCGCCTTCGCGCACCCGCAGCACCCGCTGGCCGATGGCGTCGGCGACCCAGATGGCGCCCTCGGCGTCCGCGCACATGCCGTCCGGGCCGACCGCGAGCTGGCCGAACGCCGCTTCCAGATCGTCGGTCGTCGGCGGCGCGCCGAACCGCGCCCACTCGCGCCGATTGCTCAGCTCACCGGACCCGTCGATGGCGAAGGCGCTCAACCGCCCGCCGAACGTCTCGGCCACGACCAGCGTCCCGTCCGGCAGGATCACCGACCCGTTGGGGAAGGCCATGTCCTCGGCGACCACCCGGGCGGAGCCGTCCGGGTCGACGCGGACCAGAACCGTCGATGCCAAGCCCTCGCCGGCCATCAGGTCGAACCCGAAGTTGCCGACGTAGGCCCGGCCCTGGTCGTCGACCACCATGTCGTTGAGGTGGTGCGCGACCAGCCCGGACAGGTCGGCGTGTTCGGTCAGCGCACCGTCGACGCCGCGGATCAGCAGCCGCCGGTCGCTCATCGATACGATCAGCGCGCGGCCGTCGGGCAGGAAGCCCAGACCGGAGGGCTGGCCGGGGACGGTGGCCATCACCTCGGCGTTGCCCTCGATGTCGGTGGCCAGCACCTGGTTGGTGTAGAAGTCCGACACCCACAGCCGGTCCTGGTGCCAGCGGGGGCACTCCAGGAAGGACATCTTGTCCAGCACGACCGAGATCGGACGTTGCGCGGCGGTCATCGGTCAGCCGATCCGGCGCAGCTGGACGAGGGACAGCTCTCCGTCCACCAGCTCGGGCAGCCCGCCAAGCGCCTTCTGCAGGTGCGGGGACTGCATGTGCTGGCCCAGGTGTTCGGCGCTCGACCAGATCTCGTAGAACACGAACACGTCGGGGTCGTCCACGCCCTGGTGCAGGTCGTACTGGACGTTGCCGTCCTCGGCGCGGGTCGGTTCCAGCAGGCTCTCCAGGGCTGCACGCAGCTCGTCCCGCTTGCCGCCCTTCGCCTTCATGGTCGCCACGATGGTCAGCTGGTTGGTCTCGGTGGGTGCGCTCACGCCGGTGTGCTCCTCACGATCTCGTCTGTCAGGTCGATCGGGACGCTACCGCTTCAGGCGGGTCCGTGCGCTCAGCCCACTCCGCACGCCTGCCCGGGTCCGCCGACAACGTCCCGGCGAGCGCCAGCTCGGCGGTCAGGAACGCCGCCGCCCGGCCGAGCGCGATCTCGGCCTCGGGTACCAGCACCGGCAGTGCCTGGAAGACGTGCATCTGGTCGGGCCATACCTGCAGCTCGCAGCGCCCGCCGGCACCGCGCAGGGCGTCAGCCAGGTGCTCGGCGTCGGCCGCGAGCATCTCCTTGGCACCGGCCTGGATCAGGGTGGGCGGCAGCGCCCCGGTGCGTCGGAAGTCGAAAGCCAGGCGCGGGTGCGCCAGGTCGGCTCCTTCGGTGTACAGGCTGAGCAGCCGACGGGCCCGTGCGGCGGACACCAGCGGGTCCCTGCCGTGCTGACGCTCCCGCCGGCCGGCCAGGCCGAACGTGACGTCGAACAGCGGGGAGAACAGCACCACCGCGGGTGGGAGGGGCCGGTCGGCGCGGGACAGCTCCAGTACCAGGTCGACAGCGAGGTGCCCCCCGGCCGAGTCGCCGGCCACCACGATCCGCTCGGCGGGCCAGCCCTGCCCGATCAGCCAGTCGTACGCCGCGGCCACGTCGTCGCCGGCCGCCGGGAACCGGTGGTGCGGTGCGAGTCGGTAGTCGCAGGCGAAGACCGGCAGCCCGGTCATCCCGGACAGCCGCGAGGTGAGACCCCGGTGGGTGCGCGCGGAGCAGACCGCGTAACCACTGCCGTGCAGGTAGAGCAGCACCGCGTCGCGGCGGTCCGCACCGGGACCGCGTACCCACTCACCCCGTACGGTCAGCCCGCTCGACACCGACTCCTCGACCTGATGGGTCGCGGTTCCGCTCGCGCTGGGGCCGGCGAGCGCCAACGAGCCGGACACCAGGCGACGGGTCAACCGTACCCCGGCGTGCGAGCTGGGCAAGCCGGCGAGCAGCGGGCGCAGCGCCAGCGCCGATATTTCGGCGAGCGCCCGAGCGCGCCACGAGGCCCTGGGCAGTGACGCCTGGGAGCGAACCGTCGCCCGGTCGTCCGAGGACAGCCATCGTCGCTGACGTCGCATTCGGCCAGTTTGGGCACGGCTGGGGATCATGTCAACACGTCCGGCGCGGGCGCGGGACCAGTCGCGCGAGCCCGGGATGAGCCGGGGCTGTGGCGGCTGCCGCGTTGACCGCGGCGCGCGGTGCTGTTCTACTCCGGGTGCTGTTCTACTCCAGAAGGTTCGACGACAAAGGGAGATACAGCGTGCCGCAGAACGTCGAATGCCGCGACGTGGGCAATCCCGGCCCGGACATGAGCGAGTTCCGGCAACCTGGTCGGTTCGTCGACTCCGACTCCCCGGCGGTGCGCGCGTTCGCGGCAGCGGTGGTCGGCGACGAGACTGATCCGGTGGCCCGTGCCGTGCGGCTGTTCGAGGCGGTGCGGGACAGGTTCTGGTACGACCCGTTCGCCACCAGCACCGACCCGGCGGCGTACACCGGCAGCGCGACCCTTGCCGCTGGTCGGGGCTGGTGCATCCCCAAGGCGGTGTTGCTGTGCGCCGCCGCGCGGGCCGTCGGCATCCCGGCCAAACTCGGGTTCGCAGACGTCCGCAACCACCTGCAGACCCCGCGGATGCGGGAGCGGATGAACGGCATCGACCTTTTCGTCTTCCACGGTTACACGGTGATGTACCTGGAGCGGCGGTGGGTGAAGGCCGCACCGGCGTTCAACGCGGAGCTGTGCGCCCGGTTCGGTGTGCCACCGCTGGCCTTCGACGGACGATCCGACGCGTTGATGCACCAGTACACCCCCGACGGCGCCGCCTACATGGAGTACGTGCGCGACCGCGGCACCTACGCCGACCTCCCGCTCGAGCACGTCCTGAGCACATTGCACGAGGTCTACGGCACCGACCTGTTCGACCCGGTCGGCGACAACGCAGGGCCCGACGAGCTCACCGGGTTCGCCCCGGCCCGCTGAGCGCCGGGGCGGACCCGCGCCCCGGCAGGGGCCGCCGCGCTGGCCACTGCCCGCTTATCCGCCTGGATGGGCGGTCGCCGGGCTCACCCAAGGGTCGCGCTCAACGGCCGGTGAACTCGGGCCGGCGCTTGGCGTTGAACGCGTCCAGGCCTTCCCTGAAGTCATCCGAGTGCACGTGCAGTACGGACACCTCGATCTCGCGGCGCAGCCCGACCGGGATGGGGGCGGCCAGGGCATCGTCGGAGAGCTGTTTCATCCTGGTTAGGCCGAGCGGGCTCTTCGCCGCGATCGACGCCACGATCCGGTCGACCTCGGCCTCGAGTTGGTCGTCGTCCACCAGCCGGGTGACCAGGTCGGTGTCCGCGAGCTCGGCGGCGGGCAGCGTCTCGCCGGTGTACATCAGGTACTTCGCGCGGGACTGCCCGACCCGGCGGGGTAGCCGCACCGTGCCACCTCCCCCGGGAATCAGCCCGTAGTTGGCGTGCGCGTCGCCGAATCCGGCCGACCGGGAGGCGATCACCAGGTCGGCGCAGAGCACCAGTTCCAGCCCGCCGGCCAGGGCGTAGCCGTGCACCGCGGCGATCACCGGCTTCGCGAAGGCCTCCAGCCGGTCGAAGGTACGCCCGAGCCTGCGCAGGAAGCCCTGCTGGCTCTCGGCGGCGTGCTCGGGCTCGGAGAACAGCGATTGGATGTACTTCAGGTCGGCTCCGGCGCAGAACATCCGGCCCTGCGCGGCCAGCACGACCGCTCGCACGTCGTCGTCGGACTCGGCGGCGTCCAGGCCGGCGTCCAGGCCGTCCACCAGCGCGGGGCTCAGACCGTTGAGGCGTTCGGGCCGGTTGAGTCGCAGCCACAAGGCCGCTCCCCGGCGTTCGACCAGTACATCGTCAGACATCGGCGGTCCTTTGCTAGACGGACACCGCCGCGCGGCGTCGTGGGTGCGGACAGTCGCGGCAGGTCAACCGGTCCGGCCCGGAGATCCGGCCCGGCAACCGCCCCGGACCGCGCCGCCCGGATCACCCTAGCCAGTCAGCGCCGCCGCGCGCGACGTCGCGGTCGTTCGGTGAGGAAGGGCGACGAAACTAGGTTACCGAGCAGTATTGACCTTTGGTCAAGGATGTGGGCACACTGTTGACCCAAGGTCAGCAAAGTGGGGGCAGAGGGAGGATCAATGTCCGATCCGGGCACGCCGGTGCGTCGACTTCGCGGCAAGGACGTGGGTATACCCCCGCGCCAGCTGGACTTCCGGCTCTCCGAGGAGCTCCCCCGTTGGTTCTATGGCGACAACGCCACGGCCAGCTTGTTCGTCGCGGTGCTCTCCGCGAGTTTTCCCCCGGGTGAGCAGTTCTTCGTACGATCGGTCAACCACTTCAAGGACCGGGTGACCGATCCCCAGCTGCGGGCCCAGGTCGCCGGGTTCACCGGACAGGAGATCATCCACAGCCGCGAGCACGATCGCCTCAACGAGGCCCTGCGGGCCCGAGGCATCGATGCCGAGATCCCGGAGCGGGCCGTCGCGGCGGCGATCTGGCTGATCGACCGGGTGTTCCCGGCCCGGTTCCGGCTGGCCTGCACCGGGCAGGCCGAGCACCTGACCGCGCTGCTGGCCGAGGAGATCCTCGCCGGCGAGGCCTTCCGGTCCTTGATCGACGACCGCATGGTCGAGATGTGGCTGTGGCACGCGCTGGAGGAACTGGAGCACAAGGCGGTGAGCTACGACGTCTACGACGTGGTAGGCAATCGCCGCGTCGAGCGACTGCTGGCCGAGCCGGCGCTGCTGGCCACCGTCGGGTTGGCCACGCTGGGGAGCTGGGCCTGGCTGCTCGCCAGTACCGGCACCTGGCGGCGGCCCGACGACCTGCGCACCGGGATGCGGTTGCTGTTCGGCTCCGACGGGTTGCTGGGCAGCATCTGGCCCAGGCTCAAGGAGTTCCGGCAACCGAACTTCCACCCCGCCCAACGCGACACCGTCGGCCTGGAGCAGCTGTGGCGGGAGCGGCTCTTCGGCCCGGACGGCACGCTCAACGATCAGCTGCGCCACCGGTCGGCGTGAGCAAGGGGGAGCCGGAGAGCCACCGCCGGGATACGAGGGTCACCTCGGCGGCTGGTCTGTCCGTGCCCCGCTACCCCGGCGTCCCCGACAAGCGACGCCGGACCTAGCGTCACGGTTCGTGACAGCCGACCGACGTGCCGAACGCCGGCTCAGCGCGGACGCCCGCCGTGCCCAGCTCGCGGAGGCGGCGTTCGCGATGCTGGGGGAGCGGCCGTACGACCCACTGACCCACGAGGGACTCGCCGCCCGGGTCGGAGTGTCCAAGCCCCTGGTGTTCCACTACTTCCCCACCGTCGGCGACCTGCGACTGGCGGTGCTCGAACAGCTCGGTGCCGACCTCATGCAGAGGCTGTCCCGGAGCGGAGCGGACCGGTCGCTGCCTGAGCGGCTGCGTGCGGGCATCGAGGGGTTCATCGACTCCGCCGAGCATCACGCCGACGTGTACCTGCTGTTGTTCCGGGGTGGAGCCTCCGACGAACGGATGCTGGCGGCGATGCACGCGACCCGGGACCAGATGGCGAGGCTGGTCGGTTCCTGGGCCGGTATCGAGTCACCGCCGGCGTCGGTGATGGTCGTCATCCGCGGCTATCTCGGGATGGTCGAGGAGGCGGTCCTACAGTGGCTGCCGGATCGCCCCATCCCTCGCGCGGTGCTGGTGGAGTTCTTGACCGAAGCCCTGGGCCGGATGCAGGATCAGGCGGATCGCTTGCTGGAGCGTGCCGAACCGGGTACGGGCGTCGTCGGCCCCAGGCCCGAGCCGACTCGTCCCATCCGCTTCGAAGGAGCCAGATAGCTGTCTGGCACTGCTCGTGGTCTGCGCTGCTCGTGGTCAGGCACTGCTCGTGGTCTCACACTGCTCGTGGTCTCACACTGCTCGTGGTCTGACACTGCGCGATCAGCGGGCGTTTCGGTGGCCGCGCCAGGCGGATCGGCCCGCTATCACACCGTCGGAGATCAGATGCAGAACCACAAGACCTTCATCGTCGACGATCTGCCCGTCCACGATCAGTAGCGCGTCCCCCCGGTCCGGACGTGGTGTGACATCGGCTATCAGCGCACGACCGGTCAGCGTGGTCCCGGGGCGCACCACCCGGCGCAGCTGCAACTGCCGGAATCCTCGCCCGGCCACCACCGCCGTCCGCGACCACAGCGCCTCGACCACCAGCCGCTGGTAGACCACCAGCGTGTGCAACCCGCTGGCGATCAGTCCGCCGTGCACGCCGCGGGCGGCCGCGTCGCGGTCGATGTGCATCGGCAGCGGATCCCACTGCCCGGCGAACTCCAGGATGTCCCGCTCGGTGAGCGTCCAGCTCCCGAAGGGAAACTCCTGGCCCGGCGCGAAATCCTCGGCATACAGCATGGGCTCGTCGGTCACGGGCTCGCCGGTGGCCATGGGCTCGGTACCTCCTCGGGGTCGGTCGCGGACAGGGCCGTTCCGCCCGGGCTCCACCAGAAAGCGCGGAGCGGCAACCCAGGTCAGCAGCGTGATCGGCCTGAGCTACCTGGCAGTCGGCCGAGGTCTTCGCACAGCGCACCACGCCCGCCATGCATTAGCCTGCACCATGCTGAAATCCGCGCTGAGCCCGGCCAGCGCCAGCGCCGTGCGCCGTGCCCGCCAGCCCGGTGGGCGGCCGACAAAGTGGTGATCTCCAAGACGCCCCGCCGCCAGGAGATGGCCTACGAGCAGGTGCTGGCGTCGATCACCAACGCCGTGACGGCGTCCAAGCAGCTGCGACACCTCGACCGTGCCGCCAGAGACCATGCGCTGCGCACGGCGGCCACCATGTTGCGCGATCGCGGCCCGGAGTTGCTCGAGGCGAACGCCGCGGACCTACGGGTGATCCGGGACTTCGGCTACACCGACGGACAGATAGACCGGCTCCGGCTCACCGAGCAGCGGATCGCGGTGTTCGCTGACGAGTTCGACCGGGTGGCGCGCCTTCCTGATCCGTTGGGCGAGCTTTCTCGCAACAACAGTCAAGGGCCCTTGCACGTCACCAGAGTCCCGATCGGGGTGGTGGGCGCGGTGTACGAAGCCCAGCCTTCCGTGGTCGTCGAAACCATGGCCCCGGCGTTGAAGGCCGGCAATGCTGTGCTGCTGCGCGGGGCGCTGGCGGCCGGGAACACCGACACCGCCCTGGTGGGCGTACTTCGCGACGCGATGGAGAAGGCCGGGTTGCCCGCCGACACCGTGCGGATGCTGCCGATCAAGGAGCGGTCCAGCACCAGACACCTCGTCACCGCCCGGGCGTTCGTCGGACTGGTCGTGCTGCGCGGTGGTGCCGGCATGGTCCGGGGGGTGCTGTCCGAGGCGACCGTGCCGGTGGTGGAACTCGGCGCCGGCATCTGTCACCTCTACATCGATGCCGCCGCGGACCTCGAGCTGGCCACCGCGCTGATCCTGGAGTCGAAGGCGGACCCCACCATTCCGCATGCCGTGCAGACGGTGCTGGTGCACATCGATGTGGCACAGCAATTCGTCCCGACGCTGATCAGCGCATTGGCGAAGCAGCAGGTCACGGTGCACGGGGACCTGCGGGTGGCCGCGATAGTCCGGGATGTGGTGCCGGCCGAGGAAGCGGATTGGCAGACCGAGTACCTCTCCCCGGACATCGCCATCGGCCTGGTCGACACGCTCGACGACGCGCTGGAGCACATCAGCGATTTCGGTACCGGCCACAGCGAGGTCGTGGTCACCCGGGACCGCAAGGTGGCCAGCACCTTCGTCGACCAGGTCGACGCCGCCGCGGTTCGGGTGAACGCGCCAACCGTCGGCGCCAGTGACCCCGGTGGCTGGGACGCGGCTCCGCTGTTCTCCACGCAGAAGCTGCACGCGCGCGGGCCGATCGAGCCCGTGGCGTTCACCACGACCAAATGGGTCACCTGGCAGTTGTGACCTCTGGCAGTTGTGACCTCTGGCAGTTGCGACCTCTGGCAGTTGTGAGCTCGCGGCGGGAACGATGGGCCCAGTGGTCGGTCGTCCCGTACTACAGCTCCCGGTAGTGCTCGTGGGCGTCGTCGAGTCGCCAGACGCCGCGGCGGCTACCCGGCTCGGGCAGACCGTCGTCCCGCAGCGCCGTCCACACCGGCCGGCCCCAGGTCGTCACCGGGATGTCATCGACGACGCGTACGTAGCCCGGCCGCTGGCCTGGGGGCAGCGCGCCGAACGCCCGGTCCAGCTCGGATGCGGTCAGGGTGGCCCCCTCTCGCAATGTCGCCTCTCGCAATGTCACCGCCACCACCAGCACCTCGGCGGACGCGCCGGAGTCAGTGGTCACCGGCTCGGGAACGGCGGCCCCCGACTCGGGAACGGCGGCCGCCGGCTCGGGAACGGCGGCCCCCGCCTCGGGAACGGCGGCCGCCGGTTCGGGAACGGCGGCCGCCGGCTCGGGAACGCCGTAGGCCACGGCGAGATCGACGGCGGGCACCGCCTCTACCGCACGGCGCGCGTGGCCGGGAGCCACCGCGCCGGATCGGGTGTGCACCAACGCCGACACCGGATCCACCAGCCAGAACTCACCGTGTTCGTCGCGGCGGAACAGGTCGCCGGTCGACTGCCAGGCGTCACCGGCCTCGAACACCCCGCGCAGCGGGCTGCCGGTCGTCGCCTCGGAGGCGGCGACCTGGGCGAGTAGCAGACCCACCTCGCCGGGGGCGCATTCGCTGACCAGTCCGTCCGTGCCGGAGACGAGGCTCTCGGTGTCCGGGTCGAATGCCGCAATCCGGACTTGTGGCGTCCCGGGCAGCGGCTTGCCCATCGAGCCGATCGGGTTGCCCAGGACATTGGCCAGGATCGCGGCACCCTCCGCCGAGGCGTAGAACTCCAGGATCTGGGTGCCGGGGAAACGCTCGGCCACCCGCCGCCACAGGTTGCTCGGCATGCCCGAGCCCAGGAACATCCGGATCGGGTGGTGCTGCTCGGCAAGGTTGGGCGGAGCCTGCGCGACCTCGCGCAACGACGTCCAGGTGTAGGAGACGTGGCTGGCTCCGTAGCGCCGCACCTCCGACCAGAAGGTGTCCGAATCGCCACCGCTTGCCACCGCGAACCTGGCACCGGCGGCGACCGCGCCACCGACCCCCACCAACAGCGCCGACGAGTGGTAGAGCGGGGCGAGGCTGTAGATCGTGTCACCGGGCCGAAGGGCGGCCGCCGATGCGGTGCCCAGCGCGGACATCGCCCAGCGGCGGTTGGTTATCCGGACCGCTCGGGTCGTATCACCCTCCCCCACGAACAGCACGAACGCGACGTCTCCGGCCAGTTGCGGGTTCGGCCGGTACCACTCGGGCAGCTCGATCTGCTCAGGGTCGATGCGCTCCAGGTCCACCACGTCGGGCCGCAGCTCCCGTGCGGCCGAGCCGCCGCCGAGCACCGCCCAACGCACTCCGGCGAGCTTGTCGACCACCGCGGCGTACTCCGGATCGGACACCACCCAGCTGATCTGACCGAGCGCGGCCTCGCGGCTCGGGTCGCCGTCCGGACGCAGCACGACAGCGGTGGCGCCCAGCCGGTTGAGCGCGGCGACCATGGTGAACCCGCTGGGACGGGTGCCCATCAGCACCCCGACCCGGTCGCCGTGCCGCACCCCGATGCTGGTCAGGCCCTTGACCACACTGTCGATGCGGTACTTGACCTCACCGCGGCGGTAGCCGCGGTCGCCGAACAGGAACAGTACCTCCTGCGGGTGCTGATGGGCCTGCTCGTCGAGCAACAGCCCCAGCGAGATGCGGGTGGTCGACTCCAGCTGGCCCAGCCGGGACAGTCGGGGCAGCTGGGTGGGCGCCTCGCTGACCAGTCCGGTCGCCACCTGCGCGACCCGGCGGGCGGTGCTGAACGCCAGCCGGGTGGCCCCGGCCCCGAGGCCGACGGCCTGGGCCAGTGCCGTGGCGACGGTGCCGGGTGCGCCACCGGTGGTGGTCTCGACCTGCTCGGCCGGCCGGATGTTCGGCGGCAGGCTCGCTTCGCCGTCGCGCCAGCGCACCCACTCGACGACGGCCGGCCAGGAGAACGCCTTGGCCTGGGTGCCCACCACCAGCCCGAAGTGCCCGACCGGAAGCGTGAGCTCGTACACCTGGGCCCGAGGGGCGGCCTTCCGGATGGCCCGGACCGCGGCGGGGTGGCCCAGGGTGTCGGTGGTGCCCACCACCGACAGCACCGGTGTCTCGATGTCGGCCAGGGTGACCAACCGGCCGTCGACCACGAAGCCGCCCTGGACCAATCGGTTGTGCGCGATGAACTGCTCGAGCAGCTCGGCGATCGCCGGACCGGCCCACGCGGTGAAGCCCTCCGACTCCAGGAACCGTCGCTGCCGCTCGCGGGGCAGCAGAGCCTCGCGGTCGTGCAGAGCCAGCAGGAACTGGACCCGGCCCTGGAGGGTCTTCATCGGCGAGATCATGTTGAATCCCAGTCGCACCGCCCAGGTGGGTAGGCTGCCCCGCTCCACCAGACCGCTGCCGAGCAGTCCCTTGGCGAATCCGGACAAGAGCTCGGGGGAGATCGCGTGCGGCAGCCCCGCGGTGATGTCGGCCGGCGAGCCGAAGGTCACCAGCGAGTCGATGTGCTTGCCTCGGCGCAGTGCGGCGACCTGATAGACGAACATGCCGCCCTGGGAGTACCCGCCCATCACGACGTCCTGCCCGGTGGCCTGGTAAACCCGGTCCACGGCATCGCTGACCGCGAGCAGGTGATCGGTGAGCGTGCGGTTCAGGCCGCCGGGCTCCCGGCTCGGGTCACCGAAGTCGACCACCCACGGGTCGATGCCCGCCTCGTGCAGGGTCGTCACGGCGGACGCCGACGGGGAGATGTCCCACACGTCGGCGGTCAGCATCAGCGGCGGGATCAGCAGTACCGGCCGGGCGCCCTCCGGCGCCGACCCGGAGTAGTAGTGGCGTAGTCGGTAGTTGACCTGCTCGGCGACCACCGTGTGTGGTGCGGCCTGTTCGCCGGTGTCCAGCCCGCCGAAGCGGACGACCTCGGCCACGTTGCGCGCGGTCGAGCCGATCTGCCGGAGCGAGCCGAGTATCCCGGTGGACGTGGTCGTCCTGGTGGTGCCCTCGTCGGGGTTGTCGCCGGTGGTCATGGCAGGACTCTCCCGCGGGCCGCCGCCGATTCACAAGTCGCCCGGCGCCGGAGCAGCCAGAATCACTCCGGGAAGGCACAGGATCAGCCCGGCCACTTCCCGGGGCCGGGCTGATCCTGTGGTCGAACGCGTCAGGCTGCTCGCTTGGTCAGGGGCATCTCGCGCGGGCCTCTGATCTGGCCACCGGAATAGCGGACGGTCCTGCCTTCGGCGACGCTGAAGTCGGGTACCCGACGCAGCAGCGCACGCAGCGCGACCTCGAGCTCCATCCGGGCCAGGTGCGAGCCCAGGCAGCGGTGTCGGCCTACACCGAAGGCGTAGTGCCGGTTCTCCTGCCGGTCGAGGACGACCTCATCGGGGTTCTCGAACTTCGCCGGGTCGCGGTTGGCGGCCGGGAAGGGCAGCAGGAGCTGGTCGCCCTCGCGCAGACACTGGCCGCGCATCTCGGTGTCCTTCGCGACCCGGCGGGCCATGGTGACCGGAGCGAAGACCCGGAGGAACTCCTCCATCGCGGCGTACCAGACCTTGCCGTCCGGCTCGTCGAGGGCGTCCACCAGGATGCGCCGGTGCTCGGCGTTCTTGGCCAGGTGGTGGATGCTGGAGCCGATCGAGCTCCAGGTGGTGTCGATCCCGGCGATCAGCAGCAGCTGGCAGGCGCCGAGCAGGTCACTGTCGTCGAGCCGCTCACCGTCGATCTCGGTGTCGATCAGGATCGTCATGATGTCGCCGGTCGGCTCGGCCCGGTGGCGCTGGATGTTGTCCATCAGGTACTCGGACAGCTCGATGAACGCCTTCTGGGCGTCCTCGCGGTCGGCCGGCCCGAGTTCCAGCAGCCGGCGCAGCCAAGCGGTGAAGATGTCCCGGTCGTTCTCGTCCACGCCGAGCATCCGGGCGATCACGGTGATCGGGATGTTCTGCGCGTACTCCCGAGCGCCGTCGAACTCGTCCCGGTCGCTGAACGCGTCGATCAGCTCGTTGGCGATGTCGTAGGTCGCCGGTTCCCAGGCCTTCATGTTCTTCGGCGAGAACGTCGGCAGCAGCATCCGGCGGAACTTGGTGTGGTAGGGCGGATCGCTGGTGATCGGCGGCAGGTTCAGCTCCTGGCCCAACAGGTCGGCGGGGATCGCCACCCGGGCCGAGGAGAACCGCTCGTGGTCGTGCGCGATCTCGTTGATGTCGTCGTACCGGGTCGGCACCCAGAAGCCGTCGTAGAGGGTGCTCTTGGCCATGGGGCACTCGGATCGCATGGCCTTCCAGACCGGGCCCGGGTCGGCGGCGAACTCCGTGTCGAGATGGTCGAAGTAAGCGGCCTTCTCGGTCACCGTCGCAGTGGTGGGGGTAGCCATCGGTCGCCTCCTGTATGTCGGCGCTCACTTTACGTTCGGTAGCTCCACGGTAGGCGCCTTGACAGCAGCTGGCAATACGTCAGACCGACTCTCTGGTCCGACGTCAGGAATCCGGACGCAGGAACGGGGACGTCGGGCTCTCGCGGATGCGAGAGCCCGACGACCCCGTTCGCGAGGTCGACCGGGCTCAGGAGGGCTACCTCTCGACGAAGTAGATCGCCTGTTCCGGACAGTTCTCCACCGCTTCCTCCGCCTTGCGCTCCTTGCCTTCGGGGACCACACCGTCGTTGTTGACGTAGGCATAGCCGTACTCGTCGGTGTCGAAGACCTGGGGCAGGAGCGCCCAGCAGCGGGCATGGCCCTCGCACTTCTCGGAGTTGACTCCGACCTTCATCAGGTTGCTCCCATCGCGTGGTGGTTGGCTCGTTCAGTTCGGGTCTGTCGTTATGGGAAACTACCGCTGCCCAGCGAGGGCGTGGGGGCCGTGCTCAGGCGCCGATGGTGAGCGGCATCTCGCGTGGGCCGCGGACCTGGCCTCCGGCGTATCGCACGCTCTTGCCTTCGGTGATGTGGAAGTCCGGGACGCGGGCGAGCAGCGCGCGCAGGCCCACCTCGAGCTCCATCCGGGCCAGGTGTGAGCCCAGGCAACGGTGGCGGCCCAGGCCGAAGGCGTAGTGCCGGTTGTCCTCGCGGTCGATGACGACCTCGTCGGGGTTGTCGAACTTGTCCGGGTCGCGGTTGGCTGCGGGGAACGGCAGCAACATCTGGTCGCCCTGCTTGAGCTGCTGTCCGCGTATCTCGGTGTCCTGGGCCACGATGCGGGCCATGGTGACCGGGGAGAAGACCCGCAGGAACTCTTCCATCGCCAGGTTCCAGGTCTTGCCGTCGGGCTCGTCGAGGGCCTCGATGAGGATCCGGCGGTGCTCCGGGTTGGCGGCCAGATGCGCCATGCTGGAGCCGATCGCGCTCCAGGTGGTGTCGATGCCGGCGATCAGCAGCAGCTGGCAGGCCCCGAGCAGGTCGTGGTCGTCGAGGCGGTCGCCGTCGATCTCGGTGTCGATCAGCAGCGTCATCACGTCGTCGATGCGGTTCTCACGGTGCTCGGTGATCTTGTTGCTGAGGTAGTCGGCCAGTTCGATGAACGCCTGCTGGGCGTCCTGCCGGTTGGACGGACCGGTGTCGAGCAGCCGGCGCAGCCAGTCGGTGAACATCGGGCCGTCTTCTTCGTCGATGCCCAGCATCCGGGCGATCACGGTGATCGGGATGTTCTGGGCGTACTCCCGAGCGCCGTCGAACTCGGGCTTGTCGATGAACTTGTCGATCAGCTTGTTGGCGATCTCGAAGGTGGCCGGTTCCCATGCCTTCATGTTCTTCGGCGAGAAGGTGGGCAGCATCATCCGCCGGAACTTGGAGTGGAACGGCGGATCGCTGGTGATCGGGGGCATGTTCAGGTCCTGGCCGAACAGGTCGTGCGGGATCAGGATCTGCTTGGAGGAGAACCGTTCATGGTCGTGGGCGATCTCGGTGATGTCGTCATAGCGGGTCGGCACCCAGAAGCCGTCGTAGAGGGTGCTGAAGGCCATCGGGCAACCCGCCCGCATCGCCTTCCACACCGGGCCCGGGTCACCGTTCAGGCCGGGGTCGAGGTGGTCGTAGTCCTGCGGGATGGCGGATTCCGTCGCCGAGAGTGATGTTGCCGTCATTCGAACCCCCGTGGTCAGCAGTCGAGTATCATGATTATGTTGTTGCGCTGCTCACTCCGACCATAGGCGGCGACGGAACGGGTGGCAATGCACGCAGCGGGCGAACGCCGAGGTGGCGCCCCGATGACCACCAATAGGGTGGATCCCGGTCCACCGCCCCTCCCCGGCCCCTGCCCGGGTACGGAAACCACGCCGTCGCCACACGCGCGCGTGTGGCGCTAGAGAAACAGGGCTGACCAGCATGTACCGGAGTGGATCGGAGTCGCTGCGATGAACGTCGACGCGAGGCTCGTCACCGACCCGGCGGCCGTCGCCTCGCGGGCCCAGGTCCGCGCGGACGCCGTGCTGACCGGTCCCGGTCCGGCCACCACTGCGCTCGGCGTGCTGCCAGATCGTGAGCTGGCCGCCCGACTCGACGGTGCCGGTGTCGCCCTGGCGCTGGTCGCGTCGCTGGGCGAGGTCGCGGACCTGGTGCTCCCGTGGGCGCCCGCGCCGTGCGCCGCCCTGGTCGCGGTCGCGCCCGACGGAATGGCGGTCGTCGAGTTGGCCGGGCTGCGGATCGAGCCCGTCGAAGCCGGCGCGTTCGAGGGCGTCGGTGGGGCCACGGTGTCGGTCCTCGGGTCGGCGCCGGTCGCCAGTTGGCCGCTCGACCCGGACCGGGCGTTCGCCGCGCGCGCGGGGGCCCGGCTGTGGTGCGGCGCGGTACTGGTCGGCATCGCGCAGGCCTCGATCGACGACGCCATCGACTACGGCCGGCGGCGGATCGTGTTCGGGTTGCCGGTGCTCGGCCATCAGGCCAACGCCTTCGAGCTGGCCGCCGCCGCCACCAGGGTCGAGGCGGCGCGGCAGGCACTCGCGGCGGCCACCGAGCACGACGGCGCCCGATTCGGCTGGTCGGCCACCCAGGCCTACCTCCAGGCCCGCGAGGCCGCGCTCGCGGCCACCGACCTCGGGGGGCAGCTGCACGGTGGCCACGGCTACCTGCAGGGCCGCCCCACCGAGCGGTACTTCCGGGAGGCCAGGATGCTCACGTTGTTGTGGGGCGGCGCGGACGCCGCCGTCGACGATCTCGCCGACCGGGTGCTCGACGGGCCGGAGTGGACGTGGTGACGGCCGAGGTCGCCACCGCGCCGAGCCTGGTCATCGACGACGCGGCGCGGGCAGCGGTCGACTACGTGCGCAAGCTGGGCCGCGAGTACCTGCGTCCGCTCGGCCTGGAGGCCGACCGGTTGAACCGGGCGATCCCGGCCGACCACCCGTTCTACCGGGACATCGCCCGATCCGGGTTCATGCTCGGCGGCCTGCTCGGCGGCGGCGGCGACGACGCCGACGAGCCCGGTGCCACCGGCCGCGCCGTACGGGCCGTCCTGGTCGCCGAGGAAGGCGCCTACTGGGACCGCGGGGCCGCGGTGTCGCTGCCCGGTCCGGGCCTCGGTGGGGCCGCGCTGGCCCGGATGGGCACGCCCGAGCAGCGCCAGCGGTTCGAGGCGCCGTTCCGCCAGCGCGAGCGCCCGGCCTGGGCCTCGATGTCGATGACCGAGCCCACGGCCGGCTCCGACGTGGCCCGGATCCGTACCCGGGCGGTACGCACCGACGACGGTTCGTGGGTGCTCGACGGGGAGAAGATGTTCGCCGCCAACGGCGGCCGGGCCGACTGGGTGATCGTCTGGGCGACGATCGACCCGGAGCTCGGCCGGCGCGGCCACCGGGCATTCGTGATCGACAAGGGCACCCCGGGCTTCGAGGTGCTCCGACTCGAGGCCAAGGTCGGGGTCCGGGCGTACGAGTCCGCCTCGTTCCGGCTGACCGAGTGCCACGTGGACGCTGACCGGCTGGTCGGGGGAGAAGAGTTCTACGGGGGTTCCCGCGGTTTCGGGGGCGCGATGTCGACCTTCAACGCCACTCGGCCGATCGTGGCGGTCAACGCGGTCGGCATCGCCCGCCACGCCCACGACATCGCCCTGGAAGTGGTGCGCGGCGACTTCCCCGCCCACGGTTCCCGGCGGCGCCGGGCGCTCGAAGGGCTGGTCGAGATCCGACGCGGTATCGAGATCGGGCGGCGGCTGTGCCTGACCGCGGCCGCGATGCTGGATGCCGGCGTGCCCAACGTGCGGGAAGCATCGATGGCGAAGCTCTACACACCCCCGGTCGCGCAGGCGGCGGTACAGCGTGCCGCCGAGATCCTGGGCGAGTCCGGGGTGCTGCGCGACAACGTCCTCGAGAAGCTCGCCCGCGACTGCAAGATGCACGACATCGGCGAGGGCACCCAGCAGGTGCAGCGCCGTATCGTGTCCCGGCTGCTCATCGGAGCGCTTCCGGACGTGTCCGGCTGACCTCAGCCGGGTGCCCCGACCGGTGCCACCCCCGAACGACGACCGATCCAGCATGAGCAGTAGGAGGACAACTGATGTCGACCGCTTCCGTCACCGAAGTGAACGTGCGGGTGTCCGAGCACGTCGCCGTGGTCGAGATGGACCGACCGCCGGCCAACTTCCTCAGCGTCGATCTGATCACTTCGCTGGTGGACACCTACCTGCAGCTCGACGCCGACCCCGACGTGCGGGCGATCGTACTGGCTGCCGCCGGCAAGCACTTCTGCGCCGGGGCGGACTTCGGTGGCGACGGCGGGTCACAGCTGATCAAGGCCGAGGACCTCTACGGGGCCGCCGTGCGGCTGTTCGAGACCGTCACACCGGTGGTGGCCGCGGTACAGGGCGCGGCGATCGGTGGCGGGCTCGGGTTGGCGCTGTCCGCCGACTTCCGGGTCGCCGGTCCGGGATCGCGGTTCGCCGCCAACTTCACCCAGCTCGGGTTCCACCCCGGATTCGGGATCACCGCGACCCTGCCGGCCCTGGTCGGCCAGCAGCGGGCCGCCGAACTGATGTACACCGGCGACCGGATCGGCGGTGAGCAGGCGCATTCGATCGGTCTGGCCGACCAGTTGGTGCCCGACGAGGAGATCCTGTCCGCCGCGCAGGCCTTTGCCGCGCGGATCGCCTCGGCGGCGCCACTGGCGGTGGTCGCGGTGCGGGCCACTCTGCGCCACGGTCTGGCCGACCGGGTGCGGGCGGCCACCGCCACGGAGGCCCGGGAACAGAACCGGCTCAGGCTGACTGAGGACTTCAAGGAGGGCGTCGCGGCCTACGGTGAACGGCGCCCGGCGCGGTTCACCGGACGCTGAGGAGGGGGTCCCGATGTCCGCTCCAACCTCAGCAATGCCGCTGATCCCTGATCTGGTCGAGCGGGTGGCCGGAGAGCGCGGCGGAGACACCGCGTTCCGGGTGGACAACGGCGCGTCGATCACCCTCGAGGACTGGCACACGCGGGCGAATGCCTTCGCTCGGGGCCTGCTGGACCGGGGCGTCCGCCCGGGTGAGCGGGTCCTCCTGCGGTTCGACAACGCGCGCTTCACCGACTATGTGGTGGCCTGGCTCGGGACCCATCGGGCCGGTGCGGTGTCGGTGCCGATCTCGTCCCGGTTCTCCCGGTCCGAGCTGGCCCACGTGATCACCAACTCGGAGCCGGTCGGCTTGGTCGGGCCGCCCGATCTCCTGCTGCCGGATCTGGATCTGTGGGTGTCGGACAGCGCCCAGGTCGGCGCCGAGCAGAGCGGTGACCGCCCCGGTGTGCCGATCTCCCGCGACGATCTGGCGGACATTCTCTACACCTCCGGGACCACCGGGCTGCCCAAGGGTGTGGCCACCAGCCACGCGAATCTGGCCGCCTTCGCGGCCCTGGGTGGCGGTTCGGAGGGGTTGTTCGCGCTGCTGGCCGGCGGCGGCGACCGGCTGCCGGTGCTGTTGCACTCCTTCCCGGTGTCCACGTTCGCCGGCAGCCACGGCATGGTGATCCTGCCGTTGCAGGCAGCGCTCACCGGGCTGGCCATGTCCAGCTGGGACGCCGAGCGGTGCTGCGAGCTGATCGAGGAGCACCAGGTCGACCTGACCTACCTGGTACCCGCGATGGCCATGCTGCTGTTGCGCTCCGGTGCGCCCCAGCGGCACGACGTATCGTCGCTCCGGGTGCAGATGTGGGGCGGGTCGGCGGTGCCGGGGGAGGTGCTTCGGGCGTTGACCGAGCAGTTCCCGGGGACCATGCAGCTCAACATCTACGGCCTGACCGAGGGCGGCCCGGCCGTGACGATCATGCCCTACGACCCGGCGAACCCGTCGTCGATCGGGCGGCCCAGTGGCATCACCGAGGTGTCCGTCCGCGATGAGCGCAACGAGCCGGTGCCGGCAGGGGAGAACGGCGAGATCTGCCTGCGCCTGCCGGGCGTGCCCACCCGCCGGTACCACAAGGACCCGGAGGCTTCGGCCGCGGTGTGGACCGACGGCTGGATCCACACCGGCGACCTCGGCTACCAGGACGAGGCCGGGCTGCTCTACCTGGTCGACCGGCTGAAAGACCTGATCATCCGGGGCGGACACAACCTGTCCACGCTGGAGATCGAGTCCGTCCTGCTGGAACACCCGGCGGTGGCCGAGGCGGCGGTCTTCGGCATCGCCCACGATGTGCTCGGCGAGGACGTCGCGGCCGCGCTGGTGCTCAGCGGCGAGGTCTCCGAGGACGAGCTCACCGAGCACTGCCGCGAGCGGCTGTCGGGCAACAAGGTGCCGCGGCGTTGGCTGTTCCGCGACAGCCTGCCGCGCAACGCGATGGGCAAGGCGCTCAAGCGCGCGCTGCGAATCGAAGCGGAGAAAACCGGCTGACCCGCACCCGGCCCGCCCAGCGCTGGGCGGGCCGGGTGCGGGTCAGCCCCAGCGCCGTGCCGCGCCGATCGAGAGCGGCGCGCTGGACGTTCCCCCTCAGTGGTCAGGACGCCGTCAGGCTGAAGCCCCGGTAGCCCTGGGCCGCGACCTCGGCGCAGCGTTTACGGTACTTGCCGGCGCCGCCGGCATACGGGGTGAACACCCTCGGCTTGCCCGGGATGTTGGCGCCCAGGTACCACGAGTGCTTCGCCAGCGGGAACAGCGTGTACGACGCCACCTCCGCCACGTGCGCGCCCCAGTCGGCCTCGGCCTCGGCGGTGGCCTCGATGGCGCGCAGGCCGTGCTCGCGCAGGTGGCGGATGCAGTCGGTGATCCACTCCACGTGCTGCTCGATGGACACCGGCATGTTGCTCAGCACCGACGGGCTGCCCGGTCCGGTGATCAGGAACATGTTGGGGAACCCGGCCGTGCACAGGCCCAGGTAGGTGCTCGGACCGGCGGCCCACTTCTCCCGCAGCGGCAGCCCGGCCCGGCCGCGGATGTCGATGCGGTCCAGCGCCCCGGTCATCGCGTCGTACCCGGTGGCGAAGACGATCACGTCCAGCTCGTGCTCGCCGTCGGCGGTGCGGACACCCCGCTCGGTGATCTCCTCGATCGGGGCCCGGCGCAGGTCGACCAGGCTGACGTTGTCCCGGTTGTAGGTCTCGTAGTAGTCGGTGTCGATGACCGGGCGCTTGGCGCCGATCGGATGGTCCCAGGGCAGCAGCGCCTCGGCGGTCTCCGGGTCGCGCACGGTCTGCCGGATCTTGGCGCGGACGAAGTCGGCGGCGGTGTCGTTGGCGCGCTTGTCCAGTAGCAGATCGCGGAAGCCGGTGAACAGCATCCGGTGTCCGCCCTCGCGCCACCCGGTCTCGTACTCCCGCTGCCGCTCCTGCTCGGTGACCTCCAGCGCGTTGCGGTCGCCGACGCCGAACGGGAAACCGCCGAACGTCTGGCGGGTCAACGCCCGGATCGCCGGGTAGTTCTGCTTGATCTCCCGCTGCCGTTCGGGGCTCATCGGGGCGTTGCGGGCCGGCACACTGAAGTTCGGCGTCCGCTGGAACACGGTCAGGTGCGCGGCGGACTCGGCGATCACCGGGATGGCCTGCACCCCGGTGGACCCGGTGCCGATGACCCCGACCCGTCTGCCCTGCAGGTCCACGCCCTCGGCCGGCCAGCGTCCGGTGTGGTACCAGTCCCCGGCGAACCGGTCCAGGCCCGGGATGTCCGGGACCTGCGCCGCGGACAGACAGCCCACGGCCGTGATGACGTACTCGCAGCTCACCCGGGCGCCGTCGGCGGTGGTCACCGTCCAGCGCCCGGAGGCCTCGTCGTAGGTGGCCGCGGTGACGGTGGTGGCGAACCGGATGTCGCGGCGCAGGTCGAACCGGTCGGCGACGTGCTCGAGGTAACGCAGGATCTCCGGCTGGTCGGGGTAGCGGCAGCTCCACTCCCACTCCTGCTCCAGCTCCGGGGAGAAGGAGTAGCTGTAGTAGTAGCTCTCCGAGTCGCACCGGGCGCCGGGATAGCGGTTCCAGTACCAGGTGCCGCCGACCCCTTCGCCGGTCTCGTAGACCACAGCCGACAGCCCGGCCTCCCGCAACCGGTGGAGCATGTAGAGCCCGGCGAATCCGGCTCCGACCACCACGGCGTCCAGCCGCTCGTCGACACTCATCGCTGTCCTTCCCTCGTCCCCGTCGTGTCGGCCCCGCCGCGCTCCCGGCGGCCCCGGCCGCCGAGCAGGTGCCGGGCCACGATCAGCCGTTGCACCTCGCTCGGGCCCTCGCCGATCCGGCGGATCCGCAGCTCGCGGTACCACCGCTCCAGCGGTAGGTCCTTCGACACCCCCAGGCCCCCGTGGATCTGGATCGCCCGGTCGACCACCCGGCCGGCGGCCTCACTGCTGACCAGCTTGGCGATCGCGGCATCGGCCCGGATGTCCTCGCCGAGGTCGGCCCGCCGGGCGGCGGCCAGGATCAGCAGCCGGGTGGTCCGCAGGTCGATCTCGTTGTCCACCAACATCCACTGGATGCCCTGCTGGTCAGCCAGCCGGCGGCCGAACGTCTCGCGGATCGAGGCGTACTCCACCGCCATGCGGTGCGCCACCAGCGCCACGCCCAGACAGCCGGCGGCGTAGGGGATCCGACCCCGCACCAGCCGGTCGGCGGCCAACGCGAACCCGCCGTGCACCTCGCCGACCCGGTTGGCGTCGGGTACCCGCACCCCGTCGAGCTCCAGTTCGGTGGCCGGGTGTGTGGTGCGCAGGGTGTGCACGATGCGACGCACGGTGAACCCGGGGGAGTCGGTGTCCACCAGGAACGCGGTGATGTCCCGGGTCCCGCTCCCGGTCCGGGCCAGCACGAGGCCGTAGTCCGCGCAGTGCGCGTCGGAGATCCACAGCTTGGTGCCGGTGATCACCCAGTCGTCGCCGTCGGGCACCGCGGTCGTGCGGATGGCCCCGGCCGGGTCGGAGCCCCCGGAGGGCTCGCTGAGCCCGAAGAACGCCCGCAGCTCCCCGCGCAGGGTGGGGTATAGGTAGCGCCGCTTCTGCTCCTCGGTGCCCTCCACCAGCTGCACCAGGCCCGGGCTGCCGAACACCCCGTAGCAGGGCGCGTAGAGCCCGGCCCGGTGCTGGCTCATCTCGATCGCCAGCAGGGCCTGGGTGACGGTGTCCAGCCCCGGCCCGCCGACCTCGGCCGGTGCCTCCCAGTTCCGCAGCCCGGTCTGCTCGGCCAGCGCGGACAGCCGCCGGTGCTCCTCGGGTGGCAGCTCACCCGCGTCCGGGTCGAGGTCGGACTCCAGCGGCACGATCTCGGTCCGCACGAACCGGCGGACCGTGTCGATCAGCATCCGTTGCTCGTCGGTCGGCGTGAAATCGATCATCGTGGACGCCGCGCCCCGATCGGCCGGATGCCCGGCACGTCCTCGTTGCCGACCGGTAGCCGCCCGGTGCGGCCCAGCTGCCAGCCGAGCAGCTCCCGCCAGCGGCTGAGGTAGGCGGTGGTGACCTCCGCGCGGAAGTCGTGACCGGGGCGTGCGGCGGCCAGCTCGGCGAGCACCCCGCGCAGGCCGAACCGGGTCCGGGCCCCGGCGTAGGCGATCAGCACGGTGTTCCCGCCGCACCGCAGTTCGTAGACGCCCGTCGCACCGGGCACCTCCGCCGCGGCCCGGGCGGTCAGCGGGCGCCACTCCGCGCGGATCGCCAGTCCGCGCGCGGCTTCGGTCACGCCACCAGTTCCACGATGGTCGCGTTGGCCATGCCGCCACCCTCGCACATGGTCTGTAGCCCGTAGCGCAGGCCCTGGTCGCGCATGTGGTGCACCAGCCGGGTCATCAGGATGGCGCCGGAGGCGCCGAGCGGGTGGCCGACGGCGATCGCGCCGCCGAGCGGGTTGAGCCGCTCGGGGTCGGCCTTGGTCTCGGCCAGCCAGGCCAGCGGCACCGGGGCGAAGGCCTCGTTCACCTCGAAGGCCCCGATGTCGTCGATGGCCAGCCCGGAGCGTTCCAGCACCTCGGCGGTGGTCGGGATGGGGCCGGTCAGCATCAGCACCGGGTCGGCGCCGCTGACCGCGCTGCAGTGGTGACGCACGATCGGGGTCAGCCCGAGTTGCTCGGCTCGTTCCGGGGTGGTGATCAGGACCGCCGCCGCGCCGTCGGAAATCTGGGAGGCGTTGCCGGCATGGATCACGCCGTCCTCGTCGAAGGACAGCTTGAGCTTGGCCAGCGTGTCGACCGTGGTGCCCCGGCGCAGGCCCTCGTCGGCGTTGAACCCCGGTACCCCCGGGACTTCGATCAGCTGGCCGTCGAAGGCGCCGGCGTCGACGGCGGCCGCCGCCCGGGCGTGGCTGAGGGCGGAGTACTCGTCCAGGGTGCGACGGTCGAAACCCCACTGCTTGGCGATCAGCTCCGCGCCGCGGCCCTGGTTGAAGACGCCCCCTTCAAGGGTGTGGGCGTAGCGCTCCAGCAGCCGGGGACCGTAGACCTGACCCACCTCACGCCCCGAGCCCAGCGGCACCCGGGACATCGACTCGGCCCCGCCGGCCACCACCATGTCGTACATCCCGGCCCGGACCATGGCGAACGCGAAGTCCAGCGCCTGCTGGGCGGAGCCGCAGGCCCGGTTGATCGTGGTGCCCGGGACGGTCTCGGGCCAGCCGGCGGCCAGGGCGGCCGAGCGGCCCACGTTCGCGGCCTGGTCGCCCACCTGATTCACGCAACCCCAGATCACGTCGTCGATCAGGTCCGGGTCGATGCCGGTGCGGGCGACCAGGGCCTCCAGCACGTACGAGGACAGGTCGACCGGGTGGACGCCGGAGAGCGAACCGTTCCGCTTCCCGATCGGGGTGCGGATGGCCTCGATGATGACTGCCTCGGGCATGGCGACCTCCGTGTGTCGGTGTGTCCGTGTTCCGATGTGCCGGTGTGACGATGGACCCCCGATCCCGGGCTTGCGGACCGGTCAGGGGTAATCAGTATGATTAACCATCGTTCACAATAGGGCGTGCCCGGCCGCCGTGCCATAGCTTCGTGCGGCCGGCGCATGCCGGATACGAGCGCGGAAGGCGGGCCGGTCATGCGGAGCGTGACGTGCGGGGTGCGGCAAGACGGCCGCGACGAAGATGACGGCAGTTGACGACATGACCGCAGTTACGACATGACCGCAGTTAACGACATGACCGCAGTTACGACATGACCGCGGGCGAGATGACAGCGGGGACGACATGACCGCCGAGGCGACCGGATCCGCCACGGCGGCCGACGAGCAGAGCTTCGGCCCGGTGCGGGTGAGCCGCCGGAGCCGGGTGCTGGTCATCACCCTGGACCGGCCGGAGGCGCGCAACGCGGTCAGCCCCGAGCTGGCCCGGGGCCTCGAGGCCGCGCTCGACCTGCTGGAATCCGATCACGACCTGTGGGTGGGCGTGCTCACCGCGGCCGGTCCGGTCTTCTGCGCGGGGGCGGACCTGAAGGCGGTCGCGGCCGGGCGGCTGGCCGAGATCGTCACCGAGCGCGGCGGGTTCGCCGGGATCACCCGCCGGCGGCGGGACAAGCCGGTGATCGTCGCTCTGGCCGGCGACGCGTACGGCGGCGGGTTGGAGATCGCCATCGCCTGCGACGTGATCCTGGCCGAGGAGGGCGTGCGGATGGGGATCCCGGAGGCGGCGCGTTCGTTGATGGCCGGGGGCGGCGGGCTGGCGCTGCTGCCCGTCCTGATCGGCGAGAAGCCGGCGCTGGAGATGGCCATGACCGCCGCCCCGTGTCCGGTGGAGCGGCTGGCCGAGCTGGGCCTGGTGTCCCGAGTGCTGCCCCGGGGCGAGGTGGTGGCGGCCGCGGTGGCCATGGCCGAGCAGATCTGCGCCAACGCCCCGCTGGCGGTACGGGCCTCGCGCCGGGCGATCGTCGACTGCCGGGACGGGTCCGAGGACGAGCGATACGCGCTGGGCAACCGGGAGTTCGCCGCGTTGCGGGCGACCGAGGACTTCGCCGAGGGGCCCAAGGCGTTCATCGAGAAGCGGCCACCCCGTTGGTCGGCGCGCTGACCCGGGGTGTGCGACGGTGACCATGATTGCCGCCACGACGGCCGGGACGTTGACCGGTGCCTGGGCCGCTGCCTAGGTTCGGCCACGGACGACCGGTGGCGGCCCTGTGATGACGAGGTGAGGGACATGACGGACGACGGCAGCAGGGATATCCGGACGAGGGCGGTGCGCCAGGCGGCCAAGGGGCTGTCGGTGTTGTTGTCGCCGCGCACGCCGGTGCCGGTGCAGCGGGCCGGGATGGTGGCCGCGCTGGCGCCGCTGCCCGGCCCTCGGGACGTGCGGGTGACCAGCGGAACGCTGGGCGGCCGGCCGGTCGAGTGGCTGGCGCCGAAGGGAGCCGATCCGGCGACGGTCGTGCTCTACCTGCACGGCGGCGGGTACGTGATCGGCTCACCGCGGACGCACCGGGGGATGGTGGCCGAGCTGGTCACCAAGCTGGGCGCCACCGCCGCCGTGCTGGACTACCGGATGGGGCCGGAGTTCCGGCACCCGGCAGCGCTGGACGACGCGGCGGCCGCCTACCGCGAGCTGATCGCCTCCGGTTACCCGGCCGAGCGCATCGTGCTGGCCGGCGACTCGGCCGGTGGCGGGCTCTCGCTGGCGCTGGCCATGCGGCTGCGCGGCCAGGATGTGCCCGCGCCGGCGGCGGTGGCGATGATCTGTCCCTGGGTGGACGCACGCCCCGACCTGGCGCGGGTGCGGCCGGAAGCGCCACGGGAGCCGTTGCTGCGCAGTGCCTCGCTGGCCAACTTCGCCTCGCTCTACACCCCGGACGGGGCCGACGACCCGGAGATCTCCCCGGTGCTGGGCGAGCTGGCCGGACTGCCCCCCTTGATCATGCACTCGGCCGGCGACGATCCACTGGCCGCCGACGCCGACCTGCTCATGGAGCGGGCCGCGGCGGCCGGCGTCACCATCGACCACCGCCGTTACCCCGGGCTGTGGCACGACTTCCACAGCATGCCCAGGCTGCTCCCGGCGGCCGACGCGGCGCTCGGGCACCTGGCCGACTCGATCCGGGCCCACTTGCCGGCGCCGACCCCCACCCCGCGGGTGGCGATCGTCGGAGCCGGCATGTCCGGGGTCTGCATGGGCGCCAAGCTGCTGGCCGCGGGCGTGCGGGACTTCACCATCTACGAGAAGGCCGGCGAGGTCGGCGGCACCTGGCGGGACAACACCTACCCGGGGCTGACCTGTGACGTGCCCTCGCGGTACTACTCCTACAGCTTCGCGCCGGACCCGGGCTGGAGCCATGTGTTCCCCGAGGGCCCCGAGTTGCAGCGCTACTTCGTGCGCAGCGCCGACCGCCTCGGACTGCGGCCGCACCTGCGGTTCAACTCCGAGGTGGTCGAGGCCACCTGGACCGACGGTCGCTGGCGGCTGCGCACCGCCGACGGGCACACCGACACTGTCGACGTGCTGGTCACCGCCACCGGGGTGCTGCACCACCCCAACGTGCCCGACATCCCGGGCCTGGACAGCTTCGCCGGCCCGTCGTTCCACTCAGCCCGCTGGGACCACTCGGTGAACGTCGAGGGCAAGCGGGTCGGCCTGGTCGGCACCGGCTCGACCGGGGTTCAGATCACCTGCGCGCTGAGCAAGGTGGTGGGCAAGCTGGTGGTCTTCCAGCGCACCGCGCAGTGGGTGATGCCGGTGCCGAACCGGCCCTACACCGCGCTGTCGCGGGCCGTGATGCGGCGGGTCCCGAAGCTCAACCGGATCAGCTACCGCGCCTACCAGGCCACCATGGAACGGCTGTTCTCGGCGGTCATCAACGCCGGGCCCGCGCGGACCCTGGTGAACACCTCCTGCCGGCTGGCGTTGCGCACGGTGCGTGACCCGCAGCTGCGGCGCAAGATCACTCCGTCCGACCAGCCGATGTGCAAGCGACTGGTGATGTCGCCGTCCTACCACCGGGCGGTCCAGCGCCCGACCGTGGAGATCGTGACCGACGGCATCGAGCGGGTCGTGCCCGAGGGCGTGGTCACCAAGGACGGCACCACCCACGAGCTGGACGTGCTGGTGCTGGCCACCGGCTTCGACGCGCGGGCCTACGTCCGGCCGATGGCGGTGACCGGGCAGGACGGGGCGACGCTGGACGAGCGTTGGAAGGACGGCCCGCACGCCTACCGTACGGTGGCGATGCCCGGGTTCCCGAACTTCTTCATGCTGATGGGGCCGCACAGCCCGATCGGCAACCACTCGCTGATCGCCATCGCCGAGGTCCAGGCCGACTACGTGATCTCCTGGATCGAGCGGCTGCGGCGCGGGTCGGTGTCCAGCTTCGCGCCCACCGACGCCGCCACCCGCGACTACAACCAGCAGATCCGCGAGGCCCTCCCGGGCACGGTGTGGGCCAGCGGATGCAAGAGCTGGTACCTGGGCCCGGACGGGCTGCCCGAGCTGTGGCCCTGGTCGCCGGGGCGGCACCGCGAGATGCTGCGCGAGCCGGAGACGGCCGATTTCGAGCTGAACGGCTCCGGCGGCTCCCGACACTCCGCCGTGGGTGGGTAGCGACCCGATCATCACCTGACCCTGGATCCGACCCGGCTCGGCGCAAAGGAGCGCGATGGACATCTCCCTCTCGGAGCGGGAGGCGGCGTGGCAGCGGGAGGTGCTGGACTTCCTCGCGGCCGAGACCACCGACGGGCTGCGCGCGGTGCTGGCCGCCGGCAACTGGCGCAACCTTCCGCTGCCCGAGCGGCCGCCGGAGCTGGTCGCGTTCCTGTCCGCGATGGCCCGGCGGGGCTGGTTCGGGGTGGCGGTGCCCACCGAGTACGGCGGCATGGGCCGCTCGGCGATGGAGCAGTACCTGCTGTTCGAGGCGTGCGACTACCGCGACCTGCCGCACCCGGACTCGATGACCACGCTGTCGGTGGGCCCCACCATTGCCCGCCGCGGCACCGCCGAACAGCGTCGTCGGTGGCTGCCCGGGGTGGTGGCCGGGGAGATCGAGCTGGCCCTGGGCTACTCCGAGGACGTGGCCGGCACCGATCTGGCCAACCTGCGGACCCGCGCGGTCCGCGACGGCGACCACTGGGTGATCAACGGGCGGAAGCTGTGGAACACCAACGCCCACCACGCGACGCACGAGTGGCTGGCCTGCCGGACCGACCCGGACGCACCCCGGCACCGGGGGATCAGCATGATCATCGTCCCGATCGACGCCCCGGGGGTCGCGGTGCGCGAGCTGCCCACCTGGGGGGCGGTGCGCACCAACGAGATCACCTTCACCGACGTCCGGGTGCCGGTGGAGAACCTGATCGGGGAACCGGGCCAGGGCTGGACCTACGCCACCGAGGCGCTGAACCTGGAACGGGTCGGCATCGCCCAGATCGGCCAGCTGCGCCGGTTGTTCGACGCCGTCGCCGCCGAGCTGGCCCGGGTGGGCCCGTCGATGCCGGACTCGCGCCGGTGCACCGCGGCCTACCGGTTGGCCGAGCTGGAGTGCCGGGTACGGGCGATGCGGCTGCTGGCGCTGCGCACGGTGTGGTCGGTCGACCAGGGACGGGTGCCGGACGCCGAGGCGTCGATGGTCAAGTTCTGCTCCACCGAGCTCACGGCCGAGCTGGCCACGATGGCTCTGGAGACCTTCGGCGAGCGCTCGCTGCTCGCCGCCGGAGACCCGGACGCTCCGCTGGACGGGCTGGCCGAGCTGGTGTACCGGCGGGTGCCGTTCCTGCGCTTCGGGGGCGGCACGAACGAGATCCAGCGCGACATCGTCGCCCAGCGGGGGTACCGGCTCCCCCGTGCGGGTGCCCGGAGGTGAGGGGACCCGATGGACTTCGATGAGCCGCTCGAGCTGCGTGACCTGCGCCGCGTCGCGCGACAGGTCGCCTCGGCCACCGCCGGTGCTCCCGGCGACCCGGAGCCGGACGCATCGGCGGTCTGGTCGGCCCTGCGTGGACAGGGTTGGGGCGCCCTGGCGGTGCCGGAACGCCACGGTGGAGCGGGAGCCGGCCTGGCCGCGCTCGCCGTGGTCTCGGCCGAGTGCGCCCGGGCCGGGCTGCCCAGCATGCTGCGCTCGACGCTGTGCGCGGGTCTGGTGATCGACCGGTTCGGCGACGAGGACCAGCGCGGGCGCTGGTTGCCCCGGCTGGTCGCCGGCGACCCGGCCACCACCTGCGCGGCCGGTTCGGCCCGGCTGGCCGGGTCCGCTCTGGACGGCGAGCCGGGCGCGGTGCCCGACCCCGACCTCGCCGCGTTCGTGGTCGTCGTGCTGCCCGAGGGATCCGCCCACCGGCTGTGCGTGCTCGACCCGGTGGCGGGGCAGATGCGCCACCGGGACGCGGTGTCCGGCCGCCCGGTCGGCCGGCTGCGCGGCGACGAGCTGGGTCCCGAGCAGCTGCACCTCGGGCCGAGGCTGGACGGGCCGTCCGTCGAGGCGGCCGCCGACCTGGTCGCCGTGCTCACCGCCGCCGACCTGGTCGGCGCGGCCGAGGGGCTGCTGTCCCGGACCGTCGACCACGTGTGCACGCGGGAGCAGTTCGGCCGTCCGCTGGGATCCTTCCAGGCGGTGCAGCATCATGTCGCGGACATGGCCACCGCGCTGGAGGGGGCCCGGCTGCTGGTGGACGACGCGCTGACCCGGCTGACTGAAGGTGGGCCCGCGCACCGGGAGGTGGCGGCGGCCAAGGCCTACGCCGGCCGGGCCGCGACCGGGATCAGCCTGATGGCCCACCAGCTGCACGGGGCGATCGGGTACGTCACCGAGTCCCGGCTCTACCGGCTCTCCCAACGGGTCGAGTCCGACGCCCTGCTGGCCGGCACGGCGGTCGAGCATCTCGACGGGATGGCGGGGCGTTACCGCTCGGGCCCGGCGCGCACCCTGGAACTCGACGCGCTGGACCGGGAACCGACCACAGCGGGCGCGGCGGGCTCGCCATGAGCGATCCACCGAGAGCCCGCACCTGCGCCCGACACCGCCGTCAAGTCCGAAACCGCCGTCAAGTCCGACACCGCCGTCAAGTCCGACACTGCAGCCAAGGAGCCAGGAGATGACCGAACCAACCGGACTGGGCGCCGGCGCGCTCGGCGCCGACCTGTGCCGGCTGCTGGAGATCCGCTACCCGATCATCCTGGCCGGGATGGGCGGGGCGTCCGGGCCGGAGCTGGCCGCGGCGGTGTCCAACGCCGGTGGCCTGGGGGTGCTCGGCGCGGCCATGCAGGAGCCCGACGGGCTCGACGAGTGGATCCGCCGGGTCAGGTCGCTGACCTCCGAGCCGTTCGGGGTGGACACCCTGCTGCCCGCCCGGGTGGCCGACGACGTCACCGAGGAGCAGCTGCGGGCGTCCATCCCGGCCGGCTACCTCGACGGCGTGGACGAGCTGCGCCGTGAGCTCGGGTTGCCCGCCGACGCCGATCTCAAGCCGCTGTTTCCCGCGCTGAGCAAGGCGTTCTTCGACAAGCAGCTCGAAGTGATCATGGATCACCGGGTACCGGTGTACGCGGCCGGGCTCGGCGACCCGGCGCGCTACGTCCCGGAGTTCCACAAGCGCGGGACCAAGGTGATCGGCGTGGTCGGCAACGTGCGCAGCGCCCGCAAGGTGGCCGAGGGCGGTACCGACGTGATCGTGGCCCAGGGCCACGACGGCGGCGGGCACAACAGCCCGGTCGGTACCCTCGCCCTCATCCCGCAGGTGGTGGACGCGGTCGCCGGCCGGGCGCTGGTGGTCGGCGCCGGCGGGATCGGCGACGGCCGAGGCATCGTGGCGGCGATGGCGCTCGGCGCCGCCGGGGTCTGGATGGGCACCCGGTTCCTGGGCACCGACGAGGCGAACATCCCGGACGGGCAGAAGAAGCAGCTGCTGGAGGCGTCCGACTCCGACACCATCGTCACCCGCTACGTCACCGGCAAGCCGGTCCGGATGCTGCGCAGCGGGCTGCCCCCGGAGATGGAGAAGCGCGGGCTGCCGCCGCTGCCGTTCCCGACCATGGGGCTGGTCTCCGGGCCGCTGCTGGGCGGGGCCGAACGGGCCGGCCGCTACGACCTGAGCCCGGGCGCGGCCGGGCAGGTCGCCGGCATGGTGCAGGCCATCCAACCGGCCGGCGAGGTGGTCGAGCAGCTGGTGCGTGAGGCCGGCGCGGCGCTGGACCGGCTGGCGGCGGGCGCCCGGTGAGGCTCCCGGAGACGATCACCTACACCACCGAGGGCCGGGTCGCGACCATCGCGTTCAACCGGCCGGATGCGCACAACGCGATGACCGCGGCGATGATGGCCGGGGTCGAGGAGGCGTTCCGCGCGTTCGACGCCGACGACGAGTTGTGGGTGGCCATCCTGACCGGCACCGGCGACAAGGCGTTCTGCGCCGGGGCCGATCTCGGGGAGCTGATCCCGCAGATCGTGGACAAGGGGATGGAGGCCTTCCTCGGCGACCCGAGCAAGCGCTTCTTCTCCGACATCTACAAGCCGATCATCTGCGCGGTGAACGGGCTCTGCGTCGCCGGCGGCCTGGAGATCATGCAGGGCACCGACCTGCGGATCGCCGCCGAGCACGCGGTGTTCGGCCTCGGCGAGGTGCGCTGGGGGATCGTGCCCGGCGGTGGCTCGCACATCCGGCTGCCCCGGCAGATCCCCTGGGCGGTGGCGATGGAGATCCTGCTCACCGGCCGGCCCATCTCAGCCGAGCGGGCCTTCGACGTCGGCCTGGTCAACAAGGTGGTGCCGGCCGCGGACCTGATGGACGAGGCGAACGCGCTGGCCGAGCTGCTCTGCCGCAACGGTCCGGTGGCGATGCGCACCGCCAAGGAGATCGCGGTCCGGTCGCTGGCCCTGGAGACCCCATTTGTGCTGGAGAACCTGCTGGTGCAGCGGGTGTTCGGCACCGAGGACGCCAGGGAGGGACCGAAGGCATTCATGGAGAAGCGCCGGCCGGACTTCACCGGCCGCTGACCGAACCGGCCGGGGGGGGGGGCGGGGCGGGGGGCGCGGGCCCCCCCCCCCCCGACGACAGGCGCACCCCGGGGGGCGCCACCCCCGCCCCCCCCACGCGCCCACCCCCCCAGC
>JBQTKB010000059.1:0-25866 GCA_052386505.1 Pseudonocardia sp.
GGTCGAGCAGCTCGCCGGCCGGACCCTGCTGATCGCGCACGGCGACCGGGAGCGGATGACCGACCCGGCCGAGTCCTACGCCTACGCGCTGCGGGCCAAGCGGGTCACCGACCGGGTGTGCCGGTTCGACGTGCACGGCGACGGCCACGCCATGCTGCGCCGGGCCCGGGACTGGCACTCGCTGGTCCGTCGGTTCGTGCTCGGCGAGCTGGGCATCGAGCCGGTCGACCCGGAGATCGCGCGGGCGATGGAGCAGCCGGCTCCGGCCGGGCTGCGAACCGCGTTGTCCGTGGGGCAGCGGTGAGTTCCACGTCAGCGGCCGAGTCCCGGGGTGGCCGCGAGACGGTCGCGGTGATCGGTGCCGGTGTCGCCGGGCTGACCGCCGCCTACCTGCTGCAACGTCGTTACGACGTGACCCTGTTCGAGGCCGACGACCGCCTCGGCGGGCACGCGCACACCCACGAGCTGCCCACCTCCGACGGTGGCGCGGCGTACGTGGACAGCGGGTTCATCGTGCACAACACCCGGACCTACCCCAACCTGCTGCGGCTGTTCGGCGAGCTCGGGGTGGCCACCCAGGACTCCGAGATGTCGATGAGCGTGCGCTGCGACGGCTGCGGGCTTGAGTACGCCGGCGCGCGCAAGCTGCCCGGGCTCTTTCCCCGTGCGGGTGGTCCGCTGGCGCGGCCCAACCTGGCGCGGGCGCGCTACCTGCGGATGCTGGCCGAGATACCCCGGTTCCACGCCCACGCCCGCCGGGTCCTCGCGGCGCCGGATTCCGTCATGGACGACACCGACGTCACCCTCGGGGCGTTCCTGGCCATCGGCGGCTACTCCCGCTACTTCGTCGACCACTTCATGCTCCCGGTGGTGTCCTGCGTGTGGTCGGCCGGCGCGGAGCTGTCTCTGCGTTACCCCGCCCGGTACCTGTTCCGGTTCCTGGACCACCACGGTCTGCTGTCCGTCGGCGGCTCGCCGACCTGGCGGACCGTGGTGGGCGGCTCGCACCGCTACGTGGAGCGGGTGGCGAAGGGACTCGGCACCGTCCACCAGTCCACCCCGGTCCGGGCGGTCACCCGCGGCCCGGACGGCGTACGGATCCGCGACGACTCGGACACCGTGCACCACGCCGACCGGGTGTTGGTGGCCACCCACCCGGACCAGGCGCTGGCGCTGCTCGCCGACGCCGGCGACAACGAGCGGGCGGTGCTGGGTGCCTTCGGGTACTCCCGTAACGAGACCTGGCTGCACCACGACACCTCGGTGCTGCCCCGCACCCCGGGTGCCCGGGCGTCCTGGAACTACCTCAAGAGCGGCTGCGCCAGTGACGACTCCCCCGTACTGGTCAGCTACGACATGAACCGGCTGCAGCGGCTCGCCGAGCCGGCCGACTACGTCGTCACCCTCAACGGTGCCGGCCGGGTGGCCGACGACCAGGTAATCGCCCGGATGGTCTACGAGCATCCGGTCTACACCCCGGAGTCGGTGGCCGCGCAGCGTCGGCTGCCCGGGCTGAACACGGTGACCACCGCGTTCGCCGGGGCCTACCACGGCTGGGGATTCCACGAGGACGGCTGCGCCTCCGGAGTCGCCGCCGCCGCCGCGCTCGGAGTGACCTGGTGAAGCCCGTCCCGGCGCTGTACGACGCGCGGGTGACCCACCTGCGCACCCAGCGGATCCGGCGCAGCTTCACCCACCGGACGTACCTGTGGCTGGTCGACCTCGACGAGCTGCCCGCGATGCCGCGCTGGCTGGCCTCGTTCGCCCGCTTCGAGGCCCGCGACCACTGCGGCCCCACGGACGAGGATCCGGCTCTCCCTGGCCGCTCCATCCGGGACAACCTGGAGAACTGGCTGGCCACCCGGGGGGTCGCGCTGGACGGCGGGCAGGTACTGATGCTGGCCCACGCCCGCTGCCTGGGATACGTGTTCAACCCGATCTCGCTCTTCTGGTGCCACCGACCCGACGGCGCGCTGGAATGCGTGGTCGCCGAGGTGCACAACACCTACGGCGGACAGCACCGGTATCTGCTGCGCACCGACCCGTCCGGCCTGGCCGAGGTGGACAAGGACTTCTACGTCTCGCCGTTCCTCACCGTGGACGGGCACTACCGGATGCGGGTACCGCTGCCCGGCGAGCGGCTGGCCGTCTCGGTGGCACTACACCAGGACGGAGGTCGCGCACTGACCGCGGCGGTAACCGGGATCCGCCGCCAGGCGACTCCGGGCGAACTACTACGGGTGCTGGTGCGAAGACCGTTGGTGACCCACCGCACGTCGGCCCTGATCCGCCGCCACGGCGTCGCGCTGTGGCTGCGGCGGATTCCGGTGGTCGCGCGGCTGCCCCGGCCACCGGCTCCGGAGGCCGCCAGCACAGCCGACAGCACGCCAGCCACCAGCTCACCGCAGGAGAGTCGATGACCACCGTGCCGCCGGACAACCAACTGGTCACCCGCGACATCCCGCGCCCGGACAAGGGCGTCTGGCCGGGCCTGGACACACCGCCGCGGTCACCGGCCCGGGCCCTGATCGCCGAATCGCTGTTCCGCCGGGCCGTGCGCACGCTGGACGTGCGGATCGTGCTGGCCGGCGGTGAACGACTCGGCGCCGGCGGCCCGGACGCCCCGGTGATGCGCATCCACCGGCCGGCGGACTTCTTCCACCGACTCGGCGCCAACTCGAAGATCGGATTTGGCGAGTCGTACATGGTGGGCGACTGGTCCAGCAACGAGCTGGCCGATCTGTTGACCCCGTTCGCGGCCAAGCTCTCCACGCTGATCCCGCCCACTATGCAGCGGGTGTTCCGCCGCTACGTCGAGGCCCGCCAGCCACGCGAGGAGCAGAACACCGTCGAGGGGTCGCGGGAGAACATCCACCGGCACTACGACCTGTCGAACGAGCTGTTCGCCACCTTTCTCGACGAGACCATGTCCTATTCCGCGGCGTGGTTCCCCAACGGCCCGACCGCCGGCTCGGTCGACACTCCGGCCGATCTCGCCGACGCCCAGCGCCGCAAGATCGACGGCATCCTGGACCTGGCCGGCGTGGCGCCGGGCCAGCACATCCTGGAGATCGGCACCGGCTGGGGCGGGCTGGCCACCCGGGCCGCTCAGCGGGGTGCCCGGGTGACCACGCTGACCATCTCGGCCGAGCAGGCCCGGCTGGCCGAGGAACGATTGACCGAGGCTGGGGTGGCCGACCGGGTCCAGGTGCTGCTGCGCGACTACCGGGAGGCCCGGGGCAGCTACGACGCCGTGGTCAGCGTGGAGATGATCGAGGCGGTCGGTGAGCGGTACTGGCCGACCTACTTCGGCCAGCTCGACCGGCTGCTGCGCCCCGGGGGCCGGGTGGGCCTGCAGTCGATCACCATGCCGCACGACCGGATGCTGGCCTCGCGCGGCGACTACACCTGGATCCACAAGTACGTCTTCCCCGGCGGGTTGATCCCGTCGGTGCCGGCGATCGAGCAGAACCTAGCCGAGCACACCGGGCTGCGCATCGTCGAACGGCGCAGCCTCGGCCAGGACTACGCGCGGACGCTGGCGCACTGGCGGCGGACCTTCATGTCCCGCTGGGAGGACGTCGCCGGGCTGGGCTTCGACGACACCTTCCGCCGGATGTGGGAGTTCTACCTGGCCTACTGCGAGGCCGGGTTCCGGTGCGGCTACCTCGACGTCTACCAGATGTCGCTGACCCGGTCCGCGCGCGCATAGCGCGCCTGTCCACTCACGAGCTCCGGAGGAGCGTCATGCCCAACCCCGTCGCCCCCCGCCTGGCCAGCCTGGTCGAGGGCATGCTCGGCGCCCCGCTTCCGATCCGGATCCGGGCCTGGGACGGCAGCGAGGCCGGCGCCGTTGGCCCGGACGTACCGGTCGCGGTGCTGCGCCACCGGCGCGCACTGCGCCGGCTGCTGTGGAGCCCGGGCGAGCTGGGCCTGGCCCGGGCGTTCGTCTCCGGTGACCTGGAGGTCGAGGGCGACCTCGCTGACGGGCTGTCCCGGTTCTGGCGGCTGACCGAGACCCGCGAGCCGGGCGCGCCGCGGCTCAGCGCCGCCGACAGGCTCGCCGCTGCCCGGTTGGCGCTGCGGCTGGGCGTCCTCGGCCCACCGCCGAAGCCACCGGCCTCGGAGGCCCGGCTCTCCGGCGGGCTGCACACCCGCCGGCGCGACCGCGCCGCCATCTCCCACCACTACGACCTGTCGAACGAGTTCTACGAGTTCCTGCTCGACCCGAGCATGGCCTACTCCTGCGGATACTGGACCCGGGACACCGCGCCGGACTACGGGCTGGCCGACGCCCAGCGCGACAAGCTGGACACCATCTGCCGCAAGCTGGCGCTGCAGCCGGGTATGCGGCTGCTCGACGTCGGCTGCGGATGGGCGTCGCTGCTGGTGCACGCCGCCCAGCACTACGGGGTGCACGCGGTCGGGGTCACCTTGTCCGAGCAGCAATGCGCCTACGGGACCGCTCGGGTGTCCGCCGCCGGGTTGTCCGACCGGGTGCAGATCCGGCTGCAGGACTACCGGGCCATCGGGGGTGACACAAGCCCGGACCAGCCCTTCGACGCGATCTCCTCGATCGAGATGGGCGAGCACGTCGGCCAGGACAACTACCCGGTCTACGCCGCCCAACTGCACCGGCTGCTGCGGCCGCACGGCCGGCTGCTGCTACAGCAGATGTCCCGCGGCGCGGCCGGGAAGAACTCCGCGCCCGGCGGCGGTGCGTTCATGGAGCGCTATGTCGCTCCGGACATGTTCATGCGCCCGCTCGGCTCCACGCTGAACTTCCTGGAGGAGGCCGGGCTGGAGGTGGCCGACGTGCACTCGCTGCGCGAGCACTACGTCTGGACCGTGCTGCCCTGGCTGGACACGCTGCGCGAACGCAAGGCCGAGGCGATCGCACTGATCGGCGAGGAGCAGTACCGGATCTGGGTGCTCTACCTGGCCGGCGCGGCGCTTGCGTTCCGGGAGAACCGGATGGGCGTGCACCAGATCCTGCTGGTCCGCCCAGGGGCCGACGGCGGCAGTGGGCTGCCCCGCTCCCGCACCGCCACCCTCGGCCGCGATCCGGGTGACGAGCCCGGCGCCGGACCCGACGACGCCGGACAACACGGGCGCCCGGCCGCGCCATCGGCCGGCCTCACCGGATGAGCGGGTTCCCGCTGTCGGCGTTGCTGACCAATCTCTGGGTCACCGCCGCGGTGACCCTGCTGGTGATGCTGCTGGCCTGGGCGGTGGGCACGTTCGCCCGGGGCGGGCGCCACGACGGCGTCGACGTGGTCTGGGGCCTCGGCTTCGCGGTGATCGCCGCGACCACGCTGGTCGCCTCCCAGGGCCACGGCGACGACTGGCGGCGCTGGCTGGTGACCGCGCTCACCGTGGTCTGGGGGCTGCGGCTGGCCGGGTACATCTTCCTGCGCAACCGCGGCCACGCCGAGGACCCGCGCTACGTGGAGATGCTGGCCGCCGGCGGCGACCACCCGGCGCTGTACGCGCTGCGCAAGGTCTACCTCACCCAGGGCGTGGTGATGTGGGTGGTGTCGCTGCCGGTTCAGTTGGCCCAGTACGGGTACGGCGACACCCTGCTCGGTGGCACCGAGATCGCGGCCTGGCTGGGTGTGCTGGCCTGGCTGGTCGGTTTCGGATTCGAGACCGTCGGCGACGCCCAGCTCAGCGCATTCAAGGCCGACCCGGCGAACCGGGGCCAGGTGATGGACCGGGGACTGTGGCGCTACACCCGGCACCCGAACTACTTCGGTGACGCCTGCGTGTGGTGGGGGCTGACGCTGCTCGCGATGCATCACCCGCTGGGGCCGGTGGCCCTGGTCTCCGCGGTGGTGATGACGTTCCTGTTGGCCAGGGGCACCGGCGCCAAGCTCCTGGAGTCGACCATCGGTGACCGCCGCCCCGGCTACGCCGACTACATTGCCCGCACCAGCGGGTTCATCCCGCTGCCCCCGAAGCGAACCGCTCCCGGTTCCACACCGAAGACATGATCAGATCAGATCGTTCCGCAGAGAGGACCCCCAGATGAAGCCCGGCGACGAGGTTAGCGACTTCGAACTGTCCGACGAGACCGGCCAGCCGCGCCGGCTCAGCGAGCTGCTGGCCGGTGGTCCGGTGGTGCTGTTCTTCTACCCCGCCGCGATGACCGGTGGCTGCACCGCGGAGGCCTGCCACTTCCGCGACCTGGCCGCCGAGTTCGCGGCGGTCGGCGCCCAGCCGGTGGGCATCAGTCCCGACCCGGTCGCGAAACAGCAACAGTTCGCCAGCAGGCACTCCTTCGGCTACCCGCTGCTGTCCGACGCCGGTGGCGCGGTGGCCAAGGAGTTCGGGGCATGGCGGGTGTGGTTGCCGCTGCACACCAAGCGGCGCACCTTCGTCATCGGCCAGGACCGCAAGGTGATCGAGGCGATCAAGTCCGAGACGAAGTTCGAGATGCACGCCGATGAGGCGCTGCGGGTACTCAAGGAGCGCCAGGCCGCCTGACCGGCTACATGCCCACCGCGCGGTAGAGGGAACCGAGCTCGGGGCGGGTGAGCGGGCGCAGTTTGCCGGGGCGCTGGCTGCCGAGCATTACCTTACCGATGCCGGTCCGGACCAGCCTGCGCACCGGGTGCCCGACCTCGTCCAGCAGCCGGCGCACGACGTGCTTGCGGCCTTCGTGCAGCACCAGCTCCACCATCGCCTTCGCGCCGAACGAGTCGACCACCCGGAACGAGTCCACCCGCACCGGCCCGTCGGCCAGCTCCACCCCGTCGCGCATCCGGCGACCCAGATCGCGGGGAATCGGGCCGGGGACCTCGGCGAGGTAGGTCTTGGCCACCTCGAACGACGGGTGCATCAGCCGGTGGCCGAGCTCGCCGTCGTTGGTCAGCAGCAGCAGGCCCTCGGTCTCGGCGTCCAGCCGCCCGACGTGGAACAACCGCACCCGGGCCGGTCCTCCGACGTGCGGATCGAGTCCGTCCCGACCGGCCACCAGGTCACCGACGCAGGGCCGGCCACGGTCGTCGGACATCGTGGAGAGCATGCCGCGCGGCTTGTTCAATGCCAGGTGCACGACGCCGTCGCGCAGCTCCACCCGGGCACCGTCGACCCGCACCACGGCGACGGTCGGGTCGATGCGCCGGCCCATCTGCCGCACGATCTGGCCGTCCACGCTGACCCGACCCTCGGCGATCAGTTCCTCGGCCGCCCGTCTGGAGGCGATACCGGCCTGGGCGAGCACCTTCTGCAGGCGGGTGCCGATCGGCGCCCCGTCGGTTTCGAGCTGATGGTCAGACATCGGTATCGACGGCCGATTCCGGGCTCGCAGCCTTTGTCCCACCCCGCCGGCTCCGCCGGCTACCGTCCCCCGGGCTCCTCGCTCGCTGGCGCTCGCTGCGATGCTCACTCACCCTTCATCTCCTTCGATCGCGTCCACTTCGGGCAGCAGCGGCGCCAGCGGGGGCAGCTCCGCCAGCGAGGTCAGCCCCAGCCGCTCCAGGAAGAGCTCGGAGGTGCGGTAGAGGATGCCCTGGGTGCCCGGATCGACTCCGGACTCCTCGACCAGACCCCGGGTGACCAGGGTACGCATCACGCCGTCGCTGTTCACTCCGCGTACCGCCGCCACCCGCGCCCGGGTCACCGGCTGGCGGTAGGCGACCACGGCCAAGGTCTCCAGCGCGGCCCTGGTCAGCTTCGCGCGCTGGCCGTCGCGCAGCAGCCGTTCGACATAGGGCGCGTAGCGGTCCCGGGTGTAGAACCGCCACCCCTCGCCGACCCGGCGCAGGTCGATGCCCCGCTCGGCGTCGCGGTAGCCCTCGGCCAGGGCGCGCAGCGCGGCGGCGACCCGTTCCTGGGGCACGCCGAGTGCGACGGCCAGCGTCTCCTGGTCGGCGGGCTCGTCCACCACCAGCAGCAGCGCCTCCAGCGCCCCGGCCAGGGCGTGGTCGTCGGGCGGCTCCTCGATCAGCTCGTCGGTCACCAGCTGGTCGGTCACGACGCCACTCGCAGCGCGCTCCAGCTGACGATCAACTCGCCGAACGCCTCCTCCTGGTCGAGGTGCACGCTGGCCTCCCGGTAGAGCTCCAGCACCGCAAGGAACCGGGCGACCACCTGCAGCGGCTCGGCACAGTCGGCGGTCAGCTGATGGAAACTGGCCCGGCCCAGCTCGGCCAGCCGCTCGCGCAGCACAGCCATGTGCTCCGGCACCGACACCAGGCCGGCGTGCAGGTGGTCCAGGGACACCGTCGGCGGCGGCTTCGGCCGGAACACCGCCGCCGCGAGCTCGGCGAAGCGGTCGGCGTCCATCCCGAGCATGACCTCGGGCAGCAGCTTGGCATAGCGCGGTTCTAACGCCACCGAGCGGGGATAGCGGCGCATCGCGGACGCTTCCAGCTCCACGAACAGCGCGGCCACCTGCTTGTAGGCGCGATACTGCAGCAGCCGGGCGAACAACAGGTCGCGGGCCTCCAGCAACGCCAGGTCCTCGACGTCCTCCACGTCGGCGCCGGGCAGCAGCCGGGCCGCCTTCAGGTCCAGCAGAGTCGCCGCGATCACCAGGAACTCGGTGATCTCGTCCAGCTCGGCGGCCGATCCGGACTCCGACAGGGCCCGGGTGTGCGCGATGAAATCGTCGGTCACCTGGTGCAACGCCACCTCGGTGACGTCCAGCTCGTGCCGGTTGATCAGCTGCAGCAGCAGGTCGAACGGCCCGGAGAAGTTGTCCAACCGGACGGTGAACCGGGGCCGGACCAGCTCGTCGAGGACCAGGTCGTCCGGACTCACCACAGCGGTCACGTCGACTCCTCCTCGGGGCCGGCGTCGGGTAGGTACGGGGACGTGGTGGTCAGGGACCCGATCACGAGGCGGCCGCCTCCCGGGCGATCACTTCGCGGGCGAGTTGGCGGTAGGCCTTGGCCCCGGCCGAGT
Organism: Pseudonocardia sp.; assembly: GCA_052386505.1. Taxonomy (GTDB): domain Bacteria; phylum Actinomycetota; class Actinomycetes; order Mycobacteriales; family Pseudonocardiaceae; genus Pseudonocardia. The sequence goes on from JBQTKB010000059.1 coordinate 8,911, forward strand.
TCGGCGCCCACTTGGTGATCGGCTCACCGGCGACCGTGGTCTCCGGGAAGCGCACCGTGCGGTTGATGGTGGCGTCGAACACCAGCTCGCCGAACGCCTCGATCACCCGGTCGCGGACCTCCCGGGTGTGCAGGGTGCGCGGGTCGTACATCGTCGCCAGAATGCCGCTGATCGCCAGGTCCGGATTCAGCCGGTCCTTGACCTTCTCGATGGTGTCGATCAGCAGGGCAACCCCGCGCAGGCTGAAGTACTCGCACTCCAGCGGGATCAGCACGCTGTGCGCGCAGGCCAGCGCGTTGATGGTGAGCAGGCCCAGCGACGGCTGGCAGTCGACCAGGATCATGTCGTACTCGCCCCGCACCGGCCGCAGCGCGCGACCCAGGGCCTGCTCGCGCCCGACCTCGGTGACCAGCTGCACCTCGGCTGCGGACAGGTCGATGTTGCTGGGCAGCAGGTCCATCCCGGGCACCCGGGTGGGGATGATCACCTCGTCGATCTTGGTCCCGCCGCCGATCAGCAGATTGTGGATCGTGCGGTCCAACTGGTGCGGCTGCACTCCCAGACCCACCGACAGCGCGCCCTGCGGGTCGAAGTCCACCAGCAGCACCCGGCGGCCGTACTCCGCCAGGCAGGCTCCGAGGTTGATCGTCGACGTGGTCTTGCCGACGCCGCCCTTCTGGTTGGCGACGGCGATCACCCGGGCCGGGCCGTGCCCGCTCAGCGGAGCCGGTTCGGGCGCGACCGACGGCTTCGGTACCCCGGCGGAGCGCTCCTCGACGAACCCCTCAGGCTCGTCCAGCGGCACCTGCCTCGGCTCCATCGGCCGGGGTGTCGACATGCGGGCTCCGTCAGGTCGTCTCGCACGGTGCTCCGGCGGATGCCGGAGCACCGGTTCTCAACTGGTTAGAGTAAGTGGCTGTCTGCCGTCGACCAAAGCGCCCCGCCGGTGCGCAGCCTACCTTCCGCGGACCGGGTGAGCTATCGGACGACCCGCACTGGCACCTCGATGTCCAGCTCGGACCAGGCGCGGTCCGCAGTGACCGCCGCCAGCCCGAGCCGGCCGGCCAGCGCCAGGCAGCAGCGGTCGCCGAGGGAGAGTCCCGCACCCGGGGCCCACAGCTTCGCGGCCACCACCGCATCGGCGACGGTCAACGGCTCCACCGCGACCCCGAGCGCGCGAAGCCGGTGGGTGGCGCGGTCGGCATCGACACCGTGCTGGTCGAGCTTCTGCCAGATCTCCGACCAGTTCGCCGCCGAGACGATCGCGGTGGGCAGCAGCGGGTGAACGAGGTCCGCGCCTGGCTCACCACGCAGCCACGCCAGCACCGCTGAGCTGTCCAGGACGGCCGACTCGAACGAGTTCACGAATCGCTCTCATGCGTGGCCTCCGCGCGCCGCTCGGCGATCAGCTCGGCCACCACCGACCCCTCGCCGGTCCAGCTCGCGGCCGCCTCGCGGCGGATGCGGTCCGCAAGCTGGTCGCGAGACTCGATCACCACCCGCCCGTCCTCCAGATAGACAACCAGGGCCACGCCCGACTCAAGTCCAGCAGCGCGACGCACCTGGGCGGGTATCGTCACTCGCCCCTGATCGTTGACAGTTGCATCGCCGTAGGCACCTTCAACGGGGTTCGGTGTCACACTATTAGGCTAGCAGTCACGGAAGTCGAACCCGTGCCCACTTTCGCCCGCGCTCCCCACTCAGCCCTGGGCTCGGGGGTGGGCCAGTGCATAGACCTCCCGCAGCGAGTCGACGGTGACCAGCGTGTACACCTGGGTGGTGGTCACCGAGGCGTGCCCGAGCAGTTCCTGGACGACCCGCACGTCGGCGCCACCCTCCAACAGGTGCGTGGCGAACGAGTGGCGCAGGGTGTGTGGCGAGACCGGCTCCCGCACGTCGGCCCGGTCGGCCGCGGTCCGCAACGCCTGCCAGGCGCTCTGCCGGGACAACCGGCCACCCCGGACGTTCAGGAACAGTGCGGGGGTGCCCACGCCACGGATCGCCAGACCCGGTCGCGCCCGCACCCGGTAGGCCTCCAGGGCGGCCACCGCCGGACGCCCCACCGGCACCAGTCGCTGCTTGCCGCCCTTGCCGGCCAGCAGCGCCGACCGGGAGTCGAGATCCACGTCGTCCAGGTCGAGGCCGACCGCCTCGGAGATCCGGGCCCCGGTCGAGTAGAGCAGCTCCAGCAGCGCCCGGTCGCGCAGCCCCAGGAGGCTGTCGGACCGGCAGGCCTCCAGCAGCCGCTCGACCCGGTCCAGCGGCAACGCCTTGGGCAGCCGCCGCGGCGGGGTCGGCGGGTGTACCTCCCGCGCCACGTCGACCTCGACCAGGCCGTCCCGGGCGGCGAAACGGTGCAGACCCCGGACCGCGACCAAGGTCCGGGCCGCGGACGACGCGGCCAGCGGGGGATGTCCGGGCTCGCCCTCGCGGAGCACCGCGAGGAACTCCCCCACGTCCGACTCGGCCACCTCGGCGAGGTCACCGATCCCCCGGCCGGTCAGGTACTGCGCGTAGCGGCGCAGGTCGCGGCGATAGGAGCGCAGCGTGTTGTCCGCGATCCCGCGCTCCACAACAAGATGGTCCAGGTACGTGGCCAGCGCCTCGTCGACCGGTCCGGGCGCCCGGCGCGATGCGACCCTCTGCGCGGCGACCGCCGTCGAGTTCCCACCCGGACCAGTCATGAGGGGTGCAGCGTAGTGCGCCGCGACCGTCCCGGCCGCCGGGGCGCACCGGACCGGGTCAGCCCGGCCGGCGCAGCGCCACGATCTCCAGCTCCCGCTCGCCGTCCGGGGCGTGGTAGCGGACGGTCGCACCCCCGCTCCCGTCGGCCAGGGCCCGCCCGAGCGGGCTGTCGAGGGTGAACACGTCGTCCTGCTCACCGGGCGCAGCCTGTTCGGTGATCGCCACCACCCGCAGGGTCTCGGTGGACCCGTCGGGATGCCGGAGCGTAACCACGGTGCCCACCGGCAACCGGTCGTCGGAGTGCTCGGCGCCCGGGTGCCCGCCGGCGAGCAGCCGGGTCAGCTCGGCGATCCGGTCGTCGAGCAACGCCGCGTCGTCCAGCCGCTGCAGGTTCTGCGCGTCGTCGGCCCGATCGCCGACGCCGTCCTGGCCGTCCGGCAGCTCGGTCAGCTCCTCGCGTCGGGCGCGGAGGACGTCGAGCTCGTCGCGCAGTCGCTGTGCGGTCTCGTCGGTGAGGTTCGTGCTGGTCATCCGCTGGAGGTACCCGATCGACACGGCCGCGAACCGACCACGCCCCGATCGGGGTCAGCCGCGCGGTGGGCGGTTGGCCAGCGCCGACGGCCGGTCGACCCAGGGCGTATGCACCGGGCGCGGAGCGGCGACACCGGCCCGCACGGCGTACACCGCCAGCACCGCGGCGGCAGTGACCGCGTTCACGATCTCCCCGGCCAGCACTGCGTGCACCGCCTCGGCCAGCGGTAACCAGCCGATCCGCAGGTCGGCCTCCTCGTCGTCACCGGGCTTGGGCCGGTCGACCCCGGTCAGCCCGCCGGCCAGGTAGACCCGCACGCTCTCGTCGCAGAAACCGGGCGAGGGCACCACGTCCAGCAACACCGACCACTCGGCCGCGGCCAGTCCGGCCTCCTCGGCCAGCTCCCGCGCGGCGGTGAGCGCCGGGTCCTCGCCCTTCACGTCGAGCAGGCCCGCGGGCAGCTCGCACAGCCGCCGGCCCACCGGGTGGCGGTACTGGTCGATTACCGCGAGCCGGTCGTCGGCGTCCAGTGCGGCGACCGCGACCGCGCCGAGGTGCTCGACGACCTCCCGGACCGCAAGCCGCCCGCCAGGCATTTCCACCCGGTCGGAGCGCAGCGCGAGCACCCGGCCCCGGTAGATGTCGGCTGACCCGGCGACCGGGAAGTCGTGCCGGTCGGTCATGAGGTGGCCCCGGCCCGCTCCGGCTCGCGGTCCGGTAGCTCCACCGGCAGCCGGCCCTCGGCGCGGTAGGCCAGGGCGGCCGCGACGAAGGCCCGGAACAGCGGGTGCGCGCGGGTCGGGCGGCTCTTCAGCTCCGGGTGCGCCTGGGTGCCGACGAAGAACGGGTGGACGTCCGCCGGTAGATCCACGAACTCCACCAGACGCCCGTCCGGTGAGGTGCCGGAGAGCACCAGCCCGGCCTCGACCAGCTTGTCCCGGTAGGCGTTGGCCACCTCGTAGCGGTGCCGGTGCCGCTCGGAGACCCGGCCGACGCCGTACGCGGCGGCGGTCACCGAGCCCTCGGCCAGCACGGCGGGGTAGGCACCAAGCCGCATGGTGCCGCCCATGTCGCGCTCGCCGGCCACCACGTCGTGCTGGTCGGCCATGGTAGCGATCACCGGATGCGGCGTGTCCGGGTCGAACTCGGCGGAGCTGGCGCCGTCCAGCCCGGCCAGCGACCGGGCCACCTCGATCACCATGCACTGCAGACCAAGGCACAGCCCGAGCACCGGGATGCCGCGCTGCCGGGCGTGCCGGATGGAGCTGATCTTGCCCTCGATGCCGCGGATGCCGAACCCTCCGGGCACCAGCACGCCGTCCACCTCGGCCAGCGCCGCAGCCGCACCGGGGCCGCCACCGTCGTCCTCGCAGTCGTCGGAGGTCACCCACACCAGCTCGACCGCCGCGTGGTGGGCGAACCCGCCCGCGCGCAACGCCTCGGTGACCGACAGGTAGGCGTCGGGCAGGTCGACGTACTTGCCGACCAGCGCGATCCGCACGGTCTCCCGGGGGTGGTGCACCCGGGTCAGCAGGTCGCCCCACTCCGTCCAGTCCACGTCCCGGAACGGAAGCCCGAGCCGGCGCACCACGTACGCGTCGAGGCCCTCGCGGTGCAGCACCCGGGGAATGTCGTAGATCGACGGCGCGTCCGGGGCGGCGACCACGCCGTCCGACTCCACGTCGCACATCATGCTGATCTTTCGGGTGAGCGCCTCGGGCACGTCCCGGTCCGCGCGCAGCACGATCGCGTCGGGCTGGATGCCGATGTTGCGCAGCGCGGCCACCGAGTGCTGGGTGGGCTTGGTCTTCAGCTCCCCCGACGGCGCCAGGAACGGCAGCAACGACACGTGCAGGAAGAAGCAGTTGTCCCGGCCGACATCGTGGCGCACCTGCCGCGCGGCCTCCAGGAACGGCAACGACTCGATGTCGCCCACCGTGCCACCGACCTCGGTGATCACCACGTCCGGTGTGACGCCGGCGCCGTCCGGATCCGACATCTCCAGGATGCGGTCCTTGATCTCGTTGGTGATGTGCGGAATCACCTGCACCGTGTCGCCGAGGTACTCGCCCCGGCGCTCCTTGGCGATCACCGACGAGTAGATCTGCCCGGTGGTGACGTTGGCCCGCCCGGACAGGTCGCGGTCCAGGAACCGCTCGTAGTGCCCGATGTCCAGATCGGTCTCGGCGCCGTCCTCGGTGACGAACACCTCCCCGTGCTGGAACGGGTTCATGGTGCCCGGATCGACGTTGAGGTAGGGGTCCAGCTTCTGCATCACCACCCGCAACCCGCGAGCGGTGAGCAACTGGCCGAGACTGGAGGCCGTGAGTCCCTTACCCAGGGAGGAAGCGACCCCGCCGGTGACAAAAACATGCCTGGTCGCGCGTGTCTGCACGGAAGACCACGGTAACACCGCCTACCGACCGGCAAACGCTCAACCCGCGGATGCGCCCGGGATGGGTGCCTGTGCGGTGGTCGCGGAGCCGTAGTGCCCGGCTCGGCCCTCGGCCTGCTCACGCAGCGCGAGCACGCTCGCCACCCGACCCAGTGACGTCTGCACCCCGTCCACCGTGGACAGCGCCGCCGACGCGACGGAATCGGCCCGCACCACACCGACCGCTCCGCTGGGGCCCTCCGCGCCGCTGCGCCCGGCCAGCACCGCGCCGCCGCCGGACCGGTCGAGCTCGCCGGCCACCCGGGCCAGCGCGGCCGCCCGGTCAGCGGCGTCGGCACCGGCCATCGAGACTCCGGTGAGCACCACCGCGAGCTGCGCGGGGGACGGACGGGAGCCGGCCCGGACGAAGCCTGCCTGGGTCAGCCCGGCCAGCGCCGCACCGGCCTGGTCGGCGGCGACCCGCTGCTGGCCGTCCGGGGAGGTCAGCAGCACGCTGCCGAGCAGGCCACCGGCCAGCGCGCCCGCGTCGGCCGAGGCAGGTAGCTGGGCGCCGCTGGGCAGCAGCCGGGTGGCCAGGTCGCGCACCGAGTCCGCCCGGGACGGGTCGACCAGGGCCTCGGTCAGCGCCAGCTCGCCGGTGACCACACCGCCGGCCTGACCGATCAGCTGCCGGACGGCGTCCCGGTCACCCGGGTCGGCGTCCGGCGCGAGCACCAGGACCACCCGCCGCTGGGCGAGCTGCCCCTGCACCACCCCCGGCCCGACTGTCGCGGCGAACGCGTTCGCCGCGCGGGCCCGGGCGTCCAGCTCGGCGCGCTGCGCGCTGAGCTGGTCGACCTGCTCGGTGAGGCTGTCCCGGTCACCGGCCACCACGGACAGCATCCGCTGGCTGACGCTGGTGGAGCCCAGGACCACACCCAACGCCAGCGCGAGGAACACCGCAGCCAACGAGATCACGTGATAACGCACCGACATCATGGGCTGAACCATCCCGCCACGAGTTCGAACACGGAGCTGAACGCCCGGTCCAGGTGACCGAGCACGGCCGGACCGACGGCGGTGACCGCGAGCGCCGCCACGACCGCCACCACGACCGCCACCACCAGCAGCGCAACCGCGGCCGCGGACACCGGTGGCCGGTACATCTCGGCCGCGGACTTTCCGTCGACCAGCGACCCGCCGACCTTCAACCGGGTGAGGAACGTCGAGGCGTTGCTGCCGGAGCGACCGCGGTCGAGGAACTCCGCCAGCGTGGCCTGGAAGCCGACCGTGACGATCAGCCTGGCGCCGTGGTGGTGGGCCAGCAGCAGCGCCAGGTCCTCCGGGTTGCCCGACGCGGGGAAGGTCACCGCGCCGGCGCCCAGGTCCTGCACCCGGTGCAGCCCGGGAGCATGGCCGTCGGCGAATGCCGGCACCACGACGTCGGCACCGCAGGTGAGCACCCGGTCGGACATCTCCGCGGGGTCACCCACCACCAGGTGCGGCCGGTGGCCCGCGGCCCACAGTGCGTCCGCGCCACCGCCCACCCCGACCAGCACCGGGCGGAACTCCCTGATGTAGCGCCGCAACCGGGCCAGGTCCTCGACGTGGTCGATCCCGTCGGCCACCACCAGCACGCGCCGCCCGGCCAGGGGCACCCGCACCTCGGGAACCCCGACGCCGTCCAGCAGCAGCGCCCGGTCCTGGCGCATGAACTCGATGGTGTTTGCGGAGAACGCTTCGAGCTGGTTGGCCAGACCCTCCTTGGCCGCCGCCATCGCGGCCGCCACCGAGTCGAGGGTCTGCGGCACCCCCCGGCCGACCAGCTTGTCCCCGGCGAACACCCCACCGTCGTGCAGCCGCAGCCGGGCGCCGTCCCGGACCCCACGCAGCACTTCCGGGCCGGCCCCGTCCACCAGGGTGATCCCGGCGGCGAGCAGCGCGTCGGGGCCGAGGTTGGGGTAGCGGCCCGAGATCGACGGAGCGGCGTTCACCACCGCCGCCGCCCCGGCCGCGACCAGCGCCTCGGCAGTGGGGCGGTCCAGGTCGATCTGGTCGAGCACCGCCACATCACCGGGGCGGACCCGCTTGAGCAGCGCCGAAGTGTCCCGGTCGACGCGAGCCGAGCCGGTCAGCCCGGGCAGCTTCCGACGGTCCCTCGTCATCGTGGCGAGCATGTCGGTCATCTGCATGCCGAGGATGGTGTCAAGCGAACGGCTCGGGGTGGCGCATTTCCGCCGCGAGTCGTGGACACTGCCGGAATCTCGCTTCATCGCCAGCCGCAGACCGAGGATGTAGTCCGTGATTCTTGCGCTCGTCGCCAACCCCCGCTCGGGCGGCGAAACCGACCCCGACACGCTTACCGAGCTCCTCGCCCGGGACGGTGCCCAGGTCGTCCTCATCCCGCTCAGCGAGATCGACGCTCCACTTCCGCCCGGTACCGACCGGGTGGTGCTCGCCGGGGATGACGGTTCGATCGGGGTGGTCGCCCGGGCCGCGCACCACGCCGGCCTGCCGCTGGCGGTCATCCCGGCCGGCACCGCCAACGACTTCGCCCGGGCCGCGGGCCTGCCCGACGACGTGGCAGAGGCGTGCCGGCTGGCCGCCGACCCCGCCGCCGGCACCCGCCGCCACGAGGTCGGGGACGTGGACGGTCACCCCTTCGTCAACGCGGCCGCCGCCGGGTTGTCCGCCGTGGCCAGCCGGCATGCCTCGGATTACAAGTCCCGGTTGGGTCCGGCCGCCTACCTGCTCGGTGCGCTGAGACCCGGGGTCACCGCCGACCCGGTGACCTGCCGGGTGCGCTGTGACGGCGAGCAGCGGTTCAGCGGCCGGGCCTGGCAGGTGATCGTCGGGGTGACCGGGGCGTTCGGCGGCGGTTCGGCGATCGGCGGCACTCGCCGCGACGACGGCGAGCTGGACGTCGCGGTGGTGCCGGCGGGGTCCCGGCTGGCGCTGGTGGCTCGGGCCTACGGCATGCGCCGCGGCGAGCTCACCGCCCAGGACGACGTGCACCATCTGCGCGGCGCCGTGGTGGAGATCGAGCTGTCCGGCCGGGGGCTGTTCAACGTCGATGGCGACGTCCGGGAGTGCCGCCCGGGCCGGTTCAGCCTGCTGCCCGGCGGCGTCGCGGTGGTGGTCCCGTGAAGCCGGCCACGGCACTCGTCCGGAGCTGGCCACTGCTGGCCGGGGCGGCCCTGCTGTCCGGGCGGTACGCAATGGAGTCGCTCCGGCACCGTCGGGAGCAGCGCCACGGTTACCAGATGCGCGGCGGCGAGCTGGACGTGGGCTCCGAGGGGTTCCTCCGGGCCACCGAGGCGATCACCAGCGCACCGATCTCCTACGGCAACGACCTGGAGCTGCTGATCAACGGGGACGCGATCTTCCCGGCGTTCCTGGACACCATCGCCAGGGCCCGCCGGACGCTGAACCTGCTCACGTTCGTCTACTGGCGCGGCGACATCGCCCACGAGGTGGCGGCCGCTCTGGTCGAACGGGCCCGGGCCGGGGTCGAGGTGAACGTGCTGCTCGATGCGTTCGGCACGATCAAGATGGACCGCGCGCTGATCGACGACCTGTCCGACGCCGGGGTGACGGTGGCCCGGTTCCGGCCGGTCCGGCCCTACTCGGTCACCCGGCTCAACAACCGCACCCACCGCAAGATCCTGGTCGCCGACGGCGAGGTCGGCATGGTCGGCGGGGTGGGCATCGCCGAGGAATGGACCGGCGACGCGCACGACCCGGAGCACTGGCGCGACACCCACGTACGGGTGCGCGGCCCGATCGTGCGCGGGCTGCAGGGGGCGTTCGCGGAGAACTGGCTGGAGGCCACCGGCGACGTCCTCGTCGGGCCGGACTACCTGCCCGAGCTGCCGATCACCGAACCGCACGCCGGCCCGATGCAGCTGGTCCGCTCCGCGGCCGGAGTCGGCGACACCGACACCGAGGCGTTGTTCTTCCTGGCCATATCCTCGGCCAGGAAGACCCTCGACCTCACCTCGGCCTACTTCGCCCCGCGCCCGGCCTTCGTCGAGGCGCTGGCCGACGCGGCCGCGCGGGGCGTACGGGTGCGGGTGCTGGTGCCGGGCCGGCACATCGACAAGCAACTGGTGCGGGTGGCCGGCCGGGCGGTGTACGAGCAGCTCACGGCCGCGGGTGTGCGAATCTGGGAGTACGCGCCGACCATGATGCACGCTAAGACGATGACCGTGGACGGGGTCTGGTCGACCGTCGGCTCGGTGAACTTCGACAACCGGTCGTTCCAGCTCAACGACGAGGCGACGTTGTGTGTGCAGTCCGGCGAGTTCGCCGCCGCGCTCAGCGTCCAGTTCGAGCGGGACCTAATGGTGTCCCACGAGATCCGGCCGGGCCGGTGGAACTCCCGGCCGATGCACCAGCGGGCGCGGGAACGGCTCGCGGTGCTGGCCCGCCGCGAGCTGTGAGCGTCCGCCAGCGGGTCTACGGTGAGGGGCGTGACCGCCGCTACCGGCGGCCACCGACAGCGGCCCCGCTGGCCTGCGCCTTCTCCCACCGGGCGGTGGCCAGCAGCTCCTCGGCGTGTGCCCGGCCGGTGTCGGTGTCGTCCAGCCCGGCCAACATCCGGGCCAGCTCCACGATCCGGTCGGCGTCCTCAAGGGTGCGGACCCGGCCCCGCGCGGCGCCGTTCACCGGGGCGCCACGCTTGTCGACCACCACATGCCGGTCGGCGTAGGCGGCCACCTGCGCCAGGTGCGTCACCACGATGACCTGGTGGGTGACGGCCAGCCGGGCCAACCGGCGGCCGATCTCCACCGCGGCGCGGCCGCCGACCCCCGCGTCGACCTCGTCGAACACCATGGTCGGCACCGGGTCGGCGTCGGCGAGGACCACCTCCAGCGCCAGCATCACCCGGGAGAGCTCACCCCCGGATGCGCCCTTGTGCAGCGCGACCGGCGGCGAGCCTGCGTGCGGCACCAGCCGCAGCTCCACCTCGTCGACACCGTCCGGTCCGGCCGTCACCCGCCGCCCGTCCAGCTCCAGCTCCGATCCGTCCGGCTCGCCGGCGGCGCCCCCGCTCCGGGCATCCAGGGGTGACATCTCGACCAGCAGCCGGGCATCCGGCATGGCCAGGCCGGAGAGTTCCTCGGTGACCGCCGACGCCAACCGGCCCGCCGCCTCCCCGCGCGCGGCGGTGAGCTCGCGGGCGTGCTCGGCGAGTTCGGCGGCCAGCTCGTCACGGCGTTCCCGCAGCACGGCCATCGCCTCGTCACTGACGTCGATCCCGGCCAGCCGCCCCGCGGCCTCCTCGGCCCACCTGAGCACCCCGTCGATGTCGGCCGCGTACTTGCGGGTGAGCGCGCGCAGCTCGGCCTGCCGGCCGAGCACGGTGTGCAGCCGCTGTGGGTCGGCGTCCAGGGCGCCGAGATAGCCGGTGAGCTCGCCGACGACGTCGGCGAGCAGCGCGGCCACCTCGTCGAGCCGGGGATCCAGCCGGTCCAGCGCCGGGTCACCGGTGCCGGAGAGCAGCCGCCGGGCCTCACCGAGCAACCCGAGCGCGCCCGGATGGTCCGCCCCGTCGCCGGCCTCGTCCAGCCCGTCCGCGCCGCCGTCCGCGCCGACCAGCGCCAGCCGGGCACCACCGGCCGCCGCGCGCAGGTCGTCGGCGGCGGCCAGCCGGCGGGCCTCGTCCACCAGGGCGACATCCTCGCCCGGCTGGGGCGCGACCGCGGCGATCTCGTCGAGCCCGTGGCGCAGCATGTCGGCCTCCTGGGCCAGGCGCCGCGCGTTGTCCCGCCGTTCGACCAGCTCGGCACAGGCCTGCCGCCACTGCTCCCGCACCCGCTGGTAGGCCGCGAGCGGGCGACCCACCGCCGCACCGGCGTAGCGGTCCAGCACCGCGCGCTGCTCGCCGGGGCGCATCAGCCGAAGCTGGTCGTTCTGCCCGTGCACGGCGAGCATGGCCTCGGCGAGCCGGCCCAGCACCGCGACCGGCACCGACCGACCACCCAGGTGGGCCCGGGACCGTCCGTCCGCGCCGACCGTGCGGACCGCGATCAACGAACCGTCCTCGTCGGGCTCCGCCCCGGTCTCCTCGGCGATCCGGGCCGCTTGGTCGCCGGCCTCGAAGCGGCCCTCCACCATCGCCCGGGCAGCGCCCTCGGACACCCGGGACGCCTCGGCGCGACCACCGCCGAGCAGCGTCAGCCCGGTGACCACCATCGTCTTGCCCGCGCCGGTCTCGCCGGTGAGCACGGTGAGCCCGGGGTGCGGTTCGAGGGTGGCGTCGTCGATGACGCCCAGGCCCTGGATCCGCATCTCGGCGAGCATGCCGGCGAGTGTAGGTGCTCGACCCGACACCCCGGCCGAGGCACGGCCGCACCGCAATCACCGAACGCCCGCCAGCTTCGGTTGGGCCGCGCAGCTCGCGTGCGGGCCGCGCGGCGGTCGATACCGTGCGGGCCGCGCAGCGGCGGTCGATACTGCGCGGGCCGGCGCCGGGCTGTGCCGGCTTCCGAGACGTGCGATCCGGAAACGCGTCAGGTGCCGGGCGGCTCCGGCGGGGTGGGAGTCCCCCGCCAGCCCTGCACCGGCAGGCTGAACTTGCGGACCAGCCGGTCGGTGAACGGCTGGTCGGTCAGCCGCACCAACCGGACCGGCAACTCGCCCTGCGCCAGCTCGACCCTGGCCCCCGGCGGTACCGGGATGCTGCGGCGACCGTCGCAGACCAGCACCGCCGGGAATCCTCGGGCGTCGACCTCGACCGCCACCTGCGAGCCGGGCGCGATCACCAGTGGGCGGGCGAACAGCGCGTGCGCGGTCAGCGGGACCACCAGCAGGGCCCGCACCTCCGGCCAGACCACCGGACCGCCGGCAGAGAACGCGTACGCGGTGGAGCCGGTGGGGGTGGAGCACAACACCCCGTCGCAGCCGAAACCGGTGACCGGCCGACCGTCGACCTCCAGCACCACGTCGAGGATCCGTTCCCGGCTGGTCTTCTCCACGCAGGCCTCGTTCAGCGCCCAGGTGCGGCGGACCGGGTCGCCGTTGACCACCACGGCGGCCTCGACGGTCATCCGCTCCTCGACCCGGTAGCCGCCGCAGATGACCGCGTCGACGGCCGCGTCCACCGAGTCGGGGTCGGCCTCTGTCTCGGCGAGGAACCCGACCCGGCCCAGGTTGACCCCCAGCAGCGGCACCCCGGACGGTCGGGCCAGCTCGGCGGCCCGCAGCAGCGTCCCGTCACCGCCCAGCACCAGGACCACCTCGACACCCTCGGCCACCCCGGGCTCGAGGTCCACTATCCGCGGGGCCATCCCGGCGGGCAGGTCGGTGGGCAGCTCAGCCCACTCGTCGCCGGGAATCCGCAGCCGGATGCCCGCCGACGCCAGCCGCCGAACCACGCTCTCGGCCACGTCCCGGTTCGCGGTGCGGCCGGCGTGCACCACCAGCAACGCCTCCCGCGTCACGACGGTCCGTTCGCGATGGCCTCGTCGAGCCGTCCCCCGCCGGGCCGCGCGTCGCGGCGCAACCACAGGAAGTACTCGACGTTGCCGGCCGGGCCCGGCGCCGGGCTGGCCACCGACCCGGCCGGGTACCAGCCCAGCATCGCGGCGGCCTCGGCGACCTCGGTCAGCGCGGCCAGCCGCAGTTCCGGATCCCGGACCACGCCGCCGGCCCCGAGCCGGGCGCGGCCGACCTCGAACTGCGGTTTCACCATCGGCACCAGGTCGCCGTCCTGGTCGGTGCAGGCGACCAGCGCCGGCAGCACGGTGCGCAACGAGATGAACGACAGGTCGGCCACGGTGAGCCCGACCGGGCCGCCGACGCCCTCGACGGTGAGCGCGCGCACGTTCGTCCGATCCAGCACCCGGACCCGGTCGTCGCTCCGCAGCCGCCACACCAGCTGGCCGTAGCCGACATCGGCGGCCACCACCTCGGCCGCGCCGCGGCGCAGCAGCACGTCGGTGAACCCTCCGGTGGAGGCTCCGGCGTCCAGGCAGCGCCGGCCGGCGACCGCGAGCCCGGCCGGCTCGAAGACAGCGAGCGCGCCGAGCAGTTTCCGCGCGCCGCGGGACGCCCAGTCCGGTCCCGGGCCGTCCCGCAGGAGCACCGGAGCGTCGGCCTCGACCGCGGTGGCCGGCTTGGTCGCCGCGACACCGCGCACGACGACCCGACCCTCGGCGATCAGCTGGGCGGCCTGCTGCCTCGACCGGGCCAGACCACGGCGGACGAGCTCGGCGTCCAGCCGCGCCCGGCGGACCACCCGGGTCACACCCCGTCGATCGCGGCGAGCGCGTCGGTGAGCGCCAGGTGCACCCGCTCGAACGCCGCGACATGCGCCGCGGTCGGCACCGACCCGAGAGCGTCCAGGCCCGCGACGGCCTCCGCCACCGGGTCGGCCGACGGCACGTCGTCCGCGGCCGGCGTGGGTCGGATCATCGGGTTCATCACCGGCCACGCTAGCCGACGACCGGCCGTAGCCGTTCAGCGCGCCCCGGCGTCGTGGGGTGCCGGCACCGGGGCGCCCAGACCGAGCGCGACCAGCGCGTCGGCGGCAATGTCGCCGTCCGCTAGCACGCCGACCGGGCCGCCCCCGGAGCGCCAGTGCACCGCGCACAGTGCCCGCAGCGCGGCGACCGGGTCGGGCCGCGGCTCTGCGCCGGACGCGCCGAGGACCAGGTCGGAGTCCGCGCGCTGCACTGTCCAGGGTGGGCGGACCCCGACCCGGGCGGCTTCCGGTGCGAGGTCGAGCACGGTGAGGTCGGCGCCCAGGTACCGGGGACGTTCCGGCTCGGCCGCGCCGAGCACCGCACCGGCGCCGGACACCCCGGTGAGCACCAGCAGCGCCGGCAGGCCGGCGGCGGTGGCTCCGACGATGTCGGTGTCCAACCGGTCCCCGACCACCAGCGGCCGCCGGGCCCCGGTGCGCCGCACGGCCTCCTCGAACAGCCACGGCTCGGGTTTGCCGGCCACGACGGGCTCGACGCCGGTGGCGGTCCGCAGGGCGGCCACCATCGAGCCGTTCCCCGGTAGCTCGCCCCGCTCGGTGGGCAGGGTCGCGTCGACGTTGCAGGCCACCCACAGCGCGCCGCGCCGGATCGCCAGGCACGCCTCCGCCAGCAGCGGCCAGGCGGTGTCCGGCGAATGCCCCTGCACCACCGCGTCTGCCCGGTCGGCGTCGTCGGTCAACCCGAGGCCCACCGCCCGCACCTCCGCGGCCAGGTCCGGGCTGCCCACCACCAGGACCTGCGACCGGGCCGGGAGGCGGTGCACCAGGGCCTGCGCGGCGGCCTGCCCGCTGGTGACGACCTCGTCCGCCGCTGCGGCGAATCCCATACCGGCCAGATGCTCGGCCACCTGGCGGGCGCTCCGCGAGCCGTTGTTGGTCAGGTAACCCAGACTGACGTTCCGGCTGGCGGCCCGGTCGAGCGCCGCACGCGCACCGGGTAGCGCAGTCCCACCGCGGAAGAGGGTGCCGTCGAGATCGAGCAGCAGGGCGTCGTACGTCTCGAGCAGCGTGGTCAACAGCTGGTGTCCACTGCGGGTCTGGAGCCGGGCTCCGGCGGAACCTCGCCGGCCGGGTCCGCGCTCGCATCCTCCTCGGACGCGCCGGCCGGGTCCGCCGTCGCGTCCCCGGGACTTTGCCCGTGAGCCACGACGCTCGGGTCCACGCTGAGTTGGCCCAGCCGCTCGGTCGCGTCGGTGAGCTCGTCCTGGTCGGCCTGCGCGGCGTTCAGGAACCACCGGATCGACTCGTCCCTTCTGCCGGCGGCGAGCAGAGCATCGGCGTAGGCGTAGAACAACCGGGCGCTCCACGGCCCGGGCTTCGCGGGATCGAGCTCGGGGATCTGTAGACCGACCACTGCGGCATCCAGCTCACCGAGGTCTCGACGGGCGCCCGAGACCACCATCAGCAGCTCGATGGAATCCTCCCGGTTCAGCGCGCGCGCCTCCGGGCCACGGCTGAGTTCCAGGGCCCGTTCCGGACGTCCGAGCGCGCGCTCCGCATCGGCCAGCACCGGGAGATGTCCGGGACCGCCGCCCATCCGGCGCGCCGCCCGCAGCTCCGCGATCGCCTCGGACCATTCGCCGGCCCGGTAGGCGGCCAGGCCCACCGCCTCGCGGACCACGGCGAGGCGCGACGCCCTCGACCGGGCGTAGCGGGCGTGCTCGAGCGCACGTTCGGGATCGTCCTCGAGCAGGGTGCCGGCCGCGACGAGGTGGCGGGAGACGTCCTCGGCCACCTCCTTGCGCAGCCCCCGCAGGTCGCGGCGAACCTCCGCGTCCAGCTGGACCTCGGCCAACTCCTCCGGCAGCTCGGGCGCACGAGTGGGGGGAAGCCGGTCGTCCTTTACCTCGGCTCGCTCCGGCCGGGACGCGGGACGGAAGGGCCGGGATTCTCGGGGTCCGTCGGTGCGGGGCCGGTCCGAGTGAGCGCGGCGATCGGTCCGGCTACCGGTGGGCCGGTCACGGCGGGCGGAGGGGTCACCCTGCGGCCGGGGGGCCGACCCCCGGTCGCGTCGGGGAGCCTCTGGCCCGTCGCCCTCGCGGCGCACCGGCGCGGGTCGATCGCTGCTCCGGGCGGCGCGGCCGTCGCGCAGACGGGATCGGTCGGGTTGCCCGGCCCGCCGCGCTTCGTCCCGACCGGGCGCCGCGGTGCGCCGATCAGCATCGGCCCCTGGTCCGCCCCGGGGGCGCTCCCCCATTCGATCCGGCCCACCACGCCACTCGCCCCGGCCCTGCTCACGCCGCTCACCCGGCACGCCACCACCGCCGCGCCCGACCAGGTCGTTCCGGTTGCCGGACCACCGGCGGCCGGGTCCCGCCGGACGACCGCGTTGCTCACCCGACGGCTCGTCCTGAGAACTCCACGTTCCGCCGGCGCGGCCCGACCCGCCGGACCGCGGTCCCCCATGGGCCGACCGATCGCCGGCCGGACGTCGAGGACCGTCATCGACCTGGCCGGAACGGGCACGCGAATCACCCGCTGCCGAACGGTGGGTCCGCGGTCGTCCTTCGCCGCGGCCCTCGCCGACCCCGCGCGCGTCCCGGGAACCCTTGGATGCCCATCCTGAGCCGTCGCGCGGGCTCTCGCCCTGAACTCGGGGCTGGCCGGCCCGGTGCTGCCGCTTCGGCGGTCGTCCCGATGAGTCAGCCCGACCGTCCGATGTCATGGGCCCACTCTATCTCGGAGCTGGAATTGAGTGTGGGGTCCCCGGCCATGCCTGGGAACCCCACGCTCAATATGGATCAAACGTAAAGTGTCGGCGGTGTCCTACTCTCCCACACCCTGGCGAGTGCAGTACCATCGGCGCTGTCAGGCTTAGCTTCCGGGTTCGGAAAGGGACCGGGCGTTTCCCCGACGCTATCGCCACCGACATCACTA
>JBQTKB010000060.1:0-13027 GCA_052386505.1 Pseudonocardia sp.
TCGGGTTCCAGCCGGCCCAACCGGGCGATCAGCGCGGCTACGGCGGGCGCGGTGTGCTCGATCCGCAGAACCTCGGACACCCCGTCATCCAGACTGCCCAGCGCCACCAGGTGGAACTGTTCGGCCCCCCGGGACGCGGTCTCATCTCAGTCCTCGCAGGACAAGCGAGCGAAGCGTTCCCGGAGGGGGCCTGTCATGGAAGGTAGGCCCATCAGCGATCAGGGGGGACAGCAGCCGGTTCCGGACCCGTGGAAGGGGCTGCGCGGGGTGATGGCCGCGATCCTGATCCTGGAGTCCCTGGTGGTGCTGCTGGCCCTGCTGGTGGTCACCAAGATCGGCGACAACGGCGGCCCGCTCGGGGTCGGGATCGTGCTGGCGCTGGCCGCCGCGATGGTGCTGGCGGCCCGGTTCCTGGCCCGACCCTGGGGCCTCGGGCTGGTGGTGGCGCTGCAGGTGGTGATGATCGCCTGCGGATTCCTCAGCGCCGCACTGGGTGTGCTGGGTGTGGTCTTCGGGCTGGTCTGGCTGGCGATCCTGCTCATGCGCCGCGACGTGGCCCGCAAGATGGCCCGCGGCGAGCTGCCGAGCCAGCAGGCCTGACCACGCGCACCGTCCCAGGCTCACCCTCAGGCACTCCGCCCGGGTGGCGTCGGGACTTCGCCCGCGTTCGCCCCGGGACTTCGCCCGGGTGCGGCCCGGGGGGCTGGCCTCGGGTGGCGTCCCGGGGGCTTCCCTCGGGTGCGCCCCGGGACTTCGCTCGGGTGCGGGCCGGGGCTTCCCTCGGGTGGCGTCCGGGACTTCGCCCGCGTTCGCAGCTGCTGTTCCCGTCTCTCCACGCCACCGTTCCGCCGCTCCCTAATGGTCAACAGCACTACATGGCTGTCAAGTCGTGATCAAAATGCCAACATGTGCTGTTGACCATCGCTCGGTCGCTCGGTCGCTCGGTCGCTCGGTCGCTCGGTGACTCGATGGCTCGGTGGCTCGGTGGCTCGGTGGCTGGGTGGCTGGGTGGCTCGGGCATCTTTGGGTCGTGTGCGGGTTGGTCCGGGGCGTGCTGGGGCCGTGTGCCGGCCCGGTCGCGGTCGCCGATAGGCTGCGCCACCGTGAGCGAGCGGACATTGGTTCTGGTCAAGCCCGACGGTGTGCAGCGCCGGCTGGTGGGCGAAGTCATCTCCCGGATCGAGCGCAAGGGGCTGAACCTGGTCGCCCTGCGCCTGCGGGCCGTGGACCGCGAGCTGGCCAGTCAGCACTACGCGGAGCACGACGGCAAGGCGTTCTTCGGCGATCTGCTGGAGTTCATCACCTCCGGCCCGGTGCTGGCCGCCGTCGTCGAGGGCCCGAGGGCGATCGCCGCCTTCCGTCAGCTGGCCGGCGGCACCGACCCGGTGGAGAAGGCCACCCCCGGCACCATCCGGGGCGACTTCGGCCTGGAAACCCAGTTCAACCTGGTGCACGGCTCGGACTCTCCGGAGTCGGCCTCCCGCGAGATCAAGCTCTGGTTCCCCGACCTGTAGACATCACCAACCACCGGTGACCGATGCGGTCGACCCGGAACCGCCGGTCACCGGGCCGCACCTGGTGCGTGAGGTGCACGGCGAACTGGCCTACCAGCTGGGCAACCTGTGGCTGGCGGTGACCCGGGCCGGCGGGGCGGTCGACTTCGTGCCCGATACCCCAGAGCTCGACGTCCGGGTGGCCGCGAACCGGGCGGTGGCCGAGGTCCGGTCCGGGCTGGCGCACCTGCTGGCTCTCGGGCAGGGCCCGGAACTGGTCGGCACCGTCTTCGTGGTTCCCGGGGCGCTGGCGGTCGGCCGCCATCGGGGCGACGTGCGGCGGCTGATGGTGCTGCCCCGGCTGCAGGGCCGCGGCGGTGGCGGGCGCCTGCTGGACGCCGCCGTGACACACGCCCGGTCGCTGCGGCTGGACCGGCTGCGGCTGTCCGCGCGCTCGGGCACCGGTCTGCCGGAGTACTACGCCGCCCGCGGCTGGACCGAGGTCGGTCGCTGGCCGGGCGCGGTGCGGCTGGCGCAGGGGGAGGACCGCGACGAGGTGCTGTTCCAGCGGCTGCTCTGACCCCGACGGCCCCGTTCGTGGCTCGTATGCTCGTGGATCAGAACGTCGATGAGGCCTTGCCCGGCGTGTCCTTGCCCGGCGCGTCCTTGTCCGGCCTCGTCGTCGAAGCACCGGCCCGGCCCGCTGATCCGGTGTTGCCGTCCCCCGCTCCGGCTGTGGGTCGGCGCCGACAGCTCCGATCGAGCCGGTCCTGTCGGCCAGTCGTGAGCTGATCAGCCACGAGCACGCGACTACCGGGACGGCGCAGGTACTGCGGTTGCCCGACGGCTCACGGGTGTTGCGGTTACGCAATCTGCACACCAGCAACGGCCCGCTGCTCAAGGTCTGGATCACCGATGCGCCACCTTCAACGTCTCCTTCGGCGCCGCCAGCTCGCGCTCAGGAAGCTCTGAGGACCTCGACGAAGAGGCCTCAGGCCGGCCGGTCGGTGCCGCGACGGGTTATGCCGAGCAGCGCCGCCGAGGCGGCACCGAGCACGCACAGCAGACCGGTGATTCCGAAGATCTCCTGGTACTGGGTGAGCAGCGCGGCGTCCACCGCCCGGGTGTAGGCAGCCATCTGGGTGGCCCGGGTCGCGGCGTCCACCCCGAACGGCAGCGGCGTGTTCAGTCCGGCGGTGAGCTCGGTGAAGCGGTGCAGGCCCCACGCGGACAGCGCGGCGATCCCGATCAGCATGCCTGCGGTGCGGGCCACCACGGTGGCCGCCGAGGCGATCCCGTGCCGGTCGGCCGGCACCGCGCGCAGCACCGTCGCCGCGATCGGCGCCACCACCAGCCCCAGCCCCAGACCGGTCAGTGCCAGGTCGACGTCGGCGGTCGGCAGGGTGAGCGGGCCGAGAGCGTGGCGTGCGTCCGCCAACCCAGCCGGCCAGTGCGACATCAGGGTGAACCCGGCGGCGGCGAGCAGCATCCCGGCCACCGCCACCATCGCGTCGCCAAGCCGGGGCGCGAGCAGTCCACCCAGCAGCGCGCCCACCGGCAGCGCGACCAGGAACCGCACCAGCAGCAGCGCGCCGCCGGTCGCGTCCCGGCGCAGCACCGTCTCGGCGAACAGCTGCACGTCGACCAGGGTGACCATCAGCGCGGCGCCGACCACGAAGCTGGTGGTCAGCCCGGCCAGCACCGGCCGACCCCGCACCCCGGCCGGGTCGAGCAGCCGGGTGCGGGCGCGCACCTCCCAGCCGACGAACACCGCCAGCATCAACCCGGCCGCCACCAGCGTCCCGGCACCCCATGGCGGCAGCACCGCGCGTTTCGGGTCGGGGTTGTACAACCCGACCACCCCGAGCGCCAGGGCCAGCGCGAGCAGAATCCCGCCCACGACGTCCACCCGGGTGCGTGGCTGGCCGTCCGCGCCCGCCCGGCCGGGCGGCAGCGCCAGCCGGACCACTACCAGGGCGGCGGCGGCCAGCGGCACGTTCACCCAGAACAGCCCGCGCCAGCCGACCAGCGCGGCCAGCCCGGCCCCGTACAGCGGACCGAGCACGCTGCCCAGCTGCTCCGCCGCGCTCACCGCGCCCAGTGCAGTGGCCCGCCGGGCACCTGGCACCAGGTCGCTGACCAGGGCCATCGTCACCGGCAGCAGCGCGCCGCCGCACACGCCCTGCACGAACCGGCCGGCGACCACGGTGGTCAGGTCGGTGCCCAGCGCGGTGACGACCGAACCCACCGCGAACCCGATGAGGCAGACCTGGATGACCGTGCGGCGGCCGAACCGGTCGGAGCTCTGGCCGAGCAGCGGCATCGCCGCCACGTAGCCGAGCAGGTAGCCGGTGACCAGCGGGGTGGCCCGTTCCAGCCGGTTGAGCGGGATGGCCAGCTCGCGGACGATGTCGATCAGGACGGTGACGACGACGTAGCCGTCCAGCGCGGCCAGCAGCACCGCCAGCGCGCCGGCGCCGATCGCCAGCGCGGGTCGGGTCGGCCCGCGCCCGGTGGGCGCCTGGGCCGCCGTGCCGGCGCGCACCGTCCCGGTCAGGACGGGCCCGGCGCGGTGACCGTCACCGGGGCGTCGAACTCGGAGAGGGTCACCACGACCGGCGCGGTCGGCCCGGCCGGCCCGCCGGGCGCGGCGGGCGGGTTGACCGGGGCGTCGACCTGGGCCTTCAGCGTCCGGGAGGTGACCTTGTCGATCCACACCAGGCCGCTGGTGGCGCCGCTGATCCCCGGTACCACCCGGGACACGACCTGCTGGTCGAGCGTGGCGCGGACCCGGTAGGCGGGTGTCCCGTTGACGTCCTCGACCGCCTCGGTGACCCCGCCGGTGGCCGTGCGCAACAGCGTGGCGACCCCGGTGTCCGGGCGCAGCAGCGCGGTCGGATCGTAGATCCCGGCGGCCAGTTCGAGCGGCAGCGCCTGGTAGCCGCCGGTGGCGCCCTTCAGGTAGAGCACGCCGCGGGTGACCACGAACTGGAACTCGACCGGCGAGCCGCCCTCGCTGAGCACCGCCGAGCCGACCGCCTCACCGGTGGCGGTCAGCTTGCCGGTGGCCGAGCGGATCGGCATGGTGCGCAGGGCGGGGTCGGCCCGGACGTCCAGCGCGACCGTTTTGATCTTCGCCATGGCGTCGGCCGAGCGGGTCAGCAGCTCGGCGGCGGCGGGCAGGGGCTCGGGCACCGGGGCGGCCGGCGCCGCCGGATCGGCCGGGCCCGCGGCACCGCCGCAGCCGACCAAGCCGATGATCAGGACGAGCAGGACAGCCATCTTGGCGGGGATCTTGGCGGGATAGGCCACGCGGCGAGTGTAGGTGGGGCGGCTCACAGTCCCCTGCGGGGGCCGTCCGGGGCCGGGATCTCGGATGCATTCTGTCGGGGCCGGCGGTTACCGTCGGGTGGTGTCCGACGACCATCAGCTGGGAGATGACGGGCGAGTGCGCATCGACCGAGCGCCAGCGAGGGAGGAGCCCGGGGGATGGCAGCCGGCGAAGCCGGCGGGGTGGGACAAGCACCGCGAGCCTGGCATCGACCATCATCCGGTGCCGGTGCCGGTGCCGGTGCCGGTGCCGGTGCCGGTGCCGGTGCCGGTGCCGGGGTCGGGGTCGGTGGCCGGGGCCGCCATGGTGCATGCCACCGGGCTGACCAAGCGGTTCGGCGACCTCGAGGCGGTGCGCGGCATCGAGCTGGAGGTCGCTCCCGGCGAGGTGTTCGGCTTCCTCGGTCCCAACGGCGCCGGGAAGTCCTCGGCCATGCGCATGATCGCCTGCGTGTCCCCGCGCAGCTCCGGCTCGCTGCGGGTGCTCGGGCTCGATCCGGACGTCGACGGCCCGGCGATCCGGGCGCGCATCGGGGTGGTGCCGCAGCAGGACAATCTCGACACCGAGCTGTCGGTCCGGCAGAACCTGGAGATCTACGGCCGCTACTTCGGGCTCTCCCGGTCCCGGGTCCGCGAGCGGGCGGCCGAGCTGTTGGACTTCGCCCAGCTCACCGACCGGGCCGGCAGTCCGGTCGAGCAGCTCTCCGGGGGCATGAAGCGTCGGCTCACCATCGCCCGGTCCCTGGTCAACGACCCGGAGCTGCTGCTGCTCGACGAGCCGACCACCGGATTGGACCCGCAGGCCCGGCACCTGCTCTGGGACCGGCTCTACCGGCTCAAGCAGCGCGGCGTCACCCAGCTGATCACCACGCACTACATGGACGAGGCGGAGCAGCTGTGCGACCGGCTGGTGGTTATGGACGGCGGGGTGATCTCCGCGCAAGGTTCGCCGGCTGAGCTGATCACCCGCTACTGCACCCGCGAGGTGGTCGAGCTGCGCTTCGCCCCGGACGCGCCCCGGCCCGGCACCGACGCGTTCGCCGGACTGGCGGAGCGGGTAGAGGAGTTGCCCGACCGGTGGCTGCTCTACGCAGCGGACGGCGAGGCGGCGCTGGGCGCGGTGCACCGGTCGGGTATGCACCCGCAGGCCAGCCTGGTCCGCCGGTCCACCCTGGAGGATGTGTTCCTGCGGTTGACCGGCCGGAGTCTGGCGGACTGATGCCAACCATGACGGCCTCCGGGGTAGGCGGGCGGGTGCTGCCCGGGTGGCGGGCGGTGCTCGTGGTGATGGAGCACTTCTGGATCTGGTACCGGCGGGGGTGGCGGGCCACCGTGGTGTCCAGCGTGGTGCAGCCGCTGCTGTTCCTGCTGGCCTTCGGGGTGGGCTTCGGCTCGCTGGTGGACGCCGGCGGCGGCGCGGCCCGAGTCACCGGTGGAGTGTCGTACCTGGTGTACCTGGCGCCGGGGCTGCTGGCCATGTCCGCGGTGCAGACGGCGGCCTTCGAGTCGACCTACCCGGTGCTGTCCGGCTTCAAGTGGCAGCAGCTCTACTGGGGGATGGCCGCGTCCCCGCTCACCCCGGGGCAGATCGCGGTCGGCCACCTGTGCTGGATCTGCGCCCGGATGTTGTCCGCCGGAGCGGTGTACGTGCTGGTCATCGGCCTGTTGGGCGGGTTGGTCGGGTTCGGCATCGTGTTGTCGTTGCTGTGCGCCACGCTGTGCGGGGCGGCCTTCGCGTCGCTGGTGATGGCGTTCGCCTCGGTGGTGCGCAACGAGGGGACCGCGTTCAGCGCGTTCTTCCGGTTCGTGCTCATCCCGATGACGCTGTTCGCCGGCACCTTCTTCCCGGTGGAACGGCTGCCCGAGTGGGTGCGTCCGATCGCCCGGGTGACCCCGCTGTGGCACGGCACCGAGCTCAGCCGCGGGGTGGCGCTGGGCACCCTGGGCTGGTGGTCGGCGCTCGGTCACCTGGCCTACCTCGGCGCGCTGCTCGCGCTCGGGGTGGCGCTCGTGTGCCGGCTGTTCCGCCGCAGGTTGTCCGTATGAGCGGCCACCCCGGGCCGGCGCCGTCGGTGCCCCTGCTGCGGGTCATCCCGGTCGGTTCCTACGCCGGCCGGGCGCGGATGCTGGTGCTGCGCTCGGCGCTGGCCTACCGGCGGGCCTGGCTGGCGTTCGTGTCCGGGTTCTTCGAGCCGGTGTTCTATCTGGTCGCGATGGGTCAGGGCCTGGGGTCACTGGTCGGCCAGCTGCCCGGCCCGGGCGGCGCCCCGCTGGGCTACGCCGCGTTCATCGCACCCGGGCTGCTGGCCGCGTCGGCGATGAACGGTGCGGTGTTCGACTCCACCTACAACGTGTTCTTCAAGCTCAGGTACGCGAAGTTGTACGACGCGATGCTGGCCACCCCGCTGGGCCCGGTCGACATCGCGCTCGGTGAGATCGGCTGGGCGCTGCTGCGCGGGGGGCTGTACTCGGCCGGTTTCCTCGCGGTGATGGGGGCGTTCGGCCTGCTCACCTCGCCGTGGGTGGTGCTGGCGCTGCCGGCCGCGCTGCTGGTCGCGCTCGCCTTCGCCGCCGTGGGCATGGCGGCCACCTCGTTCATGCGATCCTGGCAGGACTTCGACCTGATCCAGCTGGCGATCATGCCGATGTTCCTGTTCGCCACCACGTTCTTCCCGCTCGGGGTATACCCGCGCCCGGTGCAGTTGCTGGTCGAGTGCCTGCCGCTGTTCCACGCCGTGGAGCTGATGCGCGGCCTGACCACCGGCGCGGTGAGTTCGGGCCTGTGGGGCCACGTGGCCTACCTCGTGGTGATGGCCGCCCTGGGCGGGATGGTCGCCACCCGCCGCCTGGGCACCCTGCTGCTGCGCTGAGCAGCCGGTGCCCGGTCCGACGCTCCAGACCTCCCGGCCTGCCACGATCGTGGCGTTGAACAAGACCAAGAGTAACGTCAGTCAGGTTGGGGTGCCGGTAAGAAACGTGTCACCAGGGGCAAAGTAGCTCTAGGTGATCACCCCGATAGATTGTGCGCGTCCGTTTGACCTGGTGGTTCACGGGGGTGCCGGGGTGCCGCAGGTGGTGGAGCTCGATGAGTTGGTCGAGCACTTCACGTTGCTGCCGGACGAGGTGGCGCTGCTGCGCAACAAGTCGGGGGCGACGCGGCTGGGGTTCGCGTTGCTGTTGAAGTTCTTCGGCCGGCGGGGCCGGTTTCCGTCGGGTCGGGGGGAGCTGCCGGTCGAGGTAGTGGAGTTCGTGGCGCGCCAGGTCGGCGTCGCGGCGTCGGAGCTGGGTTTCTACGACTGGTCGGGCCGGGCGATCAAGCTGCACCGTGCCGAGGTGCGTCGGGTACTGGGGTTCCGCGAGGCCACGGTGGAGGACGCCGACAAGCTCACTGAGTGGCTCGTGGTTGAGGTCGCGCAGGTCGAACGTCGTCCGGAGTTGGTCCGGGAGGCCTTGTTGGCGCGCTGCCGCGAGGAGCGGCTGGTGCCGCCGAGCTCGGCGCGGGTGACCCGGATGGTGGCGGCCGCGCTGCACCGTGGGGAGGAGGTCCTGTTCGCGCGGGTGGCGACACGGTTGTCCCCTGAGGCGGTGACCCGGCTGTGGGCGCTGGTGGCCAGCCCGGAGGCCTGCGGCGACGCCGACGCCGCGCTGGACTCGGACACCGGAGCTGACACCGGCGCCGAGGCGTTGTTGGGGTTGATCCGCAGCGAGCCGGGCTCGGTGAGCTTGGAGAGCATGCTGGTCGAGACCGACAAGCTGCTGGCGATCCGCCGGGTGGGGCTGGACGCTGACGTGTTCGCCGACGTCGAGGTGAACGTGGTCACCGGCTGGCGGGCCCAAGCGATGGTGGAGTCACCCTCGCACCTGCGCGCGCACCCGGAGGCGAAGACGCTGACGCTGCTGGCGGCGCTGGTGGTCTCGCGCCATCGTGAGGTCACCGACGGGCTGGTGGATCTGCTGATCGCTACGGTGCACCGCATCGGCGCCCGCGCCGAGCGGCGGGTGAGCGAGGAGCTGGTCAACGCGTTCAAGCGGGTCACCGGCAAGGAGAACATCCTGTTCTCCATCGCCGACGCCGCGCTCGCCCGCCCGGATGAGGCAGTGCGCGAGGTGGTGTTCCCGGCGGTGTCAGGTGGCGAGGCGACACTGCGGGATCTGGTGCACGAGTACAAGACGAAGGGCCCGATCTACCAGCGCACGGTGAAGACCACGCTGCGCGCCTCCTACACCAACCACTACCGGCGAGGGCTGATCCGGCTGCTGGAGGTCCTGGAGTTCCGCTCGAGCAACACCCACCGCCCGGTGCTGGATGCCCTCGAGCTGATCGCCCGCCACTCCGTCGCCGGCGGGGCCGCCACGACGGGAAACCGGACCTACTTCCCTGTGGGGGAGGATGTCGCGGTCCACGCCGGGCTGGGCGGGGACTGGGAGCCGCTGGTGTGGAGCACCGACTCCCAGGGTCGGCGGCGCGCTCGGCGGCTGACCTATGAGATCGCCACGTTCCAGGCGTTGCGCGAGCGGCTGCGCTGCAAGGACATCTGGGTCGTGGGCGCCGGGCGGTGGCGCGACCCCGACGCGGACCTACCGCCCGACTTCGACGAACGACGCGTCGAGCACTACCGCGAGCTGCGCAAGCCACTGGACCCGACCGCGTTCATCACCGAGGTCCGCGACGAGATGGCCACCGAGCTTGACCTGCTCGACGCGCAGCTGCCCGAGCTGGCATGGGTGGAGATCAGCGAGCGGGCGAGCGGGGCGATCAGGTTGACCCCGTTGGACGCGGTGCCGGAGCCGACCGGGCTGCGCCGGCTCAAGGCCGAGGTCGCTCGCCGGTGGGGGACTGTCGCGCTGGTCGACATGCTCAAGGAGGCCGTGCTGCGCACCGGCTGTCTCAACGCGCTGGCCAGCCGCGCGGTCGGGATCAGCCCGGAGGCGTTAGCGGAGCGGCTGGTGCTGGTGGTGTACGGCTACGGCACCAACACCGGTCTGCGGGCGGTCGCGGCCGGTCGTCACGGGCACAGCGAGGACGACCTGCGCTACGTGCGCCGGCGCTACCTGACGTTGGAGGCGGCGCGGGCGATCGCCGTGCGGATCGCCGACGCCACCTTCGCCGCGCGGCGGGAGGCGATCTGGGGTGGCGGGTCGAGCACCGTGGCCTCGGACTCCACCCACGTCGCGGCCCTGGATCAGAACCTGCTCACCCAGTGGCACTCCCGCTACGGCGGCCGCGGGGTGTTGATCTACTGGCATGTCGAGCGGGACTCGATGGCCGTGCATTCCCAGCTGATCTCCTGCACCGCCTCCGAGGTCGCCGCGATGGTCGAGGGCGCGGTACGCCACGGCACGACGATGAGCCTGGAGGGCAACTACGTCGACTCCCACGGCCAGTCCGAGATCGGGTTCGGCATCACCCGCCTGATCGGGTTCGAGTTGCTTCCTCGGATCAAGCAGATCAATAAGGCCAAGCTCTACCGCCTGGCCCCCGGCGAGACCGACCGGTACCCGCGCCTGGCGCCGGCGACGACCCGCCCCATCCGCTGGGAGCTGATCGCCCAGCAGTACGACCAGATGATCAAGTACGCGACCGCGATCCGGACCTGCACCGCCACCACCGAGGCCATCCTGCGCCGCTTCACCCGCACCGCCAACCACCCCACCTACCAGGCCATGCTGGAACTCGGCCGCGCCCAGAAGACCATCTTCATCGCCCGCTACCTGCGCTTCCGCGAGCTGCAGCGTGAGATCAACTCCGGGTTGAACGTGGTCGAATCATGGAACCGGGCGAACTCGGTGATCGCCTACGGCAAAGGCGGTGGACTGGCCACCAACCGCCGCGACGAGCAGGAGATGATCGTGGCCTGCCTGCGGATCCTGCAGTCCGCCCTGGTCTATGTGAACACCCTGATGCTCCAGGACGTCCTCGACGACCCCAATTGGTCGGACGCGCTGGCCCGCGACGCCGACCGGCGCGGGCTGACCCCGCTGTTCTGGTCGCACGTGCTGCCCTACGGCGAAGTCCGCCTCGACATGACCAGCCGCCTCGCCCTGACCGAACAAGGCTGAGCGACGAATCCGCGTTCGAAGGATGCCTGGGCCCCGAGTATCCGTGGGGTGCGGAGCGGCGACCGGACATCGCCGGTTAGCCCATTTGGGGGATACGCGAGCAAAGCGCCACGAAGCGTCAGACCTCCCGTCCATGATGACTCGCGAACCTCGGCGGGCCTACTCCTGCCGGTGCGGAACACCTGGAGAATCGGTCAGGAGACGAGGTATGAATATCAGCGCGGTGAACGCCACGGGCGCCGGGCTCAATCTGTTCCTCGCGGTCGTTCTGCTCCTGGCGGCGATCCTCAAGGCGCGCGATATTCAGTCGGTGGAGCTGTTGTTGGTGAACACCCTTCCCCGGCGGCTATGGCGTATCCGGGGCATCGACTCACGCATTGTCGGGCGTGTGGCGACGGGCATTGAGGCGGTCGGTGGCGTGGCGCTGCTCGTCGCGCCGCGACCGGTCTATCCGGTGGTCATCGGGGTGCTGGTGCTACCCCTTGTGGTCATCCTGACCATCGCCGTGCGGGCGGCGACCCGCAAGGTGGCGTGTGGTTGCTTCGGCGGATCGAGGCGCGCGGCGGGCCCCTACGAGGTAGGCCGCGCCGCCGTCATCACCGCGACCGGGCTCGGCCTGTGCCTCCTGACCTGGCTTGTCAGCGGCGCCGACCCGACCATCGGCTCGCTGACCGGGTGGAGCTGGAGGGTGGCGATCCCGCTGATCGCGGCCGCTGTCGCTCCAGCGGTCTGGTCTCGGCTGACCCGGCGGGCCGCACCGGCCACGGAGCCCGCGCAGAGCGCCGGCGTTGCGCGCTCGCGCCGCGAGGTCCTGCACGGGATCGGGTTGACCACGGCGATGATCGGCGCGGCCGCCATCATTCCCACAAATGCACTGACCGCGCACGCCGCCGAATGCGCGACGCCATTGAAGGGGGGACCGCCCCGGTGCGTCTCGCCCTGCCAGGCCGCGTATGACCGGTGTGTCGGTGCCAATCCGGGCATGAAGCAGTGCTGCATCGATTGTTATGTCCGCTGCCAGGGCGGAGGAGGGCTGGAATGCGTGCCCGGCCTCGCCTGCGCCGGAGCCTGGCCCGATCCGCGCCGATTCTAAGACAAGAGAAATCAGGTAAAGCGAAATACCGATCACCTCAGCGGGTATCCTCGCTGGGCACCAGCCAGAAGGGGGCGTGCGAGATGGGTGTTGCTCACCTCGGTCCGGAGGAGATGGCCTACTTCACCGATCCCAGTCAACGCGATCCGCGCGCCGTGCGGGTCGAGGAGCAGCTGCGCGGCTACGCCGAGCGCGTCGGCGGGCTGACGCTGGAGTACTGGCAGCTCGCGCTCGGCCACGTCTGGGGTCGCCCGCACATGATGACCATGGACGAAGCCGCGAAGCGGCTCGACCGGCCGATCTCCGAGCTGCGGCGGATCGACGAGCAGACCAACGAAGCGCTGGGCTGGGCCAACCACGACCAGCAGCCAGCCCCGGACCAGAAGGCGTAAGCCCACACAGAGACGGGTGGGTCATCCGTGCGCGGCGCGGTCGGTGAGCAGATGCTGGAGGAAACGGCCCGGGTCGGCCAGGAACGAGCGGGTGAGAACCACCGGTGCGGCGGCGTCGTAGTCGACCGGCTCGACCCGGCCGGCGTCATCGATCTGTAGGATCCGGGCCCCGGGCACGGCCAGCAGGATCGGCGAGTGTGTCGCCACGATGAACTGGCTACCTTGGTCGACCAGCTGCGCGATCCGAGCAACCAACGCCAGACACCCCTGCGGTGACAGGGCCGCCTCGGGCTCATCGAGCAGGTACAGGCCGTTGGGGCCGAACCGGTGCACAGCGAGGTCGAGGAACGACTCCCCGTGCGAGCGTTCGTGCAGCGACCGCCCCCCGTAGGACGGCAGCAGCGGCACGCTGCTGGCCTTGTCGAGCCGCTCGATCTCGGTGGCCACGTTGTAGAACGACTCCGCCCGCAGGAAGTACCCCGTGCGGGGCTTACGGGTGCCCCACCGCAGGATCAGGTACTCCCCGAGGCAGGACTCCGACGCGCGACTGGCGAACCGGAAGGACTGTGAGCCACCTTCGGCGTTGAAGCCGGCGGCCACAGCGATCGCCTCCACCAGCGTGGATTTTCCCGACCCGTTGTCGCCGACCAGGAACGTCA
>JBQTKB010000061.1:0-13421 GCA_052386505.1 Pseudonocardia sp.
CGACCACGGTGCGGTCACTCGAAGAGAGCTGCAGCGAGCTCTCCGCGAGAATGAGCCGGGACATCCGTCCTCCTGGTTTGTGCACTCGATAGCGCTTGTTGGTCGAGGCTCCAGACGGGTTCGGTACTCCATCCCCGGCAGGTTCCTCTGCTCCACACAGGGCCGTGTGGGAGGCGCCGCTGGTCAGCGGCCCCGTTGCGCCGCAGTGTATGGGTGTGACCCGCACCATTTGGCACTGGACCACTTACCCGATACACAGCGTGTCGTGCGGGCGAACGGGGGCGGTCCCGATGGGGCGCACGCAGGCCCGCGACCGGCTCTGACCGGTGTGTCGGACCGGCGGGCGACAATGGCCGCATGAACCCGGCCCGTACCTGCCCACCGGGCATCCCGGTGGCCGGGCACGCGGTCGCGGTCGAGCCCGGTTCACTGCTGTCCCGGCTGGTCGCCGGGGGTAGGGCCGACGAGTCGCTGACCCACGTGGTCCGGCTGCCCGCCCGGATGGGTGATCAGGTCGACTGGCCGCAGTGGGCCGGGCCGGCGGTGCTGGCGGCGCTGCGCGCGGCCGGGGTCGACCGGCCCTGGACCCACCAGGCCCGCGCGGCCGAGCAGGCGTGGGCCGGCCGGCACGTCGTGCTGGCCACCGGCACCGCGTCGGGCAAGTCGCTGGGCTACCAGCTGCCGGTGCTGTCCGCCCTGGCGGCCGACCCCCGGGCGACCGCGCTCTACCTCTCCCCCACGAAGGCCCTCGGGGTAGACCAGCTGCGCGCGGTCTCGGGGCTGGGCCTGGACCGGGAGCTGGGCCTGGACGGGGTCCGGGCGGCCACCTTCGACGGCGACACCCCGTTCGAGGAGCGCGACTGGGTGCGCGCGCACGCCCGCTGGGTGTTCACCAACCCGGACATGCTGCACCGCACGCTGCTGCCCCACCACCGCCGGTGGGCGTCCTTCCTGCGCCGGCTGCGCTACGTGGTGGTCGACGAGTGCCACGCCTACCGGGGCGTGTTCGGCTCGCACGTGGCGCTGCTGCTGCGCCGGCTGCGCCGGGTGTGCGCGCTCCACCGGTCCGCGCCGACCTTCGTGCTCGCCTCGGCCACGGTGTCCGATCCCGCCGCGTCGGCGTCCCGGCTGACCGGGCTGGACGTGACGGCGGTGACCGAGGACGGCTCGCCCCGCGGCCCGCGCACGGTCGCGCTGTGGGAGCCGCCGCTGCTGCCCGAGCTGCGCGGGGAGAACGGCGCGCCGGTACGGCGTCCGGCCGGCGCCGAGGCCGCCCGGATGCTGGCCGAGCTGGTCACCGAGGGCGCGCGCACGTTGGCGTTCGTCCGCTCCCGGCACGGCGCGGAGCTCACCGCGCGCCGCGCCGCCGCGCTGCTCGCCGAGGTGTCGCCGGAGCTGCCGGCCCGGGTGTCGGCCTACCGCGCCGGGTTCCTGCCCGAGGAACGGCGCGCGCTGGAGGCGGCCCTGAGCTCTGGTGAGCTGCTCGGGGTGGCCTCGACGAACGCCCTGGAGCTGGGCGTGGACATCGCTGGGCTGGACGCGGTGCTGATCGCCGGGTTCCCCGGCACCCGGGCCTCGTTCTGGCAGCAGACCGGCCGGGCCGGGCGGACCGGGCGGGCGGCGCTGGTCGTGCTGGTGGCCCGGGACGACCCGCTGGACACCTACCTGGTGCACCACCCGGCGGCGCTGCTGGACCGGCCGGTCGAGGGCTGCGTGCTCGACCCGTCCAACCCCTACGTGCTCGGGCCGCACCTGGCCTGCGCGGCCGCCGAGGCCCCGCTGACCGCCGGCGAGGTGACCGGGCTGTTCGGTCGGCGCGCGGTCGAGGTGCTCGACGCGCTGGTCGCCGACCGGGTGCTGCGTCGCCGGCCCACCGGCTGGTTCTGGCCCGACCCGACGAGCCGGCCGGCCGCCTCGGTCGACCTGCGTGGGGGCGGCGGTCAGGTGATCGTGGTGGAGGCGGACACCGGGCGGATGCTCGGCACGGTCGACGCTGGCCGCGCGCCGGCCACCGTGCACCCAGGCGCGGTGTACCTGCACCGGGGGGCGAGCTTCGTGGTCGACTCACTGGAGCTGGACTCGGGGTCGGCAACCGACCCCGGCCGCGGCGCCGGCCCAGGAGGGCTGGCGCTGGTGCACGCCGAGGAGCCGGAATTCTCCACCTGGGCGCGCTCGGTGGTCGAGGTGACGGTGCTCGGTGACCCGGACGGTGGTGCCGGGGCGGGCGGCGGGCCGGGCGGCTCCCACGGCGGCGGCCCACACGGCGGCGACCAGCACGGCGGCGGGCTGGGGCACGGCGGACTGGGGCACGGCGGCGTGCGGGTGCGGCTGGGCGACGTGGCGGTCACCTCGCAGGTGGTCGACTACGTGCGACGGGGGCCCAGCGGCGAGGTGATCGAGACGGTGCCGCTGGACATGCCGGCGCAGACCCTGCACACCCGTGCGGTCTGGTACACGATCGAGGAGTCGCTGCTGGTCGGCGCCGGGTTGGACGGAGACCGGGTGCCGGGTGCGCTGCATGCCGCAGAGCACGCCGCGATCGGGCTGCTGCCGCTGTTCGCGGTGTGCGACCGGTGGGACGTCGGCGGCATGTCCACCGCGTGCCACCCCGACACCGGCCTGCCCACGGTGTTCGTGCACGACGGCCACCCCGGCGGCGCCGGGTTCGCCGAGCGCGGCTACGCCGACATCGTGCCCTGGCTGACCGCCACCCGGGAGGCGATCGCCAGTTGCGAGTGCCCGGCCGGTTGCCCGTCCTGCGTGCAGTCGCCCAAGTGCGGCAACGGCAACCACCCGCTGGACAAGCCCGGCGCGGTGCTCGTGCTGGACCTGGTGCTGGGCGCGCTGAGCGGCGACTTGTCGGCGCAGCATGGCACTGGTTGTCGCACCTATGCGCCTCATGTCGTCGGGTAGACTGGCCTCATGTTGTCTGTTCACCATGTTCGGCGACGGCTCATCAGCACGGTGGACAGGGCACTGCGCACCAGCCCGGTCGTGGCCATAACCGGTGCCCGGACAGCGGGCAAGAGCACGTTGGCCCAGGAGATCGTGGCTGGCGAGGGAGGGGTGCTGGTCGATCTCGATGATCCCGCGGTGCGCCGCCTCGCGGTGGCCGATCCGCACGAGTTCGTCCGCGACCGCCCAGAACCGGTGGTGATCGACGAGTTCCAGCGGGCCCCGGACCTGCTCGCCGCGATCAAGTCGGAGCTGAACCGGGACCGCCGTCCCGGACGCTTCGTGCTGGCCGGGTCGGCTCGGCACGACGCCGTCCCGGAGCTCGCGGACTACCTCACCGGGCGGATCGAGCTATTGCAGTTGTGGCCGTTCGCGATGAGCGAGCTGAGTCCGGAGCAACCCTCGGTCGTCGACCAGCTCTTCGCCGGCCAACCTCTGCCGCGTCGACCGCGTGACCACAGCCGGCCCGCGCTCGTCGAGACGGTGCTGCGGGGCGGCTACCCGATCGCGGTCGGCCTGGCACCCGAGGACCGAGACCGGTGGTTCGCCAACCTGGCGACGTTGGTCGTCGAACGAGCCGTCGACGACGTCCGGAGCGGGCGCGACACCGGCACCCTGTCCCGATTCCTGCGGATGGCAGCGGCCGGCACCGCCCAGACCCGCAATGCCGCCGAGATCGGCCGGGAGATCGGTGTCGGCCGAGACCAGTCCGGTGCGTACCTCCGGCTCCTGGAACTGACCTACCTGACGTTCGAGCTGCCGGCCTGGGCGTCCAACCTCAGTGCTCGGGTGGCCAAGCGCCCGAAGCTGCACCTCGTCGACAGCGGGCTCGCGGCCCACCTGCAAGGGCTGGACGCGACGCGGCTGTCCGCCACCGACCCGGACGGCGCCACCCGGTTCGGCGCGCTGCTGGAGACCTTCGCGGTCACCGAGATCGTCAAGCAGTTGGGCTGGTCGGCGATCAGCGCCCGTCCTCAGCATTTCCGCACCACCGACGGTATCGAGGTCGACCTGGTGCTCGAATCGCCCGATGGGCGCATCGTCGCGGTCGAGGTCAAGGCCGCCGCCCGGGTCACCGCTACCGCGACCCGGGGCCTGGAGTACCTCCGCGACCGGCTGGGACACCGATTCGTCCAGGGTGTGCTGCTCAACACCGGCGCGGACGCCCAGCGGATCGGTGACCGGATCGCCGTCGCACCCGTTGCGGCCCTCTGGAGCTGACGCCGGCCTCAGGCGGCCCGTCCCGGTCGGCCGGGTCGACCGAGGAGAGCGCATCGGTCCCGCCGCTGGGGAGCCGAGC
The DNA here is from genome assembly GCA_052386505.1 of Pseudonocardia sp. GTDB lineage: Bacteria > Actinomycetota > Actinomycetes > Mycobacteriales > Pseudonocardiaceae > Pseudonocardia. Next base: position 4,256 of record JBQTKB010000061.1, read on the forward strand.
CGGCTCACCAGATGCGGACGCGCTGCTCCGGCGGGGTGTAGAGGGCATCGGACTCGGTCACCTCGAACGCCTCGTGGAAGGCGTCGAGGTTGGTGACCACAGCGTTGCAACGCAGGTCCGGCGGGGAGTGCGGATCGGTGGCCAGCCGGCGCAGCGCCTCGGCGTCCCGGGTAGCCGCCCGCCATACCTGGGCCCAGCCGATCAGCACCCGCTGCACACCGGTCAGCCCGTCCAGCACCGGGCCCTCGGCGCCGTCCAGGGCAATCTGGTACGCCTTGAGCGCGATGGTCAGCCCGCCCAGGTCGCCGATGTTCTCCCCGACGGTGAGCGCCCCGTTGACCGTGTGCCCGGGCAGGCCCAGCGGCGACAGCCCGTTGTACTGCTCGATCAGCGCCTGGGCTCGGCGGTCGAACTCCGCGCGGTCGTCGGCCTCCCACCAGTCGGTCATGTTGCCCTCGCCGTCGTACTTCGAGCCCTGGTCGTCGAAGCCGTGGCCGATCTCGTGGCCGATCACCGCGCCGATACCACCGTAGTTCGCCGCGTCGTCGGCGTCGGCGTCGAAGAACGGCGGCTGCAGGATCGCCGCCGGGAACACGATCTCGTTCATCCGTGGGTGGTAGTAGGCGTTGACCGTCTGCGGGGTCATCAGCCACTCGTCGCGGTCCACCGGCCCGCCGATCTTCGCCAGCTGCTCGTCGGTGCGCCAGGCCCCGGCCCGACGTACGTTGCCCAGCAGGTCGCCCGGCTCGATGACCAGGCCGGAGTAGTCCTTCCAGACGTCCGGGTAGCCGATCTTGGGAGTGAACCTGGCCAGCTTCTCCAGCGCCCGCTCCCGGGTGGCCGGCCCCATCCAGTCCAGCGTGCTGATGCTCTGCCGGTAGGCCTGCACCAGATTGGCCACCAGCTCCTGCATCCGCTCCTTGGCCGAGGCGGGGAAGTGCCGGTCCACGTACAGCCGGCCGACCGCGTCCCCGAGCGCGCCCTCGACCACCGACACTCCGCGCTTCCACCGCTCGCGCAGCACCGGGGTGCCGGACAGGGTGCGGCCGTAGAAGTCGAAGTCCTCCTCGACCAGCGCCTCGGTCAGGTAGTCGGCGCAGCTGGACACGGTGCGGATGGCCAGCCACGCCTGCCACTGCTCCACCGGACGCTCCGCCCACAGTTTCGCGGCAGTGATCAGAAACGTCGGCTGGCGCACCACGACCTCGTCGAACGCGCCGGCCACGTCGTTGTCCGGCCGGTCCTCGGCACCGGCGAGGGCGGCGAGCCAGGTGTCCCAGTCGAACTCGGGCGCGCACTGCCGCAGCGCCGCCCCGGTCATCAAGGTGTAGGTCTTGGCCGCATCCCGGACGCTCACCCGGTCCCAGTGCGCGGCGGCCAGCTCGGACTCCAACTCCATCACCGTCGCGGCGAGGCCCGCCGGGTCGGGCAACCCGGCCAAACCGGCCAGCCGTTCCAGGTGGGTCAGGTAGCTCGAACGGATGTCGGCGTGGGCGTCGTCGCGGTAGTACGACTCGTCGGGCAGCCCCAGACCGGACTGGGACAGGTGCAGCAGATAGCGGCTGGAGTCCTTGGAGTCGGTGCCGACGTAGGTGCCGAACAACGACAGCCGCCCCTCCCGCTGCCGCCGCCCGAGCACCGCCGCGAGCGCGGACCGGTCGGTGGCGGCGGCGATCTCGTCGAGCAGCGGGTTCAGCGGCTCGGTGCCGGCCGCCTCGATCCGCTCGACGTCCAGGAACGAGGCGTACAGGTCACCGATCTTTCGAGCGTCGCCCCCGGCCGCGTCGGCCGCCTCCGCCGAGCCCTCGATGATGGCGCGGACGTCCTGCTCGGCGCGGTCGCGCAGCGCGCGGAAGGCGCCGTCCTGCGCCCGGTCCTCGGGGATCTCGTGGGTGGCCAGCCACCGGCCGTTGACGTATCCGAACAGGTCGTCCTGCGGGCGGGTGGTGGTCTGCACCCACCGCAGGTCGAGTCCGCTGCGCAGCGGTTGCGCCGGGCGCTCCGGGGAGATGGTCATGCCATGCAGGCTAGCCGGGCAGTCGGACGGTGAGCCGTTTCCCGGTGCGCGCCCTGGTCGGTGGTCCCGTCCAGCTCGTCGGGCCACGCACCTCGTGGTGCGGTTTCAGGCGGCGTCCCGCGACGCGCCGGCGGCCCCCGCCAGCTCGTGGACGTGCCGCAGCAGCCGGGCACCGTCCAGCGGCCCCATGGTGACCGTCGCTCCCCGAGCACCCGAGCCCGGCCGGCGCAGTTGCAGGAACGCTCCGGTCCGGCCGAGGTGGAACCCGACCACCCACGGCGCCCGCCGGGCCCGGCCGCCCGGGTAGCCGGTGGCGCCGATCTGGCCTGCGGTGTGCGCGTCCCGGTAGATGCGCGCCACCGCGGCGGCGTCGGAACGGTCGACCCCCTCGCCGACCAGTGCCTCGGCCAACCCGGCCGGCGTCTCCGGTCCCGCACCGGACAGCGCCGCGTCGAGCAGCGCGGCGTCGAGGCTCACCGGACGGGCGGGTCCGGCGGTCAGCGGGCCGGCCAGGTCCACCAGCGCGGCGGGCATCCGGGCGGTCCGTACCGGGGTGAGCCGCACCTGCTCCGGGTGCCGCTGGCCGAGCAGCACGGCGCACTCGCCGGCGACCGCGCCGAGCCCGACCATCGCGGGCGCCCCCGGCCGCGCCATCCGCAGGTCGAGGCACAGCCGCGGCCGGGCCAGCGCCCGCAGCGCGGCGGCCAGCGGTTCGACCGGCCCATCGCGGTCGGCCAGACCCCTGGCCCGCAGCGCACGCAGCACCTCGGCCAGCACCCGTGCCCGCTCCGCAGGGCCCCGGCCCGGACTGCGCAAGGTGAGCGCCGCGGGCGTCGGGCCGAGGCGCAGCAGCTCACAGGCCGCGTCCAGCTCGACGTCGGACAGGCTCACCCAGGACGGCTCAGCGACGGTCATCCTCGCCGCCCCCCTCGGGCCACCCTCCCGCTGGCCACCGGCCACCCCGAGCACCGCCGGAGCGAGGCCGTCGAACTCGACCCGGAACGGCTCGTCGTCGGGCAGGAAGTGTTGGTTGCGGTGGGAGCGGTCCTGGGCACTGCCGGGCGCGCCGCCGCCCATGCCCATCGGCATCCCGGCCAGCAACGCCGGCGGGATGCTCGGCACCACCGTTGGCGAGATGCGCCGGTTGACCCAGCCGTTCGCCTGCACGGCCGCGTCGAGCGTCCCGCCGAACAGGCTGTTCTCCCCCTCCGGGGTCGGCGCGCGCCGGCCGGACCGGCGCCGGTCTGCAGCCAAGCATGCTTGACCGCGAGCGGGAAGCTTTCGTAGCGGTAGGTGCCGATGTCGCCCATCTCAGTTCGCCGCCTTCCGCAGCTCCCGCAAGGTGGCCACCATCGCCGCGGCGCCGTCGCGGGCCCGGGCACACAACACCTGCTGGGTGATGCCGGGGTTGTCCCGGAGCAGCGCGTCGTACTGGGTCCACAGGGTCTGCCCGGCGGCCACGTCGACCAGCACCGGGCAATGGTCCTGGTCGCTCGCAGCGATCGGACTGGTGGTCTCCACGGCGGGGAAGCCGGCGATGGTGACCACCCGGACCGGGTTCTGGTTGTCCAGGTAGAACTCGGCGGCCCGCTCGGTGATCAGCCTGGCCAGCCGGCTCTGGTCGGTGCGCTTGGTGTCGGTGTCCCACAGGCAAGCCGGGCTGCCCAGCACGTCGGACTCGTCCTCCCGGAACCCGACCGGGGCCAGCCCGAACCCGTCGAGCTGAGCCGGGGTGAGCACCGCGCAGGCGTCCAGCCCGTCCAGCGGCAGCTCGGCCGGCCGGGCCGGCAGCCGCGGCGCCGCGGCCGGTGGAGCCGGCGCGTTGGGCGCGGGCTCCGGTGGGGCGCCGCAGCCGGCGAGCCCGACCAGCAGCACCCCGACGATCACGGTAGCGACGAGTGGTGCGCGGATCACCGCCGCTCCCCGATGCCGCGCAGCGAGGCGGTGATCTCCGCCTCGCTGCCGAACATCTTTCCGTCCCGCTCCAACCGCTGCACCTCGGTGAGCAGCACCCGCTGCACGGCCAGCACGTTCTCCGCGTTCAGCTGAACACCCAGGTGGTCCAAGGACCCGGCCAGCTCACCGGCCCACGGCGGCAACCCCGCCCTACCGTTCGGCAGCACCGACCGCCCCAAACCGACACTCCGCCCATGCCCGGAGACGATAAGCGCGGCGATCAGGTCGCGGGGCCGAACGGCGGAAACCGACCGGAACATGGCCAGGCCGCGCCCCCACCCGGCCCGCGCCGCTAGGGTCCGGACGTGACCGAACCCGCTACCTTCCCGCTGCCGTACGCCTCGACCGACCTGACCGGCCAGGTGGCCCTGGTGACCGGCGCCTCGGCCGGCCTGGGTCGCCGGTTCGCGCGCACCCTCGCCGCGGCGGGCGCGGACGTCGCCGTGGCCGCTCGCCGGGTGGACAGACTCACCGAGCTCGCCACCGAGATCGAGGGGCTGGGCCGGGCCTGCGTCCCCGTCCCGCTGGACATGACCGACGCCGCGCAGATCACCGCCGCCGTCCAGGCCGCCGAGGACGCCCTGGGCCCGGTGACCATCCTGGTCAACAACGCCGGCGTGGCCGATGCGGTGCGGGCGCACAAGATGCCGCTGGAGCTGGTCGATGCGGTGCTCGACACCAACGTCCGGGGCCCGTACCTGCTGTCCTGCGAGGTGGCCCGGCGGCTGATCGCGGCGAAGCTGCCCGGACGGATCGTCAACCTGTCCTCGATCCTCGCCTACGACTACAGCGGCGACGCGGCCGCCACCCTCTACTCGGTGAGCAAGGCCGCGATCGCCCGGATGACCGAGGTGCTCGCCGTCGAGTGGGTGCGCTACGGGATCAACGTCAACGCGATCGCGCCCGGTCTGGTGTCCTCGGAGATGACCGACGGGATGATCTCCCGGCTCGGCGACCTCGGCGCCCGTACGCCGCGCAAGCGGATCGGCGACCCGGCGCAGCTGGACTCGACGCTGCTCTACCTGGTGGCCCCGTCCTCGGAGTTCGTCACCGGCACGATCGTCAAGGTCGACGACGGCCAGTCCCCGCGCTGAGCGGTCACATTTCGAGAGGGTTCGGGCGGAGCAACTCGCGCGTGAGGTCCAGCGCCGGCTCGTGGAGTCCGGGCGCCACCGGTCGGCCGGGGTGACCGATCTTCGGGTGCGACCCAACGGTGCCCGGGGGTGGCGGTCCGACGCGGGGGCGCGATGATGGCGGGCGGACGCCCGCGGGATCGGCGGGCGCCGCCGGCGGCGCCGGCGGGCGCGGCACGGGTACGGAGGAGCACGGTTGTCGGACACCCCGGGGGTCACCGAGAGCAGCGCCAGCGAAACGAGCATCGACACCGAGAGCAGCGCCAGCGAAACGAGCATCAACACCGAGAGCAGCGCCAGCGAAACGAGCATCGACACCGACCAGCACCACGTGCCCAGCGAGATCACCTACGCGGAGCACTTCCACCCGGCTCGGCCGAGGGTGCTGCGGCACCGGCCCAGGGTCCGCTCGTCGTTCGCCCGCCGGTCCGTCGCCCAGGACGGCCCGGCGGACGGCGGCAACCCGGCGTACGTGTCGTGGCTGCTCAGCCAGTCGATGCTGGCCGACGCCAACGAGATCGGCCAGCAGTTCTCCGGCCAGGGCACGATGTGGCAGAACCCCTACGCCGACCCGAACCCGAGGTCGGCGGTGGAGACGGCGTCGGTGTGGTTCACCGCGTACCCGCTGTCCCTGATCACCCGCCCGGACCAGTCCTTCCTGGCCGCGCTGGCCGACGAGCAGCTCTGGGAGGCATTCGCCGAGATCGGCATCGGAGCCGTGCACACCGGCCCGGTGAAGCGGGCCGGTGGTATCTCCGGCTGGAACTACACCCCGAGCGTGGACGGTCACTTCGACCGGATCAGCACCCAGCTCGACCCGGCGTTCGGAACCGAGGACGAGTTCCGGCAGATGTGCGCGACCGCCACCTGGTACGGCGGCACGATCATCGACGACATCGTGCCCGGGCACACCGGCAAGGGTGCCGACTTCCGGCTGGCCGAGATGAAGTATGCGGACTATCCGGGGATCTACCACATGGTGGAGATCGACCCACGCGACTGGTCGGCGCTGCCCGAGGTGCCGGCCGGGCTGGACTCGGTGAACATCGACTCGCCCACCGAGCAGTGGCTGGACGAGGCCGGGTACATCATCGGCCGGTTGCAGCGGGTGATCTTCTACGCCGAGGGCGTGAAGGAGACCAACTGGAGCGTGACCCGCCCGGTCACCGGCATCGACGGGGTGGACCGCCGCTGGGTGTACCTGCACTACTTCAAGGACGGTCAGCCCTCGATCAACTGGCTCGACCCGTCGTTCGCCGGCATGCGGCTGGTGATCGGCGACGCGCTGCACTCACTGGCCGACCTGGGTACCGGTGCGTTGCGGCTGGACGCGAACGGCTTCCTCGGGGTGGAGAAGAGCGCAGGCGAGGACAACCCGGCCTGGTCGGAGGGTCACCCGCTGTCCGAGGCGGCCAACCACCTGATCGCCAGCATGGTGCGCAAGGTCGGCGGGTTCACCTTCCAGGAGCTGAACCTGACCATCGACGACATCCGGCAGACCGGGGAGGCCGGCGCGGACCTGTCCTACGACTTCATCAACCGGCCCGCCTACCACCACGCGCTGGCCTGCGCCGACACCGAGTTCCTCCGGCTCACCCTGCGTACCTCGCTGCAGCTCGGCGTGGACCCGGCGTCGCTGGTGCACGCGTTGCAGAACCACGACGAGCTGACCTACGAGCTGGTGCACTGGTCGACCGGGCACAGCGAGGATTACTACCCCTACCGGGGCGAGGAGATCACCGGCAGCGCGCTGGCCGACTCGGTGCGCCGCGACCTGTGCGAGCGGCTGACCGGGCCCGCCGCCCCGTACAACCTGATCTTCACCACCAACGGTATCGCCTGCACCACCGCCACGGTGATCGCCGCGACGCTCGGCGTGACCGACCTGGACCAGATCGACGACATCGACCGGATCCGCCGCGCGCACCTGCTGCTGGCGATGTTCAACGCGTTGCAGCCCGGGGTGTTCGCGCTGTCCGGCTGGGACCTCTGCGGCATGCTGACGCTCGCGCCCGAGCGGGTCGGTCCGCTGCTCGACCAGGGCGACACCCGGTGGGTGCACCGCGCGGCGCACGACCTGATGGGGGTGTACCCGGGCGCTACCGCCTCGGCGGCCGGCATGCCCCGGGGACGCAGCCTCTACGGCTCGCTGCCCGATCAGCTGGCCGACGAGGCCAGCTTCGCCCGGCAGCTCCAGGCCATCCTGCGGGTCCGGTCGCACTACGGGATCGCCACCAGCGAGCAGGTGGACGTGCCGGACGTATCGCACCGGGGCATGCTGGTCCTGATCCACCAGCTCGCGGATCCGCGCCGCCGCCAGCTCACGGTGCTGAACTTCGCCGGCGAGGACGTGGCCGGCACCATCCGGTCGGCGCGGCTGCCCGCCGGCAGCCAGGTGTCGGACATGTTCACCGGTGAGCCGGTCGCGGTGGTCGACGACCTGAACAGCTTCGCCGTCGAGCTGGAGCCGCACCAGGGAATGTCCCTGCTGGCCGAGGAGCCGCCGATGTCCGCGACCGGATGAACTGCTGGCGATCCGGTTAGCCGCCACCCGCTGGGGTATGCACCGGGGACGCCACCGCACCGCCCCGACCTCGGCCGGGGCGAAACGCAGGTGTAACCCCCACGTACCACCGCCGCTCTACTCCGAACGGCACGCTGCAACCCGTATGACGGCAACGGCGCCGGTCCGCGCACCACCGGAAGGGGAACGGCATGGACGCCCGCACCGAGGACTGGTTCGTCCGGCGCACCTGGCAGCAGCCGGACTGGAGTGTGCCCGAGCTGATCGCCGCGAAGGCCGGCCGTCGGGTGGCGGTGGTACTGCCCGCGCTGGACGAGGAGGCCACCGTCGGGCCCATCGTGGCCGCGATCGTGCCGTTCACCGTCGGCCCGCACCCGCTGGTGGACGAGCTGGTGGTGATGGACTCCGGCTCGACCGACCGCACCGTGGAGATCGCCGCGGCGGCCGGCGCCCGGGTGGTGCTGCGCACCGACGTGGTCCCTGAGCTCGAGCCGGTGGCCGGCAAGGGCGAGGTGCTCTGGCGCTCGCTGGCCGCCACCACGTCGGACATCATCTGCTTCGTCGACTCCGACCTGCTCGACTTCGATCCGGGCTTCGTGCCGTCGCTGCTCGGCCCGCTGCTCACCGTGCCGGGCATCGGGCTGGTGAAGGGCATGTACCGGCGCCCGTTGCGGTTGGAGAGCGGCCAGGCGGCCGAAACCGGCGGCGGCCGAGTCACCGAGCTACTGGTGCGCCCGCTGCTGGCCGCGCTGCGCCCCGAGCTGGTCGGCATCGTGCAGCCGTTGAGCGGGGAGTACGCCGGCACCCGCGCGCTGCTGGAGTCGGTGTCCTTCCCGGTCGGCTACGGGGTGGAGATCGCGCTGCTGCTGCACACCTACGACGCCCTCGGCATGGACGCGATCGCCCAGGTCAACCTGGGGGTGCGCACCCACCGCAACCGTCCGCTGAACCAGCTCGGAGCGATGGCCCGGCAGATCCTGGCCGCCGCGTTGCCGCGCTGCGCGGTGCCCGACAGCGCCGCCGCGCTCACCCAGTTCGTGCAGGTCGGTGGAGAGTGGCTGCCACAGGACACCGCGGTGAACACGCGCGAGCGCCCGCCGATGCGGGAGATCACGGTGCGCACCGCACCCGCGCGGCCAGCAGCGCGTCGACGGCGGCCGGCGTGAACATCTCCTCGACCACCAGCGCGGCGGTGCCGACCACCGATGCGTGCCGGCCGAGCGTGCCGGTGACCACCCGCAGGTTACGGGTGGCCCGGGGCAGCGAACGCTGGTAGACCACCTCGCGGAGCCCGGTGAGGTAATGCCCCTGGGTGTTCGCGGTGTCCACCACGTCACCGGCCACCACCACGATGTCCGGGTTGAGCACGGAGATCACCGTGGTCAGCACCTCACCGGCCAGCTGTCCGGCGTGGCGCAGCGCGGGGCCCCGCGGGGGGGGGCCGCCCCGGCCCCCGGGCCCCCGGGGCGCGCGGGGGGGGGTCGGCGGGGCCCCCGCGGCCCCCCCGCGGCGGAGAGGGGGGGCCGGCGCGGCCCC
>JBQTKB010000062.1:0-8943 GCA_052386505.1 Pseudonocardia sp.
GGTGGTGTTCGGGGTTGAGGCGCCGGCGGTTGTACCGCTGCCGTTCACGGACCCGCCCGGGGGTGCGTCCCCGTGCCGGTGGCCGAACCGCCGGCACCTGTGAACCGACTTAGACGAGGAGAAGCACGCCGTGCACATGCTTCGCGACCAAGCCTGCATCGTGGGCGTCGGGGAGACGCCCTACTGTCGCGCCCCGGGCTCCGGGGTCACCGATTTGAATCTCATCCTGCGGGCCTCACTGGCGGCGGTGGCCGACGCCGGCCTGGAGATGTCCGACATCGACGGCCTGATGGTGCCGATCTTCGGGGCCTCCGGGGACGAGCTGGCCGCCAACCTGGGCATCGAGAACCTGCGCTACGCGACCCAGGTGAACATGGGCGGAGCCAGCCCGGTGACCTCGCTGCAGGGTGCCGCGATGGCCATCGCCACCGGGGTCGCCACCGCCGTGCTGATCCCGACCGGCTGGAACGGGTACTCGGGCATGCGGGCCCGCGACGTGACCGAGGCGGAGGCCATCGCCTCACCGATGGGCCCCACCGTCAACGACTACTACCTGCCGTTCGGCTGCAACGCGCCGCCGCAGTTCTACTCGCTGATGGCCCGCCGGCACATGCACGAGTACGAGACCTCGCCGGAGACCCTCGGGGCGATCGCGGTGGCCTGCCGCAAGCACGCCCAGCTCAACGACAACGCGGTGATGCGCGGGCGTCCGCTCACCATGGAGGACTACCTCAACTCCCCGTGGATCTCCGAGCCGTACCGGATGCTGGACTGCTGTCTGGAGACCGACGGCGGCGCGGCGGTGGTGGTGACCTCGGCCGAGCGGGCCCGGGCGCTGAAGGCGAAGAGCGGCCACGAACCGGTGTACATCTCCGGCGTCGCGGAGGGGCATCCGTACCCGGCCGACGACATCACCAACCGTCCCGACATCTTCACCATCGGGCTGACCCACGCCGCGCCGGTGGCCTACGACATGGCCGGTCTCGGGCCGCAGGACGCCGATTTCGCCCAGGTCTACGACTGCTTCACCTTCGAGGTGCTCCAGCAGCTGGAGGAGGCCGGCTTCTGCAAGCGCGGCGAGGGGCACAAGCTGGTGGCCAACGGCAACATCGAGCTCGGCGGCAAGCTGCCGGTCAACACCCACGGCGGACTGCTCTCCGAGGCGCACGTGATCGGGATGAACCACGTCGTCGAGGCCACGCGCCAGCTGCGCCACGAGTCCGGCGAGCGGCAGGTGGACAACGCCCGGGTCGGCGTGGTGACCGGGTGGGGCGACCTCGGCGACGGCAGCCTCGCCGTGCTGACCAGGAAGTGAGGCGATCTTCATGACGACCACCGAGAGCGACTACAGCAAGCCGCTGCCCCGGCTGCGCGGGCTGACCGCCGAATGGTACGGCTGGCTCAAGCGGCACGAGCTGCGTTTCCAGCAGTGCGACGACTGCCAGGTCTGGCGGCACGTGCCCCGTGAGGTCTGCCCCGGCTGCGGCGGCACCGACTGGAGCTGGAACCCGTCCACCGGGCGGGGAACGGTGTACAGCTGGACGACGATCTACCGCTCGCTGCACCCCGACTTCCCGGAGACGCCCTACGCGGCGGTCGTCGTGGAGTTGGCGGAAGGTCCCAGGGTGATGACCTGGGTCATCGACAAGGGGCCGGACGAGCTGACGATGAACATGCCGGTCGAGATCGTGTTCGACGACGTCACCCCCGAGGTCACGTTGCCGAAGTTCCGGTCGGTCGGCTGACCGGTACCCAGAGAGCGAGCGCAGCGAGCGTGCTGATCGACCTGCACTGTCACACCACCCGCAGCCAGGACAGCCGGCTGGTCCCGGAGGACGCGGTGGCGGCCGCCCGGGACGCCGGCCTGGATGCGGTGTGCTTCACCGAGCACGACGTGCTGTGGCCGGTCGAGGAGGTGCGCTCGCTGTCCCGCGCGGCCGGGTTCCCGGTCCTCGCCGGGGTGGAGGTCAGCACCGAGATCGGGCACGTGCTGGCCTACGGTCTGCCGGAGTTCGATCTCGGGCTGCGCAGGTTCGCCGCGCTGGTGGAGCGGGCCCGCGACTGCGGGGCGGCGCTCGTGCTGGCCCACCCCTACCGCCGGCACTTCCGGTTCGAGGTGCCGGCGGTGGTCACCGCCAAGGACGTCACCGCGGCATTGCGGCGGCGGGGGTTGTCCGAGGTGGCGGCCCTGGAGTGCGGCAACGGCGCCACCCGGCCGATCGAGAACACCCTGGCCGGCGAGGTGGCGCTCCGGCTCAGCCTGCCGACCACCGCCGGCAGCGACGCCCACGCTCCCGAACGGGTCGGACCATGGGCGACCGAGGTGCGCGGTGCGGTCGGCGACGAGGCCGACCTCGCGGCCGCCATCATCGCCGGCCGGGTGCGCGGCGTGCCGATGACCCGGCCGGAGACGCGCGAACCGAAAGGACGAGCCAGCGCATGAGCGAGGCGACCGCTGACGGGTTGACCTTCACCTCCTCGATCAGCGAGGTGGACGACACCGAGGTGTACGTCCGGGGCTACCGGCTCGGCGATCTCATCCGGGAACGCAGCTACGTGGAGAGCACCTGGCTGACCTTCCGCGGTGAGCTGCCCTCGGCGGCCGAGACGGCGGTGTTCGACGCGGTGCTCGGCGCGCTGATGTCCTACACCGCGGCGGCGGGCCCGAACATCCTGGCCGGCCGGGTCGCGGTGTCGGTCAACCCGCAGCCGTGGGTGGGCATCGCCACCGCGCTGTCCTGCGCCGGGCCGCACACCATCTCCCCGGAGCACACCGGCGGCGTGCTGGCCGACGCGTTGGCCCGGGCGGCCGACCGGCCGGTGGCCGAGGTGGCCGCCGAGGTCGCGGCCGAACACCACGCCGCCGGCCGGCCGCTGCCCGGGATCGGCCATCCCGAGTTCAAGGGCATCGACCCGCGCGCCGCGGCCATCCTGGACGTGGCCGGGCGCCACGGCATGCTCGGCGCCGCCGCCGAGATGCACGACGCGATCATCGACGCCTACAACCGGCTGCGGGCGCCCAAGCGCGCGCTGCCGCTGAACGTCGACGGGGCGATGGCCCGCGCGCTCACCGAACTGGGGTTCCGCCCGATCCAGATGCATGCGATCAGCCTGATCTCGTTCCTGCCCGGCATCGCCGCGCACATCATCGAGGAGATCGAGGAGGGCCGGCGGTTCCGGATGCTGGCCCCCGAGCGGGAGACCTACACCGGTCCGGCGCGTCGACCACTGCCACCCCGCGACGCGTGACCGGCGCGCCGCGTCCGGCCGATCCACCCGACGGCCGCTGACCAACCACGAGAGGCGAGGTGTCCCGATGGGACGGATGGACGGCAAGGTCGTGCTGGTGACCGGGGCCGGGCGGGGCCAGGGCAGATCGCACGCGCTGCGGCTGGCGGAGGAAGGGGCCGACATCCTGGCCATCGACTGCCCGCCCGACTCGGAGGCGCCCTACCCGCTGGCCACCCGGGCGGAGCTCGACGACACCGTCCGTCAGGTCGAGGAGCTGGACCGACGGATCCTCGCGGTAGCGGCCGACGTGCGCGACCGGAAAGAGATGGATTCCCTGGTCGAGCGGGGCATCGCCGAGTTCGGCCACATCGATGCCGTGGTGGCCAACGCCGCGGTGTGGGGAGTGGCCCCGTTCTGGGAGATCCCCGACGAGCAGTGGCGCTACGTGCTGGACGTGAACGTCCTTGGCGTGGTCAACACGCTGCGCGCGGTCACCCCGCACATGATCGAACGCGGCGCGGGATCGATGATCGTGATCGCCTCGGTGAACGGGGTCGAGGGCGGCCCGAACTACGCGCACTACATCGCCAGCAAGCACGCCGTGCTCGGGCTGATGAAGTCGGTGGCGCTGGAGTTGGGGCCGCACGGGATCCGCTGCAACGCCGTCCTGCCGGGTGTGATCAACACCCCGATCCTGCGCTGGCAGGGTGGCTACGACCTGATGGCCGGCGGCCCTGGCCTGGGCACCCCGGACCATCTGGACCAGGGTGCACGGGTGTTCCACCTGCTCAAGGACACCGGCATGTTGCCGCCGCAGGCCACCAGCGAGGGCGTACTGTGGCTGGCCTCCGACGACTCCCGCTGGGTCACCGGGCTGGAGCTGGTGATCGACGCCGGCCACCGGGTGATGCCCGGATACAACATGGCGGCCATGGCCGCCCAGCAGCCCGGAGGTTGATCCGGTCGATGGAAGCTCCCCAGCTCGGCTCGGCGGTTGATCCGGCGAGCGAGGCATTCGATCGCAACGTCGCGTCGCACACCAAGCTGGTGGCCGAACTGCGCGACCGGCTGGCCACCGCGCGCCTGGGCGGGCCCGAACGGGCCCGGGCCAAGCACGTCGAGCGCGGCAAGCTGTTGCCCCGCGACCGGGTCGACTCGCTGGTCGATCCGTCCAGCCCGTTCCTGGAACTGTCCGCGCTGGCGGCCAACGGCATGTACGGCGACGAGGCGCCCGGCGCGAGCATCATCACCGGCATCGGGCGGGTCGCCGGTCGGGAGTGCGTGATCGTGGCCAACGACGCCACTGTCAAGGGCGGCACCTACTACCCGATGACGGTCAAGAAGCACGTGCGCGCCCAGGAGGTGGCGCTGCAGAACCGGCTGCCGTGCATCTACCTGGTCGACTCCGGCGGGGCCTTCCTGCCCGAGCAGGACAACGTCTTCCCCGACCGCGACCACTTCGGCCGGATCTTCTACCACCAGGCAACACTGTCCGGGCAGGGCATCGCCCAGATCGCCGCGGTGCTGGGATCCTGCACCGCCGGTGGCGCCTACATGCCGGCGATGAGCGACCAGGCGATCATCGTGCGCAACCAGGGCACGATCTTCCTCGGCGGCCCGCCGCTGGTGAAGGCGGCCACCGGCGAGGAGGTCACCGCGGAGGAGCTCGGCGGGGGAGACCTGCACTCCCGGGTCTCCGGGGTGACCGACCACCTGGCTGACGACGACGCGCACGCCCTGCAGATCGTTCGCTCCATCGTGTCCACCCTGGGCCCGCGCGCGCCCCGGCCGTGGCAGGTTGAGCCCACCGAGGCGCCGGCCGTCGACCCCGGCGAGCTCTACGGCGTGGTGCCGACGGACTCGCGCCACACCTACGACGTGCGTGAGGTGATCGCCCGCCTCGTCGACGGCAGCCGGTTCGCCGAGTTCAAGAAGGAGTACGGCTCGACGCTGGTCACCGGGTTCGCCCGGATCCACGGTCATCCGGTGGGCGTCGTGGCCAACAACGGGGTGCTGTTCAGCGAGTCGGCGATGAAGGGCGCGCACTTCATCGAGCTGTGCGACCAGCGCAGCATCCCGCTGGTGTACCTGCAGAACATCTCCGGGTTCATGGTCGGGCGCGACTACGAGGCCGGGGGGATCGCCAAGCACGGCGCCAAGATGGTCACCGCTACCTCGTGCGCCCGGGTGCCGAAGTTCACCGTGGTGATCGGCGGCTCGTACGGCGCGGGCAACTACGCGATGTGCGGCCGCGCGTTCGGGCCGCGCTTCGTCTGGATGTGGCCGAACGCGCGGATCTCGGTGATGGGCGGCGAGCAGGCGGCCACCGTGCTGTCCATGGTGCGTCGGCCGGACGACCCTGAGCCGGTGGAGGAGTTCAAGGCGCGGATCCGGGGCCAGTACGACCGGCAGGGCAGCCCCTACTACTCCACCGCGCGGCTCTGGGACGACGGCGTGATCGACCCGGCGGACACCCGCACCGTGCTGGGGCTGGCGCTGTCCGTGGCGGCCAACGCGCCGTTGGAGCCGGTGCGCTACGGCGTGTTCCGGATGTGAGCACCCCGCCGAGATCGCTGTCCGGTTGTGAGTTTTGACCCGAGCCAGGAGGCCGTAGGTGTTCGACACCGTCCTGATCGCGAACCGCGGCGAGATCGCGGTCCGGGTGATCCGCACGCTGCGCGGGCTGGGCATCCGGAGCGTCGCGGTGTTCAGCGACGCCGACGCCGGGGCGCGTCACGTCGCCGAGGCCGACGTCGCGGTGCACATCGGCCCCACCGCGGCGGCCCACAGCTACCTCGACGTCTCCGCCGTGGTCGAAGCCGCGGTGCGCACCCGCGCACAGGCGGTGCACCCCGGCTACGGCTTCCTCTCCGAGAACGCGGAGTTCGCCCGGGCCTGCGCGGACGCCGGTCTGGTGTTCATCGGCCCGCCGGTGTCCGCGATCGAGGCGATGGGCGACAAGATCAGGGCCAAGGCGACCGTCTCGGCGGCCGGCGTGCCGGTCGTCCCGGGCGGTGGCGAGCCGGGGATGTCCGACGAGCAGTTGGCTCGGCTGGCGGTGCAGACCGGGTTTCCGGTACTGCTCAAGCCCTCGGCCGGGGGTGGCGGCAAGGGAATGCGGCTGGTCACCGACGCCGACCAGCTCGCTGATTCGATAGCCGGGGCGCGCCGGGAGGCCAAGGGCAGTTTCGGCGACGACACGCTGCTGGTGGAGCGGTTCGTCTCCGACCCCAGGCACATCGAGATCCAGGTGCTGGCCGACGCGCACGGGACGGTACTGCACCTCGGCGAGCGCGAGTGCAGCTTGCAGCGCCGCCACCAGAAGATCATCGAGGAGGCGCCGTCACCGCTGCTCACCGAGGTGCAGCGGCAGGCGATGGGTTCGGCGGCGGTCGAGGCGGCGCGGTCGGTCGGCTACACCGGCGCCGGTACCGTGGAGTTCATCGTGTCCGGGGCGAACCCGGACGACTATTTCTTCCTGGAGATGAACACCCGCCTCCAGGTGGAGCACCCCGTCACCGAGATGGTCACCGGACTGGATCTGGTCGAGCTGCAGCTGCGGGTCGCCAGCGGGGAGAAGCTGGCGCTCACCCAGGACGACGTGGTGCTGGCCGGGCACGCCCTGGAGGCCAGGATCTACGCCGAGGACCCGGCCCGGGGGTTCTTACCGACCGGTGGCCAGGTGCTCGCGCTGAGTGAACCGTCGGGCCGCGGCGTCCGGGTGGACTCCGCGCTGCGGCCCGGACTGGAGATCGGCGGCGCCTACGACCCGATGCTGGCGAAGGTGATCGCGCACGGCCCCGACCGCGAGACAGCCCTGCGTCGCCTCGACGGCGCGCTGTCCGAGACGACGGTGCTCGGGGTGTCGACCAACGTGGCGTTCCTGCGCGCGTTGCTGCGCCACCCCGATGTGGTGGCCGGCGAGCTGGACACCGGGTTGGTCGAGCGGGTGCTGGAGGATCTCGTCGATGACGCGATCCCCGACCCGGTGTACGCGGTGGCCGCGCTGCGGAAGGTGTTGGAGCTGGAGCCGGCGGCGGAGTCGACACGGCCGGTCGCGACCACTGATCCGTGGGATCTGCCCGGTGGGTGGCGGCTGGGCGAGCCGGCGTGGAGCACGTGGCGGTTCGAGCTGTCGGGTCATCCGGCGGTGGACGTGCGGGTGCGTGGTCGCGCGGAAGCGGCGGAGGTGCGCGTCGGGGACAGCGAAGCGATGACCTGCTCCCTGCGTGCGGACGGATCGGGTGTGGCGGGGCAGGCCGAGGTGCTGGTCCTGAGCTATCAGGGCGCGACACAGCGGTACGCCAGCTCGGCCACCGGCAACCTGCGTTGGCTGGGCCGGCGCGGGCGCAGCTGGGCACTCGTCGAAACCGGCACGTTGGACGCCGCGCATGCGGACACCGGTCCGGCCGGTGGTGGATCCGTGCGCAGCCCGATGCCGGGCACCGTGCTCGCGGTGATGGTCGCCCAGGACGACGCGGTGAAGGCCGGCCAGCCGCTGTTGGTCATCGAGGCGATGAAGATGGAGTACACGGTCGGCTCGCCGACCGACGGGGTGGTCGGTGAGGTGGCGGTCCGGGCCGGCGAACAGGTCGCCGTCGACCAGCCGCTGGCGACGGTCGTCCCGGCGGCTGCGGTGGGTCCGGAGGCGTTGGGTCCGGAGGCTGAGGGTCCGGCGGTTGAGGGTCCGGCGGTTGAGGGTTCGGCGGCTACGCCGGTGGAATCGTGATGTCGATGCCGACGACGATGGCGTAGAACATTTCGATGTCGGCGGTGGTGGGTGCTGGTAGCGGGCTGTTGCCTTGGGCGAACCCGATGCCGGCGTTGGACAGGATCGCGGAGCGGACCCGGGCTTCGCGTGGTTCGAAGCCCAGTTCCAGTAGCGCGCCGTGTAGTAGTGCGTGCACGTGCAGGTCGGTTTCGGTGACGATCTTGGCGATGAGTGGGTCGGTACGGGCCCATTGGCGGATGGAGCGTTCGGTTCCGATGAACTCGCCGCTGATGAGCATCCCGGTCATCTGAGCCAGGCGTTCCCGGGGTGGGAGTTTCTGCATGTCCACCAGCGTGGCGAGCCGGTGTCGCGTTTTCTCGGCCCACCGGTCGGCAACGGCTCGTAGCAACTCGGGCAGATCGGCGAAATGCCAGTAGAAGCTGCCTCGGGTAACGCCCAGGTCGGCGCAGAGGCGCGGTATCTTGACCGACTCGATGCCCTCGGCCTGCAGGATCGCCAGGGCGCGGTCTTCCCAGTGGGTGGCCGTGAGTCGTTCCTCCAGCGTCCGGCCACGGCTGCGGCGGGGAGTGACCGGCGTCGGCCCGGCGCCGGGGCTGGTGGGTGGGGCGGTCGGCGGGGCTGAAGCTTTCTGGCCGGCGCGTGTCGCTCGTACCCAGTTGGACAGCGTGCGGCGGTCGACACCGAGTTCCGCTGCCACCTCGGACTGGGTCCGCCCGGACTCGAGGACCAGACGGACCGCGTCCGCTTTGAACTGGCGATCGAACGTGCGCCGCTGGCCGGCCATGGTATCGATTCTTCCTGGGGGGTCCCTCGCTGTCCAACTCGGTGGGTGCGTTGGCTGCCGGACGGGCGCGGGTCGAAACAGGTGGGGGGCCGGGGGGTTACCCGGCCGGGGGGGGGGGAAGGGACCGGGGGGGGGGGTGGGTTGGGGGCAGAGGTACCCCCCCCCCGTGGAAAGGCGGGAGTGCCTGACGGCCCCC
>JBQTKB010000063.1:0-86636 GCA_052386505.1 Pseudonocardia sp.
TGATCATCCGCGGTGGCACGAACATCTCGGCCCGGGAGGTCGAGGAGCACCTGCTCACCCATCCGAAGGTGGCGAACGTCGCGGTGGTCGGCATGCCGGACCGGGTGCTCGGTGAGCGGGCCTGCGCATTCGTCGTGGCCAAGAACGCCGATGCGCCGACGTTCGAGGAACTCACCGGCTACCTGCGAAACGAGCGCAAGATCGCGGTGATCAAGTTGCCGGAGCGGCTGGAGATCGTCGACGAGCTGCCGATGACCGCCACCGGCAAGATCCAGAAGTTCGTCCTCCGGGACAAGCTGGCCAGCGAGACCACCGAATGACCTTGGGGTGGGCACCGCCGGACCGCCCACAGCGATCCGAGGCACGCTCTAGGTGAGGTTGCCTCTGGTGCGGATCTGACGGAGGACGACGGTGGCGCGCTGGGCCAGTGGCTCGCTCACCCCGCGCAGGCCGAACTGCACCTCGGCGAGGTCCTCGCTGATCTTGGCCGCCGCGTCGCGGCCGGCGTCGGTGAGGGTGGCCAGTACGGTCCGCCGGTCGGTGGGGTGCGGGCTCCGGGCGACCATGCCTCGGCTCTCCAGTTGGTCGATCACCAGGGTGACCGTGGTGGGGTGCACCATCAGGTGTCTGCTGAGCTGGCCGAGCGGACGGGTGTGGTCGCGGGAGATCAGCAGGGTGGCCATCAGCAGGTATGCGGTGCGGCTGAGTCCGTGCGGCTTCAGCCGGCGGTCCAGCTCGGTGATCATCGCCTGGTGCGTGCGCAGCAGCGCGGCCATCGCCGCGAAGTGGTCCGGTGCGGGCAGGTTGCTCGCCGACCAGAGCTGCCGGATCGACTCGACCGGGTCTGCGTCCGGACCCACCCCGCGCCCCTCACCGCCCGACGTCGGACGCCCGGCCCAATAGTCTAGTCTTAGACTGCTGAGTATACGGGTAGTTGTGGCGAGCCGGTCGGCCCAGTTCGGTGGCGGCGCCACCCATGACCGCG
Source organism: Pseudonocardia sp. (assembly GCA_052386505.1). Lineage (GTDB taxonomy): Bacteria > Actinomycetota > Actinomycetes > Mycobacteriales > Pseudonocardiaceae > Pseudonocardia. The sequence continues at coordinate 986 of JBQTKB010000063.1, forward strand.
CGACCAGCGTCATCAGCTCCGGCGGGCAGGCGCTAGGGGACGACAGGAAGGACCGGTAGATGGGTTACGAGGACGTCCGGTACGAGGTTGACGGCCCGAACGCGGTCATCACCATCGACCGGGAGAAGCGGATGAACGCGTTCCGGGCAAAGACGATCGAGGAGCTGATCAACGCCTTCAAACGGGCCTGGGCCGACACCTCGGTGCACGCCCTGATCCTCACGGGCGCGGGCGAGAAGGCGTTCTGCGTGGGCGGCGACGTCAAGCAGCGCGCCGAGACCGGGGACTACGGCCCCAGCGAGAACGGCCTGTTCGAGGCCACCTAATTCCACCGGCTGATCAGGTACGTTCCCATGCCGGTGATCGCCGCGGTGAACGGCATCGCGATCGGCGGCGGGCACGTGCTGCACGTGCTGTGCGACCTGTCTATCGCCGCAGAGCACGCCACGTTCGCCCAGGCCGGTCCGCGGGTCGGTTCCTTCGACGCCGGGTTCGGCTCGGCCTACCTGGCTCGGGTGGTCGGGGAAAAGCGGGCCCGGGAGATCTGGTTCCTGCTCGACCAGTACGACGCGGCCACCGCCGAGCGCTGGAACCTGGTCAACAAGGTGGTGCCCAAGGAGGAGTTGCTGCCGGCGGCCAAGGCCTGGGGCGAGAAGATTGCGGCTTACAGCCCGACCGCGCTGCGCTACCTGAAGGCGTCGTTCAACGCCGACACCGACCACCAGGGCGGCCTGTCCGCGCTGGCGATGGCAGGCCTGGACTCCTACGCGCAGACCGACGAGGCCAAGGAGGGCGCGGTCGCCTTTGCCGAGAAGCGAAAGCCCGACTTCGCCAGGTACGTCAAGACCTACTAGCGGGCATTGCGGAAGCCGGCGCAGTGAACACGGACGACACGACCACAGACGGCACGGCCACGGACGGCACGGCCACGGACGGCACCGTGACGGTCGGCACTTCCGTGCACGACCAGATCCTCACCGTTACCCCGCAGCGGCGGCGCGCCCTGCTGGGCCGGATCGCCGACGCCGGCATCGACCACGTCGTGGTGGCCGACCACGTCAGCTTCCACGGTGGCACCGGCTTCGACGGTATGGTCGGCGCGGCGACCGCGCTGGCTACCGAGGACCGGGTGCGGGTGTTGATCGGGGTGTACCAGCTGGCGCTGCGGCACCCGATGACGGTGGCCCGCCAGCTCGCCTCGCTGACCGGCATGGCCCCGGGTCGGTTGATCCTGGGTGTCGGGGTCGGCGGCGAGGACCGCTCGGAGGTCACCAACTGCGGCGTCGACCCGGGTACCCGCGGCCGGCGGATCGACGAGAGCCTCGCTGTGCTGCGCCGGCTGGCCGGCGGTGAGGCGGTGGAGCACGACGGGGAGTTCTTCCGGATCGAGTCCGGCGCGGTGTTGCCGGCGCAGACGCCGCAGGTACCGATCCTGATCGGCGGCAAGTCCGAGGCCACCGTCCGGCGTACCGTGGAGCACGGCGACGGCTGGCTGGCCATGTTCGTCTCGCCACGCAGGTTCGCCGAGTTCGTCGGGCAGATCGCCGCCCTGGCCGGCGAGACCGGCCGTGCGGTGCCCGATCAGCACGGATTCGAGGTTTGGTGCGGGCTGGCCGCTGACCCGAATGCCGCCCGGGACTGTGTGGCAGCGAAGGTGCAGGAGCTGTACAAGCTGCCGTTCGAGAAGTTCGAGCGGCTCTGCCCGGCCGGAACTCCCGATCAGGTGGCCGACTTTCTGCGGCCTTACCTGGAAGCCGGTGCTCGCTCGATCAGCTTGGTACCGTGCTCTCCGAGTTGGGAGGAAGCGGTCGACTCGGTTGCCGAGATCCGGGCGCTACTCGTCGGGTAGCCGCTGCGGCCCGGAGGTTGGGCCTCACGGGGAGACGCGGACGACCACCTCGGTGTCGGTGGCCCGCTCGACCCGCACGGTGAAGCCCTCGGCCTGGGTCTCTCCGCCCACCGGCAGCGTGATGAGCTGCCCGGCGACCTCGATCGTCGCCTGGTCTCCCTGCACACCGATCAGCCTCGCGGTGACGCCCAGGATCGACACCTCAGGAGTGCCGTCCCGGACGAAGGTAACGGTGCACCCGCCGAGGTCGCACTTGGTGGGCGAGCTGTCCCGGCCGCCGGACCCGCCGCCGCACGCGGTGAGCAGGCCCAGCGTGCTGGCGAGGACGGCCGCAGTGAGAGCGGAGGTGGTGCGGCGGAGGGAAGAGCGCATGAGTCCACCTTAGAGGTGAGGCGGAAGCCACCCGAACGAGACGGGGAGCGACGAATGCCGGGTGACGCGACCCGAAATCCGCGTCACCCGGCGATCAGCCGGCGTAGTCGTCGTCGCGCGAGGTGGGAACCGGCCTCGGGCTGGCCGCCGGCATCTCGAAGCTGAGCGCTTCGTCGAGGACCGGCAGCCCGTCATCGGAAGACAACCCGTCGAACGAATCATCGCCGCGCGAGCCGGCAGTGGCGCCGTCGGGGTCGTACCGGTTGATCTGCTCCTCAGCTCGTGCGGTGCCTGCGAGGCCCATGCCGAGAGCGGCGAGACCGGCCACCGTCGTGATGACCCGGGTGAGCCGTCCGACAGTCAACGTCATCTCTTCTTTCCTTCCACGTACGGCGACCGCCGTACCGTCTTTGGGTGCGGCGACCACGGTGACATACATAGCCGACCGCGCTCACCCGCGTAGGCCGCATTCCGGACAGAATGCGGCCTACGCCCGGTGAGTGAGGTCCGGTCGGGGGCCGACTGAGCTAGAGCAGCCCTCCGTAACCGGAGTCGTCCTCGTCGTCCTCGTCCTCGTCCTCGTCGTAGTCGTCCTCGTCCGAGTCGTCCGAGTCGTTCTCGTCGTCGTCCGAGTCGTCCTCGTAGTCGTCGTCGTCGAACTCGCTGGAGGCACTGGCGGGATTGGCCTCGGTGCCGGAACGGGTCGAGGTGCTCTCGTCGTCCTCGTCCTCGTCCTCGTCGTCCGAGTCGTAGTCGTCCGAGTCGTCGTCGTCGAATGAACGGTCGCGGCTGTCGTCGTCGTCGTCCCGAGGGCCGGCGGTGGTCATCGACGGCATCTCGAAGCTGTGCAGCTCCGCGCTGTCCATCGTTTCGGTCGGCAGGACTGCCATGTCCTCGTCGTCGGCGACCTCTGTCGAGTCGTACCCGTCGGCCGCCCCCTCGAGGCCGGGGGTGTCGGCGAACGCGGTCCCGGCGAACGCCGAACCGAAGGTGGCCATTCCGACGACGGCGGCGCTGGTCCGCAGTGCCCGGCGGTCGGACTTGGTCATTCGAGGGGGTCCTCTCGTCATGCCGCGGCGGGGAGCGTGCAGATCGCGGCTGGTGAAAAGTCCAACGAGGCACGCCGTGACGAGATGCGACCGGTACGCAACGCAACCGAAAGGAGGCACTCACTGGGCCGATCGGTGTAAGCCGGTGGCTCTCAGTCGACGGGGGCGGGACGTCGAGCCGTAGCCCGGCTGAGGCAGGCCGCGACGGTTGCTGCGTCGACCACGTCTTCGACCGAGCAGCCTCGTGACAAGTCGATCCACGGTCGGGCCAGGCCCATCACGATCGAGCCGATCGCCCGACGGCCACCCAACCGCTCGGCCATCTTGTAGCCGATGTTCGCCGAGTCCAGGTCCGGGAAGATCAGCACGTTCGCCCGCCCCGCCACCGGGGACGCGGGAAACTTGCGCTCGCCGATCTCCGGCACCAGGGCACAGTCGAGTTGCATCTCCCCGTCCACCAGCAGGTCCGGCCGGCGCGCCCGGACCAGCGCAAGCGCGTCGGTGACCTTGGTGACCTTCGGGTGGCTGGCGCTGCCGTTGGTGGAGAAGGACAGCATGGCGGCCCGGGCCGGCTCACCGGTGGCCAGCGCATGGGTGTCCGCGGCGAGCTCGGCGATCTCTGCGAGCTGCTCGGCCGTGGGGTCGGGTACCACGACGCAGTCGGCGAAGGTCAGGACGTCACGATCGCTCTGCAGCAGGAAGCAGGCCGACACCAGCCCGCCCGGGCGGGCCAGGCCGACGCCCAGGATGGCCGCGCGCAGCACGTTCGCGCTGGTGCTGACCGCCCCGCTGACCGCCCCGTCGGCGCCGCCGAGGCGGGTGTACACCGCGCCGTACAGCAGCGGGTTCGTGGTCAGCGCCGAGCGCGCCGCCGGCTCGTCCGCCGGACCCAGACCGCGCAGCCGCAGGTACTCGGTGAGTACCCGGTCCGACCATGCCGGGTCGGCCGGGTCGACCAGCTCGACGCCGGCCGGGACGTCCACGGTCGCCGGGGTGCCGACGGCCAGCGGCGCCACCAGACCCGCCCCGGCCACCTCGGTGAGCGCCTGGCGCACCCGATGGTCGGCCACGTCGCCGAACAGGATGCGGGCGGGTGTGCGGCCCAGCAGCGCAAGCAGGCCGGGGTCCAGGGAGAGCACGTGTTCAGACCTCGAAGTCGTCCGGTACCTCGATCTCCATGAACAGCAGGCCCCGCGCGTGGGCCTTGCCCTGGGCGTCGGTGCGGACGCTGCCGGAGCCGCCGCCGGCCAGGGAGTGGCCGAGGATGAAGTTGAGCGCCCGGAGCCTGGGCAGCTCGTAGCGGGTGACCTCGCCGGTCATGATTCCGGCGAAGTGTGCCTTGACCCGGGCGGGGGTCAGCTCGCGTTCCAGCACCTCGTAGCCGGCCGGGGTGCGGGCCCAGATGCCGACGTTGGAGTCGTCACCCTTGTCCCCGGAGCGGCCGTAGGCGATCTGGTCGAGACGCACCGTCTTACTCATGCCCGCACCTCCGTGATGGAGACCGTGGCGGAGACCTTCTCCTTGGTCAGCAGGGCCGGCCAGTAGCCGATGACCTCGCTGGCCCGGGGCCGCCCGGCCGCGAATCCGGTCAGACCGGGGGGACCGGAGAGCAGCAGCGAGGCCAGCTCGCCGCCGAACCGGTTGGCCTTGCGCTTGTCGTACTCGCGCAGCCCGACCCGCATGATGACCTCGTAGGAGTCAGCCGGCGGCACCATCCCGGGAAAGCAGGCGGTGTTGGTGCCGACGATCTCGATGGTCTTCTGCGCGTCGTCGTAGCTGGTGCCGTCCAACTCGAGCCGGGCGAACAGCAGCTCGGCGGTGAACCGGGCCTTCTCGGCGGCGTCGGGGCCGGTGCAGGTCAGCTCGCCGAGCACCTTGTAGCCGTCCGAGTAGGCCATGGAGACCTTGTAGGTGGACGTGGGGGCGTGTCCCTTGATGCCGTGCACCCGCACCCGGTTCGGGCCTTCCTGCTCCAGCTCGATCGTGGAGAAGTCGGCGGTGACGTCCGGGGTGAGGTAGGCGTGCGGGTCGCCGAGCTCGTAGAGCAGCTGCGCGGTGACCGTGTCGGTGGAGACCAGCCCGCCGGTGCCCTCCTGTTTGGTGATCACGAAGGTGCCGTCGGGGTAGGCCTCGCAGACCGGGTAGCCGATCCGGGCCATGTCCGGGACATCGCGCCAACCGTCGAAGTTGCCGCCGGTGGATTGGGTGCCGCACTCCAGGATGTGCCCGGCCACGGTGGCGGCCGCGATCTTGTCATGGTCGTTGATGTCCCAGCCGAACTCGTACATCAGCGGGCCCACGACCAACGAGGGGTCGGTGGCCCGGCCGGTGATCACGATGTCCGCGCCCTGGGTCAGCGCGTCCACGATCGGCTGTGCGCCCAGGTAGACGTTGGCCGAGGCCAGCTTGTCCAGGTGGTTCTTCAGCGGTTCGTCGGTGTCCAGGTTGCGGAACTCTTCGCCGCCGGCCATCAGCTCGTCCAGCTGGCCCATGATGTCGTCGCCCTCGACGATGCCGATCTTGACACTCACCCCCAGCTTGCGGGCGACCTCGGCGACCGCCTCCGCGCAGGCCGCCGCGTTCACCCCGCCGGCGTTGGCGACGATCTTGATGCCCTGGTCGATGCAGCGTGGTAGCACCCGCTCGACCATGGTCACGAAGTCGGTGGCGTACCCGGCCTTCGGGTTCCGGGCGCGCTGCTTCTGCATGATGCTCATCGTGACCTCGGCCAGGTAGTCCAAGGTCAGATAGTGCAACGGACCCTCGTTGACCAGCCGTACCGGGCCCAGCACCGAGTCGCCCCAGAAGCCTTGCCCGTTGCCCACGAGAACTGGTTGTCGTTGTGCCATCAAGACCTCGCTGTGCTCGACGTGGCGCTCGGACCATCCGACCACCCATCGGCCGGCGAGGGGAACATTAACCTGCTCACACAGGTATCTGCCGTCCGACCGCGCTTCTTGCCGACCTTCACCAATTCGGTACCGGGGCCGAACAGCGGTCGACCCCGGTACGGACCGGGCGCCACCGCGTACCACCAGTGGGTGGGGTATTGCCCCTAACGAGAGAGGCGGGGCCGGCCGCTGGCTCCTATCGTGTGCGGATGGGTCGCGGGCTCGCCCGCATGCCGGTCCAGCCCGAACCTAGGTATGCGGCCTCGGCGGTCGATCGGGGCGGACGGCGGGCCGAGCGGTCAACCCGGCCGATCCGCTGAACTCGAGAAGGTAGGAGCACACGCAATGTCGACGGAAACGGTTTCCGCCACGGACGCCACGATGCCGGACGAGATCGCGCAGGCGGTGGTGCTGCCGGAGTCCTATGTCAACGAGAACGAGATCAGCTACCCGGCCTTCAAGTGGCTGCGGGAGAACAACCCGCTCGGGGTGGCCCGGGTCGACGGCTATGACCCGCTGTGGATCCTCACCAAGTTCGCCGACATCCAGAAGGTCGAGGTCGACAACCAGACCTTCGGTGTGGGCGAGGAGAACCCGATCCTGTCCGTGCAGGCCGGCGACGCCTTCTTCCGGTCGTTGCACCCCGAGGGCAAGGTCCGCAACATGGACGTGGTCGTGTACATGGACCCGCCCGAGCACGACAAGATCCGCAAGATCTTCAACCCGTGGTTCCGGCCGGGCAACGTGCGCCGGTTCGAGGAGCAGTTGCGGGTGCTCGCCAAGAAGGAGGTCGAGCGGATGCTCGACTACGACGGCGAGGTCGACTTCATGAAGGACATCGCCGGGTGGTTCACCCTGCGAGCCATCGTGACGCTGTTCGGCGCGCCGATGGCGGACGACCAGATCTTCATGGACCTGTCCAAGCACTTCTTCGGCGGCAGCGACCCGGAGGAGAAGCGTGCGGACGTCGTCGCGGACGACCCGGCGGCGGCGGCCCAGCAGTGGGCGGCCACGGTGATGGACTTCAACAAGTACTTCAACCGCAAGCTCGCCGAGCGGCGCGGCGAGCAGGGTGAGGATCTGCTGACGATCATCGCGAACTCCGAGGTCGACGGCGAGCCGATCACCGAGGGTTACGCGAACGGGCAGTGCATCGCCATGGTCACCGCCGGGCACGACACGACCAGCGCGACCGCCTCCGGCACCATGCTGCAGATGATCGAGAACCCGGAGATCATGCGGCGGGTCCAGTCGGACCTCTCGCTGGCGCCGCAGCTGGTCGAGGAGGGCGTGCGCTTCGTCTCGCCGGTGCGGCACTTCATGCGGGTCGCCCTCAAGGACACCGAGCTGCGCGGCCGGCAGATCAAGCAGGGCGAGCGGCTGATGATGTGCTTCCCGTCGGGCAACCGCGACGAGGAGGTCATCCCGAACGCGGACACCTTCGACATCGATCGCAAGCCGAACCGCCACCTCGGCTTCGGCCACGGCGCACACATGTGCATCGGGCAGCGGATCGCCCGCTCCGAACTGCAGATCTTCTGGGAGGAGCTGCTGCCCAGGCTCAAGTCGGTGGAGCTGGCCGGCGAGCCGAAGTACCTGCAGACCAACTTCGTCGGCGGCCTGAAGAGCCTGCCCATCCGCTTCACCAAGGCCTGACCGGGGCGTATTGCGCCGGGCCGCCGGCAGGCACCCGGCGGCCCGGCACGCCCACCGCGGGGCCGTAGGCTAGCCGCCTGCCCGGTAAATTGTTGAGCCCGCGAGTGTTAATCGAGGTACACCGTGTCGACCCTGCAGCACGCCGCCGAGGCCCTGATCGACGAGATCCGTGGTGGCCCGTCGGGTCCCAAGATCGCCGCGGTGTTCGACTTCGACGGCACGCTGATCGACGGCTACTCGGCCTCCGCGCTCTACGAGCACCGGTTGCGCAACTTCGAGATCGGGCCCGAGGAGATGATCCGCACGGTCCGGGCGGTGCTGAGCCCTACGCTGTCGGAGGCCGAGTTCGTCGCTCTCCTGCACGGCGGCATCCGCGGTTGGGCCGGCCGCACCGAGGAGGACGTACTGGAACTGGGCCAGCAGCTGTTCGCCCAGGGGGGGGCCGGCGCCCTGTTCCATCAGGCCTGGCGGTTGGTCAAGGCGCATCAGCGGCAGGGCCATACCGTGGTCATCGCGACATCGGCGACCGAGCTGCAGGTGGCCCCGCTGGCCCGCGAGCTGGGGGTGGAGCACGTGCTGTGCACCCGGCTGGCCACCGAGGGCGGGGTACTGACCGGCGAGGTGGCCGGGCGGCCGCCGTGGGGCGCGGGCAAGCTGGCCGCGGTCGAGGAGTTCGCCGCCGAGCATGGCCTCGACCTCGACGACTGCCACGCCTACGCCAACGGTGACGAGGACCTTCCGCTGCTGTCCGCCGTCGGTCACCCGCATCCGGTCAACCCAGGCCCGGAGCTCGCCGAGGTCGCCGCCGCGCGGGGGTGGCCGGTGCTGCGCTTTCGCGGCGGGACCGGGCGGTTCGACCCGCTGCCCGCGGTGCGCACCGCGGCGATGTACGGCGCGTTGCTCGGCGCGGCCGGCGCGGGCGTTCTGGTCGGCGCGCTGAGCGGTGACCAGCGCCGGGGCATCGACCTGGCCACCACGTTGTTCGGCGATCTCGGCGGGCCGATCGGAGACGTCGACTTCGAGGTGGTCGGTGAGCAGAACGCCTGGGTGGCCCGCCCGGCGGTGTTCTTCATCAACCACCAGAGCACCATGATCGACCTGCTGGTCACCACCCGAGTGATCCGCTCCGGGTACTCCGCGGTGGCCAAGGCGGAGATCAAGCAGATGCCGGTGTTCGGACAGATGTTCTCACTCGCCGGGGTCGCGTTCCTCGACCGTGCCAACCGTGCGCGGGCGATCGAGGCGCTCAAACCCGCGGTGGAGATGCTGCACAGCGGGGTCTCGATCGTGATGGCACCGGAGGGCACCCGCTCGCTGACCCCCCGGCTCGGGCAGTTCAAGAAAGGCGGGTTCCACCTGGCCATGCAGGCCGGGGTGCCGATCGTGCCGATCGTGATCCGCAACGCCGGGGAGATCATGTGGCGCAACGCGAAGACCGCGAGGCCGGGCAGGTTGCAGGTCGCGGTACTCCCGCCGGTCAGTACCGACGGCTGGGACGCCGGCGACCTCGACCGGCACGTCGCCGAGGTGCGCAACCTCTACCTCGACACGCTTGACAATTGGCCCACTGACGCCCGGCCGGCAATACTGTGAGGTGGATCACGGCAACAATCACCACGGGGGTGCGTCTTGAAGGTCGAGATCGATGATGTCCGGCGTCGGCTGGCCGGTGGCGCGGGCCGGTTCACCACGCCGCTGCCGAGGCCGCTGAACCGGTCGGTGAACCGGTTGATCGCGGGCACGGCGCCGGCCGGCCAGGCGCTGGATTCCGATGCGCTCGAGGTTGCGCAGCTGCTCTCATCGCCGGAGTTCATCGCCTCGCTCGGGGAGCTGGCGGAGGCGTCCGGGCGCCCGGCGGACGAGGTACTCGCCGAGGCCGGCGGCTGCCTGCGCGAGATGGCCGCCTGGCACGACCCTCGGGTGACCGATTACTGGCACCGGTTCAGCGCCTGGATGGTGCGCGGCTACGACGTGCTGGTCGACGACGACGCGCTGGCCCGGCTGCGTCGGCTGGACCGCAAGCACTCGCTGATCCTGCTCATCTCGCACCGCTCCTACCTCGACGAGTTCATCATCCCGCCGGCGCTGGAGGCCGGCGGGCTCTCCGGTGTGTACGGGATGGCCGGGGCCAACCTGGACTTCTTCCCGCTCGGCACGGTGGCCCGGCGCACCGGGATCGTGCACGTACGGCGAGCCACCGCCGACGCGCCGGTGTACCGGTTGGCGCTGCGTTCGTTCATCGGCCAGCTGGTGCGCAACCGGGCGAACCTGCTGTGGTCGATCGAGGGCGGCCGCTCGCGCACCGGCAAGCTGCGCCCGCCGCGTTACGGCCTGCTCCGGTACGTCGCCGACGCGGTGGAGTCGACCGCCGGGGCGGAGTGCCTGCTGGTTCCGGTCTCGATCATGTACGACCAGCTACCGCTGCACGAGGTCGGCCGGATGGTGGCCGAGGCCCGTGGGGCGGACAAGAAGCCGGAGGACGTGCGCTGGTTCCTCGAGTACGCCCGCGGCCTGCAGCACCGGCTGGGCCGGGCCTACCTCGACTTCGGGGAGCCGCTGCCGCTGCGTGAACGGCTCGGCGAGCTGCGCGCCGAGGACGTCTCGGAGAAGATCCTCGTTGAGCGGGTCGCCCTGGACGTGTGCCACCGGATCAACGAGGCGACCCCGGTGACCGCGACCGCCGCGGTGTGCGTGGCGCTGCTCGGCGCCGGCCGCGCGCTCACCCTGGACGAGGTGCTGACCACCGTCGCGCCGCTGGCCGGCTACCTGTCCGAGCGGGGCCGGCCGGTCGCCGGCGGGGCGACGCTCACCGACCGGTCGACGGTGCGCTGGGCACTGCGCGAACTGACCCGCTCCGGCGTGCTGACCAGCTACAGCGGTGGCGCGGAGACGGTGTGGGGGATCGGGCCCGACCAGCATCTGATCGCCGCCGTGTACCGCAACACCGCGATCCATGTGCTGGTGGAGCGGGCCATCGCCGAGCTGTGCCTGCTTGCGGCCGCGGACAGCGACGCCCCGGACGGCGACCGGCCGTCCGAGCGGAGGCCGGACGCGAACGGCGATGCCGAACCGCACCGTGAGGTGGTCTGGGAGGAGGCGCTGCGGCTGCGCGAGCTGCTCAAGTTCGACTTCTTCTTTCCGCAGCGGGAGCAGTTCATCCGTGAGCTGGCCCGGGAGATCGCGATCATGGCCGCGCCGGACCGCCCGGACGGGCTGGAGATCACTCCCGAGCAGGCCAGGATCTGGCTGGCCCGGGCCCGGCCGCTGGTGGCGCACCTGGTGCTGCGGCCCTACCTGGACGCCTACCGGCTGGTCGGCGAGCAGCTGGCGGCCGCCGACGACGACCAGGCGGTCGACGTCGAGGTCGTGGTGCGGGACTGCCTGCGGCTGGGCCGGCAGTGGTCCCTGCAGCGCACGCTGGCCAGCGAGGAGTCGGTGTCCGGCGAGATGTTCCGGACCGCGCTCAAGCTCGCCCAGCACCGCGACTTACTCAAGGCGGACGCTCCGCAGGTCGGCAAGCGCCGCCGGGACTTCGCCGACGAGCTGCGGGAGGTGGCCCGCGACATCGGCCGGATCGCCGCGATGGCCCCGGACGCCACCGGCTGACGGCTACACCGATGCTACGCTCGTAGCATGAGCACCGCCGAAGTACTCCTCGACGCGGAGGCGGCATGAGTGAGGTGCCGTCCCGCGACCTGCGCAACGACACCGCCGGTGTGCTGCGGCGGGTCCAGGTCGGCGAGCGCGTGGTGATCACGGTCAAGGGCCGGCCGGTCGCCGAGTTAGTGCCGGTCCAACGGTCCCGTCGCCGCTGGCTCGGTCGGGACGAGCTGATCCGCCGGTTGCGGGTGAGCCAGGCCGATCCCGGAATGCGCGCGGACCTCGCCCGGTTGGCCGGGGACACCACCGACGACCTCGGCCCGATCCGGTGACCGAGCGGGCGGTACTGGACACCAGCGTCTTCATCGCCGCCGAGAGCGGCCGTCCACTCGACGAGGACCGGCTACCGGCGGAGGCCGCGATCACCACGGTCACCCTCGCCGAGCTGCATGCGGGCGTGCTCGCGGCCGGGGACGTCGACACCCGGGCCCGCCGGATGGCCACCCTGGACGCGGTGGCGGACATCGAGCTGCTGCCGGTCGACGAGGCCGCCGCGCTGATGTGGGCCAGGATGCGGGTGCACCTCGCGGAGTCCGGGCGGCGGGTGAACGTCAACGACCTCTGGGTCGCGGCCTGTGCGGCGTGCCGGGAGCTGCCGGTCGTCACCCAGGACGATGACTTCGAGCCGCTGGCCGGGGTGGCCGGGCTGCGCGTGATCCGCTGCTGAGCCCGGTGCGCTACAGCCCCAGCGAGTGGCTGATGACCGTCTTCACCACCTCGCTGGTCCCGCCGTAGAGAACCGGTGGAATCCCATCTGAGGGTCCATCGCGGGCCTCCGGATGTCCGCCGTTACCGGCGCCAGTAGTCAGGCCGGCCGGTAGCCCTGTCGAGGCTCGGCTGGTGGCCGGTAACCTGCGGCTCGACCATGGCCGACCAGCTCGAGGCGTTGCTCACCCCGCCGGGGCCGGAGCTGCTGCGCCGGCTGGCCGAGGTCGGGTCGACTGCTGCCGACGAGCTCGGTCTGGCCGAGCGGCTGCGCCGCGAGTACCCGGCCGAGCTGGTCACCGCCGCGCTCGGGTTGCACGAGCTGCGGCGGCGGGCGGCCGTCAAGTTCGCCCGGGCCGAGACCATGTACTTCACCCGGGATGGTCTGGAGCAGGCCTCCGCCGAACCGCTGGCCCGCCACCGCGCCCGCCGCTACGCGGGCGCCGGCCGGGTCGCCGACCTGTGCACCGGCATCGGCGGTGACCTGATCGGGCTGGCCGGCGCCGACGGGATCACCGAGGTGCTCGCGGTCGACTCCGACCCGGTGCACCTGCGGATGGCCGGGCTCAACGCCACCGCGTACGGGCTGGCCGCCGTCGTGCACCCGCTCTGCTCGGATGTCCGGGCGGTGGACCTGGCCGCGGTGGCGGCGGTCTTCGTCGACCCCGCGCGGCGGACCGGCCCGGGAAGCGGCTCCGGGGGCGGCTCGCGGCGGCTGCCCGGTGGGTTGAGCGAACCGCCGTTGGCCTGGTGCGTCGAGCTGGCGAGCCGGGTGCCGGTCGGGGTGAAGGCGGCGCCCGGCCTGGACCGGACCGTGGTGCCGGTCGGCTGGGAGACGGAGTTCGTCGCCGTCGGGCGGGAGCTTCGGGAGGCCGTGCTGTGGGCGCCGGGGCTGGCCGCGCCCGGGGTGGCCGGGCGCGCGACCGTCCTGCCGGCGGCACCTGCACAGGCGGCACCTGCACAGGCGGCACCAGGACCGGCGGCACCAGGAACGGCGGCACCTGCACATGCGGGGACCCTGCCGGTCGGGGACGAGTTGCTTCCCGAGCCGGGTGGGCCGGTCGCCTGCCGCGCGCCCGGGGCCTACCTCTACGACCCGAACCCGGCGGTCACCCGGGCCGGGCTGGTCGAGGACCTGGCCCGCCGGCTGGGCCTGTGGAAGATCGACCCGATGATCGCTTTCCTGTCCGGTGACCGGCCGCTGGTTGACCCGTTCGCCCGGACACTGCGGGTGCTGGACTCCGCGCCGTGGCGGGAGAAGGAGCTGGCCGGCCGGCTGCGCGCGGTGGATGCGGGTTCGGTCGATGTCCGCCGCCGCGGTCTGGCCGGCGACGTGGACGTACTGCACCGGCGGCTGCGTGCGGCGCTGGGCGGCGGGTCGCGGCGGGTGACGCTGGTGATGACCCGGGTCCTCGGCCGGCCCTGGTCGCTGATCTGTGTGGACAACTGAGCCCGCCGCCCGGACGGGTCGGTCGGGGCTGTCGGCGGGTGCCGCAATGGTGCGACCATGCAACTCACCACCGAACCGGAGGTGCCGGGATGTCAGCCGCTGCGGAGCACCTGCTCGGCTGGTCGTCGAGATCACCAGCCCGGGCAACGCGTCCCTCGGTCGTGGGCTCCAGCCCCAGCTGTACGCCGAGGCCGCCCTCCCGCACTACCTACGCGTCGAGCTGCGCAGCGACCTCCGGCGGTGCTGGCGTTCGCGCTGCGCGACCGGCACTACGTCGAGACCGGGCGGTTCGGGGCCGGTCAGGTTGAACTCACCGAGCCGTTCCCGGTCCGGTTCGAGCTGGCCGACCTGGTCGGTGCGGCATAGCTCCGCTCAGCTGCTGACCCGTCAACGGCAGTCGGAGTAACGTCCGCCCGATGTCAGAGACCGTGGCCAGCCCCGGACGTACGGTGTTCGGCCACCCGTCCGGCCTGGTGAACCTTTTCAACGTCGAGCTCTGGGAGCGCTTCTCCTTCTACGGGATGCTCACCATCCTCGGCTACTACCTGTACTACTCCCTCGACCAGGGTGGCCTGGCGCTGCCCCAGGCCACCGCCACCGGCATCGTCGGCGCGTACGGCGGCCTGGTCTACCTGTCCACCGTGCTCGGTGGCTGGCTCGCCGACCGGCTGGTGGGCATGGAACGGATGGTGTTCTACGGCGGCGTGGTGGTGATGGCCGGGCACATCGCGCTGGCCGTGCTCCCCGGGCTGGCCGGGGTCGGCGTCGGGCTGGTGCTGGTCGCACTGGGCAGCGGCGCGCTGAAGGCCAACGCCTCCTCGCTGCTGGGTACGCTCTACGACCAGGGCGACCCGCGCTGCGATGGCGGCTTCACGCTGTTCTACCTGGGGATCAACCTCGGCGCGTTCATCGGCCCGCTGGTCACCGGTCTGTTGCAGACCCGGGCCGGGTTCCACTACGGCTTCGGTGCCGCCGCGATCGGGATGGCGCTGGGGCTGGGGCAGTACGTGGTGTTCCGGCGCAACCTCGGCGAGCACGGGCGCAGCGCGCCGAACCCGCTGCCCCGCTCGGCGTACCCGCTGGTCGGCGCGGTGGCGGTCGGCGTTCTGGTGGTTCTGGCGCTGGTGCTGCTCAGCGGGGTGCTCACCCTGGCGCGGCTGGCCTACGTGACCACCGGCGTCATCGCGGGGGCCGCGATCGCCTACTTCACGATGATGTTGACCAGCGCCAAGGTGACCACGGCGGAGCGCGGCCGGGTGCGCGCGTTCATCCCGCTGTTCCTGGCCAACGCCGTGTTCTGGTCGCTGTTCCAGCAGATCTTCACGGTCCTCGCGGTGTACTCCGACGAGCGGATGGACTGGCGGATCTTCGGTTGGCTCGCGCCGTCGAGCTGGATCGGATCGGCCGAACCGGTGTGGATCATCTTGCTGTCCCCGCTGTTCGCCGCGCTGTGGACCCGGTGGGGCACCGGCGCGCCGTCCACCCCGACGAAGTTCGCCCTCGGGGTGATCGGCATGGGGGCGGCGTTCCTGCTGTTCCTGCCGTTCACCGGCGGCAGTGGCCGGACCACGCCGGCGCTGGCCGTGCTGTTCATCCTCGCGGTGTTCGCGGTGTCCGAGCTGCTGCTCTCCCCGATCGGGCTGTCGGTCACCACGAAGCTGGCCCCCGAGGCGTTCCGGGCGCAGATGATGGCGCTGTACTTCTTCTCGGTAGGCCTGGGCACGTCGATGTCCGGGGTACTGGCCGGTTTCTACGATCCGTCCCGCGAGGTCGCCTACTTCGGTCTGTGCGGTGTGGCGACGATCCTGGTCGGGCTGGCCATGGTGGCGTTGAGCCCGTGGGTCCGGGCCCGGATGGCCGGCGTGCACTAGTGACCAAGCATCGCCAGGCCTCGCCCGGCGGTCGGTCGCCGCCCCGGGGCCGGGGAGAACCCGGAACGGGGGATGCGGTCGGGCGCCCGGCGGCGGACCATGGGAGCCCACCGAGATCGGAGGGCATGATGAAGGTCTGCGACATTCTGGAGACGAAGGGCCGTTCGGTCGAGACGGTACGGCCGTGGACGAGCGTGGCCGAGGCCGTCCGGCGGCTGGCCGGTCCGCCCCGGATCGGCGCGCTGGTGGTCTGCGCGGACAGCGGAGGTCCGCTGGTTGGCATGATCACCGAGCGGGACGTGGTGGCGGCGCTCGGCCGGCTCGGACCGGCGCTGCTGGAGCGGGCGGTCGAGGACGTGATGTCGACCAACGTACCCACGTGCTCGCCGGACGAGAGCCTGTCCCGGCTGATGGCGCAGATGACTCGGTTGCGCTACCGGCACGTGCCGGTGGTGTCCGAGGGGCGGCTGGTCGGCTTGGTCAGCATCGGTGACGCGGTGCAGCACCGGCTGCGCGAGATGGAGCTGGAGACCGGGGTGCTGCGCGACCTCTACCACGCCGGACGCTGACCGCTGGCGTCGGTGCCGGGAGTGCGGAGGCCGATCAGTCGACGCTGGTCGAGGCCGCCGTCGCGGCGGCGGCCTCGGCGGCCCGCTCGGCGAGCTTCATCGCCCGGTGCGTCTCGTCGTCGACCCCGCGCCGCCAGTACCCGGAGATCGACAGCTGGTCGATGGCCAGCCCGCGCTCGTCGAGCAGGTGCCGCCGAAGTAGCTTGATCGCGCCCGCCTCGCCGTGCACGAACGCGTGCACCCGACCGGGCCGGAACTCCATCGTCCGCACGTGCTCGACCAGCGGATGCGTCGAGTCGGGGTGGTCTGTGCGGTGCAGCCAGTCCAGCCGCAGCTCGCCGGGGCACTCCAACTTCTGCCGGCCGGCCTCGTTCTCCACCTCGATCACGGCGTGCACCGGCGCACCGGCGGTGACCCGTGCCAGACTGGCCGCGATCGCGGGCAGCGCGGCGTCGTCGCCGATCATCAGGTGCCAGTCGGCCACGGGATCGGGGGCATAGTTGCCGGAGGGACCGAGCACCAGCAGCTCGTCACCCGGTCGGGCGGCGGCGGCCCACGGACCGGCCAGCCCGGAGTCGCCGTGGTAGACGAAGTCGATGACGACCTCCGCCGCGTGCGGGTCGACTTCGCGCACCGTGTAGGAACGCAGTGCGGGCCACTGTTCCCTCGGCAGCTCGGTCCGCACCCGGGCCATGTCGAAGGGCTCCGGGTAGCGGACGCCGGGCCGCTTGAAAATGACCTTGACGTAGCTGTCGGTGTGCGGGAGGCCGACGAACCGGGAGATCTCCGCCGGGTTCGTCGGGATCGCGGTGATCCGGATCAGGTGCGGGTTGATCGCCTCCGCCCGGCGCACCACCAGCCGGGTGGTGGTGGCAGTGGCCGACCGTGTCGTCGCCTGGACGGCCGGCGGCGTCGCGGCGTCGGCGAGTGCACCGTTGCGGGATGCGGCCCGGGGGATGCTCTGGGGCATCGCGGCTCCGATCATTGACTTAGGATACCCTAAGTCAATTGGCTGCGCCGACCGGGGTCTCTGACCATGGTTCCGGCGCGAGGTCGAAGGTCATCCGGCGGCCTGCAGCTCACGCACGATCGGACGCCAGAACTCGTCGGGCAGCGGGTACGGAGCGTAGAGACCGCAGCGGGTGAACAGGTCGCCGTAGCGGGACAGCACGCCGGCGGCCACCTGATCGGGCGGCGCCACCACCGCGAACGCGTCCAGCACCTCGTCGGAGATCCGCCGACCCATCTCGTCCCACTCGCCGCGCTTGGACAGGGCGTTCAGCTCCGGGCCCAGGTCGTGCCAGCCGTGCGCCTCCAGGACCGGCCAGTACGCCGGGGTCGAGCCGTAGAACGCGATCTGCTTACGGACCGCGGCGTCCGCGCCTGCCCACTGCTCGTCGGTCTGCCCGGTCACCACGAACGGCAGGCCACTGATCTGGAAGCCGTCCAGATCGTCGTGCCCGGCAGCCTTGCGGCCCTCGAGCAGACCCGGAACCGAGTGTTCGCGCAGGTAGAGCTCGGTGGTGAAGCCGTGCACGAAGAAGCCGTCGGCCACCTCGCCGGCCACCCGGGTCATCCGCGGTCCGACCCCGGCCAGGATGATCGGCGGGTTGCCGTGCGGGTTCGGGCCTGGGTTGAAGAACGGTGTCATCAGGGTGTGCGTGTAGTGCTCCCCGAGGAAGCGCAGCGGCTCACCGGTGGCCCAGCTCGCCCAGATCGCCCGCACCGCGAGCAGGTACTCCCGCATCCGGTCGGCCGGCGCGGACCACGGCATGGAGAACCGCTTGGTGATGTGCGGCTTGATCTGCGAGCCGACCCCGAGGATGAACCTGCCGCCCGAGTAGAGCTGGAGGTCGTTGGCCAGCACCGCCATCGACATCGGGTTGCGGGCGAACGCCAGCGCGATCGCGGTGCCCAGTGCCACCCGCTCGGT
Source organism: Pseudonocardia sp. (assembly GCA_052386505.1). Lineage (GTDB taxonomy): Bacteria > Actinomycetota > Actinomycetes > Mycobacteriales > Pseudonocardiaceae > Pseudonocardia. Next base: position 18,991 of record JBQTKB010000063.1, read on the forward strand.
GCGGGTGGCCACGACCGCGAGCATCGGGAACGGATCGTGCTTGACCTCGCTCAGCCAGACCGCGTCGTAGCCGGCGTCCTCGGCCTCGCGCCCGGCATCCCAGTCACCTGCCTTGCCCGACAGTGTCGCGTCGACCTTCACCCGTCCTCCGTCCGTCCGCTGACCACTCCCGGACGTTACCCCGACAGCCGTCGAGTTGGCGGGCCACGCCGGACCCGAATGAGCGAAAACGGGTGCGGTCACGAGGTGTCCCGGTCCACCCGGTACCTGGCGCTCGGACGCCTCGATGAGGTGGTTTCCCGGTGGACGCGGAATCGGGTGGTTCCACCGGGTAACCGAGCGGTGTTGCCGGTCGTTGGACCGGCGAGGAGGCAGACCGGCGACCTGAAGGTCCCGGTCTGCGTCGGGGAGTAGCGACCGGTGTCACGACGGGGAGGGGTTGCCGCACATGTCGGACGGGTACCGCCGGCTCACCCTCGCGGCGGGCGCCTCCCCGGGCCGGCTGCGCCAGCTCGACGCGCTTCGGGTGCTCACCTGCCTGTCGGTGGTGCTCGTACATTCGATCGGCGCTTACTCCCCCGACCTTCCCGGGCCGGGCGCGGCCACCGCGTTGCTGCACTACAGCCGGGAGATCTTCTTCTTCGTCTCCGCCCTGGTCCTGGTGCGTACCTACGTCCCCCGGTTGGGTCCAGACGGCAAGCTGGCCGACGAGGCCGGGTTCCGGCGCCGGCGGATGCGCCTGATCGGCATCCCCTACCTGCTGTGGACCGCGCTGTACCTGCTGGTCTGGGTCTGGCATGTGCGCGCCACCGAGCCGATGCTCCGGGTGCTGGACGAGCTGCCGATGCGCTTCTGGTACCTGGTGGTCACCGGCAACGGCAGCTACCACATGTACTTCCTGCTGGTCACCCTGCAGTTCGCGGTGATCTTCCCGGCGGTGCTCGCGCTGCTGACCCGCACCCAGGGTCGGCACGGCCGGGTGCTGGCCGTCGCCACGGTCATCCAGGCGGCCACCCTGGCCGCCTACCACTGGGTGCAGGTCCCCGACGAGGGCTGGCGGATGCTGCTCGGCGACTCCAGCCTGTTCGCCTACCAGCTATGGCTGGTGGCCGGCGCCCTGGCCGGCCTGCACCTGGAGCGGATGCACGACTGGATCACCGGCCACCGCGCGCTGGTTCTGGCCTCGGTGCCGGTGACCGGTGCGCTACTGCTGTGGGCCTACTGGGTCCAGGTGCCCAGCCGCGGCGCGATGGTGGCGGGCACCCCGCTGCAGCCGGTGATGGTGCTCTGGTCGGCCTCGATGCTGGGCGCGCTCTACCTCGTCGCCGATCGGCTCGCGCGGCTGCGCGGCGCGCTGGCCCGCAGCGTCTTCGACTACGGCGCCCAGCTGTCGTTCGGCGTCTACCTGGCCCACCCGCTGTTGCTCGACCTGATCCAGTCGGCCGCCCGGCGGGTCGGCCTTTTCGCGGCGTCACCGGCGTTCGTACTGGCAAGCTTCGTGCTGACGGCCGGTGGGTCGGTTGCGCTGTGTGCTCTGCTGCACCGCACCCGGCTGAGCCTGCCGCTGATGGGGCGCGCCCGCCACCGCCGTCCGGCGCCGGCGCGCGAGGTGGCGTCGCAGCACCCCCGGGAGTCGTCGAGCGAGGCGGCGCCGAAGTGTCCGCGGGAGTCGTCGAGCGAGGCGGCGCTCAAGTACCCCCGGGAGTCGTCCGGCGAGGCGGCGCTCAAGCACCCCCGGCAGCCCGAGCAGGAGACGGGCCGGTCGCGGGTGGCAGCCACCACGGCGTTGATGCTCGTCGTATCGATCGGCATGGTGCTGGGCATCGGCAGCTCGCAGAGTCCCTCGGTCGCGCGGGCGAGCTGGGCCGTAACAGTCCAGGCTGACGGTAATGTGGGGGTGGACCCGGCCGGGCGGTGACCTCGTCGCCACCCCGTGCTGGTGGCAACTGCCGACGGGTCGGCTCGACCCGGGCATCTGACGAGAGGATTCAACGTGCGGGACGCGGTCATCGTAGAGGCGGTTCGTACCCCGGTCGGCAAGCGGAACGGAGGGCTGTCCGGGGTGCACCCGGTCGACCTGTCGGCACACGTGCTGAAGTCGCTCGCCGAGCGCTCCGGAGTCGACCCGGCGCGGATCGACGACGTGATCTGGGGGTGCGTCGGCCAGGTGGGCGAGCAGACCATGGACATCGGTCGCACGGCCGTGCTGGCGGCCGGCTGGCCGGAGACGGTGACCGGTGTCACTGTCGATCGGCAGTGCGGTTCGTCCCAGCAGTCGGTGCACTTCGCCGCCGCGGGACTGATCGCCGGCCACTACGACTTCGTGGTCGCCGGCGGTGTCGAGTCGATGAGCCGGGTGCCGATGGGCAAGTCGGTCGCCGACCAGAACCCGTACAGCCAGGCCTTCTTCGACCGTTACGGCGGCATCGCGCCGAACCAGGGCCTGGGCGCCGAGATGATGGCCGAGAAGTGGGGCTTCAGCCGCACCCAGCTCGATGAGTTCTCCGTCGCCAGCCACGAGAAGGCAGCCGTCGCGCGGTCCGAGGGTCGCTTCGAGGCCCAGATCGCGCCGGTGACCCTGCCGGACGGCACCGTCGTTGCCCAGGACGAGGGCATCCGCCCCGGCGGCAGCGTCGAGAGCCTGGCCAAGTTGAAGACGGTGTTCAAGGAGGACGGCGTGATCCACGCCGGCAACGCCTCGCAGATCTCCGACGGCTCCGCCGCGCTGCTGATGACCACCAGCGAGAAGGCCGCCGAGCTGGGCCTGACCCCGCTCGCCCGGGTGCACACCGCGGTGCTGGCCGGCGACGACCCGGTGATGATGCTGTCCGCGCCGATCCCGGCCACCCAGAAGGCGCTGGCCCGCTCCGGACTGAAGATCGACGACATCGGCGCGTTCGAGGTCAACGAGGCGTTCGCGCCGGTGCCGATGGCCTGGCTGCATGAGTTGGGGGCGGACGCCAAGGCGGTCAACCCGAACGGCGGCGCGATCGCCCTGGGCCACCCGCTGGGCGGCTCCGGCGCCCGGATCATGACCACCCTGGTGCACCACATGCGCGACAACGGCATCCGCTACGGCCTGCAGACCATGTGTGAGGGCGGCGGCCAGGCCAACGCCACCATCCTCGAGCTGGTCTGATCCCGGCGCACCACCACGACCGTCCGCGCTCGCACAGACCGCGCGGTTCTGCACAGCTGGTCGACCGGCTGTGCGGAGCGGCGGGACTGTGTGAGCGCGGTGGCGTGGGCGGCAGGGCTGCGTGGGCGCGGTGGCGTGGGCGGCAGGGCTGTGTGGACGCGCGCCAGCCCGGACGGGCGCGGGTGGGTGGGGTTGCGACGCACTGTGATGGGCTCGACGTCGAAGGCGCTCGATCATCTGCGACAATGGGGGAGCGGGCGCCCTGGTGTTGTGTGATCTTGTGCGAAGTCTCTGAGCATCTGTGCTGTGTGCGCCCCGAGTCCGTCCATCCGTGACGGGTGCGCCCACGAGAAGAATTGACGAGCCTCAACCTGTGACAAGCATTGCTGCGCCGCCCTCTGTGGTAACCAGTTTCGACGACTTCCCGCTCGATCAGGCCCTGCAGGCCACGATCGCCGTGCTCGGCTACGAGCGCCCCAGCCCGATCCAGGCCGAGGCGATCATCCCGCTGCTGGAGGGGCACGACCTGCTCGGTCAGGCCGCCACCGGCACCGGTAAGACCGCCGCGTTCATGCTGCCGATGCTGCAGCGGCTGGCCGACCAACGCGGTCAGCGCCCCGAGCAGCGCCACGGCGTGTTCGGGCTGGTCCTGGCGCCCACCCGTGAGCTGGCCATGCAGGTCAACACGGCCGCCAACCGCTACGGCGCCGGCCTGGGTGTGCGCACCCTGGCCGTCTACGGCGGCGCCCCGATCGGCCCGCAGCTCGGCGCCCTGCGCAAGGGCGTGGACATCGTGGTGGCCACCCCCGGACGGGCCATCGACCTGATCAACCGCGGCGGCCTGAAGCTGGACGGGCTGGAGGTCGCGGTGCTCGACGAGGCTGACGAGATGCTCGACATGGGCTTCGTCGAGGACATCGAGACCATCCTGGACGCCACCCCGGACACCCGTCAGACCGTGCTGTTCTCGGCCACCATGCCGCGCCGGATCGAGAAGCTGGCGCAGAGCTACCTGCGCGAGCCGATCACCGTGCGGATCGCCCGTGAGGAGCTCGCGGCCGGTGACACCCCCCAGGTGCGCCAGGACGCCTACCTGGTGCCGCGCAGCCACACCACCGCCGCGCTGGGCCGGGTACTGGAGCTCGAGCGACCGCGCTCGGCAATCGTGTTCTGCCGTACCCGGGCCGACGTCGACGCGGTGACCGAGTCGCTCACCGGTCGTGGCCTGCGGGCCGAGGCGCTGCACGGCGGCATGGACCAGGAGCACCGGGCCCGGGTGGTGGAGCGGCTTCGCTCCGGACGCACCGAGTTGCTGGTGGCCACCGACGTGGCGGCCCGTGGCCTGGATATCGACCTGCTCACCCACGTGGTCAACCACGACGTCCCGCAGACCCCCGAGGCCTACGTGCACCGGATCGGGCGGGTCGGCCGGGCCGGGCGAGAGGGCACCGCGATCACTCTGGTGCCGCCGTCCAAGCGCTACGCCCTGTCCGCCGTCGAGCGGCTGACCGGCCAGCCGATCACCGTCGCCGCCGTGCCGAGCATCGACGACCTGCGAGCCGCCCGGCTCGCCCGCACCGAATCGGAGCTGCTCGACCAGCTGGGATCGGTCACCGAACACGGGGTGGACGACGCGGTGTGGACCATGATCGCCGGGCTGGCCGAGGAGCACGACCCGCTCCAGGTGGCGGCCGCCGCGATTCGGCTGGCCCAGGCCGCGTCATCCGGCGGTGCCGGTGCCGCACTCGAGGAGGAGCACATCCCGGTGATCGAGCCCAGGGAGCAGCGGCCCCGCTCGTTCACGCTCGACCGCGCCGGGAGGTTCGGTGGCCATGAGCGTGGGTCCCAGCCGGAGCGGGGCCCCGCCCGTTCGCGTGGCGCCGGGCGGGGGCCGGCGAAGTCCGGCACCACCCGGTTGTTCGTCTCCGCCGGGCGGGCGGCGGGGGTGCGCCCACAGGACATCGTGGGCGCGCTGGCCAACGAGTCCGGGCTGTCCGGCAGCGACATCGGCACCATCCAGATCCACGAGCGGCACGCGTTGGTGGAGGTGCCCGAGTCGGCCGTCGAGTCGGTCCTGCGCGAGCTGCGGGGCGGCACGATGCTCAAGGGCCGCAAGGCGAGCATCCGGCGGGAGAAGGAGTTCCGGAGCTGACCGGGCTGCCCGAGGACTGGTCGCGCTGGCGGGACCAGGTCGACCTGACCGACTACGACCGCCGGTGGCAGCGGATGGCCGCATCCGGGCAGAACGTGCACGGCGAGGCCGACCTGGTGTGTCGCTACCGCCCGTCGAGCGTGCTCGACGCCGGGTGCGGCACCGGTCGGGTCGCGGTCGAGCTGTCCCGCCGGGGGATCACCGTGGCCGGGGTGGACGCCGACGCCGAGATGATCGCCGCCGCCCGGGCGAAGGCGCCGGAGCTGGACTGGTGGCACGCCGACCTCGCCGGGTTCGGCACCGACCGCCGGTTCGACCTGGTGGTAATGGCAGGCAACGTGATCCCCTACGTGGCGGAGGGGTCGCGGTCGGCGGCGGTGGCCGCGTGCGCCCGGGTACTGGTGCCCGGTGGCCGCCTGGTGGCCGGGTTCAGCCTGCGTCCGGGGTGGCCCACGGCGCAGGAGTACGAGGGTTGGTGTACGGACGCCGGCCTGACGGCCGAGGACCGGTTCGCCACCTGGGACGGCGACCGGTTCGCTGGGGGCGACTACCTGGTCGCCGTGCACGTCCTGAGCGCGGCCCACGTCGGGCACATCGAGCGCTGAGTCACGCTCCCGGTCGGATAGCGCTCAGCCAGCAGTGGCCGGGAACAGCACTGCGGTGTCCTTCTCCGGCGCGGCCGACCGATGTCGGGCGTCGCCGCGCTGACGGTTACTGGTGGTACGTCATCGACGAACCGTTCGGCACCGGTCTCGGGCCGGTGCGCGAGCCGGGCATCAACGCGGCCAGGTAGGCGCGCAGGGCGGCCGGTTCGGACAGGTCGAACAGCCCTTCGGTGAACACCAGCGACAGCGCGATCCGGCACAGCGCGTCGACCAGCAGCCGGGGATCGGTGTCCGGCAGCTCGCCGGCGGCGATGTACCGGCGCACTCCCGGCAGCACCAGCGCCTCGACCTGGCTGATCAGGCCTCCGGCGTGGGTGGTGAACCACGGCAGCACCCGGTCGGGGGCGTCGCGCAGGGCGGCACGCAGCAGCGCGTGCTCCCGGGCATGCCCGACCACGAAGGCCATCACCTCGAGCAGGTGCTCGTCGAACGGCAGCTCCTGGTCCAGCACCGGCCGCAGCCGTGCGAGGAACCCCTCGAACTCGCGCTGGATGACCGCCGCGATGATCGCGTCCTGATCGCCGACGTACTTGTAGACGGTCGGTCGGGACAGCCCCGCCCGCCGGGCGATCGCCGAGTGCAGCCGGGCGGCACCGAAACCGCTTTCCAGCAGGCATTTCTCTGCGGCGGCCAGCACCTGGGCCCGCATCCGCACCGCCTGGTCCACCGTTGGTCGCTCCTCGTTGACACTTCACGGCCCTCCGTCATCGTAGCGGTTGACGAAGGGCCGGAGGCGATTTACAGTCCAAATTGCAGTGTCAATGACGACGACTAGGTGAGGTGCGGCGATGACGGTGACCGATCACCCGACCCGAGGCCGGCGGCTACGCGGTGCCGACGTGGGCATTCCGCCCCGCCAGCTGGACTTCCGGCTGTCCGGGGGCATGCCCCGCTGGCTGTTCGCCGGCAACATCACCGCCACCACCTACCTCACGGTGCTTTCGGCGTTCTTCCCGCCGGGCGAGGACTTTTTCGTTCGGTCGGTGCAGCGCTACGCCTCCCGGGTCTCCGATCCCGTCCTGAGGGCGCAGGTCGCCGGGTTCACCGGGCAGGAGGTCATCCACAGCCGGGAGCACGAACGGCTCAACGAGGTGCTGCGGGAGCGCGGTTTCGACCTCGACGTCGCCGAGCGCGGGATCGCCGTGGCGCTCGCCCTGCTGGAGCGGCTGCCGGCCCGCCAGCAACTGGCCTGCACCGCGTTCATGGAACACTTCACCGCGGTGATGGCCGAGGCGACGCTGCGTGCCGAGGAGGCCGGTGAGGGGCACATCCACCCCGACCTGAACGAGCTGTGGCTCTGGCACGCCTTGGAGGAGCTGGAGCACAAGTCGGTCAGCTACGAGGTGTACGAGACCATCGGCAACAGCCGGCTGGAGCGGCTGCTGGCCCAGCCTCTGGTGGTGGCCACGGTGCTGCCGGCCATGGTGGCCAGCTGGGCCTGGCTGCTGGCCACCGAGGGCGCCCTCACCAAGCCGCGCGACCTGGCCCAGGGTCTGCGGCTGATGTTCGGGCCCGGGGCGATCCTGCGCACCACGCTCGCCAGGCTGCCACTGTTCGGTCTCCGGGACTTCCACCCGGCTCGCCACGACACCTCCGAGCTGGAGCAGCGTTGGCGGGATCTGCTGTTCGGCCCCGACGGCACCCTCCGCGAGCAGCTACGCCGCAGCTCGTAACCCGGTGGTCACCCGGCTGGTCGACGAGGGCCACCCTGCCCAATTCATGATCAGCGGTACCTGGTGGTCGTCAGAGGAAGATCGAACAGCCATGAGGTGCCGCTCGGCGTCCTCGGGTCCGCCTCGCGCGATCGTTCAAGGAACGGCGAGCGCGGCCAGGGCCATCCGGCGCAGTTGGTCGGCGGCCGGTCCGGCGTCGGTGCCCGGCGCGCTGTGCGGGGTGGAGTTGAGCAGGCCGAACACGCCGTGCGCGGCCACCCGCGCATCGGTGTCGGTCAGTCGAGGGTGCCGGCGCCGCAGCGTGTCAACCCAGATCTCCACATAGGCGCGCTGCAGGGCGCGCACCAGGCGGTGGTCCTCGGTGGGCAGGTTGGCCAGGTCGCGGTCCTGCACGGTGATCAGCTCGGGCTCGGCCAGCGAGAACGCCAGTTGGTGCTCGATCAGTGCGGCGAGCAGGGCCGCGGGATCGTCGTGCCGGTCGACGAGCGCGCGCCCGCCGGCCAGCAGCCGCTCGCTGATGCCGACCAGCATCTCCGCGAGCAACGCCTCCTTGCCCTGGAAGTGGCGGTACAGGGCCGGGCCGCTGATCCCGACCGCGGCGCCCAGCTCGGCGATGCTCACCCCGTGGAACCCGTGCCGGGCGAACAGCTGCGCGGCCACCCGCAAAATCTGGCCCTTGCGGGTCGTCGGCTGGGTGGAAGGCTCGACGACCATCTCACGAGACTACCGGGCGGCGTTAACGCTCGCTAACGTAGTTGGCACATGAGTGGCGGGTGCGACTCGGACCGCACTTGCCCGGCACGAGATTGCGCCCTCGACCGTACTACCGCTGGAGGGCGATGACCGACTTGGTGATCTGGGTCTGCGCGACCAGGTCGCCGTCGGGGCCGCCGAGGTGAGAGAGCACCGACACGAACGCCAGCGTGCGGGAACGCCGGTCGAGCGTGCCGCGCACGTGGACCCACTCACCGGCGCGGGCCGCCCGCAGGTACTGGGTGGAGATCGTGTTGGTCACGGCGTGCTCGTCCTCGGCGAGCGTCGGCATGACCGCCAGATATCCGGCGGTCTCGATGGCCACGGCCAGGGCGGCGCCGTGCAGCGTGCCGGCCAGGGTCAGCGCCGGTCCGGTGGCCGGGAACCGCAACCCGCCTGTGGGATCGTCCGGGTCGACCAACTCCGCGCCGAGCGAGCGTTGCAGAGCCGACTCCAGGACGGACCGGGCCCGCGCGACGATGTCCATACCGCCATCCTGCACGGTCAGGGTGTCGGTCCGGCGAACGGGCGGCCGCCGCCCGGGCCTACCAGAGCCGGTCGGCGCCCAAGCCCTCCAGGTCGAGCAGCGTACGTTTGCGGTCCAGCCCGCCACCGTAGCCGGTCAGCGCGCCGCCGGCGCCGATCACCCGGTGGCAGGGCACCACGATGCTGATCGGGTTGCGCCCGTTGGCCGCGCCCACCGCGCGGCTGGCCGCCGGCCCGTGGCCCAGCCGCGCGGCGATCTCACCGTAGGAGACGGTCGCGCCGTACGGGATCTCCAGCAGCGCGCCCCACACCCGCAGCTGGAATGCCGTGCCGGTCGGGGCCAGCGGAAGGTCGAACCCGGTGCGCCGGGTGTCGAAGTACTCGGTCAACTGCCTGGTGACCTCGGCGAACTCGCCGTCGCACCGGCCGACGCGCACCCAGTCCGGGCGGATCCGCGGAGCCCACCGGTGGGTGGCGCCCAGGTACACCGCGGTGAGCGACGCGCCGTCGCCGACCAGGGTCAACTCGCCGACCGGACTCGGCATCGACGTGTAGCGCGGAGCCCCGGGCACGGGCGGGCGGAAGGGCTGCACACGGGCACTCTGCCACCCGGCGGTCGGCCTGTGCCGGTGGATTCCGGACCCGGTCGGCTCACGGGTTTGCGGGACTCCAGGCCCGCACCACCGCGATGTACGACCGAGAAACTTGCCGACCGTGAACTGACGGCGAAAGGGTGGATGCCACCGCCCTGGGTCAGGGCAGTAGATCGTCGATGGCCCGGTGGATCCGTTTCTCGGACACCGAGTACCGGGTGCCCACGTTCTGCGCGAAGAAGCTCACCCGCAACTCCTCGATCATCCAGCGGATCTCGGTCGCCGCCTCGGGCAACGGCCGGCCAGCGGGTGCCGAAGCGAGCAGCTCACGGTAGGCCTCGGCGACGTCCCTCACCCGGAGCATCCAGTCCCGGTCGCGCCCGGGCTGCTGGGGCAGCGTCTCCAACCGCCGCGACGCCGCGCGCAGGTAGCGGGTCACGTCGGTCAGCCGGGCGGCGCCGGTGGCCCGGACGAACCCGGGGTACACCAGCGCGTCGACCTGCGCGCGCACGTCGGCCACCGCGTCGGCCAACCCGGGCGAGCCCAGCGCGGCAATCCGGGCGCGCACGGCGGTGGCCGCGTGCAGCACGTCGACCACCGCAGCGACCACGTCGACCAGCGCGCCGGTCAGGCTGGCCTGGACCCGTTCGGTGAGCGCGGCGAACCCGGCGGCGTCCCAGGCCGGGCCCCCGGCGGCGGCCAGCACCGCGTCGGCGGCGCAGTCCAGGCAGTCGGCCAGCAGCTCCTCCAGCGAGCCGTGCGGGCCCTGGGACAGCGCGAGTGTGTCGGTGCGGTTCAGCGTGCGGCGCACCTGGCGGACCGGCGACGCGACGGTGAGCAGCAGCAGCCGCCGGGTGCCGGCCCACATCGCCGCCCGCTGTTCCTCCGGCGTGCTCAGCACCCGCAGGTCCACCGAGGGGGCCGAGGCAGTACCGGCGTCCACCAGCGCCGGGTACCCGGTCACCACCTGCCCGCCGACCTGCCGGCGCACCTCGCGCGGCACCGTGCCCAACCCGTTCCAGGAGGCGAGCCCGGTGCGCTCCAGGTCGGGCGCGGCCGCCGCGACAGCTGCCCGGGTCCGCCGGGCAAGCCGGGCACGTAGCTCGACCAGGTCCTTCCCCGAGCCGACCAACGTGCCGTCCGTGTCCACCACCCGGAAGGTGATTCGCAGGTGGTCGGGCACCGCCTCGGTGCGCCAGGCCTCCCGGGGAACCGTCACGCCACCCAGCTCGCGCAGCACCCGGGTGAGCTCGTCGAGCAGCGACCCGCGGGTCGGGTCCATCGCGGCCAGCGCCGCCCGCACGGTGTCGGGCACCGGGACGAAGTTGCGCCGCAGGTCCTTGCGCAGCCCCCGGATCAGCGCGGTGACCAGCTCCGCGCGGTGCCCCGGCACCTGCCAGCCGAAGGCATCGGCGTCGACCTGGTTCAGCTGGGCCAGCGGCACGTCCACGCTGACGCCGTCGGTCTGGGTCCCCGGCTCGAACTCGTAGCGCAGCGCCAGCCTCGGCCCGGGCTCGGTGTTGATGCTCGTTCCGCTGGCGCTGCTCTCGGCCCCCGGGGTCGAGGTGGTCCAGAACGACGGGTACTCCTGCTCGGACACCCCGACCGTGCCAGTGGTCAGCCGCTCCAGCGACAGGTCCAGCAAGGTCGGCTCCTCCCGCGACGCGCGGCTCCACCAGCGGTCGAAGTGCCGCACCGACACCACGGACGGCGGTACCCGCTGGTCGTAGAACTCGAAGAGCGCCTGTTCGTCGACCATGATGTCGCGCCGTCGCGCCCGCTGCTCCCACTCGTCGACCCGCGCCAGCAACTCCTGGTTGCCGGCCCAGAACGCGTGCTGGGTGCGCCACTCGCCCTGGACCAGCGCGTGCCGGACGAACAGCTCGCGGGCGGCCTCCGGGTCCACCCCGGCGTAGTTGACCAGCCGGTCGGCCACGATCGGCACCCCGTACAGGGTGACCCGCTCGTGCGCCATCGCCGCGCCGCGCTTGGCCGACCAGTGCGGCTCGGAAAAGGTGCTCTTCACCAGGTGGGTGGCCAGCGGCTCGATCCACTCCGGCTCGATCCGGGCCACCGTGCGGGCCCACAGCCGGGAGGTCTCCACCAGCTCGGCGGCCATCACCCAGCGCGGTGGGCGGCGGAACAGCGTCGATCCCGGGAAGATCGTGAACGAGGCGTTGCGGGCACCCAGGTACTGGTTGCGGTCCGCACGGCGGCGACGGTTCGGGTCCGGCTTGGCCTCCATTTGCAGGCCGATGTGCGAGAGCAGCCCGGCCAGCAGCGACTGGTGCACGACGCGGGGGTCGGCCGGCTCGGTGTTGGGCCGGATGTCGAGGTCGCGCAGCACCCGGCGCAGCTGGCTGTGCAGGTCCTGCCACTCCCGGATCCGCAGGTAGTGCAGGTGCTCGTCGCGGCACATCCGGCGGAACTGGTTACCGGTCAGCTCGCCGCGACGTTCGTCGAGGTAACGCCACAGGTTGAGGTAGCCGACGAAGTCCGAACGCGGGTCGGCGAACCTCGCGTGCGCCTGGTCGGCATCGATTCTCGTTCTGCCGGCGCTTGTCTCGGCGGCCCCGGCGGAATCGGCGGGACGTTCCCTCGGGTCCTGGATGGACAAGCCGGACACGATGATCAGCAGCTCGGCGACGCAGCCGTTGCGCCCGGCCTCCAGCAGCATCCTGGCGAACCGCGGCTCGATCGGCAGCCGCTCCAGCGCCCGGCCGACCTCGGTGATCCGGCGTTCGGCGTCGAGCGCACCGAGCTCGTGCAGCAGGTTGAGCCCGTCGGTCACCGCCCGCCTGTCCGGCGGGTCGACGAACGGGAAGTCCGCCACCTCCCCGAACCCGAGCGCGATCATTCGCAGGACCACCGACGCCAGGTTGGTGCGCAGGATCTCCGGGTCGGTGAACTCCGGCCGGGCGTCGTAGTCGGCCTCGGTGTACAGCCGGATGCAGATGCCGTCGCTGGTCCGTCCGCAGCGCCCGGACCGCTGGTTCGCCGAAGCCTGGGAGATCTTCTCGATCGGCAGCCGCTGCACCTTGGTGCGATGGCTGTACCGGGAGATCCGGGCCAGCCCGGAGTCGATGACGTACCTGATGCCCGGCACGGTCAGCGAGGTCTCGGCGACGTTGGTGGCCAGCACCACCCGCCGACTGTGTTGTCCGCCCCCGGCATGCGGCGCGAACACCCGCTGCTGGTCGGCGGTGGACAGCCGGGCGAACAGCGGCAGGATGTCGATCTCGCCGAGCCGGCCGGCCCGGACCGCGTCCACCAGCGCGTCCTGAGTATCCCGGATGTCCCGCTCGCCGGGCAGGAAGACCAACAGGTCACCGGGTCCCTCGGCGCTCAGCTCGCGCACCGCGTCGACGATCGCCTCGACCTGGTCGCGCTCCTCGGCGGTCGGGTCGTCGGGATCGACAGCCGGCCGGTAGCGCAGCTCCACGGGGTAGGTCCGCCCGGACACCTCGATGATCGGCGCGCGTTTCCCGGCGGCGTCCGCGAAGTGCTCGGCGAACCGCTCCGGGTCGATGGTGGCCGAGGTAATGATCAACTTCAGGTCGGGCCGCTTCGGCAGCAGCCGCTTCAGGTAACCGAGAATGAAGTCGACGTTCAGGCTGCGCTCGTGCGCCTCGTCGATGATCAAGGTGTCGTACTGGCGCAGCATCCGGTCGGAGGTGAGCTCGGCCAGCAGGATGCCGTCGGTCATCAGCTTGACCCGGGTGTTGGCCCCGACCTGGTCGGTGAACCGCACCTTCCAGCCGACGACGTCGCCCAGCCCGGTGCCGAGTTCTTCGGCGATCCGGGCGGCCACCGTGCGCGCGGCGAGCCGGCGCGGCTGGGTGTGCCCGATCCGCCCGGTCGCCCCGTCGGTGCCACCGCCGCGGCCCAGCTCCAGGCAGATCTTGGGCAGCTGGGTGGTCTTCCCCGAGCCGGTTTCGCCGGCCAGCACCACCACCTGGTGGTCGCGGATGGCTGCGGCGATGTCGTCGCGCCGGGCGCTGATCGGCAGCTCGGCGGGGTAGTTGATGCGCATGTCCCGTCCATGTTCTCAACCGGGCTCGATCGGCCTCGGCAGGGACCTCCCCCGCGAGAAACCTGAACCGCTCACCGACGGTAAGTGACCGTTGGTCCGTCCGGTGAGGGTCAACCGGCCAAGCGCACGTTTGGGTTAACCCAGTTGGGCCTATTTCGTGCGGACGGGTACTGCGAAGGTATCTGATCTGCACGATCGTTCAGTCGATTGTGTATTCGCGGCAACGGTCAGCCGGGCAAGCTGCCCGGCGTTGCCGACGAATGCCACACACCCCTGGGGGGAAACCATGACCAGGCCGATCCGGCCGTCGGCCACCGGCGACGTCCCCGCCGACGGCTCAGCCGACGTCCCCGCTGACGTCTCCGCCGCCGTGCCCACCCAGCGCATCCTGCCCGGCGGGCCGCTGGCCCGGCGCCGTGACGTGCGCGGCCGGTTCTCCGCCACCGGCCGGTCTCCGGCGCCCGCGGAGACCGTCGACCGGTCCGCCGAGCAGCACGTTGGCTACGGGGGCGCTCCGGCCCAGGCCGCGCCCACCGATGGGGCGCGTTACCCGAACGAATGGCGGGAGCTGTCCACCGCCGCCGATCCGTTGCCGGAGCTCGCCGCCGCGGCGACCGCGGTTCCCGGCGGGCTCGGCGCGGAACTGGTGGAGGACTTCATTTTCGCCGGGCAGCGCTGGGTGGCGGCCGACGCCGGTCCGTTCGGCACCCCGATCGGCGCCCAGCTGGCCCTGGAGCAGCGCGGGCTGGGCGGCACCGCCGCCGAGCAGGTCCGGCCGTCCGGCGGTCGGCGCCGTCGCGAGGCGGTCGCCTGATCCCGTCCGCTCCGCTACACATCCCGCGATCACACCCAGCGGACGAGGGTAAGGAGATCGTGCTGGTGCACGGCGCTGATCGACAGCGTCTTGTAGCCGAGGTCGTCGAACAGCACGGTCAGTCGGTCGGGCTCGACCGATATGACTGTTCCGGACCCCCACTCCGGGTGGCGGACTGAGCTGTTCACGGCGAACTCGTCGGTACCCGGTAGCTGATCCTTGGCGGTGCCGGCGTCGCAGGTGTCGCAGTTGCCGCACCGATCCCGGAGGTGCTCACCGAAGTAGCCGAGCAGGTACTGGCGGCGGCAGCCGAGGGTTTCGGCGTAGCCGCGCATCATCTCGATCCGCGACCGGATCAGCCGTTGGTGGCTCTCGGCTTCGTCCATCGCCGCGGGTACGGCCTGCTCACGGTCGAGGTCTGGGTCGATGTACTCGAGCCCTCCGTCGGCTGTGGTGCCCACCGCCCCGGTCTGCTCGAGCAGGTTGACCGCTCGGGTGTGGTTGGCCGCAGAGTCGTTTACCTCGTTATCCAGCTGTTCTGGTCGGACCGGCTCGTCGTGCTCGTCGAGGATGCGCGCCACTTCAGCGAGCGTGTCCTTCGGTGCCGTGCTGGCGGTCAGGAACTTCTGCAGGCTCAGGTCCTCGGGCCGGTAGAACAGGGTGACCTCGGCGGGCTGGTCGTCGCGCCCGGCGCGCCCGATCTGCTGGTAGTAGGTGTCCGGCGATTCCGGGACCGAGGCGTGCAGGACGAACCGCACGTCCGGCTTGTCGATGCCCATCCCGAATGCCGAGGTCGCCACCACCACGTCGAGTCCGTCGACCAGAAACTCCTGATGCACCCGGTCGCGGTCGGCACCCTTCATCCCGGCGTGGTAGGCCGCCACCCGCACCCCGATCTGGCCTAGCTCGCCAGCGTAGAACTCAGTGTCCTTCCGACTTCCGACGTAGACCAAGCCGCGGCGCGTCGCCGGGTCCGCGACGAGTGTGCGTACCCGGGCGATCAGCGTGTGCCGCTTGTCGGCGTCATCGGTGAAACGCTCTACCGCGAGGTGCAGGTTCGGGCGGTCGAAGCTGGCGATGACCTCGCGGTGCTCGCGCAGCCCCAATCGCTGCGCGATGTCGCGGCGCACCGGCAGCGCGGCAGTGGCCGTCAACGCGATCACCCTCGGATGACCGAGCCGCTCGATCACCGAACCCAGGCGTCGATAGTCCGGGCGGAAGTCATGACCCCAGTCCGAGACGCAGTGCGCCTCGTCGACGACGAACAGTGAGACATCCAGCTCGGTCAACAAGTCGACGACGTCGTCCTTGGCCAACTGCTCCGGGGACAGGAACAGGTACTCCGCGCTGCCCTGGCGCATCGCCTTCCACGCGTGCTTGCGCGCATCGCTGCGCTGCATCGAGTTCACCGCGACGGCCTCTGGTGCGTCAGTGTCCTCGATGCCCCCGAGCTGGTCCTGCTGCAGCGCGATCAGTGGGGACACCACGACGGTCGGACCGCGCAGCAGCACCGCGGGCACCTGGTAGATCGCGGATTTCCCCGCACCGGTCGGTAGCACGGCCAGGACATCACGCCCGGCCATCACCTGCTCCATCGCCTCGAGCTGCTCGTCGTGCAGCTCGGGCCAGCCGAACATCTGCTCGGCGACCCGCTGAAGCTCGTCCCGCGACTTTTGTCCCACGGGCGCTGGTAGTACCCCACGAGTCGGCCGGGAAACTGTTGCTTCCCGAGGGCAAATACCCGCGACTCGCGCCTGCTCGCCGCCGGTCCAGGTTTCCCGCTTGTTGACCCGATTCGCCGGCGCTGTGCCGGGTAAGCGCTCGCATGGGTTTTCAGGTGAACGAGGTGCAGAAGTACCTCAAGGGCGCGGACTACCCGATGGACGGCAGGCAGCTCTCCGCGCTCGCCAAGAAGAACGGCGCGCCCGACGAGCTCGTCGAGACTCTCGAGGGCGTCGGTGAGGTCAGCGGACCCAACGCCGTGATGAAGCAGCTCAAGGAGCACCTCGGTGGCAGGCCGGGTGAGGACACCCCGGCTTGACCGCTTCGAGCGGCCGGGCAGACGGAGGCCTGCCTCGGTGCCGCTCTACCAGGCAGCTGCGATGGCCACGAAGGCGTGGCTGAACGGGATACGCCGCCACGACTCTCGGGCCCCGACCGATCTTGACTGCGGGCTGAGGTCAGCAGTCGTTGGGTCGGGCGGCGTTGCTGCGCCCGGCGCTCGATGGGCCAGTCCGCGTAGGTACTGCGGCCGATCGCAGGTTCGGGGTAAGCGCTATTGGGCCGACAGGTCGGCCAGCACCGCGTCGCTGAGGGCCGGCCAAGCTTCCTTGGCCCAGTCTCCGAAGCCGAGGTCGGTGAGCACCACGCACGCGCAGCCGGCCACCGGATCCACCCACAGGAAGGTGCCGGACTGGCCGAAGTGCCCGAACGTCTCCGGCGAGTTCCGCGAGCTGGTCCAGTGCGGGCTCTTGTGGTCGCGCAGCTCGAAGCCGAGCCCCCAGTCGTTGGGCGACTGGCGGCCGAACCCGGGCAGCACCCCGGCCAGCCCGGGGAAGGCAGGAGACCGGGCCTGCGCCAGGGTGTCCGGCGCGATCAGCCGGGGCGCCTGCAGCTCCGCGGCGAACCGGGCGAGGTCGGCGGCACTGGATTGCGCGCCGGCCCCGGCCGAGCCGGTCAGCCGCGAGGACGTCATCCCGAGCGGGGTGCACACCGCCTCGGAGAGGTAATCGGCGAACGCGATGCCGCTGGCCGACGCCAGGGTGTCGGCCAGCACGGCGAACCCGGTGTTGGAGTAGATCCGCCGGGTGCCCGGGTCGGCCTGCACGATGTCGCTGTCGAAGGCCAATCCGGAGGTGTGCGCGATCAGGTGCCGCACGGTGGAACCAGGTGGGCCGGCCGGCTGATCCCAGTCCAGCGCGCCCTCCTCGACGGCGATCAGCACGGCGAAGGTCGAGAGCAGCTTGGTCACCGAGGCCAGCGGGTACACCCGGTCTTGGTCGCCGCGGCTGCCCAGCAGTCGAGCGTCCGGTCCGCCCACCACCGCCACCGACACGTTCTCGCAGGGCCAGTCCTCAACCGCCGCCAGAGCCCGCACGGGCGTGGACGTTACTGCAGCGGTGGGCGGGCCCGCCGTGCCGTGGCCGGCGGGCCGGCCTGTCGTCCCCGGGCTCGCCGTGCCGTGGCCCGGCGGGCCTGGCCCCTGTCGTCCCCGGGCCCGCCGCGCGGATCGTGCCCGGTCTGGGCAGGATGGCGACATGACCGCCCGGCAACTCGATCTCGTCCTGTACGGCGCCACCGGTTACGTCGGCGCCCTCACCGCGGCCTACCTGGCCGAGCACGCCCCGGCCGGCGCCCGGATCGGGCTGGCCGGCCGGTCGAAGGAGAAGCTGGAGGTGACCCGGGCCGGTTTGCCGGCCGGCTCGACCAACCCAGCGGCCGACTGGCCGATCGTGGTGGCCGACACCGCCGACGCCCGGGCGCTGGCCGAGATGGCCGCATCCGCCACCGCGGTGGCCACCACTGTCGGCCCGTACGCCCGCTACGGCCTGCCGGTCGTCGAGGCGTGCGCCCGCGCCGGCACGCACTACGCCGACCTGACCGGGGAGGTGCTGTTCGTCCGGGACGCGATCGACCGGTTCGACCCGGTCGCCCGGGAGTCCGGCGCCCGGATCGTGCACTCCTGCGGCTACGACTCGATCCCGTCCGACCTGGCGGTGCTGCTACTGCACCGGCGCGCGGTCGCCGACGGCGCGGGCGGGCTGCGCGATGTCCAGCTGGTCGCCCAGGCCCGCGGCGGGTTCAGCGGCGGCACGATCGACTCGCTGCGTGGGCAGCTGGAGCGGTTGGCCGCGCGGCCCGACCTGCGGCCGGTGGTGTCCGATCCGCACACGCTCAGCCCGGACCGGGCCGCCGAGCCGACTCCCGGCCAGCCCCGGGACGCCGGACCTCCGTCGCGCACCCCCGACGGCCGCTGGACCGCCCCGTTCGTGATGGCCGGCTACAACACCCGGATCGTTCGGCGCAGCAACAGCCTGCTGAACTGGGAGTACGGCCGGGATATGCGCTACGGCGAGGTGATGGGTGCTGGCCGGGGCCCGCTCGGCGCGGCCGCCGCCGCCGGGATCACCGCCGGGCTGGCCGGGTTCGTGGCCGCGTTCGGCGCCGCGCCGACCCGCAAGCTGCTCGACCGGGTGCTGCCGGCGCCGGGTGCCGGACCGAGCGCGGAGGCCCGGGCCAAGGGTTGGTTCCGCAGCACCGTGGACGCGACCACGGAGTCCGGACGGCGCTACCGGGTGGTGGTCGCCGGTCAGGGCGACCCCGGCTACGCCGCCACCGCAGTGATGCTGGGCGAGAGCGGGCTGGCCCTGGCGCTGGACGGTGACCGGTTGCCGCCGGCCGCCGGGTGCCTCACCCCGGCCACCGGCATCGGCGACGTCCTGGTGGAGCGGCTGCGCGCCGCCGGGCACACCTACGAGGTGACCGCGCTCTGACCCTGCGCGGGTACCTCCGCCAGTTGCGACAGCGCGGCGGTCAGCTCGGGCATCCTGGCCGGATCCGGACCGGCGTCGCCGGCCGACGCCACCGTCACGAGATCGGCGGTCAGCCGGTGGTTGGGAATTTCACCGTAACGGCCCACGGCACCCGGCTGTCGCGTTAGCTTACTCAGCGCAACATCGAAACCGTTCGGGAGTTCTCTCGATCGGATGGAGAATCCGTTCTGGTGGCGTTGAGTAGTCGGAGGTGCGGTCGGTGGATCGACGATGGGGGCGGGCCCGAAGACGCGGTTCCCGGCTGTCCGTGTTGCCGATCGGCTTGGCCGTGGCGGTTCTCGGGGTCGGCCTGATCGGGCCGGTCGGGCCGGTCGGGATCCATCCCGTCCGGGCGGAGTTGCCGTCCTCCTGCGGTGAGGACGGCGAGGGCTGCGAGCAGCGGATCGCCATGAGCGGGTCGAGCGTCGCGGCGTTGGCCAACTTCCCGCTGTCCGGCAGCAAGTCGGTCACCCACGCGGTGGTGGTGCTGCACGGCACCAAGCGCAACCCGGTCTCGGCGTTCGCCGCGATGACCGCGGCGGTGGAGAAGGCCGGCGTCGCCGGGCGCACCCTGGTGCTGGCGCCGCAGTTCAAGTCCGACGAGGACGACCCGTCCGACGGGGAGGCGGTCTGGGACGACGACGGTTGGAAGCAGGGTGACGCGGCCCTGAAGCCGAAGGGCGGCCCGAGCTCGTTCGCGGTAATGGACGAGATCGTGACGATGCTCGGCGACCGGAAGCGGTTCGCCGGCTTGCGCCGGATCACCGTTGCGGGGCACTCGGCGGGCGGGCAGTTCGTGCAGCGCTACGCGGTGTTCGGGCAGGCACCCGACCAGGTCGACGGGGTGACGGTGGACTTCCTGGTGGCCAACCCGTCGTCATTCGTCTACCTTGACGCGGCCCGACCAGTGGCGGACGGCGAGGGGTTCGCCGAGCCGGAGGCGTCGGACTGCGCGGGTTACGACGGCTACAAGTACGGGCTGGCCGATCGCACCGGCTACCCCGCCCGGCTGACTCCGGGCCAGGCGGTGGCCACCTACACCGCCCGCCGGGTGACCATCGTGAACGGCGCCGAGGACACCGTGGACAACGGCAACCTGGACACCGACTGCGAAGCGAACCTGCAGGGCCCCAACCGGCTGGCCCGCGGCGAGTTCTTCCACGAGCGGATGCGCGCGCTGTACCCGGACGCGCCGCACCAGCGGATCGTGGTGCCCGGTGTCGACCACGACAAGGAGGCGCTGTACGGCTCGGCGAAGGTGGTCAAGGCCCTGTTCGGCGGCGCGACGCCGGATGGCGGATGACTTCCCCGGTGCTGTGAAGAGAATCGACCGCAGCCGAGCTGTGAAGAGAGTCGACCGCAGAACGGCGCGGTGCTCAACGTGGCGCGGTGCTCAACGTGGCGCGCACCGCGGGGTGGGCCAGCAGTAGCCGACGGCCGAGCAGCATCAGCGCGGCGGCGGCGAGCATCGCGGCGGCCGCCACCAGCCAGGCGGACGGGTAGGAGTCGGCCGCGATCAACCCGAACACCAGCGGCCCGGCGCAGCCGCCGACGTACACCCCGGACTGGGTGATCGAGGTGGCCGACGCCGGAGCCGCCGGGTTGAGCCGGACCACCGCGAAGTTGAGCACCCCCGGCCACGACCAGCCCAGCCCGTAGCCGACCACCGTCCCGATCACCAGTGCCGGCGCCCCACCCACCGCCAGCAGCGCCAGCCCGAGCGCGCCGACCCCCAGCGTGCCGGCGACCACCGCGAGGTGGTTGCCGCTGCGCCGGTCGGCCAGCCAGCCGCCGCCCACCCTGGTGATCGCGCCGATCACCCCGCCCAGGGTGAGCACGGCCCCGGCGGTGGCGGCGCCGATGCCCTGGGCGACCGCCGAGTCGACCAGGAAGATGCCCAGCGCGCTGGCCGACGCGGCGGCGAAGGCAGCGCCGAGAGCGACCACGATCAGCGGTCCGGTGGCCCGCTCGGCGCCGCGGTCGGAGCCGCCCTTCGGGCGCGGCGTGGGGCGGGGCCCGCGCGGGGCCAGTGGCAGCACCAGCACGGTCAGCGCGGCCCCGGCGACGAAAGCCCAGCGCCAGCCGACGGTCAGCGCGATCGTCGGCACCGCCGCCCCGGCGAGCAGGGTGGCCACCGGGATCGCGGACTGCTTCACCCCGAACGACAGCCCCTGGCGGCGCCGGGGTACCAGCCTGGCCAGGGACAGGTTCGACGACAACTGGCCGAGCGCGTTGCCGCCGGCGCTGAGCACCATCGCGGCGACCAGGCTCGGGTAGGAGTGCGCGAACAGCGCGGTGCCCAGCATCGACCCGCCCGAGATCAGCACCCCGGCCCGACTGGTGAGCCGGTCGCCATAGCGCTCCACCAGCCAGCCGGCCGGCAAGGAGACCAGTGCGCTGGCGCCGAAGTACAGCGCGACCGCGACCCCGAGTCCGGCCGGTGAAAAGCCCAGCTCGTCGCCGATCTGCACCGCGAGCCCGCCGACCAGGAAGATCGGCAGCACTGCCGCAGTGGTGGTCGCCACCGCGCCGACGGCCGCCCGAACCGGGCTCTGGCTCGTCGGCGAGCCGGAGCCGTCGCTGACCACCCGGCCAGCTTGCGGGCCGGCTACCGCGGTGCGCAAGCCATCGTGGTGCATCAGTCAGGTCCGAGAGAATGCCGTGCAATCGGCGTTGTGAGGTGAAACACCCCGTATCCGCGGCTATCGCTACGCAGAGTCCCAATAGTCACTCGGTTGTGCACAGTCTGTCACCCATGCGCGCGTGTCGGTCTACAGATCTTTGGTCCGTCGTCGTCGTTCTAAGGAACACCACCACCGACCGCGGGGTGCTCCCCCTCGCCGCGGCCGACGAAAGGACGCCGATGTCCGTCGAATCGCGCGGTCGTCACCGCGAGCTTCCCGAGCCACGCACTCAGCTCGGTCGTCGCCGTTTTCTCGGTTACCTGATCGCCGCGCCGACCCTGGTGGTCGCCGCCGAGCTTGGGCGTAGCGAGATCTTCGGATCGCGCCCGGTATGGGCCGCAAACCTGCCGGTGCTGCCCTCGCCGCCACAGATGCCGGAGTATTACGACCTGCTGGACGGGCTTCGTGATGTCGCGCGGCCGACCGCCAACCTGATCACTGTAGAGGTGAAGCGGGACGGCACGGTGAGCTTCGCGCTGCCGCGCTCGGACAACGGCCAGGGCATCATCACCTCGACTCAGATGATCATCGCCGAGGAGATGGACCTGGACCCCGACCAGGTCCGGGTGACCCTTGCCGACGCTCGCCCGGAGCTGGTCTTCAACCAGCTCACCGGTGGCTCGAGCAGCACGTTCACCACCTACTATCCGATCCGGGTGGCCGCCGCCCTGGCCGCCGGCCGGCTGCTGGGCGCGGCCGCCGCCGAGATGGATCAGGAGATGTCCTTCCTGACCAGCCGCCAGGGGCTGATCACCGACCGCAACGGCAGGTCGATGTCGTTCGGCGAGCTGACCGAGAAGGCGGCGAGCCCGGACCACAAGGCCGTTGAGGTGCTGCTGAAGAAGCGGGAGAACTTCAAGGTCATCGGCAAGTCGCGGACCAAGTCCGACGCCCGCGCCATGGTGACCGGCAAGAAGAAGTTCACCACCGATCTGAAGGTCCCCGACGCGCTGCCCACCGTGATCTGCCGGGCGCCGGACCTCAACGGGTTCCCCAAGGAGGCGTCGAACCTCGACGAGGTGCGGAACATGTCCGGGGTGACCGACGTGGTGAAGGTGAGCACGGGGTACGCGGTGCGCGCGAAGACCTTCGGCCAGGCCATCGACGCGGTGAACAAGCTTTCGGTGAGCTGGAACAAGGGCACCGTGCACGACGAGGACGACGAGTCGGTGCTCGCGCAGGTACGCAAGGCCGAGCTGCCGCTCGCCGTGCCGAAGGAGGCAGGGCAGACCGTCGAGGGCGAGTTCGCCTTCTACTTCCGCAGCGGCAGCCCGTTGGAAACCAACTGCGCCATTGCTGACGTGCGCAAGGATCGAGCAGAGATCTGGTCGGCCAGTAAGAGCCCGATCGCGGCGCAGTACGAGATCGCCAAGGGTCTCGGCCTGCCGCAGAACAAGGTGGACTTCCACGTCATCGAGGGCGGCGGGTCGTTCGGCCGCAAGCTGTTCTTCGATGCCGCCGAGGAAGCCGCGGAGTGCTCGCAGAAGATGGGCAAGCCGGTCAAGCTGATGTGGACCCGGGCCGACGACTCGCGTCAGGGCCGCGTGCACCCGCTGTGCACCTCACGGATCCGGGCGGTGATTGCCGGCGGCTCGGTGGTGAGCTTCGAGCAGCGCCACACCAGCGTGGCCACCGAGGGCAACCCCGGCTTCTCCGAGGCGCTCACCGCCACCGCGCAGAAGTACCCGGGCGGCAACCTCGCCGTCTCGGAGATCCTCTGGGAGCTGACCCAGGTCATCCCTTACGAGTTCGGCAACGTCACGCGGGTGCTGAACGAGGTCCAGATGGGCTTCAACACCAGCAGCACCCGCAACATCTTCTCTCCGGACGCCGCGACCGCCCGTGAGCTGATGGTCGACCAGCTCGCCCGCAAGATGGACGAGGACCCCTACGAGTTCCGGCGCCGGCACCTGAAGCAGGCCCGCTGGCGCAAGGTGCTGGAGCGGGCCGCCGAGGAGGGCGACTGGGGCAAGTCGATGGACGACGGCACCGCCCAGGGCATTGCGTTCCACACCGAGTACAAAGGTGCCAGCGCCTGCGTGGTGGAGATCGACAACCGGTCGGATACGGTGAACCGCAAGATCCGCTCGGCTCGCACCGGCGCCCGGGTCACCAAGGTCACCTTCGTGATCGACCCCGGATTGGTGATCAACCCGCGGGGGCTCGAGGCGCAGATGATGGGCGGGATCAACGACGCCCTGGCCATGACTCTGACCGCCGGTATGCACCTGACCGACGGGCACTTCGTCGAGGCCAGCTGGGACAATTACTTCTACACCCGGCAGTGGAACACCCCGCCCGAGATGAACATCATCGTCATCGACGATTCGGATGCCCCCGAGCCGGGCGGAGCCGGTGAGGCCGCGCTGGCCGCCACCTGCGGGGCCGTGGCCTGTGCCTTCGCCCGGGCCACCGACCGGGTTCCAGAGTTCTTCCCGATCTACCACAAGGACGATCGCCCGGACGGATTCCAGGAGTACCCGACCTCGCCGCCGATCCCCAAGTCGCCCACCGACGGCCTCGAGAAGACGTTCTGAGGAGCTTGGCATGCCTGAACACTCCTTCACCCTCAACGGCGAGCGGGTCACCGTCGACACCGACGACGACGTACGCCTGCTCTGGGTGATCCGCGACCTACTCGGGGTCACCGGGCCGAAATACGGCTGCGGCATCAACGTCTGCAAGGCCTGTACCAGCCACATCAACGGCAAGGCCTTCAACCCGTGCTCGGTGCGGGTCGCCGACATCGAGGAGTCCGACGAGGTCACCACGATCGAGGGTCTGGCCGACACCTGGGATGGTGACGACCTGCACCCGATGCAAGAGGCCTGGATCGACAAGGACGTCGCGCAGTGCGGGTTCTGCCAGCCCGGTCAGATCATGGCCGCCGTGGCCAAGGTCCGGGAGTGCCGGCGGGAGGGTCGCGACGTAGATGACGACGCGATCGAGGAGCTGCGCAACATCTGCCGGTGCGGCACCTACAACCGAATTCGCGAGGCCATCAAGGCCGGCGCCGAGAAGATGTGATGGCGACCGTGACCAGCGAAAGGACCTTTCTCATGAGCGCACGCAGGACCGTCGGAATCGCAGTGGCCGCGGCTGCGGCGCTACTGGTGATCGGCGTCGGTGTGGCCCAGGCGGACGACGACAGCGACGAGCGCGAGGGCTACCCGAGCACACAGAGCCCGACCCAGGGCGCTGACGCCGGCGCGGCAACCCTGGACAACGCCGGTGAGTCAATCGAGGACGGCGCGAACGGCGACGACCGTCCGGACGGTGCGGACGGCACCGACACGGAGTTCAGCGAGCCCGATTCCCGCTTCATCGAAGGACCGCTCGGCGGGCTGGCTAACAACGGTCCGCTGGAGTAGCTCGGCGCTGGACGGGGCGGCTGCAGCTATGGCTGGAGCCGCTCCGTTCTCTGCGTAGGTGCGGCTCGGTGCCGATGGGTTCGCCGCGGACGCTCGCTGCGCTCGCTGGCGGCTCAGTGCCGATGGGTTCGCCGCGGACGCTCGCTGCGCTCGCTCGCGGCGGTCAGTCCTCCTGGATCGAGATGGCGGCTTTCGGGCACATCTCGACGGCTTCCTCGACCTCCGCGCGGCGGGACTCCGGCGGGTTCTCGTCGAGGATGTAGAGGAAGTTGTCCTCCCGTACCTCGAAGATGTCCGGCGCGATACCCATGCACACGGCGTTGCTCTCGCACCGGTCGAAATCCACCACGATCTGCATGGCGTCCATCGTGCCCCCGCGATGACGGGCGCGGTAGCGAGCCGAGGCTTACCTCAGCGACCCGGGATAGCGACACGCCCAGCATGGGGTCACACGATCCGGTGGTCCCCCCGCTGCGTGGGATCGCACTGCCGGTAGTATCTCCGAAGATCGACTCACTCGTACGAGGCTGCTCCCCATCCTGTTCGAGTTATGTCGATGACGGCTGTGCCGCCATCTTCACGCAAGGTCAGCGACTCACCCGGAGGCGCCATGTATCGGTCGCTGCTCACGCTGCTCACGGCGTGCGCCGTGGTGATGGCGGTCGTGGTCGGGCTGAACCTGGCCCGGTCGGGGTCGTTCGAGCCGCTGGCCGGGGCGGACGGGGCGACGAACGCATCGAAAGCGCTGCCGCTGGAGTGTGCCCCCGGGTGGGTCGCGGCCTGGAATGCCAGCCCGATCGCGGCACCTGCCGGCGCCGTCGCGGCCCGCCCGGAGGTGGGTGGCCGCAGCCTGCGGATGATCGTGCGGCCCAGGGCGGCCGGTCCGGAGATCCGGTTGGTGCTGTCCAACCGCTACGGCGCCGAGCCGCTGGAGCTGCGCTCGGTGTCGGTGGCCCTGGCCGGCGACGGTGCCTCGCTCGGCGGCCGGACGTTCCCGGTCACCTTCGGCGGGCGGCCCACCGCGCGCATCCCGGCGCGCGAGGTGCTGGTCAGCGACGCTGTGCCGTTCGCGGTGTCACCGGCCACCGGGCTCGCGGTGAGCATGTTCGTGCCGGGCCGTCCCGCTGTGGTCTCCGAGCATCCGTGGGCGATGCGCACCTCGTACATGTCCGACCCGGGAGACCTGGCCGGGTCGGCAGACGGCGCCCGGTTCCGGCACCCGGTCAACTCCTGGCTGGTGCTGACCGGAGTCGACGTGCGGGCGCCGAAGGCCACCAACGCCGTGCTGCTGATGGGCGACTCGATCACCGACGGCGTGGGCTCCTCGCCCAACGCCGATCGACGGTTGAGCGACAGCCTCAGCGACCGGCTGTCCGCGCTCGGCGGTCCGGAGAAGATGGCGGTGCTGAACGCGGGCATCGCCGGCAACCAGCTGCTTGCCGACTTCCCCAGCCAGGTGGGGGAGTCCGCCCTCACCCGGTTCACCTGGGAGGTCGCCGGTCGGCCCGGGGTGACCGACGTGATCCTGCACGCGGGAACCAACGACGTGGCCGCCGGCGTGGGCGCGCGGGACGTGATCGGCGGGATGGTGCGGTTCGCCGAGCGCGCGCGCAGCGCCGGCATGCGGGTGTTCCTGACCACCCTCACCCCGTCGGAGTCCGGCCCCTACGGTACGGCACGCGCGGTGGCCACCCGCGCCGAGATCAACCAGTGGGTGCGGACCGAGGGGCGGGCTCTGGCCGACGGCGTGTTCGACTTCGCGGCCGCCGTCACCGACGTGTCCCGACCGAACCGTCTGGTCACCGGCTTTGACTCCGGTGACGGGCTGCATCTGTCCGACGTCGGTTACCGGGCCTTGGCCGGCGCGGTGGATCTCGCCGCGCTCAGCGGTAGCCGCTGCTTGGCCTGAGGCCGCTTGCTGGATGCGGCGTGGTCCACCGGGCCGGTGCGCCCGGCCGGGCGCTCAGGCTCCCGCGTCGCGCGGCATGCACCGACGGGTGCCGGCCGGGTGTGCCTCGGAGCCCCGTGGCCGTGGAGCCGGCGCGGCGTGATGGCCGGCCTGGCGCGAGTCGTCCTTGCGGGCGTCCAGCCGGGTCACTGGGGCCAGCGCGCCGTCGGTGGCCTCCGGATCCAGCATGGACAGCCTCGGTAGCCGGGTGACCGGGGCGAGCCGTCCGTTGGCCGTGACCCGGCCGGGTCTGGGCAGGAGCTCGCCGGTCGGGTCCTCCAGCGCAAGCCTCTCCAGTACCCACTCGGCCACCATCGAGGTGGCGAGCGACTGCCGACCGTCGGCCAGCGCGCACAACTGCTCCATCCGCCTCGCGGGCAGCCGCAGCTGGAACAGCTGTACGGGACCGAACCGATCGGGGTCGGTCTCCGCGTCGGTGGGCTCTGGTGCCGTGACACCCGGCCCGGGCCGACCACGTTCACAGGAGGTCATGAGCCGAGACGATAAAGGCTGCGTGGGGTAACCGTGAGGCTCTATGGAGTGAGTGTCGCGCTCCTGCGACGAGGTGAAGCTGAGGTGCGTCAATCGGCGATTCGGTAACCGGCCTCGTCGATCGCACCGGCGATCTCGCGCTGATCGAGCGCTCGATCACTCGTCACCGTGATGATCCCGCTACTCAGGGTCACATTGACTGAGTGGACGCCGTTCAGCGCACCGAGCTCCTCGGTGACCGCGTTCGCGCAGTGTTGGCGGGTCATCCCGGCGCCGATGGGCATCTCTGGGTCAAGGTGCCCGGGCATCCCGTCCCCGGCGGTGTCCGTGCTCGTCGGCATACCCCCCAGGGGTAAAGTGGCGAGTGACCACCCGGATGCGCGGGCGTTGGCACCGAGAGTGCATCAGCTCACCCGGGAAGGGGGATGCGGGCCCCCTCACACGGTGGGTAGCGTGGAGGCACGGTGACGGGGGTGACCGAGCTGTCGCGTCGGGCAGGCACTCGTGCCGGGGCCAACGGGGAGGCGCGTATGAGCGGGGCGAGCAAGCTGCCCACGCAGTCGACGGGTGAGCGATTCCGTGATGTGCCGTCGGCGGTCATCCCGTCGCAGCGCAACGCGGCCGACGCCTACCGGGTCACGGAGGACCAGGTGCACCGGGCGCGGATCGTGGTGGCCCGCAACGCCGAGGACTCCGACGACTGCCGGCAGTTGCTGGACATGCTCGGGCTGCTCGCCTCGACGCCCGACCAGCCGCCACCGGTCTGCCGCTGATCCCCGCAGCCGGGCTGACCTCGCCTTTCCGTGCTGCGGGGGGGCGGTTTGTCCGGGGTTGGGGCCCTGGCATATGCTTATCTCGCTCCCAGCGGTAAGCCGTTGAGGGTCTCGGTCCATCCGGGCTTGGTCCCCATCGTCTAGCGGCCTAGGACTCCGCCCTTTCAAGGCGGCAGCGCGGGTTCGAATCCCGTTGGGGGCACGTAGTACAGCAGTGCACGTAGTAGAGCAGTACGAGCAAGGCCCAGTGGCGCAGTTGGTTAGCGCGTCGCCCTGTCACGGCGAAGGTCGCGGGTTCGAGTCCCGTCTGGGTCGCTCAGCGTTTGAGCAAGACTGTGCTCGGTCCGCCGGGCACGTTCGGCCAGGTAGCTCAGTTGGTACGAGCGACCGCCTGAAAAGCGGTAGGTCGGCGGTTCGACCCCGCCCCTGGCCACTACGTCTCACCTGCAAAAATGACGATTCGAAGATCGAATCGCTCATTCGTAAACGCTGTTGGGGCTCATTAGGGGCTCAGGTAGACCCCGCCGGGTCGAACGTCGTCGGGCGTGCGCGTAGTCGCATGTTGGTCGAACCGGAACGGATGCGACCGCTACTTGTCGGGTCGGGTGATCGGGAGTTGCCGGACGGCCATTCTGGTGGGGCTGAGGGACACGATCGCGCCGCTCTCGAGGTCGCCGAGCACGGCCGGAAGGTTGGCGATCAGCAGGGCCGCCTGTTCCTGCCACGTGAGTTCGTTGATGTGCCGCAGGTGGACCACAGACGGTGTGGACGCGCCTTGCAGCGCGAGCATCATGGGGAAGTCGCTGTCTGCGGTGATCACTGTGTGGTCCTCGTCGGCGGCACGGCAGAGGATGGCCGCATCGGTGGCGGCCAGCATCCCGAGGTCGGCGACGTGAACCGTGGTGTGGCCAGCGTTGTCCAAGGGTTCGGCCAGATCCGGGGAGAGGTTCGCGTCGAGGAGGAAGTTCACGCCGGTCGGGCGAGTGGTACCTCGCGTTCCTGGGCGATCGCGGCGGCGTACTCGAGGGTGGCGAGCACGTCTCCGCGTTCGAGGTAGGGGTAGTCGGCCAGGATCTGGTCGATGGTCTGGCCGGCGGCCAGCTGGCCGAGCACCATGCTCACGGTCACCCGCATGCCGCGGATGCAGGGCAACCCACCCATCTGCGCGGGATCGACCGTGATTCGCTCGAAGGCCATGGTTACAGGATAGGGCTCAGAACCGACGAAGCAGCTCGCGATATGTGGTTTCGGTGCGGCTACGGTGAGCCCGGCTGCGGCTCAGGAGGCGGGCGCCGACTCGGCGCGCGCAGGCCGAGGGGCTCGGTTAGGGGCTCAGTACCGTTCCGTACAGGTCATCGCAGGAGACGCAGGAACGCCGCTGACCAGGGCTGCAGCGACCCCAGAGGCTATGTGAACGGTTGAGCGGAGACCTGAAAAGCGGTAGGTCGGCGGTTCGACCCCGCCCCTGGCCACCACGTCTCACGTGCTGAAACACGGTGCTAGCAGGGAAACAGGGCGCCTGAAGATCGGATCAGCGGGCCCGTTCGTCTCAGTCTCCGTCTCATTTCGACCGACCGCTGGAAAAGCGGTCGGTCGTCAGTTCTGCGAGTTGCTCGCGTCGCACGTCTGGCCGGACGGGTTGGTGCGCGGCCGCGAACTTTGTCGCGGCCATGGTCGCTTTCCGGGTGCCCTTATGGCGCGCTGGCGTGTGCCCGGCACTTTGGTTTGATCGTCCCGTTGCGGGCCGGTGGTCCCGGCTGGATCAGCCGCGTCCGACTAACCTCCTCTCCATCGACCGACACCGGGGGAGACAGCATGAGCATGAGCATGAGCACCAACATTCGCCACGGGTTCTTCCTGCTCGCCGGAGCCGTCGCCCTGGTGCTGACGTGGCCGCACGCGTTCGACTGGATGGCTGCCGGCGGCAACATCCTCAACCCCGTCCAGTTCTTCGGCGACGCCATCAACGCCGGTGGAACCGCCGCCTTCCTGAGCATCGACATGGCCGTCGCCTGGCTGGTCTTCATGGTCTGGGTGGTGTTCGACGCCAAGCGGATCGGCCTCGGGTACAAGTGGGGCTGGATCTTCGTCGCGCTCTCCTACATCGGGGTGTCCATGGCGTTCCCCGTGTACCTGGTCACCCGCGAGCGTTACCTCGCCAAGCAGACCCGACCGGCCGAACCGGTACCGGCCGCCGGCTGAGCCCGGTCACCACCCGGTTCGCGCGGAGCGAGAGGTGGGCAGGAGGCGGTTCGACGTCGAGACCACACCTGGCGGCAGGGCCGGGACAAGTTCCACCACATCGACACGGGCCCGATGCCCTCGATCGTCGAGCGGTGGCCCATCGACCGAGAGGGACCAGATCCGTGATCAGAATCAGCATCACCAGCGTGCTGGTCGACGACCAGGCCAAGGCGCTGGCCTTCTACACCGAGAAGTTGGGGTTCATCAAGAAGACCGACGAGCCGGCCGGCGACTTCCGCTGGCTCACCGTGGTGTCACCCGCCGACCCGGACGGCGTCGAGCTGCTGCTGGAGCCGGACGGCCACCCGGCGGCGGGCCAGTTCAAGAAGGCCCTGGTGGTCGACCGCATCCCGTTCACCCAGTTCGCCGTCGACGACGTGTATGCCGAGGTCGAGCGGCTCACGGGGCTGGGCGTCGAGTTCACCCAGGACGCGACCGATCTGGGGCCGGTGGTCACCGCCGTTCTCAACGACACCTGCGGCAACCTGATTCAGCTCGCCGCTCTCAAATAGCTGCCCTCCGGCACGGTCACGGCTGGTTGCCGGCTGACCGGGGCAACCACCGTCCGATCGCTGCATCCTGTCGGGCCGGGCCACGCGAGGTAGGGTGCGGTCGAGGCCCGAATTCACCCGCGTGACGAGATGAAATGGAATCGCCTATGCCTTCAGGTGAAGTGGTCAGTCGGGATCCGGACAAGGGTTACATCGCGCTCCTAGGTTGGAGCCTGAACGCGGTCGAGGCGCTCGACCGTTTCGATCGACGCTATGTGGTGGTGGCTCCGGACTGGGCCGAGGAATACTGTCAGAAGCACGATATCCCGTACCTTCCGTGGAATTTCGAACGGCTCAACGACCGTTCCATGGAGATCGCCGAGACCCTGCGCAGCGAAGGCGTCGACGTGGCGATCCCGTTGTACGAGGAGACGGTCGAGTGGGCCGGCGCGATCAACGCGGTGCTGCTGGACAACCCCAGACTGTTCGGTCAGGCGATGCTGCTGCGGGACAAGGCGCTGATGAAACGGCGTGCGCAGCTCGGCGGCATCCGGGTGGGGATCTTCGAGGAGGCCCACGACAAGGCCGACGTCATCCGCTTCCTGAAGCGGGTCAACCAGACGTTGCTGAAGCTCGACGGCGACCCGAACGATCCGATCCACCTCAAGGCGTTCGACAAGGCCGGCTGCCTCGGGCATCGGGTGATCCGTACTCCGGACGAGGTCGACACCATCCCGGACGAGGAGTTCCCGGTCCTGATGGAATCCCATCTGGATGGCTGGGAGTTCGCGGTGGAAGCATGGGTGTTCAACGGAAAGATCTGCTTCCTCAACATCTCCGAATACGTCACACTGGGCTACTCGGTATTCGTCCCGGCCACGCCGGAACTGGAGAAGTACCGGCCGGCGATCACTCAGCAGATCGAAAAGCTGATCAAGGCTTTCGAGATCGACTTCGGGTTCATCCACCCTGAGTACTTCGTCACCAGCGACGGGGAGATGTACTTCGGCGAGGTCGCCTACCGCCCGCCGGGCTTCAAGGTGTTCGAGCTGCTGGAGCGGGCGTACGGGTTCAACGCCTACCAGGCGCTGGTGCTGGCGTTCGACCCCAAGACCTCCGAGCAGGAGATCGAGGCCTTCTTCCCGCGCGAGGTGGTCGACGCGCGCGGCTACGCCGGATGCTTCGGGGTGTACCCGCGTCGCCGGGTGGTCAGCGAGCTGGCGATGCCGGAGGAGACGGTGGGCCACGACTACTTCGAGTCCCACGAGCTCGCCGCGCCGCTGGAGGAGACGGTCACCAAGCGCACCGCGTTCGGCACCCACTGGGGTCTGGTCTACTTCTTCGGCGACGACCCGTACCAGCTGCGGGACCTGCTGAAGAGACAGGAAGATCTTGACTTCTACGTCTAGCGACCGGTGATGAGACCTCAGCTACCGGGGAGCCCGGTGAACCCGATCGATGGCGGTCCGAGCAGCGACGGCACGGCGCTGGACAAGCGTCTGGCGGCGCTCGACGACGCCGTCCGGGCGATGGCGGAGACCCGTGACTTCGGCAAGCACCTCCGGCTGCGCCAGGTGCTGGACGCGCTGCGCCGGGTGTTGCTGCAGCCCGGCGGCTGCGCGGCGGTCCAGTCCCGGGTGGTCGCGCTGGAGCAGGCCGGCCTGTTCCAGGGGACCGACTGGGCCTCGCCGGAGATCCTGGTGCCCGCGCTCAGCGGCCCCGGGCTGCGCAGCGCGGACTCCGACACGGTGGTCATCGAGGCGGTGAGCGAGCTGCGGATGCTGGCCATCGCCACCGGCGAGTACCCGCATCCGAACATGTCCGCGCAGGACGCGCACCAGTTCCTGTCGCAGGTGCTGGCGATGAACCTGGCGCTGCTGTTCACCCCGCCCAGCGAGGCGGAACGCACCACCCAGGGCAGGATGGCCCAGCTGGTCCGGGACCTGTTCCGCCATCTCGGCGAGCGGGTGGGTTACCAGAGCATCCTCGACCGGCTGGTGGAGGAGATCTGGCGGATCCTGCGGCAGCGACCGATCCAGGTGGACCAGGTGCAGAGCATGATCACCCAGATCGCGGTGTACCGCCGCGATCCGGACGTCGATCTGGGATCGGCCGGGCAGTGGGTGGATCGGCTGGTCAGCAGCCTGTTCGGCACCACTGAGGCGTGCCGGGAGGATCCGGGTGTCGAGGTCTACCGCTCCCGGCTGGAGGCGATGGACGAGGCCGGCCTGCAGTACGAGGCGTCCGGCTTCGCCCGGGCGATGCACGACACCGGGCTGGTGTCGCCCTATCACGCCGAGCTGGTGCGCTACCTGCTGGAAATGGGCGACTACCTGATCGCCGAGGCGCTGGGGCTGTCCGGCACCGGCCGGGACTGCATGCTGCGCTACCACAAGCTGGTGCACCGGCTGATCGAGGAGGCGGTGCACCCGCAGACCGCGCAGAGCATCTACGGCCTGGCGCTGCTGCTCGATCGCGGCATCCTCTACCAGCCGCCGGTCGAACCGGCCCTATGGCGGCAGATCGCGCTGCCGCTCTCGCCCTACGTGCAAGCGCGACTGACCTCGGTGTTCGGGCCGACGCCAGACCCCCGGGCGCGCCTGCTGGCCGGGGTGCTCTCCGTCCTGGGCCTGCCGCTCGGCGTCGGCCAGGGCGACAACCCCACCTGCCAGTCGGCGCGGGCCCTGTCCATGTGGGCCTACAACGACCCGGACTACCTGCTGCAGGTGCTGGTGTGGGCCGCCCGGGACGACGAGATCATCATGCACTTCGAAGGCCAGCCGATCTCATCCCGGGAGAGCACCGGCGGGGTGGCCAAGACGCTGCCCACCGACCTCGATCCGGTGTCGCTGGTCGTGGTGCCGCACCTGGACCGGATCTACGCCGAGATGGGGCGGCGCTGTGTCGACCGCCCCGGCGACCCGCATCGCTGGGTGAACCCCGAGTTCCACGGGTGGTGGTCGGGGCGCGGATTCCGGATCAACGTCGACGTGGCGACCGGCAAGCTGATCGACCTGGACGAGTTCCTCCGGCACTTCTACGCCAGCTACCACCCCGACTACAACGGCGACCAGCCGCTCATCCACCCCCAGCCGGCCGGCGTCGCGGTCACCGACAGCGCCGCGCGCTACGTCGGGTGGCACGCGATCACCATCCTGCGGGTCGCTCCGGACCCGCAGGACGTCATGCGGGTCTACTTCTACAACCCCAACAACGACAGCGGCCAGGACTGGGGTGACGGCGTGGTGGTCAGCACCGCGGGCAACGGCGAGCGGTTCGGCGAGGGCTCGCTGCCGTTCGAACAGTTCACCTCGCGGCTCTACATCTACCACGTCGACCCGTTCGAACAGGGCGAGCCGGACCGGGTCCCGGCCGAGGACCTCGAGCGGGTCACCGGCTACATCCACCGCAGCTGGGGAGCGGACCGGCTGCCGGTGGGCGGGCTGCAGGCCTCGCCCGGTCCGGGCGCGCCCACCGGACCCAATGGCGCGGTCAGCCCGCCGGGCGCAGGGTCAGCACGGTGATCTCGCTGGGCGCGAAGATCCGCAGCGGCGGTCCCCAGAAACCGGTGCCCCGGCTGGTATAGAGCTGGGTGCGCTCGCCGTGCCGGCTCAGCCCGGCCAGCACCGGCTGTTCGGTGAGCACCAGGTGGTGGAACGGCCAGATCTGCCCGCCGTGGGTGTGCCCGGAGATCTGCAGGTCCACCCCGGCGGTCTCGGCGTGCCGGACCAGCATCGGCTGGTGGGCAAGCAACACCACCGGCAGTGCCGGGTCGGCGCCGGACAGCGCGGCAGCCAGGTCGGGGCCGTTGCCGAGCGCGTGGCCGATCCCGGTCGGGTCGTCGATGCCGGCCAGCACCAGCCGGTCACCGGCCCGCTCGATCACCCGGTGGACGTTGACCAGCGGCTGCCAGCCGAGCTCCCGCATCATGGTCACCCACTCTGGCGCGCCGGAGTAGTACTCGTGGTTGCCGGTGATGTAGTACCGGCCGTGCTCGGCGCGCACCTCGCCGAGCGGGCGGACCTGCCCGCCCCGGCGTTGCACCGAGCCGTCCGCCAGGTCGCCGGTGTGCACCACCAGGTCGGCGCGCAGGCCGTTGACCACGTCCACCACCCGGGCCGACCAGCGGGACCGGTCGATCGGGCCGTAGTGGGTGTCGGTCAGCACCACCACGCGCAGCCCGTCGAGCGCGGGCCCGAGCCCGGACAGCCGCACCTCGACCTGCTTCACCCGCGGTACCCGCCGCGCCTCGACCAGGCCGTAGGCCAGCAGTACCGCCACCGCGGCGAGCACCGCCGCGGCGACGACCCGGGAGCGCAGCGGGTCGGGAACCCCGGCCAGCAGCAGCGCGAGCTCGGCGACCAGCCCGAGCAGGCTCCAGCTGAACAGCACCCAGGCCACGCCCAGCAGGGTGTCGCCGGCCCGGGCGGCCGCATCGAGCTGGCGGGGCCCGTGCCCGAGGGTCAGCAGCGCAGGCAGAGCCAGATAGGCGACGGCGAACAATGTGCTGCCGGCGACCACCGCGGCGCCGGGCCAGCCAGCTCCGCCCACCACGATCACCCACCACGGCACGCCGAGCAGCAGCAGCGGGATCAGCGCCAGCAGCAGCGGCAGCCGGCTCCGTCGGGGGCGGGCTCCGGTTCGCGGTCGGCCCGTCGTTGTGTTGCTGGTCGTGCTCACGTGTCGCCGTCGCTTCCGGGGGTCGTGCCGGCGTCGGCCGGTGCGGATGCTGGGCCTCCCAGAATGCCAGGCCGCTGGCCTTCCGGGCCGTCGACTCCGGCGACGGGCCGGACCGCTGCCGCTGGTGAGCACCGGGCAAGGGGCCGCGTCGGGCGCCGGCCGGGAACTTGCGATCCGCACCCGCCGTTGGCGTCGTGAAGCACCGCGAAGCTGTCGCGGCGAAGCACCGCGAAGCTGTCGCGGCCCGTTCCGTTGCCCGACCAGCACGTTGCCCCACCAGCACCGGTACCGTCGCAATGTCTCGAGCCGCCAGCGGATCGGTGGTCGCCCGGGTGGAGGAGCACGTCCGAGATGTTGATGGCCGAGGAGCGGGCCGCGCTGGTGCGGTACTGCCAGCGCCTGCGGGCCGACGAGCTGACCGTCGGGACCTCCGGGAACCTGAGCATGCGATCCGGGGGACTGATCGCGGTCACCCCGAGCGGGGTGGCCTACGACGAGCTCACTCCGCAGTCGATCTGCGTGATCGACCTGGACGGCAACCAGCAGGACGGGCAGCTGGCCCCGTCCTCGGAGGTGCCCATGCACACTGCGGTCTACCGGCGCACCGACGCGGCCGCGGTGGTGCACACCCACCCGCTGTACGGCACGGCCCTGTCGGTGACCCTCGACGAGGTGCCCCCGGTGCACTACATGCTGGCGCTGCTCGGCGGCCCGGTACGGGTGGCGCCCTACGCCCGCTACGGCAGCCCCGAGCTGGCCGAACACAGCGTGGCCGCAATGGCCGGCCGGTACGGTGTGCTGCTGCGCAACCACGGCGCCACCACCTACGGCGGGAGCCTGGACCAGGCATATACCCGCGCGCTGTACCTGGAGTGGGTGTGCCGGCTCTACCACCTGGCCCGCCAGCTCGGCGAACCCCGGCTGCTGAGTACCGAGCAGCTCGACGAGGCGGCGTCCGCCCTGCGCACCTACCGGCGACCGGCACCCGGCGGACCGTGAGCGGGGGCGTCCGCGCGCGGTCCGTGGGTACGGTTCTGTACGCTGTTTCGTCGTACTGCGGTGTTCCCTACCTTGGTAGGATTCCTTGGTGAAGGTGGACAAGCTGAGTGTCTCGTTCGACCCCGATCTGGGTGACGCGGTTCGGGCCGCGGCCAAGCAGGCGGGTGGGCTGTCGCGCTGGTTGGCCGAAGCTGCCGCCGCCAAGCTCCGGGCCGAGGCGCTGGCCGACTATCTCGATGCCTGGGAGGCCGAGCACGGGCCGTTGTCGGCGGACGAGCTCGCGGTCGCGGCCAGGGAGTTGGGACTGCCCGCTCCTGGCAGGTCCGAGCCGGCCGCGTGAGTTCGCTGGTGCTCGACGCCGGGGCCTTCCTGGCGGTCGAGCGGGGCGACCGGGCGGTCGCGGCTCAGCTCAGGGCGGCCCAGCACGGTGCCTTACAGCTGCGCAGCACCGGGGCCGTGATTGCCCAGGTGTGGCGCGAGTCGGCGGGACGACAGGTCGCGCTCGCCCGGCTGTTGAAGGCGGTCGACGTCCGGAGCGTTGATCAAGCACTGGGCCGGGCCGCGGGCGTGCTGCTGGGGCGGGCTGGTGGCGGGGACGCCGTCGACGCGACGGTGGTGGCCGTGGCCGTCACGGGCGACCGGATTCTGACCAGTGATCCCGGTGGTATCGGCGCGTTGGCGGATGCGTCCGGCCGCTCCATCGTGGTCGTGGCGTGCTGAGTCGCCTCGTCACCGCCCGGTATCACCGGACAAGGGAGTCGTCGGTGGCGCACGCCGAGTCGACGCCGTCGGGCGCGCCCACCGGCGGCCGGCAGTACGAGCTCGACCACCTGCGGATGCTGGAGGCCGAGGCGATCCATGTGATCCGCGAGGTCGCGGCGGAGTTCGAGCGGCCGGTGCTGCTGTTCTCCGGCGGCAAGGACTCGATCGTGATGCTGCACCTGGCGGTGCGGGCGTTCCGGCCGGGCCGGGTGCCGTTCCCGGTGCTGCACATCGACACCGGGCACAACTTCGCCGAGGTGATCGAGTTCCGTGACCGGCTGGTCGCGGAGACCGGCGTGCGGCTGGTGGTCGGTTCGGTGGCTGACGACATCGACGCCGGCCGGGTGCTCGACCACGGCCCCTCGCGCAACCCGCTGCAGACGGTGACCCTGCTGCGCTCGATCCGAGAGGGCGGGTTCGACGCCGCGTTCGGCGGGGCCCGCCGCGACGAGGAGAAGGCCCGGGCCAAGGAGCGGGTGTTCTCCTTCCGCGACCAGTTCGGCCAGTGGGACCCGCGCCACCAGCGACCGGAGCTGTGGTCGCTGTACAACGGCCGGCACCGCAAGGGTGAGCACATCAGGGTGTTCCCGCTGTCCAACTGGACCGAGAGCGACATCTGGTCCTACATCGGCGCTGAGCGCATCGAGCTGCCGTCGATCTACTTCGCACACCGCCGTCCGGTCTTCCGCCGCGACGGGATGCTGCTGTCGGTGCACGAGCACCTGCGTCCGGGCCCGGGGGAGGAGGTCTTCGAGGCGCAGGTCCGCTTCCGGACCGTCGGCGACGTCACCTGCACCGGCTGCGTCGAGTCCGCGGCATCGACCGTCGATCAGGTGATCATCGAGACCGCGCTGAGCCGGGTGACCGAGCGTGGCGCCACCCGCGCCGACGACCGGATCTCCGAGGCCGGCATGGAGGACCGTAAGCGGGAGGGCTACTTCTGATGACGGTTCAGACGGCCGGCACCACGCTGCTGCGGCTGGCCACCGCCGGCTCGGTGGACGACGGCAAGTCCACGCTGATCGGGCGGCTGTTGTTCGACGCCAAGTGCGTGCTCGCCGACCAGTTGGCCTCGGTCGAACGCACCTCCAAGGAGCGCGGCTACGACCACACCGACCTGTCGCTGCTCACCGACGGGCTGCGCGCGGAGCGTGAGCAGGGCATCACCATCGACGTGGCCTACCGCTACTTCGCCACCCCGAATCGCAAGTTCATCATCGCCGACACGCCCGGGCACGCCCAGTACACCCGCAACATGGTCACCGGCGCGTCCACCGCGAACCTGGCGATCGTGCTGGTGGACGCCCGCAACGGGCTGCTGGAGCAGTCCCGCCGACACACCTTCCTGTCCTCGCTGCTGGGCATCCGGCACGTGGTGCTCGCGGTGAACAAGATGGACCTGGTCGACTGGTCACGGGAGCGGTTCGAGGAGATCCGCGGGGAGTTCCACGGTTTCGCCGCCCGGCTGGACCTGCACGACGTCACCGCGATCCCGCTGTCCGCGCTGCACGGCGACAACGTGGTGACCCGCTCGGTGAACTCCCCGTGGTACGCCGGGCCGCCGCTGCTGGCCCACCTGGAGCAGGTGTACGTGGCCAGTGACCGCAACCTGGTCGATGTGCGATTCCCGGTGCAGTACGTGATCCGCCCGCAGACCGACCAGGACCGCGACTACCGCGGCTACGCCGGCACGCTGGCCAGTGGGGTGCTGCGCCCCGGCGACGATGTCGTGGTGCTGCCG
The DNA here is from genome assembly GCA_052386505.1 of Pseudonocardia sp. Classification (GTDB taxonomy): domain Bacteria; phylum Actinomycetota; class Actinomycetes; order Mycobacteriales; family Pseudonocardiaceae; genus Pseudonocardia. The sequence continues at coordinate 58,016 of JBQTKB010000063.1, forward strand.
GGCGGGCGGACCAGCCGGGTCGCCTCGATCGAGGGTCCGGGCGGCCCGTTGGACGAGGCGTTCGCGCCGATGGCGGTGTCGATCAGCCTGGCCGACGACCTGGACGTCGGTCGGGGCGACCTGATCGCCCGGCCGGGCAACCAGCCCAGACCGGCGCAGGACGTCGAGGCGATGGTCTGCTGGATGGCCGACCAGGAGCCGCTGCGCGAAGGCCGCGAGTACCTGCTCAAACACACCACCCGCGGCACCCGGGCCCGGGTGGTCGGGCTGGACTACCGGCTCGACGTGAACACCCTGCACAGCGACCGCACCGCCCGCGAGCTGCGGCTCAACGACATCGGCCGGGTCCACCTGCGCACCCGGGCGCCGCTGCTGGTCGACGAGTACCGGCGCAACCCCACCACCGGCTCGTTCATCCTGATCGACCCGCACACCTTCGACACGGTCGGCGCTGGCATGGTGCTGCCCTCCCCGTCGGCGCTGCGTGACGAGCGGAACGAGGCGTCCGAGGCCGAACGCACCGCGGGCGAGGTCAGCCGGCACAGCTCACTGGTGGACGCCCGGCAGCGGCTGTCGGTCGGCGCCACCGTGTGGTTCACCGGGTTGTCCGGCTCGGGCAAGTCCAGCGTCGCGGTGCTCGCCGAGCGCAAGCTGCTGGCCGCCGGCCGGCCGGCCTACGTGCTGGACGGGGACAACCTGCGCCTCGGGCTGAACGCCGACCTCGGGTTCTCCATGGCCGACCGGACGGAGAACCTGCGCCGCATCGCGCACGTGGCCTGCCTGCTCGCCGAGGCCGGGCTGGTCGTGCTGGTGCCCACCATCAGCCCGCTGGCCGAGCACCGCGAGCTGGCCCGCTCCATCCACGCCGGCGCCGGGATCGACTTCCGCGAGGTCTACCTCGACACCCCGCTGGCCGTCTGCGAGGAGCGCGATCCCAAGGGGCTCTACGCTCGGGCCCGGGCCGGCGAGATCGCCGAGTTCACCGGGATCAGCAGCCCCTACGAGCCGCCCACCCACCCCGACCTACGGCTGGCGCACGACCGGCCGCCGGACGAGCTGGCCGACCGACTGGTGGAGGTGGCGTGCCGGTGAGCACCCGCGAAGACGACCACGAGCTGGCCCGGCGGTTGGCGGACCAGGCCGGTGCCCTGCTGCTGGCGGTGCGCGAGGAGCTGATCGACGCCGAGCCCCGGGTACGCAAGGACGCCGGCGACGCCCGGGCGCACGAGTTCCTGGCCGGCGAGCTGGGCCGGCACCGCCCGCACGACACGGTGTTCTCAGAAGAGGAGGAGCACTCCAGAGAGAAGACGTTATCCAGAGCAGAGGCCTTGTCCAGCGAGGAGGCGTTGTCGGCGGAAGCCCGCGACGACTACGGGAGGCTGTCCGCCGACCGGGTGTGGATCGTCGACCCGCTCGACGGCACCCGCGAGTTCGGCGAACCCGGGCGCACCGACTGGGCGGTACACGTTGCGCTCTGGGAGCACGGCGAGCTGGCGGCCGGCGCCGTCGCGCTGCCCGCTCAGGGCGCCACGTTGGCCACCCCGGAGGTGGCGGCGCCGCCCGCGTACGACGGTCAGCCGCGGGTGGTCGTGTCCCGCACCCGAGCGCCCGCGGTAGCCACCGCGGTGTGCGAGCGGCTGGCCGGGCGGCTGGTGACGATGGGCTCGGCTGGGGCCAAGGCGATGGCCGTGGTGCAGGGGCTGGCCGAGGTGTACGTGCACTCCGGCGGCCAGTACGAGTGGGACTCCGCCGCGCCGGTGGCCGTGGCCCGCGCCGCCGGCCTGCACACCTCGCGGATCGACGGCGGCCCGCTGCGTTACAACCGCCCCGACCCGCTGTTGCCCGACCTGTTGATCTGCCGCCCGGAGTACGCCGACGCGGTGCTGGCGGTGATCGCCGCCGAGCCGGGCTGAGCTGCCCGCGCGGGCGGCAACGCAATGCCAGCGCGGCGAACCCCGGATAGTCATCGGCGGCTGTCGCTGGGCAGGCAGCAGTTCGGCCGGGTTGATGTCACGATTCGCTGTAGGAAGGTCCGCACAGCTGAGGAGCCGCCGGTGACGACAACCAGGAACGAGCGGGTGGCTCTGCTCGGCCGGTCCAAGCGGGAGACCCACCTCCCCGGCGAAGAGGGCGTGTGGGTCCTGATCTTCGGGGACATGCTGCTTTTCGGCGTGTTCTTCGCGACCTTCCTGTTCTACCGGGGCCGCGAGTCGGAGCTGTTCACCGCCTCGCAGCAGACCCTTAGTCTCGATCTCGGCGCGATCAACACCTTGCTGCTGCTGTCCAGCTCGCTGGTGGTGGTCACCGGGGTGCGGGCCATCCGGCACGGCGCGCGCACGCTGGCTCCGGCGATGTTCGCGATCGCCTTCGCCTGCGGCGCAGGCTTCGGTTTCATCAAGTACCTGGAGTACAGCGACAAGATCATCAACGGCATCACGCCGGGCACCAACAACTTCTACATGTACTACTTCATCCTCACCGGCCTGCATATGTTCCACGTGCTGATCGGCATGGGGGTGCTGATCTTCATGTACGCGCAGGCCAGGAAGCCCGAGATGACCACCCGCCGGCTCGGCTACATCGAGGGCGGGGCCTGCTTCTGGCACATGGTCGACCTGCTCTGGATCGTGCTGTTCCCGCTGATCTACCTGGTGCGGGCCTAGGCCATGGTGCAATCGTTGCTGCCGCTGCTGCGTAACCGGATCAGTGTGGTCTGGGGTGTGCTCATCGCCGCGACCCTGCTCTCCTGGTGGTTGGGTACCGGCCACGGCTTCGACTCGGTGGTGACGGCGTCCGTCTCCATCCTGGTGGTGGCGTTCGTCAAGGTGCGCCTGGTGGGGCTCTACTTCATGGAGCTGCGCGACTCACCGCTGCCGCTGCGCGCCATCTTCGAGGCCTACTGCCTGGTGGCCTGCGGCGTGGTGATCGGCATGTTCCTGCTGGTCTAGGGCGGACGACGCCGGCAGGATGTTCCTGACCAGTAGCGTTTGGTTTAGTCGTCGCTTCGCTCGCAGGTTTCGTTCTGCGCCGTGGTTTGGTTCTGCGTCGTGGTTTGGTTCTGTGTCGTGGTTTCGTTCAGTACAGCCTCGATGATCTGCCGGCAGACCACGTCGAAGATCCGGTCGGCGGACACGGCGCGCTCCCGCTGTGCGCGGGTCAGGTTCGGTGTGCGGTCGGCGTCCAGGTCATCGCCGGCGCCGGGCTTGGTCGACCGGGCCTCGTGCAGCGCGCTGCCGATGGCATAGAGTTCCAGCGCCTCCAGGATCGGCGCGATCGCGCCGATCGGCACCCCGTCCTGCTCCAGCAGCGTGACCGTGGCGTCCAGCTGGCTCGCGCCGATGCCCAGCGGCTCGCGACGCAGCATCACCGGAACAAGGTCGGGGTGCTCGCGCAGCGCCTGGCGCAGCCGCCGCGCGTTGCCGATGATCCAGACCCGCCACGGCTCGTCGTGGGTCTGCGGCGCACGCACGTCGGCCAGCGCCAGCTTGGCCGCCCCGACCACGATCTCCTCCTTGTTCTCGAAGTGGTGGTAGAGCGAGGCCCCGTTGACGTTGAGCCGGTCGGCCAGCCGCCGGATGCTGAGGCTGTCGATGCCCTCGTTGTCGACGATGTCCAGCGCAACCTCCAGCGCCCTGCGCTTGGCGATCAGCGGAACCTTGGGACGAGCCACGAGGTGCCCTTCGTCAGAGGTGTCCGGCGGACGGTGCGACGGCCACGTGGCCGGTGGCGACCCCACAGTACCGAGTTCGGGTTGGCGTAGACCCAGTAACGGCCCCGGCAGTAGGCGACGATCTCGGTGTCGCGGGGCACCTCGCGCATTCGACGATTGAGCTCGGTGATCGGCATCGAGCGGGCACCGGCGATGCCGCCGGCGGCGTATTCTGCGCCGGGCGGCGGCCGTCACCGAACGCGCCGTCACGGGCGGGAGGAGCAGCTGTTGGGCATCGAGATCCTGGTCCTGCAGGCAATGCGGCTGAAGGGGCGGGCGCTGCCCGAGGACCTCGCCACGGCCACCGGAACGGACGTCGCCGAGCTGGCGCGGATCGTCGAGCGGCTCATCGCGGCCGGTGACTGCGAGGAGACCGGCGGCCGGCTGAAGCTGACCAGGCCCGGCCGGGCCAGGCTCGAAGAGTTGCTCGCCGAGGAACGCGTCAGTGTCGACCAGAAGGCGCTCATGGTCCTCTACCACGAGTTCGACGAGTACAACTCGGCGTTCAAGCGGCTGGTCACCGACTGGCAGATGAAGGACGCGGACACCCCGAACGACCACAGCGACGCCGGCTACGACGCCGACGTGGTGGGCCGGCTGGATCCGCTGCACGAGCGCTTCGTCCCCCTGCTGGAGCGGGTGGTGGCGATCGCGCCCCGGCTGGCGCCCTACCCCGAGCGGTTCGCCGGTGCGCTGGAGAAGGTCCGGGCCGGCGAGCACACCTGGCTGGCTCGCCCGATGATCGACAGCTATCACACGGTGTGGTTCGAGCTGCACGAGGACCTGATCGGGCTGGCCGGGCTGAACCGGGCCGACGAGGCCGCCGCCGGGCGTGCGGGGTGACCGAGCCCGCGAGGTCACCGATCGGCACAGTCAGTTCGGTACTGGTTCTGGACGGGAGCACCGGGGCGGACAAGGCGCTGCTCGGCGGGAAGGCGTGGAGCATCGAGAAGATGCGCGCGCTGGGCGTCCCGGTGCCGCCGGCGTTCGTGCTGACCACCGAGGTGTGCGCCCGGTTCTACGACGCCGGCCGCCAGGTCCCCGCCGATGTGCTGGCCGCGCTTCCCGCCGCGATGGCTGGCCTGGAGATGGCCACGGGGAGGACCTTCGGCGGCGGCGCGCGGCCGCTGCTGGTGTCGGTGCGCTCCGGCGCCCCGATCAGCATGCCGGGGATGATGGACACCGTGCTCAACCTCGGGATGACCGGCGAGGTCGAGGCGGCGCTGGCGGCCCGCGACCCGGTGTACGCCGCCGACACCCGCAGCCGGTTCGTCGAGCAGTTCGCCAAGGTCGTCGGGCGCGAGGCCCCGGCCGACCCGTGGGACCAGCTTCGGGCGGCGGTCGAGGCGGTGTTCTCCTCCTGGCAGTCCGAGCGGGCGAAGTTCTACCGTCGCGAGCGCGGCATCCCGGACGGCTGCGGCACCGCGGTCATCGTGCAGGCGATGGTGTTCGGCAACCTGGACGACCGCTCCGGCACCGGTGTGCTGTTCAGCCGCAACCCGCTGACCGGCGACGCCGCCCCCTATGGCGAGTGGCTACCGCGCGGGCAGGGCGAGGACGTGGTGTCCGGGAGGGCGGACGCGCTGCCGCTGGCGACCATGGCCGAGACGATGCCCGACGTGCACGCCTCGCTGATGACCGCCATGGCGACTCTGGAGCGCGACGGCCGCGACGTGCAGGACATCGAGTTCACCGTGGAGAACGGCACGCTGTGGGTGCTGCAGACCCGCGCGGCGACGCGGTCGCCGGAGGCGGCGGTCCGGCTCGCCGTGGTGCTGCAGCGCGAGGGGGTGCTCACCGAGTCCGAGGCGCTGGACCGGGTCACCGCCGAGCAGGTCGAGTCGCTGCTCAAACCCCGGATCGACCCGGCGGCCATCACCGCCGCCGAAGTGCTGGCCTCCGGGAAACCGGCCTGCCCGGGCATCGCGGTCGGCGTGGTGGTCACCGACTCCGAGGAGGCCGAGGACCGCGCCGATGACGGGCAGGCGGTGATCCTGGCTCGCCGGACCACCGACCCGGACGACGTCGGCGGTATGTCGGCCTCCCAGGCGGTGATCACCGAGCTGGGCGGGTCCACCTCGCACGCCGCGGTGGTCTGCCGGGAGGTGGGGGTGTCCTGCGTCGTCGGCTGCGGTGTGGACACGGTGACCGCGCTGGCCGGGCAGACGGTCACCGTCGACGGCGCGGCCGGCGCCGTCTACCGGGGCGCGCTGCCGGTGGTTGACGCCGGCTCGCTCGAGGACCCGGACCTGGTTGCGCTCACCGCGTGGGCCCGCGCCGAGACCGGCGCCGCCGACGGGGCGCTCCCGGCACTGCTGCGGGCTCGTCGGACCTGAACGCGGCGGGGCAACGGGCGTCAGGATTGTGCCGACGGCTTGCCTGGCGGCCGGCACGGCGGGTCTCTCCTTCGGGTAGTTCCGCGGCGACGTGCCGAAATCGGCAGATCGGACCTCCGTCGGCCGGAGGAGAGTGGGCAGCCGGGCCCCGGTCGGTCCGCTCGGGCGGGCCCCGGTCGGTCCGCTCGGGCCCGGCACTTCTCGACCGACGATGCGGGCGCGTGAGGCCGCCAGGTCGGCCGGGTCGCCGCCCCGGGCGAGCAGCCACGCTCCGGCCGGGTTTGGGGAGTCCGCCCGCGCCTCGTCCAGCAGTTCCAGAACTCCGGCGCCGGCCGCGCAGCTGTCGATGCTCACCGGATCCGGGTGACCACCCGGACCAGCGCCGGCTCGGGCGGGGTCGAGCCGAACCCGAACCGGACCGGCGGCGCCACCTGCGTCAGCGGCCCCTGGTCCGCGCCGTCCCAGCTGGTCTGGGCGGTCACCACGCGATGCAGGTCCAGCGCCGCGTAGTACTCCTGTCGACCACCGCCGGCGCTGCCCCGGGTCCGCACGCCCGGCAGCACCCGGGCGGCGACCACGTCGATCGCGGAGATCCACCACACCGCGGTGGCCAGCCGGCGCGGCACCGCGCGCAGCAGATGTCCCAGCGCCGGGCGCCGGCCGGTCTCGAAGCCCAGCGCGAGCGGGCCGGCGTGCACCCGCCACCGGGCGCCGTCCACGGTCGCGGCGACCGGGGTGGTGCGCACCTCGTCGAACACGTAGGTGCCCGCGACCAGCTCCGCGACCTCCGGGGTGGGTGCGAGCAGTACCCGGTGCCCGTCGGCGTGCTCGACCATCACGTCGGTGAACGGCCCGAGTGGTGACCGTTGCCAGTATCCGACCACGCAGCGCAGTCCGGCGGCGGTGCCTATTCCGGTGATCCAACCGTCGAAGAGCATGTCCACCCCCGAACCGTAGGCGGCGACGTCCGACCCGGCCGAAGCCTCGTCGTACCTGACACTGCTCGGTATGGTGGCTCGTCGGCGACCTGGCCTGGCGAATACTCGACCCGCCAGTCCACAGCCGTTGTAGTTGTCCACAGGCAGCCAAGAGCTGGTCACCCGCCGCGCTGCCGCCGGTAGTCTGCGGGTATGAGCGAACCGGACGACCTCGAAGAGCGGGTCAGCGCGCTCGAGGGTCAGGTCGAGAGCCTCACCACCCGGGTGCGGCGCAGCGAGCAGGATGCGGCCGCCGCCCGGGTGCTGGCCGGTGGCGCGGACCGTGACGTCGCAGATCTCGGTGGCGAGGTTCGGGAACTGCGTTCCGAGATCCGAGAACTGGGTTCCGAGATCCGAGAACTGGGTTCCGGGCTTGGTGAGCTGGGCGTCGAGGCAAGCCAGTTCCGCGACCAGAACAACCGGCTGCACAACGCGACCCGCGAGGATCTCGCGGACCTGCGTGGGCAGGTGCGGGACTTCCGCGCAGACGTGGACGCCCGCTTTGCCCGGGTCGACGACAACTTCATCGGGATTCGCGGCCTACTCGACGGCGCCGCCGCCGGTCAGCAGCGGATCGTCGAGCTGCTGGACACCCTGGTCGCGCGAGGGAACGAAGCCGACGGGCCTGACCACGTCGACTGATACCCGGCCGCAACGTGAGGTTAATCTGCGGTCATGCATGATTCGGTGACCGTGCACATGGCCGCTCCGGCCGACAGGATCTGGGCGTTCGTCAGCGACATCACCACCACCTCGCAGTACGCCGAGGAGACCTTCGAGGCGGAATGGCTGGACGGGGCGACCGCGCCGGCGGTCGGCGCTCGGTTCCGCGGCCATGTGCTGCGCAACGGCCGCCCGCCCGCCTACTGGGCGAACTGCACGATCACCGCCTGTGAGCCCGGCCGGGAGTTCGGGTTCTCGGTGGGCGTCGGCAGCGGCCCGGCGGTCAACAACTGGCACTACCGGTTCACCCCGAGCGGCGACGGCACCGATGTGACCGAGTCGTTCCGCCTCGAAGAGAAGCTGCCATTCAAGATCTACTGGGCGCTGTTCGGGAAGCTGCGGGGCAAGACCAACCGGCGCAACATGCAGAAGACCTTGGAGCGGATCAAGGAGATCGTCGAAGCCGGCTGAGGCGTCCCGGGAGCCGCCGGCCGGTCAGGAGTTCGCACCGCGGGCGGCCACCGCCCAGCGGTCCACGATCCGCCCGCCAGCCGTGACGATCAGCTCGTCGACGAGGTTGACCGCGGCGCAGACGTGGTTGGGCGCGACCCGGACCGTCTCGCCGCGGCCGGGCGCGTCCGCCTCGGCGATGGTGACGGTCGCGTGGTGCTCGGAGAGGGCGACTATCCGGGCGCCCGGATGGTCGGGCAACCGCCCGGCGCCGGTGGCCCAGGCCGGCTGGTCGGCGCCGAGGATCTTGCTGCCGGCGTCCAGCACTATCGTCCCCGGGCGGCGGCTGACCACCGTGGCGGTGGCGGTGAGCGCGACCCGGGGCCAGTCGCAGGTGCCCAGCTCGACCTGCTGGGCGTCGTTGAACACGTACACCCCGGGCCGCAACTCGGTGACCGCGTCGGTATCGGTGGCGGCGGCGGTCGGGGTGGAGCCGCCGCTGCGGACATCCGCCTCGAGTCCGGCCCGGGCCAGCGCGTCCGCGCCGGCCCGCAGTGCGTGGGCCTCGTCGGCGGCGGCGGCGGCCGAGGCGCCGGGGCGATAGCCGTGGCCGGGGAAGGTGAACACCCCGGCCACCCGCAGGCCGGCCCGCGCGGCGGCCACGGCGACCGGCCCGGCCTCCCCGGGGAGCACCCCGCTGCGGTGCTGGCCGCTGTCCAGCTCGACGAGCAGCCGGGCGGTCGTCCCGGCCAGCGTGCGGCCGAGCGCCTCGGCTGACTCGACGGAGTCGACCCCGACCCGCAACGACACCCGCTCGGCCAGCGCGCGCAGCCGCCGACCGCGTGGTCCGCCGGGCCAGAGCGGGTAGGCGACGAACAGGTCGTCGACCCCGGCGTCGGCGAACACCTCCGCCTCCCCGATGGTCGCCACGGTCAGACCGGCGGCCCCGGCCGCGAGCTGGCGACGAGCGATCTCCAGGCACTTGTGGGTCTTGGCGTGCGGGCGCAGCACCATGCCGGACGCCGCGGTCAGGTGTGCCAGCTCGGCGATGTTGCGGTCGAGCACGTCGCGCTCGACGCTCAGGAACGGGGTGCACAGCCGCGCCACGAACTCCGGTTCACCGGTCACCGGACGAGTCTGCCCCGGCCACGGCGGAGGCCGCCCGGGAGCCCGTCGCTGGTCGGCGGCCCGCGTCCGGTCAGCCCTTGACGTAGGCGAGCTTCTCGGCCACCAGGCCGTCCCGCACGGTGAACACGTCCACTCCCCGAACGTGCCCGCTGCCCCAGTCGTAGCGCCACCGGACGACGACCCGGTCGGCGGCCTCGATGGTCTCCTCGGCGGTGAAGACCCCGTCCGGCGACCCGGTGAACAGCGCCGCCCAGGCCGCCCGCACCGCATCGGCCCCGACATGACGCCCGCCGTCCGGCGGGGAGGTGTCCTCGAAGACGCAGTCCCGGGTCATCGTTGCCATGATCGCGTCCAGATCCTGGCTGTCGAATGCCTCGTTGAACCGTTCGACCGCCGCCAGCGCCGTGCCCGTCGTGGCCGACATTCCCGTTCAGCCCTTCGCGTAGTCGGAGGCGCCCCACCAGTCCACGACGACCACCGGTTCGTCGCCGACCACCCAGGCGTCGTGGCCCGACGGCAGTGCGGTGACCTGGCCCGCGCGCGCGTCGAACTCCTCGCCGCCGGAGGTGCGGACCCGTAGCGTGCCGCTGACGTGGTACTGGAAGTGCGGGGCCTCGCACAGCTCGGTGCCGGCGACCGGCTTGACGTCCACCGACCAGCGCCAGCCCGGGCGGAGGGTGAGCCGGCCGATCTCGGCGCCGGCGATCTTGACCAGGTCCAGCTTGCCGTTCGGGAACTCGCGAGTCTCGGCCGGCTCGGCGAAGTCCTGCTGCTCGTACGTGCTTGACATGATCTCTCCACTGGGGGCGTCTGTGCGGGTGATGCGCTAAGACGCTAGGCGGCGGGGATTGCGGTTCGATGGCGGTCGGGGACGATGACGACATGGCGGAAACCCGGCTGCGGCTGCTGGGACGGTTCCAGGTGCTGCGGGCCGCCGAGGAGGTCCCGCCGGCCAGATTCGGCGGCCGCAAGGCACGTGCCCTGGTGCGGGTGCTCGCGGTGCGCGCGCCGGACCTGGTGTCGCACGATGCGCTGGCCGAGGCGCTGTGGCCGGACCGGCTGCCGGCCGACCCCGCAGGCAACCTGGGGGTGCTGGTCAACCGGGTCCGGCGGGCCGTCGAGGACCCGCACCTGGTCGTCACCGGGACCGGGGGCTACGGGCTCGGGCCGTGCACGGTCGACGTCGCCGAGTTCCTCGGTGCGCTGGGCGTGGCCCGAGACGCCGACGACCCGGCCCGCGCGCTCCGGGCGGCCCGCGCGGCGTTGGCACTGTGGGGCGAGCCGTTGGCGGAAGATGCCTACGCGGACTGGGCGCGGGACCCCCGGGAACGGCTGCTGCGGGCGCGGGTGGATGCGCTGGAGATCGTCGCCGGTTGCGAGCTCGCGCTGGGCAACGCCGCCGCGGCGGTGGCCAGCGCCCTGGACGCGGTGGCCGCAGACCCGCTGCGGGAGTCGGCCACCGTGGTGCTGGTCCGCGCGCTCGCCGCCGCCGGCGACCCGGCCGGCGCCCTGGCCCGGCTGGCGCAGCTGCGCGCACGGCTTGCGGACGAGCTCGGGGTGGATCCGTCCCCGGCGACCACCGAGCTGCAGCTGGCGCTGCTGCGCGGCGGGCCACCGGCCCCGGTCCGGCTCGGTACGCCCCCGCCGCCGGCGGCGCGGGAAACCGGCTTCAGCGGGCTACCGTTCGTGGGCCGCGACCGTGAGTTGGCCGCGCTGCGATGCGCCGTCGAGGCCGGTGAACTGGTGGCGGTGTCCGGGATGGCCGGGGTCGGCAAGTCGCGGTTGCTCGCCGAGGCGCTGCGTGGCTCCCGCCGACCGGTGATCCAGGCCAGGGCGTTCCTCCCGGAGCGGGCCGAGGCATGGGGGTTGGCCCGGTCGCTGCTACGGGAGGCGCACGGTCTCGACACCGGCGCGCTCGACACTCTGCCACCCCGGCTGCGGTCGGCGCTGGCCGAACTGTTGCCAGACCTCGACCCGAATCTGCCGGCCGCGCCGGAACCTGCTCCGGGTTCGGATGACTCGGCTCCGGGGGTGGCTGACCCCGCCGCGCCGGAACCGGCTGCGGGTGCGGTTGATCCGGCGCTGGACCGGCTGGACCCGGAGAGCCGGCGGGCGCTGCGGCTGGCCGGTGCGCTGCGGCTGCTGCGCGCGGTCACCGGCCCCGGCGCGGTGCTGGTCATCGACGATCTGCAGTGGGCCGACCCGAGCAGCGTGGCGCTGGTCGGTTCCGTGCTGGCCCGGCTCCCCGAGCTGGCCGGCGTGCTCGCCTTCCGCGCCGGCGAGCTGGCGACGGGTGTGCTCACCGACCTGGCCGGGTCGCGTCCGTGCACGGAGATCGCCCTGGGGCCGTTGCCGCCGGTCGCGGTGACCGGTCTGACCGCCGACCCGGGCCTCGGAGCCGCGCTGGTCGAGGCGACCGACGGCACCCCGTTCGCGATCGCCGAGGTGCTGCGCGAGCTGGCCGCCCGGGACGCGGTGTTCCCGGGCCCAGCCGGGTGGGAGTGCCGCGAGCCGGCCGCCGCGACGCTGGCCGCCGAGCTCGGCCGCACCGGGCAGGCCCGGGCGATCCGCCGTCGGGTCGGGCGGCTGCCCGCGGCGAGCGCGGAGGTGCTGGCCGGGCTCTCGCTGCTGGCCCGCGAGACGCCCGCGCACACGGTGGCCGCCGCGTGCGGGCTGGCGTCGCGTGCCGCCCTGGACGTGTTGTCCGCGCTGAATGCCGACGGGTTGGTACGACTCGGCGAGACGGGCTGGGCCACCGCGCACGACCTGGTCGCCGAGACGGTCGTGGGCGAGCTGGCCGACGGGGAGCGTGGTCGCCTGCACGGTCTGCTGGCCGCCGCGCTGGCGGCCGAGGACGCTGACCCGTCCGAGGTGGCCCGGCACCACCGGGAGGCCGGGGACACCGCGTCGGCCACCGACGCGTTCGGTCGCGCGGCCCGGCGCGCACTGGACGGCCACGCCACCCGGGAGGCCGCCGAGCTGGCCGGCGCAGGCCTCGCGCTTCGCCCCCGGGAGCCGGTGCGCGGCGAGCTGCTGGACGTGCAAGCCGAAGCGCGAGCGGTGCACGGCGACCTGGCCGGTGCGGCGGCCGACCTGAAGGCCGCGCTGGCCGAGCCCGGCCCGGGTCGATCGCGCCGGCTCGCCCGGCTGGCCATGCTCATCTCGGGGGCCCGGGACCCGCGCCTGGCGGCCGAGCTCGCGGAGCTGGCGATCGTGGAGGCTGGCCACGATGACCGGCAACGGGCTGAGGCGCTGGAGACCGCTGCCATCTTGGACATGAACCTGGGGCAGCCGGAGCGGGCCCGGGCGCGCGCCGAGGAGGCGTTGGCCCTCTACCGGGCGCACGGCGACTCGCGGGGCACCGCCCGGATCCTCGACGGACGGGCGATGGCGACCTTCCTGGACGGCCGGATCCGCGAGGGCGTCGAGGTCTTCGACCGGGTCGCCCGCCTGTGCGAGGACGCCGGGGAGCTGCTGCGGGTGGTGACGCCACGCTCCACCGGCGGCCACGGGTTGGTGTTCCTGGGTCGGCCGGAGGACGCCCTGCGGGAGACCGACGCCGCGCTGCGGCTGGCCCGGGAGCTGGACGCCCCGGAAGGGCAGGCGTACTCGCTGTGGCACCGGTCCGAGGCACTGTCCGGCCTGGGTCGGGTCGCGGAGGCCGAGGCCGACGCCCGCGAGGGCCTGCGGATCGCCGAGGGCATCCAGCACCGCGGCTGGACCGCCACCGCGCACCGGGCGCTGGGCATCGCGTTGCAGACCGGCGGAATGCTGGATGACGCCGCCGCGGCGTTCGCCCGCTCGGGCGAGGTGGCCGGGGATGCGTTGACCCTGTTCGCGTCGTGGGCCTGCGCCCGCACCGCGTCGGTGGCGGTCGCCCTCGGCGCGCTGTCCGAGGCCGACAGCGCGGTGCGGCGGGCGCTGGCGCTCGGACCGCCGCTGGGGCACTACGAGGCCCGGCAGGCTCGGGTGGAGCTGGCCGTGGCGCGGGGTGAGGACGTCACGGCGCGTGCCTCATCGGCCCTGGCCCTGGCCCGGGCCGGCGGGCACCTGGTCTCGGCCCGCCGGCTGGCCGCGCTGGCTGCCGGTTCGTGAGCGCGACACAACGCCAGCACGGCGTTGCGGACCCACAGGTGGTCGCCTGGCGAGCACGGCTGACGACGCGGTCGCGGTGGTCCGGCGGTACCTGGAGGCTCTGCAACGGATGGACTTCGAGGCGATGTTGGCCTGCCGAAGACATGGTCCTCGCGCTGCCCCCTCGCCCCGGAGGGGATGCCGAGGCGGGTCGAGGGCAAGCAGGCGTTCATCGACTTCTTCGGTCCGGTGGCCGCAGGGCTGTGGACCGAGATGGTGGTCTCCGACCTGGACGTCCGCGCCGAGGCCGACCCGGAGCGGGTGGTTGCCGAGTACACCTCGAAGGGCACCTTCGGCAACGGCAAGCCCTACGCCAACACCTACGTCAACCTCTGCCGGGTGCGCTACGGGAAGATTGCCTACACCGCCGAGTTCTTCGACCCGATCGCCCTGCTGCCCGGTCTGGCACCCTGACGCCGTCCGTCACGGCGAGCGGTCGACGCCGGGTGGATCGCCGCGGTCGGGCTGGGGGCTCCGTCGTCACCTCCGATCCGGAGGATCTGGGGCGGCCCGCGGCAGCCGTCGGACGGCCGTTGGCAATCCTGCGGGTCCGAGGGCCCGGACGCCTCCGGGGTCGACGAGTCAGTCCTGACCGGGGTGACTCACGGTGAGACCGTGGTGGGCGGCCGCCTCGGCGAGCCGCTTGTCGTAGGCCACAAACGCACCGAGGGCGGGGCCCAGCCGCGCCGCGGCGGCCAGGTGCAGCGCATCGAGGCTGCGCATCCCGGCGGGGTCGAGCCCACCGGCGTGGTCGGCCAGCTCGCCGTCCAGCGCGACCATGGCCAGGTCGGCCAGAAGTTCGCGCGCGGCGTCGACCGCCTCCGGGCCCAGCCGACGGACGGCCCGCAGCACCTCGGTCCGGGCCAGGACCGAGCTGGTCAGGACCGGCTCGGGCTGGGCGCTCAGCCATTCCTCCAACGCTCGGGACTCCGACTCCTCGGCCACCAGCTTCACCAGAGCCGAGGAGTCGCAGTAGATCAGCACCCGTTCACCGCTCGTCGGCGCGCAACTCGGCCAGGACCGTACTCGGCTCGGGCTCGCCGGCGGGAACCTGGATCCTGGCCCGGCCTGGACGCCAGGCCCGCTCGGGCATCGTCAGCTGACCGGAGGCGACCAGTTCGGACACGGTCGCCCGATCGGCGGGCGGCGGGACCAGCATCGCCACCGGACGGCCTCGATCGGTGATCTCGATCGTCTCGCCGTCGCGGACCCGGGCCAGGTAGCTGCTCATCCGGTCCCGCAGCTCGCGTACCCCCACCTGGTCCGTCATGTCCTCAGCGTACTCGCTGTGTACCTGGAAAATACGCACGGTACACAAGCCAATGTGTGAGTGGCCACGCCGTGGTGCGAGCCCGCCGGCCGCGAATCGCGACCGGCGGGTCCCGCGCGTGTCGTGCCCGGGTGGGTTCAATCGGCGTCGGAGCCGACCGGCCGACCGTCGGGCCCGACCCGCTCGTGACCGGGGGCGGGTCCACGGTGGGCAGGTCGGTCGTCTCAACCTTGAGCAGGGCGACGTCACCCTGGTCCAGGGGCCGGACGTCCACGACCCGGGCGGCCAGCTCGGTCCCGCCGACCGACACCGAGATCGCGACGTCGATCGGCGAGTCCTTCTGCTTGCCCTCGACCGACCAGTTCGACGTGCCGAACTCGGTGATCTCCTCGAGGGTGACGCCGGGCAGACGGGTGGCCACCTCGGCGGCCACGGTCCCGATGGACACCGACTTGACCCCGATCGCACTGCTGATGTCCACGCAGTGCCCGGCGGTGGCGATGTAGCCGTTCGGGTCGACCCCGAACCCGGTGCAGCTGGCGGAGAGTTCGTACGCGTTGCCCTCGTTGAAGTAGTCCCCGGTCTCGTCGGCGACGTACCCGGTGAAGGTCTGCTGCAGCTGGACCACGGCGGGCCGCGCGATGGCGGCGGCCCGCTCGGTCGGCTGCGACGGTGAGGCCGGCTGCGGCGGCGCCGAGGGTGCCGCGAACGCCGGGCCGGCACCGATCAGAGCGGTGGCTAGCAGCGCGGCTCCTATGGTGGCCGCGCGGCGGATGTGGGCGGACATGATGGTCGTTCCTCTCGCATTCCTGGGGTGGGTTCGGACACGGTCACGCGGCAGTGGACAGGGCGGCGGCGACCAGCTCGTCGAGCTGCTGTTGGCCGGGCCCCATCACCCGGGGTGTCCCGGCCATCGCCCGGACCCGGTCGAAGGCGTCACAGATCGCCTCGCCGGACAGGATCGGGCCATGTGCGGACGCGACCGTGTGCGCGCCCAGCCCGGCGACCGAGTTGACGTGCCGGCCGTAGCGCACCGGGTCGAGCCACTGGTGCCACGGCGAGACCAGGCTGTTGAACAGCGTGAACGTCTCGTCGTAGAGGTCGTCCGGCACGTCCGCGCGGTGGTAGGCCGCACCGGTGGTCAGCGCGGCGAACGAGTCGACGGCCCACAGCACTCCGGTGCGCTCGTCGAGCAGCCCGCGGGTGGTGGGCCCGTCGAAGATCGGCGGCAGGACCAGGCGCAGCCGCCGGTCACCGGCGTCGAACGCTTCACCGGGCTCCAGCCAGCGCAGCCGATCCACCGGCAGCGCCGGCTTCTCCAGCGCCAACCGCTCGGTGGCGAAGAAGTTGGTGACGAGGGTGGCTCGCGGGCACCTGTCGAGCACGTCCAGCAGCCCGCCGGTGTGGTCGCCGTCGTCGTGCGACAGGAAGATCCAGCGCACGTCCTCCGGCTCGACCAGGGAGAACACCTGTTCCAGCCAGTGCTCGCGGTGGATCGGGGCGCCGGTGTCGACGATGACCGGCTCGTCGCCGCGGATCACCATCGAGTTCACCATCAGATAGCTGCCGGGTTCGGCCGCGACCAGGTTGGGAATCAACCAGGTGTCGGGCGCGACCGGCTCGGGCTCGGTGTGCGGGACGTCGGTAAAGCTCATCGGACTCTCCGTTTCATGGGGTGTGTCGGCTGGGTGGGGGACTCAGGCGAGTGGCTGCTCGGCGACCTCGAAGTCGAAGTTGATCTGCTCGCCCTCGACGCTGGTGACGGTGACGTCCACCGGGTAGCGCTGTGACCCGGCGGTGAGCGCGCAGCGCAGCGCGGTGCCGACCACGCCGTCGAGCTCGTCCGGGCAGTCGATCGCCTCGGGTCGTTGTCCGACGATCTCCTGGAGCCGGTCGGACAGGGTCTGCTCCACCTGCGCCTCACTGACCGTGCGGTGGGCGCTGAACGAGCAGCCGGTCACGCTCAGCGCGGCGGCGGCCACCAGGGTGGCGACCATCAGGTGCCGGCGGGCACGGGTTCCGGAGGGTCGGGTCGGTGGGATGTGCACGGTGTTCATCGGGTTCTCCTCCTCGCGGTGCTGCGATGTGTCGAGGGTGGCCGCGCCCAGGCCGGACCGGCTCCCCGCGAGCAGGGGCTTTCCGAGCGGGCCGCCCCCCTCGATCGGGGGGCGCCCCGTTTGATCACGAGGCCGTCCCGGTCGGGTCGCCTTAAGCAACAGCCGAGGCAGCTCTTGGGACCGTCGAGGTCCGCCGGGCGACCGTCACCGTCGCCGACCTCGAGCGGGTCCAGCACCCCGAACTTCACCGGCCAGATCTCGGCGACACCCGCGTCGGCCGACATGGGTCGAACCTTGCTGTGCGTAGCGTCGTGGTTCGAATCCCTCAAACGGGGGGGCGCCTGACCTGGCGGAATTCGTACGATTCGTGCTATGAGTCGAACGTCCGCCTCCCGCGCCATCGCCGGGATCGAGCGCGCCTGCGAGCGGGCCGGCGACGCCGACGAGCTGTTTGCCACGCTGGAGGCCGAGCTGCGCCACGCCGTCCCGTTCGACGGGTCGATCAGCTTCGGCGTCGACCCGGCGACGTTGCTGGCCACCGCGCCCAGTCGGGTCACCGGACTGGACGACGGGTACTGCGCCTCGCACTGGCACCACGAGTTCCACGACCAGGACACCGGGCTCTACCGCGACCTTGCGCGCGACCCGGTGCCCGCGTCGGGGTTGCGGCTGGCCACCGACGACCGGCCGATGCGCAGCCCCCGCTACCGCGGGTTCATCGCGCCGCAGGGCTACCACGATGAGCTGCGCGTGGCCTACCGGGTCGGCGGTCGGACCTGGGCGATGGCCGCGTACTACCGGGAGAAAGGCCGTCCCGCGTTCAGTGCCGACGACATCGCGCTGCTCAGCGCGGTGTCTTCCACCGTCGCCGCCGGAATGCGGGCGCGCTCCGCGGGGCAGTCCAGCCCGTGGCCGCCCACCGCCGACGCACCCGGGTTATTGCTGTTCGGCGGCGACAACCTCCTCGTCTCGGCCAACGCGGAGGCGGCGAGCTGGTTCGGCCAGATCGGCACGCCGGATCCCGACCGGAGCTGGTTGGAGATGCTGGCTGACCCGGCGGCGGCCGACCTGAGGATCCCGTTCCCGCTGTTCCCGCTGTTGGCAAAGGCTCGCGCGGTGGCGGCTGGGCACGAGGCCGGACCGGTCCGGCTGCGGCTGCGCGACCGCACCGGCCGGTGGCTGGTCATGCACGCCTCGTGCCTGCTGGGCGCGCCGGTGGGCGTGCCCGGGGTGGCGGTGGTGATCGAGCCGGCGAAGAGCTCGGAGGTCGCGCCGATCGTCATCGAGGCCTACGGGCTCACCGGACGGGAACGCGAGGTCGTCGGGTCGATCCCCCGCGGGCTGACCACCCCGGAGATCGCCGCCGAGCTGTTCCTGTTCCCACACACCGTGCGCGGCTACGTCAAGGCCGTGTTCGAGAAGACCGGGGTGAGCAGCCGCGGCGAACTGGTCGCGAAGTTGTTCGCTGAGCACTACTCCGATCCGCTGCACGCGACCATGGTGCACGCGGACCGCTGACCCCGCGTCTCGCCCGGAACCGAGGTTCTCCGCCAGCGCGACAGCCGGTTGAATGCGCGGCGTTCACCCGTCACACACCGGCGGGCGCTCACCAGCGACGGTAGGCCGCGCGCCGATCCTCGGCGGTGCGGAAGGCCGCCGCCCGCCGTACTCCCTCGGCCTGCTCGGCGGTGGCGTAGTGCAGCGCGACCGCCCGCTCGGCCTCGGCCAGCTCGCGGTCGGTGAGCTGGTCGGTGACCCGTTCCGCGGGGGTGCGCTGGTCGGGCACGTAGGCCCGCTCTCGCTGCCCGCCCCGGTAGTAGGGGTTGTCCGGCGGCAGGCCACCGGTCAACCTGCCATAGGCGCCGGTGAACAGCATCACCATGCCGACCACCACGCTGAACAGCACATTCGACACCTGGAACGCCAGCATGTTCATCGCGGTGCCCAGCACGAACATGTGCGCGATCCCGGACACCAGGAAGAGCACGCCGGCCCCGATGCCGACCGCCGACGCCGCGGGCCCACCGCGCACCGCGGCCACGCAGAGGATCAGCGCCACCAGCACGGAGAGCACGGCCAGCAGCCCGTTCGAGGCGAGCCCCATGATCACCACCCCGTCCGTGGCGGTGAACTCCAGCCGCCGGATCAGTCCCAGCACGCCGAACGACAGCAGGAACAGCCCCAGCGCGCCGATGCCGACGCGGTGCACCGTGTGGACCGGGTGTGCGGACGCGGTTGATGCGGACGCGGTTGATTCGGACGCGGTTGGCTCTGCCATGTCCCGATGGTGCTCGTTCGGGCCTCGGACCAGGGGCGACGTCACCGATTCGTCTGCGGCCGGTAATCGGTCCACAAGGTCTCGCCGCCAGGGGGACGGTGTGCTGAGCCATAGGTGGTTGCGACACGCCCGGCGACGTTGCCAACCTCGGGTGGTCCCTCCGGGCGGTGTTCCCCCCGGGCGGGGGCGCCGTCCGTTCCCCCGTACCTGGAGGTTGTTCGAGATCATGCTGTTGTCCGCTCCACACTCCCTGCCGGCTCAGTCGTTACCGTCACCGGACCCCGGGACGGCCTGTGCCCCGGACGGGGGGGCGTGGTGCGAGCTGTTCTTCAGGTTCACCGGGCAGGAGTGGCTGGCCCGGGTGGCCGGCATGGCGATGGACGGCGGTCTGCGGGTGCTGCTGATCGTCGGGCTCGCGGTGATGATCCGTGCGGTGGCCCACCGGCTGATCAAGCGGGTTGCCCGCGGCATCGGCGAGGGCCGGACACCGTCCCTGCTGCGGCCGCTGCGGGACCGCGCGGCGGGCGGGCTGCGGCAGAGCGCCGGTGCATCGCTGGTCGAGCGACGCCGCCAGCGCGCGGCGACGATCGGTTCGCTGCTGCGCTCGGTGGCCTCGTTCGCGATCTTCGGTACCGCTTTCGTGCTGGTCCTGGGCGAGTTCGGGGTGAACCTGGCACCGATTCTCGCGTCCGCCGGGGTGATCGGGGTGGCGGTCGGGTTCGGTGCGCAGAACCTCGTCCGGGACTTCCTGTCCGGGATCTTCATGATGCTGGAGGACCAGTACGGCGTCGGTGACGTCGTCGACTTCGGCGAGGCGACCGGAACGGTGGAGAGCATCGGGCTGCGGGTGTCCACCGTGCGCGACATCGAGGGCACCCTGTGGTACGTCCGCAACGGGGCGATCGTCCGGGTGGGCAACTTCAGCCAGCACTTCTCGATCGCACTGGTCGATGTGCCGCTGGGGCACGGCGCCGACCTGACCCGGGCCAGCGCGGTGGCCGGCGCGGCGGCCCGAGACGCGGTGTCCGCGCCGTCGATCGCCGGCCTGCTGCTCGGCGAGGTCGAGGTGCTCGGCGTGCAGGCGGTGACCGCCGAGGGCGTGACGCTGCGGGTGACCGTGACCACCCGGCCCGGTCATCAAGTGACCGTCCGCCGGGCGATGGCCGAGGCGATCGCCGGCGCGTTCCGGGACGAAGGCATCCCGCCGCCCGTGGTGGCAGGGCTTGCGGTGGCCGCCGCTGGATAGGACGGGCGCGGACGCGGTCGGGCGCGGACGCCGGTCGGGCGGTCCGGTGCTCACCGCGCTGGGCGGTAGCCCGGAGAGCGGGTCGGTTCAGCGCAGACGGCGCACGTCAAGCCGGGTCTCCTGGGCGGAGCGATCCGGTCCGGGGTCGACCCGGTAGGCGCCGGCCCCGTCCCGCTCGGTCAGCGCCTCGACCAGCTCGGTGCCCCGGTAGAGCAGCCCCGCGCCGTCGTCGGTGGCGTAGCCGGGTGGCAGCGTGCCGCCCGCGATCAGCGACTGGAACAGCGGCCGGCGCCGGGGCTCGCTGTCGTAGTGCACCCCGTTGGACCAGGGCAGCAGGCCCAGGCCATCGGTCACCGGCCGAAGCTCGGGCCCGAACGAGTCAGTGGTGCCGCCGACGTGCCAGCAGATCGAGCCGGCCGACACCCCGGTCAGCACCACGCCGGCCGCCCACGCCTGCCGCAGGGCGGCATCCAGCCCGTGCAGCCGCCAGATGGACAGCAGCCCGGCGACGCTGCCGCCCCACACCCACACCACGTCCTGCGCAAGCAGGTGCTCGGCGACGTCCGCGATGTTCGGCATCGGGAACAGCGCGACGTGGCTGGCCGCCCAGCCCGCGCGCCACGCGTTGTCGTAAAAGGTGGCGATCAGGCGGTTGTCGTCCCCGCAGGCGGTGGCCAGGAAACATACCCGCGGTGCCCGGCCGGACACCCCGGCCAGCTCGACCGCGTGGTGGGTGAGCGGGCCGACCTCCCAGGCCAGCCGGGTCGAGGACCGCAGGCCGCCCGAGGTGGCGAGGATCGTAGGAGCGTCCGCCGGCACGCCGG
This sequence comes from Pseudonocardia sp., assembly GCA_052386505.1. GTDB lineage: Bacteria > Actinomycetota > Actinomycetes > Mycobacteriales > Pseudonocardiaceae > Pseudonocardia. The sequence continues at coordinate 79,088 of JBQTKB010000063.1, forward strand.
TCACCCTATCGCCGAAGCGGACCGGGGAGACTGTGCGCATGCACTCCTCGGACGCGCCCGGCTCGGCTGCCGTAGCTCAAGCCCCCGACGACCCCTACCTCTGGCTGGAGGAGGTCGCCGGCGACGAGGCGCTGGCCTGGGTACGGGCCCGCAACGCCGAGTCCCTGGCCGAGCTGGCCACCGGCGAACGGTTCGCCCGGCTACGCGACGGCGCGCGCGAGGTGCTCGACGCGGTTGACCGCATCCCCTACGTCCGCCGCCGCGGCGAGCTGTTCTACAACTTCTGGCAGGACGCCGAGCACCCCCGGGGGCTGTGGCGGCGCACCACCCTGGACAGCTACCGCAGCGGCGACCCGGACTGGGAGCTGCTGCTGGACGTCGACGCGCTCGGCGAGGCGGAGGGGGAGAACTGGGTCTGGCAGGGCGCGGTGGTCCGCCGGCCGGACTTCACCCGGGCCCTGGTCCAGCTGTCCCGGGGCGGCGCCGACGCCGGCGTGGTCCGCGAGTTCGACCTGACCACGAAGGAGTTCGTGGCAGAGACCGACCGAGGGTTCGTGCTGCCGGAGGCCAAGAGCCGGGTCTCCTGGGTGGACGCCGACACGGTGTTCGTCGGCACCGACACCGGTCCCGGGTCGATGACCACGTCGGGGTACCCGAGAGTGGTTCGCCGGTGGCGGCGGGGGATCCCGGTGGCGGACGCGGAGGTGGTGTTCGAGGCCGAGGAGACCGACGTGTCGGCCTTCGGGGTGCACGACGACACGGACGGCTTCGAGCGCGACCTGGTGGGGTGCAGCCCGGACTTCCACACCAGCCGGGAGTACGTGTTGCGCCCGGACGGGTCGCTCGTGCTGATCGACGCGCCGGCGGACGCGGATGTCAGCACGCACCGGGAGTGGTTGCTGGTCCGTCCGCGCTCACCGTGGACGCTGGGCGCGACCACGTATCCAGAGGGTGCGCTGCTGGCGTTCCGGCTGGAGGACTTCCTGGCCGGCCGGTGCGAGCCGACGGTGCTGTTCGAGCCCACCCCGAGCCGGTCGCTGAGCTACCACGCCTGGACCCGGCACCACTTGATTCTGGTGGTGCTGCAGGACGTGGCGACCCGCACCGAGGTGCTCCGGCCGGACGCGGGCTGGGCCCGCTCGGAGTTGCCCGGCACCGCGGCGCTCGGCGCCACCGACGTCGTCGGCACCGACCCCCACCGCGGCGACGAGTACCTGCTCGACGTCAGCGGCTACACCGACCCGCCGGCCCTGCTGCGCGGCGACCTGGCCACCGGTGAGCTGGAGACCCTGCGCCGCGCGCCGGCCCGGTTCGACGCCACCAGGATGACCACCCGCCAGTTCTTCGCCACCTCCGAGGACGGCACCCGCATCCCCTACTTCGTCACCGGCGACGAGTCGGTGGAGCCCGCGCCGGTGCTGATGACCGGCTACGGCGGCTTCGAGATCGCGCTCACCCCGGCGTACAGCGGCATCGTCGGGCGGGGTTGGCTGGCCCGGGGCGGCCGGTCGGTGGTGGCCAACATCCGCGGCGGCGGCGAGTACGGCCCGTCCTGGCACACCTGCGCGCTGCGCGAGCACCGGCACCGCGCGTTCGAGGACTTCGCCGCCGTGGCCCGTGACCTGGTCGACCGTGGCCTGACCACCCCCGAACGGCTGGCGATCCACGGCGGCAGCAACGGCGGCCTGCTGACCGGGGTGATGCTCACCCGCTACCCGCAGCTGTTCGGCGCGATCGTGATCATGGTGCCGTTGCTGGACATGCGCCGCTATCACCTGCTGCTGGCCGGGGCGTCCTGGATGGCCGAGTACGGCGACCCGGACGAACCGGGCGACTGGGCGTTCATGTCCCGGTACTCGCCGTACCAGAACGTGCCACTCGCGGGGGAGGGGTCGCCGCCCGTGCTGGTGACCACCTCCACCCGGGACGATCGGGTGCATCCTGGGCACGCCCGGAAGATGGTGGCCCGGTTGCGGGAGTTCGGCCACCGGGTGGACTACTACGAGAACATCGAGGGCGGGCACGGCGGGGCCGCCGACAACGAGCAGCGGGCCTTCCAGTGGGCGCTGGTGCACGAGTTCTGCTGGCGACACGTCGGCTGAGCCGCGCCGCGCCCGGCCTGGCGGGTCGGTCGGCCCAGGGCGGTGCTGACGAACTAGCGTGCGACCCGACGGCGACGAGCGAGGACGGTGGCGGGTGGGCGTGACGGATGCACCGCTGGACGGGGTGACTGTGCTGGCGGTGGAGCACGCGGTGGCCGGGCCGTTCGCCACCCGGCAGCTGGCCGACCTCGGTGCTCGGGTGATCAAGCTGGAGCGCCCGGGGACCGGCGACTTCGCCCGAGACTACGACCACGCGGTGCGCGGGATGGCCAGCCACTTCGTCTGGCTCAACCGGGGCAAGGAGTCGGTCGAGCTGGACGTCAAGTCGCCGCTGGGTGCCGAGGCGCTGCGCCGGCTGACCGACCGGGTGGACGTCGTGGTGCAGAACCTCTCACCCTCGGCCGCGGCCCGGCTGGGCCTGGACGCCGCGTCGCTGCGGGCCCGGCGACCGGAGCTGATCGTCTGCGCGATCAGCGGCTACGGCTCGTCGGGTGAGTACGCCGGCCGCCGGGCCTACGACATGCTCGTGCAGGGCGAGGCCGGGCTGGTCTCGATCACCGGCACCGGTGAGCACCGGGCCAAGTCGGGCATCCCGGTCGGCGACATCTCCGGTGGGGTCACCGCCGCGAACGCGGTGCTCGCCGCGCTGCTCGCCCGCGCCCGCACCGGTGAGGGCGCGAGCCTGGAGGTGAGCTTGTTCGCCGCGCTCGCCGAGTGGATGGGCTACCCGCTGACCTTCACCGACGCCACCGGCAACCAGCAGCCCCGGTCCGGGATGAGCCACCCGGCGGTGGCCCCGTACGACGCCTACCCGACCGCGGACGGGCCGGACGTGCTGATCAGCGTGCAGAACGACACCGAGTGGGCGCGGCTGGCCACCGACGTGCTGGACCGCCCCGAGCTGGCCGGGCACCCCGACTACGCGACCAACGTGGCCCGCTGCGCCCACCGCGCCGAGGTCGACACGGTGGTGGCCGCCGCCACCGCCGCGATGACCGGCGAGGACGTGGCGATGCGGCTGGACCGGGCCGGCATCGCGCACGGGCGGGTCAACGACGTGGCCGACGTGCTGGGTCACCCGCAGCTGGCCGACCGCTGGCGGGAGCACCCGACCCCGGTCGGTCCGGTGCGCGGGCTGCGCCCGGTCGGCGTCGACCCGTCGTGGGAGCTGCCGCCCGGAGCGGTCCCCGCGCTCGGCGAGCACACCGGCGCGGTGCTGGCCGAGCTCGGGTTCGACACCACCGAGATCGCCGAGATCGCCGGGACCACCGGGATCACCGGGATCACCGGGATCACCGGGATCACCGGGTAGCGCGCACCAGGAGACCGACGCGGCCGAGGTGGTCCGGTCGGGGCGTCCCCGGATCATGGTCAACAGCACCTGGTGGCTGTCGCAGCTTGATCGAAGAGCCATGGTGTGCCGGTGGGCGGTGGCCGGTGGGTGATCTTGCTACCCGGTTCGCTCCCGGACTGCCGAGGCCGTGCTGGCCCGTGGGTTGGTCGCGTGGACCCAGTTGTTCGGAATGCTCAGCTTCGAGCTGTTCGGGCAGCTGGTGGGCAGCGTCGACCCGACAGACATTCGGTGGCGGCCGACGCGCACGGCTACGAGAGCGTGGGGCCGCGTCGATCGGGCGGATCGGGGAGTTCCTGGACAAGCGGCTCGCCGAGCGCTGAGCGAGGCGCCACCGCGTGGCTCGGGCGTCGGCGAGATGCTGGGTGACCCGACTTCGCTCAATTGGTGCGCACCTGCGGGACGGCCGATTCACGTGAGGCTGTCATGTGGGTGTTCGGGTCACGGGGCCGGTGGCGGGCCGAGCAGCTCGATGGCGTGGCGGTGAGCAGCGTGCCCGAGCGCGACCGGGTCGATCGCGCATGGTTCAGGCAGCCGTCGTTCCCGGGCCTGCTCGCCTACCTCGGCCGCGAAGTCTTCGAAGCCCGACGGGGTGGTGATTTGGAGGGTGCGCAACGGATGAGGGCCAACGACGAAGGCGTGCGGCTGCCCCACCGGCAGCAGCACGAAGTCGCCAGGCTCGGCGTCGAGAACCCGCCCGCCGCACCGGAACTGCACAGTGCCGTCAAGGACATAGAACGCCTCGTCCTCGACGAGGTGCCGGTGCAGCGGCGGCGCGAACCCGGGCGGGTTGACGATCTCGATCACGGTGAGCCGGCCTCCGGTCTGTGCGCCCGCCGCCTTGACTGTGACCAGGCTGCCGAGAAACCACAGGGCATCACCCTCGTCAGGGTGAGACAGGTACGGGATGACGGACTTGGAGGTCGACACGCCCACTCCTTGGATAGACATGGTCTAATCAATAGACATCAGTATGATCGCGCCGTGGACGATGTCAAGAAGCCATCAGCGCGTCGCACCTACCGGTCGACAGTCCGGGAGCAGGGTGCCCGCCGGACTCGTCAGGCGATCGTGGCGGCTGCCGGAACCCTGTTCGTTGAACGCGGCTACGTCGCGACGTCGCTGGCCGAGGTGGCGCACGCGGCCGGAGTCGCTCGTCCCACTGCTGCCGCGGCGTTCGGATCCAAGCCGGCGTTGCTGCGGCAGGTCTTGGACGAGGCCCTTGCCGGCGACGACGAGCCCGTCCCGGTGGCCGAGCGGCCCTGGTTCGCGCCGGTCTGGCAGGCCGCCACGACGGTCGACGTACTCGACGCCTACGCCGGCGTCTGCACCCTGATTGGGCGGCGGGCCGCACGCGTGTTCGAGATCGTACGACGGGCTGCGGATTCCTCGGCCGAGGTAGCCGAGCTCTGGGCCACGGCGCAGCGCAACCGACGGGCCGGAGCCGACATGGTGGTGCGCAGGGCCGCCCGAGTCGGCGCACTGCGTCCCGACCTGGTCCTACCGCGCGCGGTGGACGCCCTCTGGGTACTCAACGACCCGGCTCTCTACGGCGCCCTCGTACTCGACAGCGGCTGGCCCGAGGACGACCACCGCGCCTGGCTAGCCGGTCAGATGCGCGCCGCGATTCTCCCCACCTCAGCCGGCGATCACTGAGCGACCCGGGTCCGCCAGCTCGACGCTACCGCCGCCCGGCTGCTGGCGCGTCTGCCCACCGCGTCACCGGCCCTGCTCGGCGCCGATCAGGCCGCGTTCCTCGACATCGACGATACCGTGCGGCGGGTCTACGGCGACGCCGAGCAGAGCGCAGGGCTCAACGACACCGGGGTGAACGGTCTCAACGCTTTCGCTGATCAGCCGATGTGCAGCCGCAGGTCGGGCAGGATCTCGGCGAGGTAGTTGTAGTCGCGGTCGCGGTGCACCAGGGTGGCTCCGGTGCGTACCGCCACGGCGGCGATCAGGCAGTCGACGATGGAGCGGAGCGGGTGGCCGTTCTGTCGCGAGGCGCGGGCGGCGGCTGCGGCGGACCGGTAGTCGACGTGCGCATCCACCGCGAGCAGAGGTAGGCCGCTGGTCAGTCGCTCCGCGTCGTTGAGCGCGCGCGAGGTGCTCGCACCAGCCAGCAGCTCCATGATCACTGGTTCGGTGAGGTGAACATCGCCAGGCCGTTGCCGCAGTAGCCGGCGGACCTCGACATGGGTGGGCGAGCCGGTGCCGCGCAGGTACTCGATCCACGCCGAGCTGTCGAGCAGGAACACGGTCAATACAGGTAGTCCTGCGGGGACGAACCGGCGCGCAGCTCGTCCAGGTCACCATCCCACCCCGAGCCCTCAAGGCGGGCCAGGAACTCTGGCGACAGCCTCGGGCCGACCAGGCGGCGCAGCGCCAGGTCGACGGCTTCCTTCTTGGTGCGCAGGTGGTACTTCCGCATCGCCTCGGCGATCAGCTCGTCGTCGATGTCGATGTTGGTGCGGCTCATGCACCAACGATACACCGGACATACACCCTCAGTCGAAGCGTGCGCGCAGTGCCGGGCGGTCGATCTTGTTGGTGGCGGTGCCCCTCGACCATCTGCGGGTACAGCGGTGAACTTGGCCGCGTTCGCCTCGGGCAGCTGCCAGTACCCGGGGGTGACCGCGTCGCCGCGCACCCACAGTTCGCCGATCTCCCCGCACCGGGCCGGCAGCGGCTCGGGGGTGTCGGCGTCGGCTCCCACCGGCACCAGCTGCCAGCGCACGACCTGGTCCAGCGGCTTGCCCAGTGACCCCGGCCGGCGCTCCTCGTCGATCGGTTCGGTGATCGACAGCCCGCTCTGCTCGGTCTGCCCGTAGATGTTCACCGCCACGATCCCGGTCAGCGCGGTGAACTGTTTGAGCCGGGCCGCCGGCATCGCCGACCCGCCGATCGCGCAGACCACCGCTGAGCGCCGGGGGGCCGCCCGGGACACCGCCGGCTCGCCGCCGCCCGTGTTTCGGGAGCCGGAGTCGCTCGCCGCGCCAGACCGGAGGTCGCTTCTCGGCGAACGCCGGCGTGCCCTCCTTGGCGTCGGCCGAACCGAACACCGGGTCCATCAGGTCCACCTGCCGTTGCCGGCGCTCCTCGGTGACCCAGCGTCGGCCATCACCCATGATCTGCTTACCGGAACGACCCACCGGTCCCGGCGACCAGCGACCGCTTCGTCGTCGCCGGTGCTCATGTCCCGCTCGGTCGGCTGCCCATATCCTGCCCTTGCCGACTTTCGGAGGTGACCGGCGCTTCCGATCTCGGTTGCGCCATATCCATGGACCGGTGGGCGCGGTGCGCGCCGAGGGGGGATGACCGAGTGGTCACCGACGGACGGGCCGAGCTGCGCTCGGTCGTACGGGCGCTGGTCGAGCGGGAGTCGCCCGAGGAAGCGGTGCGGGCGACCATGGACAGCGTGCTGGGCTACGCCCCCGAGCTGTGGTCCTCGATCGCCGAGCTGGGGCTGCCCGGGCTCGCCGTCCCTGAACGGTTCGGCGGCCGGGGAGCCGGCTGGGCCGAGCAGGGTGCGGTGTTCACCGAGCTGGGCCGGTCGCTGGTGTGCGCGCCGTACCTGGCCACCGTGGGCCTGGCGGTGCCCACGCTGTTGGCCAGCGGCGACGAGGACGCGGCCGGACGCTGGCTGCCGGGTGTTGCGGCGGGGCGGCTGATCGCCACCGCGGCGCTCAGCGGAGCGTTCCGCCGGACCGCGGCCGACGTGCCGGTGCGTGCGGGGCGCCGTGACGGCGGGTGGCGGCTGTACGGCGTGGAGCCGCACGTGCTGGACGGCGCGGTCGCCGAGCTGCTGCTGGTGCTGGCGGTCACCGGGCCGGACGCGGACGGCGCCGGGGCGCCCGCCGGGGCGCCCGCCGGGGAGGACGCCGCGGGGCGGAACACCGGGGAGCGCAACACCGGGGAGCGCAACACCGGGGAGCGCAAAATGGCCGGGCGGGACACGGCCGAGCGCAAAATGGCCGGGCGGGACACGGCCGAGCGGGACACGGCCGGGCGGGACACGGCCGAGCGCAAGACGGCCGGGCGGGACACGGCGGAGCGCAAGACGGCCGGGCGGGACACGGCCGAGCGCAAGACGGCC
>JBQTKB010000064.1:0-7897 GCA_052386505.1 Pseudonocardia sp.
CCCTACGCTGTGGCCCACGGCCACCGCTTGATCATCTGAAGTCGACACAACCGACGATGATCCGCGGTGGCCGTCCTACATCGGGGACCGCCACGCCGGACGTAGATCACAATCTACGGCTGGAGTACTAGGTGAGAGGTCCCGTCCGGGGGCCCGTGGACAGCTTTAAGGAGCTGACATGCCCGATCCCTATCACTCCTGGGAGGACGTCGCGGACGACAACTCCCAGACCGCCCTACCTCTGAACCTCCGGCGGCCAGGCCCACCCTCGCTCCCATCCCAACCGATCGACGAGCTAATCGGCAAGATCGACAGCAAGTACTGGCACAACGCACAGTCTGACGACCGGACCGAAACCGTGATCATTTTTACAGGTCTGCTTTCGGCCAAGGGCTTCGCTCGGTGGTACGGCCTCGATCCGAACGACGAGAAGTTCCTGCAACGGCTCGGGAGAGCCGCCAGCAAGCAGGGGAGCGCAGCACACGCACCGCATGGGATAGCGGGCCACGAGCAGTACTCCAGCGGCGTGCACCTTTGGCCGTTGTGGGTCTGGGTTCGGGCAATGGACTCCACGATGCCACGCGCCTCGTAAGGCCAAGCCCTGCTGCGCGGAACATGAACGAGCCCCCGGCCTCCGAGGTCGGGGGCTCGTCGTTGTCTCGACGTGCCGGGTTACCGATCCAGCCCGGCTCTGACCAACGCTCGGTGCCATCGACCGTGCACGTCGAACACCGCGAGCGGCACGAGGCACCCGCACGTTGTGCAGGTCTCCACCTTCACCCGGTCCGGCGGGCTGTCAGCGCTGCCGATGGCCGCCCAGAGGAACACCGGCGGTTCCACCGCAGCACTCACCGCGCCACCCCGTCCGCGAGATCCGCGGCGGCCACCAGTGCGGCGGCCAGCTCGCGGGCGACCACGGGCGGAATCCGCATGGTGTCCTCGCCGAGATCCAGCCAGGCCGCGATCATCGGCGAATCGTCGTCGGCGCCCTGGTCGAGATGCACGCGGACCACGTGCGATTCCGCGGTGGTGAAGGGCAACTCGACCATCTGTCCGACGTGCTCCCCGGTACCCGGGGCACTGCCCGCGGTACACGTGGTGCACCACCGCGGGCACTGGCCGTCCGGCGGAGCTGTGCTCGTAGGGTTCGACATGGGTCGACCTCCTGGGGTCGGTCAAGTCCCCCGGTGTCGGTGTTCGCGCACCGCCCGGGGGGCGCCCGTCTCTCGGGCGGGATCGACGCTACGGGTCACTGGTGGTCTGTCGCGACCCCTTGCCCTGGATGGCCTAACAGTGAAGGTCAGGACTTCTTTGCGCCTGAGGGTATTCCGGTACGGAACTCGACCACGTCGCCGTCCGCCATGACGTAGTCCTTGCCCTCCATCCGGACCTTGCCGGCGGCCTTCGCCGCGGCCATCGAACCCGCGGCGATCAGATCGTCGTAGGAGACGATCTCAGCCTTGATGAAACCCCGCTCGAAGTCGGTGTGGATCACTCCGGCGGCCTGCGGAGCGGTCGCGCCGCACCGGATCGTCCAGGCCCGGGATTCCTTCGGGCCGGCGGTGAGGTAGGTCTGCAGGCCGAGGGTCTGGAACCCGGCGCGGGCCAGCGCGTCCAGCCCGGCCTCGTCCTGACCGATCGACTCCAGCAGCTCCTGCGCCTCGGCGGCGTCCAGCTCGAGCAGCTCGGCCTCGACCTTGGCGTCCAGGAACACCGCCTTGGCCGGCGCCACCAGTTCGACCAGCTCCTTGCGCCGGGTCGGGTCGGAGAGCACCGCCTCGTCGGCGTTGAACACGTACAGGAACGGCTTGGTGGTGAGCAGGCCCAGCTCGCGCAGCGGCGCCCGGTCGACCCCCGCCCCGAACAGGGTCTGCCCGCCGTTGAGGGTCTCCTGCGCCGCCTCGGCCGCCTCCAGCACCGGGCGGCGGTCCTTCTGCATCCGGGCTTCCTTGGCCAACCGGGGTACGGCCTTCTCCAGGGTCTGCAGGTCGGCCAGGATCAGCTCGGTGGCGATCGTCTCGATGTCGGACGCGGCGTCGACCCGACCGTCCACGTGCACCACGTCCGGGTCGTCGAACACCCGCACGACCTGGCAGATCGCGTCCGACTCGCGGATGTTGGCCAGGAACTTGTTGCCCAGACCGGCGCCCTCGGAGGCACCCTTCACGATGCCGGCGATGTCCACGAAGGACACCACCGCCGGCACGGTCTTGGCGCTGGCGTGGAGCTCGGCCAGCTTGTCCAGCCTCGGGTCGGGCAGCGCGACCACGCCGACATTGGGCTCGATGGTGGCGAACGGGTAGTTCGCGGCGAGCACGTCGTTGCGGGTCAACGCGTTGAACAGGGTGGACTTGCCGACGTTGGGCAGCCCGACGATGCCGAGGGTGAGAGACACGAGGGACCAGGGTAGTCGCCGCCGGTGGCCGCTCCCCGGGAGCCGGGATGGCACGATCGCCGGGTGCCGGACTTCGAGCGCCGCCTGCCGCTGCGCCCGCCCTACGACGCCGACGGGCTGCTCGCCTTCCTGGCCGCCCGGGCGGCGCCCGGGGTGGAGCGGGTGGACGGCGGGGGCTACACCCGCAGCCTGCGCCTGGCCCACGGGCCGGCGGTGGTCAGCGTGCACCCGGGCCCCGCCCCGGTCACCCACCTGCGGGCCCGGCTGCGGCTGACCGACCCCCGCGACCTGGCCTGCGCGGTCGCCCGGGTCCGCCGGCTGGCCGACCTGGACGCCGACCCGGCGGCGGTGGACGGCGCGCTCGCCGCCGATCCCGCGCTCGCCGCCGCCGTGGCCGCCGTCCCGGGCATCCGGCCGCCGGGCAGCGCCGACCCGCACGAGACGGTGCTGCGCGCGGTGCTCGGCCAGCAGGTGTCGGTCGCCGCCGCCCGTACCGCCGCCGCCCGCCTCGCCGAGCGACTGGGCGAGCCGCTGCCCGCGTCCCTCGCCGACCCCGCCGGCCCGCAACGGCTGTTCCCGACCGCCGCCGCGGTGGCCGAGCACGCGTTCGAGGTGCTGCGCGGACCGCGCGCCCGGATCGCCACGGTGATCGGGACGGCGGCCGCGCTGGCCGACGGGACGGTGGACCTCGACCCGGGGCGCGATCCCGAGCAGCTGCGCCGCGAGCTGCTCGCGCTGCCCGGTATCGGCCCGTGGACGGCGGGGTACGCGGTCCTGCGGGTGCTCGGGTCGACCGACGAGCTGCTGGTCACCGATCTGGTGCTGCGCCGGGGGGCGGCCGCGCTGGGGTTGCCCGACCGCCCGGGCGACCTGCTGCGCCACGCCGAGCGGTGGCGGCCGTGGCGCTCCTACGCCGGGATGCACCTGTGGCGTTCCGGCGCGGCAGCCGGCGCACGGCCCGGTCCGGTCAGACCCCAGCCGGTGGCTCGACGATCAGGTGGTCCAGACCGGTGAGCTCGAGCACCGCCCGCGCGGGGCAGCCGGGTGGAGCGATCAGCCGCAGCAGTACCCCCTGCTGGCCGACCAGCTCGTGCAGCAACTGAACCCCGGTACTGGCCAGCTGGGTCACCGAGGTGAGGTCGATCTCCAGCTCCGGCCGCCCGCCCCGGCTGGCCTCCCGGACGTCCCGCCGGAACGACTCGGTCGTGGACAGGTCGACCGGGCCACGCACCGTCAGCCGGGGCCCCGGTTCACGTTCGATGCGACCGAGGTAGTCCGGTCCGGCGAGCAGCGGCGGGACGACGGGTCTGTCGCGCTCGGCGGCCGGCTCGGGCCGACGTCGCAGCTGCCGGGACATCAGCACCGTGGTCCCGGTCGGGTCCCGCCGGACCTCGACACCGTCCATGCAGGCCCGGATCATCACCAGTCCCCGGCCGCGATAGCCCGGGTCGTCCGACGGTGGCCGCCACCGACCCTGGTCGGCGACGGTGAAACAGGCCCGACCGTCGGCCTCGAGGCGCCCAGCACGACCACCGGCCCAGGCCCCTCCGGGTAGGCGTGGTCGATCGCATTGGTCACCGCCTCGCCCACCGCGACCTGGACCTCCTGGCCCTCGCGCGGATCGGCGCCGATCCCGGCCCGCCAGCCGTCCAGGGTGCCGCGCAGCGCGGCCAGTGAGCGGGGCACCGCCGGTAGCTCGACCCGGAGATCCGGGGCCACCGCGCACCGCTGCGCCGCGATCAGCGAGACGTCGTCGCGATGGCCGTCGCGGGTCATCCCCTGGATGCTGAGCCGGCACACCCGGTCCACCACGCGGTCGGCCGCGACCGCCGGCTCGACCCTCGACGGGCCGAGAGCCATCGCGTCCGACGCGTGCCGGCGCAACCGCTCCATTCCCGTAGTGAGCGACTCGCCCGGCCGCTCCACGAGCCCGTCGGTGTACAGCAGGACCAGGTCCTCGGGCGCCAACCGTGCCTCGGCCGCGACCGCCGGCTCGCCCGCAATGTCCAGCGGACCGCCGGGCGGCACGGGCAGATGCCGGGCCGGGCCGTCGGCGGTGACCAGCAGCGGCGCCGGATGGCCCCGGCAGACGTAGGTCAACCGGCCGGTCGATGGCCGCAGGACCGCCAGGCACACCGTCGCGCCGGTCGCGCCCGGGACCCGGGCCGCGAACCGGTCCAGGCGGGACAGCGTTGCGACCGGGTCGTGCCCCTCGATCAGGCATGCGGTCAGCACCGCCCGCAGCTGCCCCATCACCGCCGATGCCCGGGCACCGTGGCCGACCACGTCGCCGACGATCAACGCGACCGCGCCATCAGGCAGCGGGACCGCGTCGAACCAGTCGCCACCGGCCGCCTGGTCGGCGTCCGCGACCAGGTAGTGCGCAGCCAGCCGCAGCCCGGGCAGCACGGGTAGATGCTCCGGCAGCAGGCAGCCCTGCAGCTCCAGCAGCAGTTTCCGGGCCGACCGGTAGCGCTGCTCGGCCCGTTCGGTCTCCCGCCGGGCCCGGTTGAGCCGCAGATGCGCGTCCACCCGGGCCAGCAGTTCGGCCGCACCGAACGGCTTGGCCAGGTAGTCGTCCGCGCCGGCGGCCAGGCCCTCCACCGCCGCCTCCGGGCCGGCCCGGGCCGACAGCAGCAGCACCGGCACCGAGGCGGTCGCCGGGTCGGCGCGCAGGGCCGCCAGCAGGGCCATCCCGTCCAGGCCCGGCATCATCACGTCGGACACCAGCAGGTCCGGTGGGTCGGCCCGGGCGGCGGCGAGCGCTGCCTCCCCGTCCGCGACGGCGGTGACCCGGTACCTGATCGAGAGCAGCCGCTGCACGTACTCGCGCATGTCGGCGTTGTCGTCAGCCACCAGCACCCGGCCGGTCGCCGGCCCAGGGGCCGCTCCGGAGCCACCGGCCACCCCGGCGTCCGCCGCACCCACCACGGCGTCCGCTGCACCCACCACGGCGTCCGCTGCACCCACCACCGAGCCGTCCACCACTGAGCCGCTCACCACCGAGGCCGCCGTCGGCGCAACGGTCGGCCGCTCGCCGGCGCCCGGCAGCCAGCGGAGGGCCTCCGCGACGAACGGCTCGGCCGACGCCGACGCCGAGTTCGCTCCCGCCACGGCCGCGCCCGGAACCGGGCCGGCGGGAGCCGCGCCCGGAACCGGGCCGGCGGGAGCCGCGCCGGCGGGAGCCGGGCCGGCGGGAGCCGCGCCGGCGGGAGCCGCGCCGGCGGGAGCCGGGCCGGTCGGGGCCGGGGCATCGTCGGACCTGACACGCGCCACCTGCTCGGCGGGCAGGTGCCCGCAGCCCGGCGGGATCCGGACCGCGAACGTGCTGCCGACCCCAGGCCGGGACCGGACCGAGATCGTGCCCCCGTGCAGGGCGACCAGCTCGTCGGCCAGCGCCAGACCGATTCCACTACCCTCCGCGGACCGGCCACGGGCCTCGGCCACCTGGTGAAAGCGCTCGAACAGCCGGCCCTGCTCGGACTCCGGGATGCCGATCCCGGTATCGGTCACGGTGAGCAGCGCGCCGCCGTCCGGCGGGGCGACCACGGTGACCGTGACCGAGCCGGCGAAGGTGAACTTCAACGCGTTGGACAGCAGGTTGAGCACCACCTTCTCCCACGAGTCGCGGTCCACCCAGACCGGCTCCGGCAGAGGTTCGCACTCGACCGTCAGCACCAGCCCGGCTCGTTCGGTCGCGGCCCGGAACATGCTGGCCAGCTCGGCAGTCACCGCACCCAGTTCCAGCGGCTCGAACCGGGCACTGGTTCGCCCGGCCCGCAGCCGGGAGAAGTCCAGCACCGTGTTCACCAGGCGCTTGAGCCGCAGCCCGTTGCGGTGGGCGACCGCCAGTTCCTCGGCCAACCGCGGGTTCGCCGCCACCAGCGGGTCGTCCCGCAGCTGCGCGATCGGACCCAGCATCAGCGTCAGCGGGGTGCGGAACTCGTGGCTGATGTTGGAGAAGAACTCGGTCTTCGTCCGGTCCAGCACGGCCAGCGCCTCGGCCCGGGCCCGCTCGGCCTCGTAGGCGCGGGCGGTGGTCAACGCGTTCGCCGTGCTGTCCCGCAACATCCGGTAGAACGCCCGGTACGGCTCGTCCAGCTGCCGGCGCGCACTCACCCCGGCGACCAGCACCGCGACGGGGTACGGCAACCCGGAGATCATGATCGGCAGCACGACCGCCGAGTGGGGTGGCTCGGGGTACGGACCGCCGACAATCGGGCCGAACCGGTCGGCCAGGTCGGTGACCTCGACGATTTCCCGCTCGGCGACCACCCGGGCGATCGGCCAACCGCCACCTTCCGGCGCGACGAGATCGACCGCGACCGGAACCGCGGGGCTGTCCGGTAGCAGCCCGGCCGACGCGACCAGCCGCGCCTCATCCCCCTCGACCAGGTAGACCAGGGCGAACGGCACGTCCAACGTGGTCAGTACGGCGACCACCGCCTCACAGGACGAGGTCACCGTCTTCAGCTCGGCCGTGCGGTCGGCCAGCGCCCGCATCGCCCGCAGCCGGCGCTCGCCCAGCGAATGCTGGGTGAGCTCGGTGACCGGATGGAACAACCCGACCACCCCACCGGACTCGTCGCGGATCGGCGAGAAGGAGAAGGTGAAGAAGGTCTCCTCGAGGTAGCCGCGACGGTCGAGGAAGATCCGGCATTGTTCAGAAAGTCGGCCCGACCGTCGCGCGCGTTGTCGAAGGCCGCGCCGATGACCGGCCAGGCCGACGCCCAGCATTCCCGGAAGTCCTGGCCCATCGAGTACGGGTGCTTGTCTGCGCAGATCGACCAGTAACCGTCGTTGTAGATCTGCACGGCATCCGGGCCCCAGGCGATGCTGATCGGGAAGCTCGACGCCAGGCAGATGCTGACCGTGGTGCGCAGGCTCTGCGACCAGTCCTCGATCGGCCCGAGCGGCGTGCCCGACCAGTTCTTCTCCCGGATCACCCGGCCCATCTCGCCGCCGCCGACCAGCCAGTCCGCCCCCGACCCGGCTGCGGCCGGACCGCTCCGCACCACGTCGGGCGGTGTCTTCCGCTCGGTCATGGTGCCTCGCTCGGCCAGATCGCTGGTGACACACGCGCGGCCCAGATGGGTCCGTCGAGTCCCGGAGAGGATAGTCGCCTGACCCGTCGACCGCCGTACTCGTTTGGCGCCTCCAGCCGCCGGAGAACATTCGAACACAAGGTCGATCGGCGTGGCCTCCCCGGAACTGTCGGTCCGGGAAGGCACGCTGAGCGCATGGGGATCACCGAGGCGGACTGGGGATGAGCAGCGAGGCGAGCGCGCGGGAGCATCGCAGCGAGCGCCAGCGAGCGAGGAGCGGACCGGGCGTGGAGCCGAGCCGATGAGCAGCGAGGCGAGCGCGGAGCCGAGCCGATGAGACACCCTCTGTCAACCCCGGGGTCAGGCCGCGTGTCCGAGGGCTCGGTTGCGGTTGGCGACGTGGACGGTCTCGTCGTAGAGGACGTTCTTGGTGAGGCAGTGCCAGAGGATCTCCAGC
>JBQTKB010000065.1:0-56546 GCA_052386505.1 Pseudonocardia sp.
AACTCTCCACAGAAACCTGAACTCACAAAAACAACACAAACTGGCACAAACAAACCAACACAACCCCAAAAAGGGTCATGCAAAAAGCTCAGCACACTGTTGAGTTCTCAAAAGACACCTGCGCACCGTCACATCCCGCCGCTAAGCGGTATGCTCCGGGGTTGTGGCCCCATGGTACACCCTGCTGATCCTCGCGGACCCAGGAGGTACCTCGTGGGGCGAACCAGTAGACCGGCCTTATTCGATGTCCGTGTGGACTTCGTTTTGTCCGGCGCCCTGCTGGCAAAGAGAAAGTTACGGGATGCCCGAGAACCCCTGAGAACCGGGGGTAGCAAAACGGCTGTGACCTGCGAAAAGTCGTGTTTCTGGGGCTCAGCGCGGGTGCTGGTCCGCCGAGCCCCCGGAGCTGCCGGAGGCGCCTCCGGGCAGTCGCTGCGCCTGCGACGGGTCAGCGGGGGCATCGTCGCCGCGCGCCATGCCGGTTCCTTCGTCGAGCGTGCCCACCGCGGCCCCGCCGCCGTCGGTCGCCGCGGTACGCGCCGCTGCGGGTTCCTCGGACGAGAACGGGCCGGGCGTCGCCAACTGGCGCAGCATGGCGTTGTACGCGACCCGTTCCGCGTCCCCGTCCCGGTCCGCCTGCCGGTCGCTACGCCGGGCCAGGCGTTCGTCGATTCGAGCCCACTGAGCCACCAGCGCGATCACCACGACCAGCATCGGTACCTCCCCGGTCGCCCAGGCAAGTCCGCCGCCCAGCCGCTGGTCGGCGAGTAGATCCGGGACCCAGGGCAGACGCAGACCGGAGTAGAAGAACCGGCCGATCACCTTGTCGCTGGCCATCAGCGCCACCCCGAAGAACGCGTGAAATGGCACCGACGCGAACAGCACCCCCAGCCGCACGACGGGCGCCATCGGCCGCGGTGACGGGTCCACTCCGATCAGCGGCCAGAAGAACAGGAAGCCGGTGACCAGGAAGTGCACCTTCATGAGCAGATGGGCCGGATGCGACGGCAGCGCCTCCTCGAAAAGCCCGGAGAAGTACAGGGCGTAGTAGGAACCGACGAACAGCGGGACCGTGACCAATGGATGGGTGAACCACCGGGCGGGCGCGGAGTGCAACGCCGAGAGCAACCACTCCCGGGGACCCGGCGGCGCACCACGTCCGGCGGGCCGCAGCGACCGCAACGCCAGGGTCGCCGGGGCGCCGAGCACCAGCAGGATGGGCGCGAGCATCGACAGCAGCATGTGCTGCCCCATGTGCATGCTGAACATCGCAGGTGCGTACCGGCCGATCCCCGAGGACGTGGCCAGCAGGATCACCAGGCATCCGGTCAGCCAGGCCGCGCACCGGCCGGGCGGCCACCGGTCCCCCCGACGGGCGAGGGTCCGGACCCCCAGCAGGTACAGGACCGCCAGCACGATCGCCGCCGAACCGACGATCAGGTCGAACCGCCAGTCGAACAGCATGCGTGCCAACGTCGGTGGACCGTCCAGGTCGTAGCCGATGGCGACCTCGGTCCGCGAGGGAGGGTCGAGGACCTGGCCGGGTGGCGCGGAACGGCCCAGCGCGACGGCCAACCCGACGGTGCCCAGCATGACCAGCACCTCGACCACACCCAGGCGCAACAACGCCGAGGGGCGGCCCTCGACGGCCGCCCGCACCGCGTGCCGACGTTGCAGATAGCCGAACACACCGAGGACCAGCAGCGCCGCGGTCTTGGCCAGCAGCAGCCCGCCGTACCCGGTGCCCGGTATGTCCGTCAGCGGGATCCGCACCGCCGCGTTCAGCACTCCGGACACCGCCATCACCAGCCAGCACACCAGCGCCAGCATCGAGAAACGACGGACCGCGCTGCTCAGCACGGTGTCCGCGCCGGAGCCGGTTCCGCCAGAGGGCGGTGCGCCGCCGGGTCGGACGTCGCCGGGTGAGCCACGCCCGGCGGCCAGCCCCAGCACGCCGACCAGCCCGCCGACCCACAGTGCAGCGGCCACGATGTGCAGCATCAGGCTGTCGGTAGCCAGGTCGTGCGATCCGCCGGCCGCCGAGTGCCCGGTGGCGGCCACCGGGAGCAGTCCGAACACCGCCGCAGCCACCAGCAGCACCGTGGTTCCCCAGGTCAGCGTGATGCGGCAGCCCGCGAATACCAGCACCGCCACCACGGCGGTGACCAGCCAGGCGGTGGCCGACTCCAGCCGCGGCACCACCGCGATGAGCTGTCCGAAGCCGAGCACCGCGGTCAGCGGCCGGCCCAGCGTGTCCGCGACGCTCAACGGGATCATCAGCAGCGCGGCGACGGTCCAGGTAGCCGCCGCGGCCGCGCCGGCGCGCAGCGCGCGGTAGCCGTCGACCCCGAGAAACCCGTCCGTCTCCGGCGGGGTGAAGAACGCGGCAGTAAGTAGGGCTCCGACCGTCAGTACCGCGGCGATCTCGCTGATCGTGCGCATGATCGGCAGCCCGTACGTGGTCAGCGCGCCCGGGTCGGGCAGACCCAGCGCCAGGATCGGCCGGGCGCCGGTGAGCACCGTCAGGGCGGCCGCGACGAACACCGCGATCGCCGTACCCACCAGTACCGTCGGCACAACCCGCGACGTCCCCGCACCACCCGGCATCCGTGTCACCAGAACAGCGTAGGCCGGGCCGGTGGTCCGAGCGGCCGGTGCGCGCTTGTCCCCTGCCACACTGACCCGGTGAACGGGGCAGCCGCGGGTCCGGCCCGGCCGCAGATGCCGGGCACCCCCGCCGACGGGCTCGAGCGGGCCGTCGACCGGACTGGTCGCACACCCCGGTCCTGGCTGGCCGGAGCCCTGGCCGGCACCGGGTCCCCGGTGCTGGACCTCGCCCGGCCGAGCCTCGACGGCGAGCTCCTGGAACTGGCCCTGGCCCTCGGCCCGCCGGGGGCCACCGCGGGCCCGACGCTGGTGCGACCCGGCCGGTTGCCCCTGCGGACGAACGGGGCGGCCGCCGCGCGGCTGGACATGTGCCTGCCCCTGGTGGCGCCGCTCGACGACCTGTTCGCAGAGCTGCGGCGGGTGCTGCGCCCGACCGGCACGCTGGCCGCCCTGATACCGGCGCTTCCGGGCTGGTCGCCGGCCGAGCTCCGGGCGTGGTGGCCGTTGCGCCGCGCGCTGCGGGGTGGCACGTCGCTGCGGCACGAGTCGGCGCGCGACAACCTCGGCTGGTTGCTCGCGGGAGCCGACTTCGCGGTGCTGGTCGACCACCGTCGGACGTTCGAGCTGCCGGTGCCGGACGGCGAGGCCGCCGCGCGGGCCGTCGACGCACTCACGACCTCGGGGGTCTGGTCACCGGACCTCGACGCGCGCCGGCTGGCCGACGCCAGGCTCACGTTGGCCCGCTACGCTGCGCCCGGACGGACACTGCCGGTGCCGCTGCGGTTGGTCGTGGCGCGCCGCTGACACACCCCGCGCTACCCTCCAGTTCGCCGGCCCGCCCGGTGTTACCCGCCGCCCTCGTAGCTCAGCTGGACAGAGCATCGGACTTCTAATCCGACGGTCGCAGGTTCGAATCCTGCCGGGGGCACCACCGCTGAACAGCGCAAACGCCTATCAGCGCGGATCTTCGCCAGGCGTCGTGACACGCTACATGACACAGATAAGCTCGAATCCGCACGTGGTAGCTACTACACCTTACGGGCTCGTGCGGGCTGCTCGTGTTCAACATTTGTCAAACGCCCGGTACGATGGGTGCCATGCCTACATCGATCGGTTTCCGTCCGACGCCGGACGACGAGCGCATCCTGCGCGAGGCCGGGCAGCCGGGCGAGAGCACCTCGGACACGCTGCGCCGCGCGCTACGGCTGCTGGATCACGAACGCTGGTTGGCCCAGTTCCGGGCAGACGCTGAGGCACTAAAGGGTGAGGACGTCAACGCGGAGCCAGAGGCCTGGTGATCTGCGGGGCCGTCTATCGGGTCGACCTGGGTCGCCCGCGGAGCCACGAGCAGGGTGGCAAGCGATTGGGCCTGGTCCTATCCCCGTCGGACTCGCCGTTGTCCGTCGTCACCGTGGTTCCTACGTCCACCTCGGCCGGCCGCTCCGTCCATCGTCCCGAGCTCGAAGTCGCTGGTCGACCGACGCGAATGCTGGTCGACCAGATCCGCTCGATCGACGTGGACTACGTCGTTGGTGACCCCGTCGACTACCTCACCCGGGATCAACTTGGAGAGGTCGAGCTCGCGCTGGCCCACTACCTCGGAGTCCAGGGCGCGAGCCCACCCCGGTCTTCATAGATGTGCCCGCTGAGGGATCGGCTTGCGGGACCGTGTGGCGGGTCGCCGCGGCTTGACCGCGTGGAGCCATCTATGGAGCGAACTAGGCTATGTCGGGCTCGGCCCGTACCTGGCCAGCCGCCCGCAGTAAACCAACGCCGGCGTCGTCGACCGGTTCTACTATGCGCTGCAGTTGTTTTGCTCGATCCGGTTCCACTCGACGGGCCCCCTACGGGGCGGCGCCCACCGTGGCCATGTACCTCGCGCCGTTGACCACCGTGCTGGCGCTGCTGCAGGCGGCCTCCACAGCGCCCCGCGCCCGCCTCGCCGCCTGGGCGCTACGTCGCCGCCGAGGCCACACCGTGGTCGTCGGATGTGGACCGGAGGCAATCCTGCTCGCCCACCGGCTGGCCGCCAGCGGCCCGACCGTCCTACTTGGCTCGGGAACCAGCCCGGAAGCCACCAACGTGACACCGAACCGAACAACCAGATCGAGCTGCTCGCCGAGCTGGACACGACCGCTGGATGGCAGTGAAACACCGCGCCGGAGTCGGCTACGGCCCGGAACGGACCGCCATCCACCCCGACATGCTCGACTGGGACGAACTCGGCGAGGACCCGCCCGCTTGCCTTGAAGCGAGCGCTCCGCGAGACTGTCGAACATGTGTTCGATGCGTGAGCCGTGGCGGCCGGACCCGGCTCCGGCGATCGCCGCGTTCGCCGCACCGACCCCGATCCGCCACGCCCGCCCAGTGTGGGTCGACCTCGACGCGCTGTTCGTCCACGATCCGGCCGGTGATCAGGCAGTCGTCGACGGGCTGGACCTGACCGGCCACGCCCGGGGTCTGCTGCTGGAGTGGCGACGCGGGGCACGCGGCGACTGGCTGGGCGTGGTCAACTACCAGATCCACTACGCCGACGGCCGCCCCCAACCCACGATCTGGTCCGAGCAGCTCGTCCCGGCAACCGCGCTCAGCCCCCGAACCGACTCGGTCCCGCTCGGATGAATGGCCACCTGGCCGCACTGGGTGTACCCGGCACGCCAGGGGCGGCCTGGTGGCGGTGCCGTGACGGTCCGGTGCACGGCTGCCGAGCGCGATCAAAGCTGAGCGCGCACTCCCGCTTCGTGTTCAACGCCGGTCACCTGTTCGGCGGGCGTGCCTTGCATGGCCTCGGCACCTGCTCCGCGCCGCAGCAGCGGTAGCACCGTCTGCCGCTGCTGGTCCTCCAGCTCGAAGCCGAGGGCGGCGTAGAGCGCCAGCACCGCCAGCAGCACGCCGAACCAGCCGGCGACCGTCGCCCAGGTACCCGAACCGGTGATCTCGTAGATTCCGGTGGTGGCGAACCGCAGCGCCGAGGTCCCCATCACCGCCGCCGCCGCCAGCTTGCCCATCGCGGCGACACACGGCACCAGCAGGGCCGCGGCGACCGCGAGCAGCACGATGCCCAGCCCGGGGCTCGTCGTACCGGGCGGCGAGGTGAGCGTCACCATCCCGGCCACCGCCCAGGCGCCCGCGAGCAATCCCATTCCGGTCCCGGCGACCGGGTCGCGGGCCAGGAAGCCGAACACGCACGCGATCAGCTGCAGCGGCACGGTCAGCAGGAGCGCGGCCAGCGCGGCCACCCGGCCCTGGTCGGCGGCGACCCAACCCAGCTGCACCGCCGAGAACACCAGTGTCGCGACCAGCAGTCCCAGAAAACCCAACGGCAGTGGTGTGCCCACCGGGCGCAGCACGATCCGGGTGGCGGGTGCTCCTGGCGTGGCCGTCACGAGGCCAGAACCTGCGCGGATACCACTTTGAGGTGCGCGTTCGCCCATCTCATCTGGCGCAGCGACTGCGGGTGACAGCGCTTGGCCAGCGCGAGCAGCTCCCGGTCCTTCGTCGCCTGCGCGGCCTGTGCGACCAGCTCCCAGTCCAGTGAGACACCAGCCGCGATGCGGTGCAGTCGGCGCAGGTCGGCCAGCAGCAGCAGACCGGGCTGGGGAAACCGTCCGATGGCCACGCTGGTGCGCTCATACAGCGCGCCGACGCCCAGTTTGCGCAGCCGTTCCTTCGGGTGCTCGGACAGCGTGAGCCCGTAGCTGGGCGCGATCGCGGCCAGCTCCCGGACGTGAGTCTCCGACCAGCCCGCGATGTCGTGTCCGACGTGGTGGATCTCGTGGTCGACCTTGTGCCGGTCGGCGGCGTTGCGCAGCGAGCGGGCCAGGGTGGCCTCGGAGCGGTGCAGCTCCCGGATCGCCAGCTTCATCTTGCTCATCGACCGCTCCCCGAGCTCACCGAGGCCGAGGCGGCCAGCGCGGGCGCCGGCGCGGGTCCCGCTTCCGCTTCGACCCGGCTCAGCCGGGCGGCCGCGGTCTTGAACAGCGGTTGCTTGGACGCCGGATCCCAGTCGGTGGCGGTCAGCTCGTTCGCCGCTCGTCGGTGCCGGTCGGTGTCCCGGTCCGTGTCCGGGTCGGGTTGGTCCCAGTAGCCGTAGTGGAACGGCACGAACAGCACGCCGTCGCGGATTCCGCTGATGCGCAGCTTCGCGCGAATGGCGCCCCGGGGGGACGCGATCTCGCACAGGTCTCCCTCGGTGAGGCCGAGCCGCGCGGCGTCCCCGGCCGAGGCCTCCACCCACACCTCGGGCGCGGCGGCCTGCAGCTCCGGGGCCCGGCCGGTCTTGGTGCGCGTGTGGAACTGGAAGATGGTGCGGCCGGTGGTGAGCACGAACGGGTAGTCGGGGCCGGGAACTTCGTGCGGTGGGACGTACCCGGCCGCTTTGAGGATCGCCTTCCCCGCCGGGTTCAGCGCGCGGTACTCGGTCTGCTCCAGCGGCGCGCCGGTGACCATGTCGCGGCCGTAGCTCTCGCAGTAGTCCGGGTCGGCGAAGAACCTGCCGTCGGCGTAGAGGCGCTCGGCGCCGTCGGGGTTGGCTTCGTTGCACGGCCACTGGACACCGCTGCCACCGCGCAACTTCGCGTAGCTCATGCCGGAGTAGTCGCACGGCCGGTCGCGGCTGCACTCCTTCCAGGCCTCGAACGCCGACTCCGGATCGTGCCACTGCGGCATCGGCTGCCCGTCCTGGTCGCGGAAGTCCATCCGACGCGCGTAGTCCAGCAGGATGTCCAGGTCCGTGCGCGCCTCACCCGGCGGCTCCACCGCCTTGTCCGAGAGATGCACCGTGCGGTCGACGTTGGTGAACGTGCCCGTCTTCTCGCCCCAGGTCGCCGCCGGCAGCACCACGTCGGCGAGCTGCGCGGTCTCGGTGAGGAAGATGTCTTGTACCACCAGGAACAGCCGCTCCTGGGACAGAATCTTGCGAATCCGGGCCAGCTCGGGCATCGAGATTGCGGGGTTGGTGGCGCTCACCCACAGGAACCGGATCGAGCCCTGCTCGGCATAGCGGAACATCTGCATGGCGTGCGTCGGCGGGGAGTAGTGCGGGATCTGCATCGGATCGATGTTCCAGCACCGGGCCAGGTCGGCGACGTGGCTGTCGTTGCTCCAGTTGCGGAACCCGGTC
The DNA here is from genome assembly GCA_052386505.1 of Pseudonocardia sp. Classification (GTDB taxonomy): domain Bacteria; phylum Actinomycetota; class Actinomycetes; order Mycobacteriales; family Pseudonocardiaceae; genus Pseudonocardia. The sequence goes on from JBQTKB010000065.1 coordinate 7,730, forward strand.
AGGTCCCCGTCGGCGCCGGCCTCTCGGGTGTTCTGCGCGGTGGGCTGCCCGTTCATCTGCAAAATGCCCGCACCCGGGCGGCCGAGCATGCCGCGGATCAGGTTGACGTTGTTCACCTGCACAGCGGCGGCGGTCGCCTGGTTGGACTGGTAGAAGCCCTGCAGCACGGTGGACAGCAGCCGCTCGGCCGAGCCGATGACTCGCGCGGCGTCGCGGATCTGTTGCGCCGGGATCCGGCAGATGCCGGCCACGTGCTCCGGGGGGTACTCGCTCACCCGCTTCTCCAGCTCCGGGTAACCGACCGTGTTGCGCTCGACGAAGTCCCGGTCCACCCAGCCGTTGGCGATGATCTCGTGCAGCAGGCCGTTCATCAGCGCGAGGTTGGTGCCGGGCAGCGGGGCCAGGTGCACCCCGCCGCTCTCCCGCGCCGCGCGAGCCACCGGGGTCTCCCTCGGATCCACACAGACGATCTTCGGAGGCCGAGGACCGGCGAGCCGGTCCAGGATCCGGCTCCACAGCACGCTCTGCGTCTCGGCCATGTTGTGCCCGTAGAGGGCGATGACGTCGGCGTGGTCGATGTCGGTGTAGGAACCGGGTTGCCCGTCGCAGGCGAAGGTCTCCTTGAGCGCCGCCGCCGCCGTCGCGGTGCACAGGCGGGTGTTGCCGTCCATGTGGTTGGTGCCGATCGCGCCGTGCCCGATCGCCGCCAGGGTGTAGTACTCCTCCAGGAACAGCTGGCCGCTGGTGTAGAAGCCGATCGCGCTCGGCCCTTGCTCGTCGAGCAGCTCCTTCGTCCGGCCGACGACCCTGCTCATCGCGGTGTCCCAGTCGGTCTCCACGAGTTCCCCGCCCTCGCGCACCAGCGGGCGGGTCAACCGGTCGGGTGAGGAGTTGGCCTGCCAGCCGTAGAGATCCTTCGGGCCGAGCCGCCCGTGGTTGACCCGGTCGACTTCCCGGCCCCGTACGCCGACGATCCGCTCGCCGGCCACCGCGATGTCCATCGCGTCGCCGTTGGAGTGCAGGATCGACGCCGTCTGCACCCATCGGTCCACCGACTCCTCGGCCACCCCCTCCGCGAGGTGCTGGTCCACCCGGACCGGCCAGGCCTCGCCCGAGCCGTACGCAGTGCGCGCACCCCAGGGTTCGGCGATCCGATCGACACGGCTCATCAGCGCGGCTCCTTACCACTGCAGGTTCAGTCCGTTGCGGGCCTTCCCACATCGCATCCCGGTAAACGTGCTCGTGCCCGAGACGCGCAATGCTGGAATGCGCGAGACCGGAGCGCGCGTGAGATTCGAGCGCGACTCGACCACACCGCGGCCGGCATGGAGGTCATGGTCAGACTGCTCGGTGGTGAGCCCGGCGAGTGAACTGCCGGCTGGCCGATCATGGCGCAGAGGTCGGCGACGCTCAGCGCCAAGACCGCGACCCGGCCGGACCGGATGCGTGGCGGCCCACCCTGAGGTGGACCGCCACGGCCGTACTGGTTCCGCCGGTGTCAGTGCAGCGCGTCCTTGATCTTGCCGAAGCCCTTCTCCATGGCCTGACCGGCCTTCTGCGCCACCGGGTGCTTTGCCTGGGTGATGGCCATGGTGCTCATCATCTGTACCGCCCAGTCCCGGTGCTCGGCCGCCATCGCGGTCAGTTTCTCCCCGGTGGCGAGCAGGCCCTGCCCGGTCTCTCCCTTGGCGTTCTGGCCCAGCTTGGTGAGCAGCTCGGCGTTGGCGACGCACAGCGCCGAGGCCATCAGCGTGGCCTGCACCCCGGCCATCTCCTGGGACAGCGGGTCGGCGGAGTCCATGCCCTGAAACGCCTCGACCATCTTGTTGTCCATGGTCTCGGTCAGCCGGGCCGGCGGGCTGACGTACTGCTCGTTTCCGCCGACTCCCCGGATGAGCCGGGCCCAGATCTCGGCCGCGCGCTGGCTTTCACCGGCCATCTTCGCGTACTGAGCTTGCAGCATCGGGTTCTTGGTGGTGGCCCCGAGCATCCGGAACAGGTTGACCCCGTCGCGTTCGTGAGTGATACACGCCGCGAACAGGTCTGCGACGAACGGCCCGTTCAGGCTGTCCCCGACCTGGTCGAGCTCGGCGTCATTGGTGACCGCTTCGGGCGGCGCGGTGACCATCGGCCCGCACTTGATGATCGCTCCGGTGGCGGCGGTGACGGTGTTGATGTCCTGGTCGACTGTCATGGTGGTGGTCTCCGTTCGGTCTGGTCAGCTGGCGCGCGAGTTGTCGACCGGGTGCGGGCCCTCGGTCTGGAGGCGGTACTCCTTGCCGAACCGCTCGACGTGGTCGGTGATGACCTGGTCGCCGTACGAGCCGCCGGCGTTGACCTTGGCCAGGTTCTCCTGGAAACGGTTGTGCGCGTCCATCACGTAGCCGGTGCCCAGGCTGGTCAGGTCGCACTCGGTGGCCAGCACCCCGCGCACGTACTCCTTGTTCTGCTCCAGCCGCACCGGCTCGGGCACGAACGGGGGCAGCACCTCCTCCGGCTCGCGGCCGTCGTAGCGGCGCATCAGGTCGCACACCTCATGCAGCTGCCCGATCTCCATGTTGCAGTGCAGCTCCCACAGCGACTTGATCCGCTGGTCGGACTCCTGCTGCGCCCACGAGTAGTACATGTAGATCTCGTTGTACTTGTGGTGGGCGAGCTGCTCGAACCAGCTCTCCCCGGGGTCGAGCATGGACTCGTACTGGGTGACGTGCTCCTCCTCGACCTGGGCGATCTCCAGGTACAGCCCCCGGGCCAGCGGCTCGAGGTAGCGGTTGCCCATGTTCATGTAGAACTGCATCGTCTGCTGCTCGGCCGCGGTGATGGTCAGCGCGTGCAGCCGCGACATCGGGTCCACGGTGTGCTTGTCGTAGTGCTTGCGGATGTTGTCCACCGGATGGCGGTGCTCCACCGGCAGCGGACGGCCCGGCATCATCTCGGTGAGCTGGTCGCACACCGCCGTGGCCTGCTTGCCCTCCATCAGCTCGTAGAGGTTGGCGTAGCGGTACAGATGGTCGAAGTCCTCCAACAACCCGAAGTTGTAGGTCTGCTTGAGGTACGGGTCCGGCTCCTGGCGGGCCAGCCAAGCGGTCAGGTCCACCGCGATCTGCTCGTAACCCAGAGTCACCTCGATCGTGCTCTCGTCCCCCGGGACCAGCCAGTTGATCGCCTTCTGCTGCTGCTGGTCGATGCGCCGCAGCTCGGCCAGCTTCTGCCGTACCTCCAGCACGTTGGTGTGCCGGTTGAACTGGTGGGAGAACAGGATCGACTCGATCTCGATGCCGTTCATCCCGATGATCCGACACCGGGTGTACGGATCCACGTCGAGCGCGTTGTACGGCTCGATGTTCAGCTCCGACCAGTTGCGCACCTGGTCGCCGACCGCGATGCCCTTCTCGTCCAATGGATTGAAACCCACTGATCAACCTCCCTTGACCTGCCTCCATCCCCACCCGGCTAGGTGAGAGTGCAGGGCTACCCGCCGTGGCTCGGGCCACGCCTGGCTAGGTACACAGGTTCCGGGCGGCGAGGTCGCGCAGCTTGACGTTGCGGTGCGGGCTGATCGGACAGGGTGATCTCGTCGTGTCTCGGTGTCCGCCCATCGTCAAATGTCTGATCGCTCAGCTCGGCCCCGTGACGACGTCGTGGTGGTGGGCTCGCCGGCGGCCGGGGTGGCGAGCTGGGCGAGCTGGAGCACCCGGGCCGCCACGCTGTGCGGGTGGTAGGTCAGGCGCAGCCGGTGGCCGTGGGCCGCGGCCTGCTCGGTGATCTCCAGGATGAGGCCGACGCCGGCGCTGGCCAGGTAGGTGACGGCGCCGAGGTCGAGTTCCAGGTCGAGGACGGAGGGCTCGCCGGGTGGCGGGTGCTCGCGGTCGAGGTCGAGGTCGAGATCGAGATCGAGATCGAGGTGGCGGTAGAGGGCGGGGCGGATCGCGTGGACGGCGGGCAGGTCGATGCCGCCGCGCAGGGTGATGCGGCGGTTGCCGTGGGGCCCGTTGTCGACGTGCACGCCGGCCGGTCGGGCGTCGGCGGGTGCGCGACGGGCGGTCGTCGCGGGGTGGGTCACGGAAGGGTCGGGCCCGGCGGCGGTGAGGGTGCACCGCACGGTGGTGCCGCCGGGGCCGTGGTCGACGCTCATCTGGTCGGCCAGGCGCTTGATCATCTCCAGGCCGCGGCCCCGGTAGCCGCGGTCGGGCGGTGGGGACCGCCAGGTGCCGTGGTCGGTGACGGTGGCCTCGACGGTGGTGTCGTCGACGCGGCGGACGGTGTAGTCGAACTCGCCGACCGGGTGAGCAGGAGGGGCGCCGAGGTAGGCGTGTTCGACGGCGTTGGCGATGGCCTCGCCGAGGGCGAGCTGCAGGTCGCCGACGGTCTGCTCGTCCAGCCCCGTCTGGGTGGCCCACCGGTACACGGCGCGGCGGGTGCGGGCGAGCTCGGTGGGCCGGGCAGGGCAGCGCTCGTGCAGCGGGGCGGGCAACAGTCGGGCGGCGACGAGGGCGATGTCGTCGTGGGTGGGGCCCTCCGGGGCGGCGTCGTCGAGGAAGCGGGCCGGGCCGCCGACGGGCACCAGCAGGGGCGGTGGGTGGCCGGCGCAGGACCACCGGATCTGCCGGGCGGCGGTGTCGACGATCAGACAGACCGCGCTGGAGGCGCGGGCGCCGGCGGTGTCGGCGGCGATGCGGTTGAGATGGGCCAGCGCGACGTCGGGCGTGTCGGCGGCGCGGGTACGCAGGATGGTGGCCAGGGCGGTGCGCAGCTGGCCCATCACGGCGGCGGCGCTGGCGCCCTGGCCGACGACGTCGCCGACGACGACGGCGGTGCGCACCTCGTCGAGGGCGATGACGTCGTACCAGTCGCCCCCGGCCTGCACACCGGCAGTGCCGGGCAGGTAGCGGGTGGCCAGGGCGAGGTGGTCGATCACCGGTGGGGTGTGCGGGAGCAGCTGGTGTTGCAGGGTCTCGGCGACGCCGCGGCGGTGGTCGGCGTCCACGGCCCGTTCGGCGGCCTGGGCGGCGGTGGTGGCGAGGGTGAGCGCGAACTCGCGCTCGGTGGCCGGGAAGGTGCGCGCGGTGGGGAAACTGGCGGCGACGACGGCGACCACCCGCTGCGCGGCGCGCAGCGGCAGCACCAGCGCGGCGCGGTAGCCCGATGCCCGGTGCTCGGCCTCGAGCTGGGGGTAGCGGGTGCTCCAGTCGTCGTGGTCGCGCAGCCACACCGCCTCGCCGGTGCGGGCGGCGTCGGTGACCGGGGTCGCGGCGTCGAGCGGGATGGTTGCGAGGCGGGCCACGACGTCGGCGTGGCCGCCCTGCGCGTGCAGCAGCCGCAGTCCACCGTGCTGGGGATCCACGGCGAAGGCCTTCTGTGCAGCCGCGCCGAACGCGTCGACCAGCGCGGTCATCAGCGCGTCGGCGACGTCGCCGAGGGTCGCCGCCGCGGCCAGGTCGGTGGTGACCCGGCGCAGCTGCTGGGCCCGCAGCTGTGCGGCGTGCTCGGCGGTGACGTCGCGGACCGTGCCCACCCGGACCCGCCGCCCGGTGTCCGGGTCGGTCAGCATCGCGTGCGCGACCGCGATCCACACCTCGTGCCCGTCGCGGTGGCGCACCGGCAGCACGTGGCGCCCGGGCTCGCCCGCGGCGAGTTGACGCTCGATCTCGGCGCGCTGCCCAGCATGTGCGGCCGGGTCGGGCCACCACGGGAACGGCGCGGCATAGGGCAGCTGGTCGCGGTCATAGCCGAGGATGTCGGTGAACGCCTCGTTGATCTCGACCACTCGTGGCGGCTCGGTGTCCAGCTCGACGACGTAGAAGCCGTCCTGCATCGCCTCGACCAGCGCGGTGCGCCAGCGGGTCTCCCGCTGGCGCACGTGGGCCAGGGTGAGCGCGGAGCGGACCCGGGCCAGCAGCTCGGCCGCGGTGAACGGCTTGACCAGATACTCGTCCGCGCCCGCGGCCAGTCCCTCGATCGCCGCCTCCTGCCCCGCCCGCGCGGACAGGACGATCACCGGCAGGGTCGCGGTGGCCGGATCCGCGCGCAGCGCCGCCAGCAGCCCGAACCCGTCCAGGCCGGGCATCATCACGTCGGTGATCACCAGGTCGGGCGGATCAGCGCGCGCGGCCGCCAGGCCGGCTCGCCCGTCACCGGTCGACCGCACCCGGTACGGCGGGGACAGCAGCCTGGTCAGGTACTCGCACATGTCGGCGTTGTCGTCGACCACCAGCACCGACGCGCCGGCGGACGCCTCCCCCGGGCCGATCGCGGCCGCTGTCGGCGCGTCGGCGACATCCGCGGCCGGCAGCAGCCAGCGCAGCGCCTCGGTCACGTACGGGTCGGCCACCGCGGCAACGTCCCCGTTCTCGGCCGGGTCGGGCGGGTCGACGAGCTGGTCGGCGGGCAGGTGCTCGGTGCCCAGCGGCACCCGCACGGTGAACGTCGTCCCCTTGCCCTCGGTCGAGGCGACCTCGACCGTGCCGGCGTGCAACCCCACCAGCTCCCGGACCAGGGCCAACCCGATGCCGCTGCCCTCCGCCGAGCGACCCCGGTCGGCCGGGGCGCGGTGGAACCGCTCGAACAGCCGCGCCAGCTCGGCGTCGGGGATGCCGACCCCGCTGTCGGTGACCGTCAGTACCACCTGGGAGCAACCGTCGCGGCGCAGCGCCACCTCGATCGCGCCGGTGAAGGTGAACTTCAACGCGTTGGACAGCAGGTTGAGAACGACGTTCTCCCACATCTCCCGGTCGACGTGCACCGGCTCACCCACCGGCGCGCAGTCGACCGTGTAGCCCAACCCGGCCCGGGCCATCGCGGCCCGGAACATGCTCGCCAGATCCGCGGTGAAGGCGGCCAGGTCGGTCGGCCGGTAGCGGGCCTGCGCCCGCCCGGCCTGAACCCGGGAGAAGTCCAGCAGGTTGTTCACCAGCCGGGCCAGCCGCCCCGCGTTGCGATCCACTGCGGCCAGCTCCGCGCGCACCCGCGCCGGATCCTCGGCGGCGCCGGTGTCGAGCAGCTCACGCACCGGGCCGCGGATCAACGTCAGCGGGGTGCGGAACTCGTGGCTGATGTTGGAGAAGAACTCCGTCTTGGCCCGGTCCAGCTCCGCGAGCTCCTCGGCGCGCCGCCGCTGGTGCTGATAGGCCAGCGCGTCGGTGAGCGCCGTCGACACCGCCCCGGCGACCAGGTCGAAAAACGACCGGTACTCCTCGTCCAGCTGCCGGTAGGGGCTGATGCCGGCCACCAGCGCCCCGACCGGCTCCGCCTCGCCCGCCGCGGCCAGCGGCAGCACCAGTGCGTCGGACGGAACCGCGTCGCCGATCACCGCCGGTTCGATCGCGCCCGGGTAGTCGCCCGCGAGCCCGGTGCGCAGCTCCGCCTTCCCGCCGGTGACCACCCGCCAGATCGTGCGGCCCCCGTCCGCGTGCGGCACCACCGGTGGGGAGATCCGCCCGCCCGCCGCCACCCCATAGCCGGTCACCAGCCGGGCGTGGTCGCCGTCGCGCAGGTAGGCCAGCGCGAACGGCACATCAGCCCGGGCCCGGCCGAGCACCTCCAGCGCCGCGGTGCACGCCTGCTCGGCGGTGGGCGCGGTGGCCGCAACAATGTCGCCGAGCCCGGACAGCACCCGCAGCCGCCGCTCCCCGATCACCCGCCCGGTGGTCTCGGTGCACGCGCAGAACAACCCGCCCGGGCCCGCGCCCGGATCGTCCCCGGGGATCGGGCTGTAGGAGAAGGTGAAGTAGGTCTCCTCGGTGAACTCCGCCCGCTGCATGATCAGCAGCAGGTCCTCGGCGAAGGTAGCCCGCCCGGCCATCACCTCGCCCGCCAGCGGGCCCAGCACGTCCCAGATCTCGGCCCACACCTGCTGCGTCGACCGGCCCAGCGCCCACGGGTGCTTGCCACCCAGGACCGGGACGTAGGCGTCGTTGTAGAACATCGTCAGGGGCTCACCCCAGCCCATGAACATCGGGAACCGGGACCGCAGCATGATCCCCACTGCGGTGCGCAGACTCGTCGGCCAACCCTCGACCGGGCCCACCGCGGTGCCCGCCCAGTCCGTCGAGGCCATCAACCGGCCCAGCTCCCCACCGCCCGCGGACAGGTCAGTCCCGGGCCCGCGGGTCATCGCGCCACGATCGAGTCGCCCAGCAGCGCCATCGGCAGCCGGACCCGCGCCACCGCCGCGGCCGCCGCGGCCGTCCCGGCCTCGGTCAGCCGGTAGTAGCGCCGCCGGGGCCGGCCCAACCGGCGGGGGTCGGCGTCCTCCCAGGCGGAGACCAGCCAGCCCAGGCCCTCCAACCTGGCCAGCACCGGATGCACCGTCGAGGGCGCCAGCTGCGCGCGCGCCGCCACCTCCGACCCGTACACCGCTCGGTCGGGATCGACCAGCAGCACCCGCAGCACCAGCTGGGTCGGCCACGTCATCCGCACACCCGACGACGACACGACCCCGACGTTAGCGGGCTACTCCGAACCCGGACAAGCACCTACCTGGCGGGTACCCGGCATCGGCGAATGCGCCGCGGTGGGCTGGGGCCGACCGTGTGTGCGGGCGCCGAGCAGCTGCTCGAGCCGCGCCGACTCCATCGCTCCGATCCGGCCCAGGTCCCCCAGCAACGCGTGCACCTCGTCGCGGTAGCGCCGTCGCCGGGCGGCCAGCCTCGACCCTCCGGGCCCGAGCAGGCCGCGGTTGTCCGCCAGCCGCAACGCGGAGTCGTACAGTTCGGCCGACACCGAGTCCGCGCGGTCCAGGCGGTGCTGCAGCAGCAGTTGCCGGCCCAGGCCGAGGCATCCCCGCAGCAGCTCGGAGCGCTCCACCGGCGCGTCCGGCTCCAGGTCGACCAGAAACTCGGCCAGCACCAGCTGCGCGTCCAGGAAGCTGCGCAGCGTGCCGTGCGCCACCAGCATCGGGGCCGCGCGCAGCGCCTGGTCCACCTCGCGCGGCGCCGCGTCGGCCGCCCGGGTGCGCCAGCCCGGGTCGAGCAGGTCGACCTCGGCCAGCACCTGGCGGGAGAACTCGCGCTTCTCGGCGAAGAAGAACTCGAACTTCAGCAGGTCGCGCAGGCGCCACAGCTGGGTCCACGCGGCCTGCAGGTAGTCCTCCCCCGGACCTGCCCGAGCCACTCGCAGCATGGCCAGTTCGGCCAACGCCCGGTTGACCAGATGGTGCAGCGCGCCGTTGCGGTAGAACGCGGCCACGTGGTGGCGGCCGGGCGCGATCGCGAACACCGGCTCGGTCCCCCGGTCGTACATCCGCACCACCCGGGCCTCGGCCAGCCGCTCGAGGGTGTCGCACAGTCCGGAGTGGGTCTCCAGTTCCACCCTCGGCACCGACACCCCGCGGCTGCGCAGGTAACCGGTGAGCGGCGCGACCACGTCGGCCACCTGGTCGAGGGTGAGCGCGCGATCCCGGGTGCTCAGCAACGCGAAGGTGACCAGCGAGTTCGCCGTCACCGCGGTGGCCGCGTTGATCCCGTCACACACCCGGAACGCCACCTTCTCCAGCCGGGGGCCACCGGAGCCGGACTGCGCCAGCGCCGAGCGCAGCGCGAACGGCTCGCCGAAGCTGACCCTGGCCACCCCGACGTTTCGCCGCTGCGCCCGGGCGTAGCGGGCCAGCCACCGAAGACCCTCGGTGCGCTGGGCCGCGCCGCCGCGCTGCTCGGCCACCATCGCCCCGACCTCGTGCAGCTGGTCGTAGACGATCGACACCGGGACCAGGACCGCGTCCAGCTCCGGACGCTCGTCCAGCGCCCCGGCCAGGTACCGCAGCAGGCCGTAGCGGGGCCGGCGCAGCTTGCCGGTGCGGGTGCGACCGCCCTCGATGTACCACTCCAGGTTGAAGCGCTTGGCCAGCAACTGACCGAGGTACTCCCGCACCGCCGCCCGGTAGATCGGGTCGTCGCCCATCGAGCGACGCAGGAAAACCACCCCGGCCCGCCGGCCCAGCGCAGCGAACGGACCGATCGCCTGGTCCGCGCCGGTCAGCACGTGGTTGCGCGGGAAGTCGTGGGTGTGCAGCACCTCGGCCAGCACCAGCGGGTCGGCCAGCGACCGGTGCGAGGGCAGGAAGATCAGCGGATGCTCCTGGTTGAGCGCACGCAGCCGTGCCAACCCCGCCTCGTCGACGTCGACGTTCCAGGCCCGGGAGTGCAGCGGCCCCATCGCCGCCCGAAACGCGTCGATCGCCGGCGGGCTCTGCACCGCGACCATCTCCGAGAGGTACTCGCGCAGTCGCGACTCCACCTCGGCCGCCGGCCGGCCGGTCTCCGCCGCCAGTTCGGCCACCCGCCCGGCGAACCGGGAGGACCCGGTGATCTGCTCGACGATCAGCCGGGGCACCTTGTAGCGGTCGCCCATCACCCGTCGTTCGGCCCGGTCGCAGGCCAGGGCCCCCTGCCGCAGCACGTAGCGGGTGAAGCCGTCGTCGTCCGCCTCGTCCGGGCGCGTCTGGTCGGCGAACCCGGCCCGCAGCGTCGCCACCGTCGCCGGCTCGCCGGCCACGACCCGGGCCGAATCAGGCATCCAGCGGGCCAGCGGTGCGTGCAGCGGTGACCAGGGTCGGCGACGGCTCGCGGCCAGCAGGTCGGTCAGCCGGGCGGCGCGGGAGCGGTCGTCCTCGGCCGGGGACCAGGTCACCCGGGCCGGCACCACCCGAAGCCCGTCGTCGGCCAGCATCTGGTCCAGGCCCTCGGTCCGGCCCTCAGGGTCGATCTCCACCAGCGGCGCGCCGGGGTGCTCCGCCGCGGCCCACCGGGCCAGCACTGCCTGCTCGGTGGCCGAGCGCGCCTGGACGAACACAACGGTCGAACCCGTGACGGAATGCACGGGACGCGAGTCTACGTCTCCGTGGCCGCCCTGGACCGGGCCTCCAGCGCGTGCGCCACCTTGCCGTCGCGGGGTCTGCCGGTGACCAGGTCGACGCCGGCCAGATCCTTGCGGTGGTCGGACCGGCGTAAGCGATCATGACCGCCGGCCGGCCCAGGCGAGCAGGTCGGCGGCCGACCAGGTGTTGATCACCCGGTCGGGCGGCACCTCGCACTCGGCGGCGCGGGCGCAGCCGTAGGGCAACCAGTCCAGCTGGCCGGGGGCGTGCGCATCGGTGTCGACGGAGAACCGGCAGCCGGCCTCGACGGCCTGGCGCAGCAACCGCCGGGGCGGGTCCAGCCGCTCGGGCCGGGAGTTGACCTCCACCGCGACGTCGTACTCGGCACACACCGCGAACACCGACTCCGCGTCGAACTCCGACTCGGGGCGCTTGCGGCCGCCGGTGACCATCCGGCCGGTGCAGTGCCCGAGCACGTCGACCTGCGGGTTCGCCACCGCGGTGAGCATCCGCTCGGTCATCTCCGCCGCCGGCATCCGCAGCTTGGAATGCACGCTGGCCACCACCAGGTCCAGCTGTTCGAGCAGCTCGGGGTCCTGGTCCAGCGAGCCGTCGTCGAGGATGTCCACCTCGATCCCGGTGAGGATGGTGAACGGCGCGAGCCGGGTGTTCAGCTCCGCGACCACCTCGAGCTGGCGGCGCAGCCGCGCCGCGGACAGCCCGTTGGCCACGGTCAGCCGCGGCGAGTGGTCGGTCAACACCAGGTACTCGTGGCCCAGCTCGCGGGCGGTCAGCGCCATCTCCTCGATCGGGCTGCCGCCGTCGGACCAGTCGGAGTGGCTGTGGCAGTCACCGCGCAGCGCCGCCCGCAGCGCGGCGCCCGCACCGGTGAGCTCCGGGATCGGCGGGACCGCGGCCTTGGCGTCCGGCAACCCGGTGGCCGCGTGCGACTCCAGCTCCCGCAGGTAGGCCGGCTGCTGCCCGGCCAGCGACTGGGCCACGCAGCGGGCGGTGGACTCGCCCACGCCGCGCAGCTTCTTCAGACCACCGCCGCCGGCCAGCAGGTCGAGGTCGTCCCGGCCGGCGAGCACGTTCGCGGCCGTTCGGAACGCCCGTACCCGGTAGGTCGAGGCGTGCGAACGCTCCAGCAGGAACGCGATCCGCCGCAGGTCGGTGACCGGATCTCTCATGCTCACCAGGGTGCCCGTGGGTGGACAGTGGCGCTACAGCGCGACTCTCCACTCACGGGGCCCTGGCACACAACAACGGTAGAGTCGCCGGCGTGGACACGGGCAGCCTGCGGGTTCGCCTGCTCGGGCGTTTCATGATCGAGGGCGACCTGGCCGGGCCGGCGCCGACCGGTAAGGCACAGCGGCTGCTCAAGATCCTGGTGGCCCGCCACGGGGAGTTCGTCCCGGTGCACACGCTGATCGACGCGCTGTGGCGCACCGAACAGCCGGAACGGGCCGACCGGAACGTGGCGGCGCTGGTCAGCCGGTTGCGCCGGTCGCTCGGACGGGACCGGATCGACGGCGGCCCGACCGGCTACCGGTTGATCCTCGACGACCTGGCGGTGGACCTGTTCGAGGCCGAGGAACTGACCGCCACCGCCGAACGGGAGCTTGCCCATCGCCGGTACGCGCTGGCCGCCAGCAGCGCCGAACGGGCCACCCGGATGCTCCAGGTCGGCCCGCCGCTGGCCGACGAGCCGGATGCGGACTGGGCGGACGACCTGCGCCGGCACGCGGACCGCGAGCTGCGCCGGGCCCGGGCGCACTGGTGGAGCGCGGCGCTGGCCATCGGCGCGAACCGGGACGCGGTGGAGGTTGCCTCGGCGGCGCTGTGGGCCGACCCGCTGGACGAGGAGGCCTGCCGCGCGGCGATGATCGGCCATCAGCGAGAGGGCGAGTCGGCCGCCGCGCTGCTGGCCTACAAGTCGCTGCGCACCGCGCTCGCCGAACAGCTGGGCAGCGACCCCTCCCCCGCTACCCAGGCACTGTTCCTGTCCGTGCTGCGTTCGGACAGCCCGGCGTCCTCCGGCCGACGGCGCCCCGGCCAGCCCTCCACCCAGCCTCGGCTGCTGGTCGGCCGGGAGGCCGAGCTGGCCGCCCTGGACACGCTGTGGACCGGTGTGGTCGGTGGCGGGCAGGCGATGGCGCTGCTGGTCGGCGAGGCGGGCATCGGCAAGAGCGCGTTGGCCGCCGCGTTCGCCACCCAGGCCCACCGCACCGGGGCGCTGGTGCTGACCACCGCCTGCTTCGAGGCCGAACGATCGCTGTACCTGCAGCCGCTGGTGGAGGCGATCCGCACGGCCATCGCGCGGCTGAGCCCGCCCCTGGTCCGCGAGCTGGCCGCCGACCGGCTGGGCACGCTGATCGAGCTGGTCCCGGAGATCGCCGAGCTGACCGGCGTGCTGCCTTACGAACGCGTCGGCCCCGAGTTGGAGCACCGACGCAGTCTGGGGGCGCTGACCGAGTTCCTGGAGCGGCTCAGTGAGAGCCGGCCGGTGCTGCTGGTCATCGAGGACTGCCAGCATGCCGGGCAGTCCACCATCGAGGCGCTGCACTTCCTGGCGACCCAGTGGGCCAGCGGCCGGCTCATGGTGCTCGCCGCGGAGCGCACCACCGAGGAGCCGCCCGCGGTCGGGCCGCTGCGTGAGCTGGCCACCTGGGTGGAGCTCGGCGCGCTGAGCCGGTCGGCGGTGGGTGTGATGGTGCGCGACTCGCGGCTGCCCTACGACGTCGACCAGCTCTACGACTGGACGGGCGGCTCACCGCTGTTCGTCACCGAGCTGCTCCGCCAGCCGGCCCGGGTCCCGGCGCCCGGGCAGGCTCCGACGCTGACGATCCCGGGATCACTGGCCGAGGCCGTGGCGGAGCGACTGAAGTGTGCCGGGGAGGAGGTCACCGGGCTGCTCGCCCAGGGCGCGGTCCTGGGCACCGCGTTCTCGGTGGACGAGGTGGCCGACCTCAGCGGCCTGCCGGTCGAGGTGTGCGCCACCAGGGCGGCCCGTGCATTGCGGGCGAATCTCCTGGTCAGCGATGGTGATCGGTTCCGGTTCGCCAACGACATCGTTCGCCAGGTGGCCTACGACTCGGTACCCGAACCGATCCGGATCAGCCGGCACCGCCGGGCCGCCAAGCTGGCCAGCGCCCGACCCGAGGCGGCCGCCCGCCACCTGGCCGCCGCCCGGGACTGGACCGCCGCCGCCCAGGCCTGGTTGCTGGCCGCCCACGCCGCGCACCTGGCGTTCGCCAACATCGAGGCGGACGAACTGCTCACCTCCGCACTGGACGCCGCGGTGCGCTCCGGCGACCGGGAGCTGCTGGCGACCGTCCGGTTGCGCCGGGGCGAGGTGCGCGCGGAACGGGGCCGGCACGACGAAGCCCGCGGCGACCACGAGGCCGCGCTCGGGTTGGCCCGCGAGCTCGGGGACGAGGAGTTGGAGGCACGCGCGCTCGAGCAGCTCGGCTGGACCGCGCTCTATGCCAGGGACGCCTTCGGCGCGGTGCACCTGGCCGAGCAGGCCCGCCAGCTGTCGGAGTCCGCGGCGGCCGCGCCGCAGGCGCTGCCCAGCGCCCTGCTGCTGGTGGGTAGGGTCCGGCACTGGGACGGCGACTACTCCGGCGCCGCAGCCGCGTACGAGGAGGTGCTCGGCGGCGAGCCCGGGGACACCACGAAAGCGATCGCGCTGGCCTACCGGGGCGCCCTGCTGCAGCACATGGACCGGTTCGCCGAGGCCCGCGCGACGCTGGAGCTGGCCGCCAGGTTGTGTCGGCGCACCGGGCAGTTCCGCCCGCTGCTGCAGGCGCTGTTCTTCACCGGGCTGGCCCGCGGCGACACCGGCGACTTCCAGGGCGCGCTGCGTTCTCTGGGCCGGGCCCGGCGGCTGATCGACCAGTACCAGGTCAGCTTCTACCGGGCCGGCATCGACACCACCACATCCTGGCTGTGGCAGGAGCTGGGCGACCTCGACGCGGCCCGGGAGCACGCCGAGCGAGCGGTCGAGCTGGCGCATCGTGGCGGGGGCGCGCTGGAGCTGGAACAGGAGCTTCATGCATTGCTCGTACTGGCCGACTGCGACCTGTTGATGGGGCGCACGGACGATGCGGCGGTGCGGGTGGAGGCGGCTGCGCCGATGTTGGAGCGTTCGCTGCCGTTCCGGCCGAGGGCCGCGATGCGGCTGCTGGAGATGCGCGCCCGTTGGGACGGCGGCTACGCCGAGGCGCTGCTGATCCAGGCCAGGACATACTCCTCGACGAAGTACGAGGCCCTTGCCCTGCACCACCTCGGTCGCGCCGAAGAGGCGGCGGCGGTCGCCTCGCGAACCCGGTCCGACCTGGTGATCGCCCAGCTCGGCGCGCCGGCCGACAGCCGCGCGGCCCTCGACCGGATAGCCACCGCGCTGCCCTTGGAGCTGCGAGCCGGGTTCACCTCCGCCGGCCGGTTGTGCCGACCTGGCCCGCGGCTGCGTTAGCTCCGGCCCGAGGTCGCCTCTGCCGCTGTGACCAGCGGTTCGACTGGCACAGCCGGGCGATGGGCGGCCAGCTCGATGTCCATCAGCAGGTGTGGGCGTCCGAGGTAGTCCTCCGGCCCCGCGCGCCGCGACCAGCCGAGGCGGGTGAAGAACCGCTCGTTGGCCAGCTGGATGTGCGCGATCATCCGCGAGCCGCCGAGACCGGCGGCGGTAGTCACCGCGAACCGGACGAGTGGCGCACCCATGCCCGACGCCCGGTGCTCGGGCAGCACCGCGAGCCGGTCGCCCTGCCACAGTTCCCGCTCGGGGTCGAGTGGGTACAGCCGCACCGTCCCCGCCGGTACGCCCGCCACCCAGCCGAGCACGACGAACGTCGCAGCGTCCCGGTCGTGCATGTCGGCGTCGGAGCCGCTGAACATGGCCTGCTCACGGACGAACACCGTGTGCCGGATCCGCCGGTGCTCGGCGAGGTCGGCCGACTCGGTCACCAGCCGGCAGCTGACCATCGGTTCGCTCATCCGGTCCGGCCCGGGGCCGGCCCGATCTGCAGCAGCGGCTTCTGCTGCTTCTGCATGGCTCCGAGCACCGAGCAGGCCTGGCAACGGGCGCACCCCGCGACGGCGTTCTCCGGGGTCAGGCCCCGCTCGGTGAGGTAGCCCGCGACCTGCCGGTAGACCCGTTCGGTGTACTCGGCCGGCGGCGGCGGCAGATCCTCCATCAGGCTGCCGGCCACCGGCCGCAACGGCACGATGAACGGGTACACCCCGATGTCCGCTGCTCGGCGACACTCCCGGATGGTCAGCTCGGGATCCTCGCCCATGCCGAGGATCACGTAGGTGGACACCCGGCCATGACCGAACAGCCGCACGGCGCGTTCCCAGGCGCGGAAGTAGGTCTCGATCCCGGTCCGGGCCTTGCCGGGCGCGACGTGCGCCAGCACCCGTGGATCGAACGACTCCACGTGGATTCCCACCGCGTCGATGCCCAGACCGGCGACCTCGTCGAGCACCGCCAGGTCCTCCGGTGGCTCGAACTGCACCTCGACCGGCAGCCCGGAGGCCTCCTTCACCGCATGCCCGCAGCGCGCGACGTACCGGGCACCCCGGTCCGGGGCGCGTGAGCTACCGGTGGTCAGCGTGACGTCCACCGCGCCGTCGAGGTCCCGGGCGGCCACCGCGACCTCGGCGAGCTGCTGGGGGGTCTTCTTCGCGATCGTCCGGCCGGCATCCAACGACAGCCCGATGCCGCAGAATCGGCACTGGTCGGCGGTGCCCCAGTAGTTGCAGGTCTGCACCACGGTGCTGGCCAGCGAGTCGAGGTGCAGCAGCGCGATCTGCCAGTAGGGAACGCCGTCGGCGGTGCTCAGGTCGTAGAACCGGGGGCGCGAGGCGTTCGCCACCGAAGCCACCTTGACGCCGTCCCGATAGATGCCCTGACCATCGTCCTCGGCCTTGAGCACGTAGGGCGAGTGCCGCGCGGCGTCGGTCTGGGTCGGCACGGTGGCCGGGACGCCGTCGATCCAGAGCATGCCGGAGTCGGTGGGGCCGGCGCCGCCCCGCCTGGTCTGCACCGGGGCCTCCACCCGCAATCCGACGCTCTGCAGCTCGATGATCAGTGCCGCCACGCCCGACGCCGCGGCCAACGATCGGGCGGCCGACGCCGGTGCGCCGCCGGCGGCAGTCGAACCCGCCGACGAGAGATCCGGCACCTGATCGACACTCATCGGCCCACCCGTTCCCTCATTGACGATAGAAGTCGTTCATCCACTATCCGAGACCGCAGCGGGCCCGATTGTCAAGGTCGCCACGTCTGCACGCCAGCGCTCGTACTCAGCGCGCCACTCCTGCCGGTCCCGGAAGTGCTCGGTGCGCCGTTCCCCGACCGGATCGGCGGGCACCACCTCCAGCAGGTACGGATCCCCGCCCGACCACGGGTCGACGCCGGCGATCAGACTCGCACCCGAGCGCAGGTGGAGCTCGACCCGCGTGCCCGCCGCCAGCGCCGCGACCTCCGGCGGCCCCTCCAGGCAGACCCACTCGCGTCCTCCGGCGCGGGCGTGCGCGATCAGGCCGGCGCGGGTGGCCGCGACCTCGGCCGCGCTGATCTCCCGGGACCGGATCGCCAGGGCCGCGCCCAGCAGAGTCCCGTCGGACACGGCGGCGGGCCGCCCCTCAGACCCGGCGGCGGGCCGCTGCCCGGACAACCGCGCCAGCAACTCCTCGGGCCGCTCCGCCAACTCGAGCAACCGCTCGGGCCGGTCAGCGTCGGCCCGCAACACCTCGAGCATCGTCCCGACCAGCCTCAGCACCTGCTGGTAGGCCACCGGGTCGGCCATCGCCAGCGGATAGAGCCGCTCCTCCGCCGCCCGCCATTCGACCTGCGCCGCGGCGAGTCGATCCGCACACACTCTCGACATCCTCCGATCGCAATCCCGAGTCCGGACTGACATCTACTATAGGAGATGTCGCTAGTATTATCATGTACGAGCTGCCGTGGGAGACCCGACCATGTCCAGAACTGCCGTCGTCGCCCTCGGGGGAAACGCCATCCTCCGGGCCGGACAGGCCGGGACGTACGCGGAGCAGGCGGCCAACGCCCATGTCATGGCCACGGCGATCAGTGACCTCCGCGCCGCCGGCTGGGTGGTGGTGATCGTCCACGGCAACGGACCGCAGGTGGGCAACCTGGCCATCCAGCAACACGGCGCCCAGGGCGAGGTGCCCGCGCTGCCGCTGTTCATCCAGGGCGCCATGACCCAGGGTGAGCTGGGCACCCTGCTGGTCATCGCGCTGCTGGAGGTGCTGCCGCAACCGCCACCCGGGGTCGTCGCGATCGTCACCCACGTGGTGGTCGACGCCGACGACCCGGCGTTCCGGAACCCAACCAAGCCGGTCGGCCCCTTTCTCACCAGGGAGGAGGCCATCCGGCTGGCCGATGAGCGCGACTGGACCGTGGCCGAGGACTCCGGCCGCGGCTACCGCCAGGTCGTCGCCTCCCCGAGGCCGAGACGGATCGTGGAGATCGACGCGGTGCGCGCGATGGTCGACCGCGAGATGCTGGTCATCGCCGCCGGTGGCGGTGGGGTGCCCGTCGTCGAGGACCACACCGGCTACCACGGGGTGGACGGGGTGATCGACAAGGACCGGACCGCCCAGCTGCTGGCCACCGCGCTGGGCGCCGAGGCACTGGTCCTGGTCACCGACATCGACCAGGTACAGCTGGACTTCGGCACCGAGCGGCAGCGCCCGATCGGCGACATCACCGCCGACCAGGCACAGCACCACCTCGACGATCACCAGTTCCCGGCCGGCAGCATGGGCCCCAAGGTCTCCGCCGCCGTCGAGTTCGTCCGCTCCGGAGGCCGGACAGCGGTGATCACCAGCGCGGACCGGATGACCGCATCGTTGACCGACTCCCACGGTGACACCGGCGTTCAGGGGCGGCGCGGAACCCGCATCGTGTGCACCCCGCACCCGATCGGGGCCGATCGATGATCAGCCGGGTGACCGTCAATCGGGACACCTACCTGGACTCGGTGATCCAGCTGGCCGGCACCCGGGCGATGCGCCTGGTCGACGGCGTGCACTGGGCGAGCGCGGCGATGGCCACCCCGACGAACCTGGAGATCCTCGCCAGGGAGGGCTTCGAGGCCGAGGAGTGGGCCGACGCCGGCGCCAACGATCTGATCATCGCGGTGCGCGCGGAGTCCGCGGATGCGGTGGATGCCGCCCGACAGGCGGGTGACCAGGCGATGTTCGCCGAGCGCGGCGGCCAGACCGAAGCGGGCACCGACCAACGCCCGGTGCGCTCACTGTCCGAGGCGCTGGCCCGGGCCCCGGGCAGCAACGTGGCGGTGGTCTCGGTGCCCGGCGACTACGCCGCGCTGGCCGCCCATCAGGCACTCACCGCCGGCCTGCACGTGCTGCTGTTCAGCGACAACGTCCCGGTCGCCGACGAGGTGATACTGAAGGAGCGGGCCGGCGACCTCGGCCTGCTGCTGATGGGGCCCGGAGCAGGCACCGCGATGCTCGGCGGCACCTGCCTGGGCTTCGCCAACGTCACCACCCCCGGCCCGGTCGCGGTGGTCGCGGCCGCCGGCACCGGGGCCCAGGAGGCGATGAGCCTGCTGGACCGCTGGGGGGTCGGGGTGTCCCACGTGATCGGGCTGGGTGGACGCGACCTGTCCGCCGCGGTGGGCGGCCGGATGGCGACGGCCGCGCTGACCGCACTGGCCGGTGACCAGCGCACCGAGCTGGTGCTGCTGGTGTCCAAGCCGCCCGCCGCCGAGGTGGCCCGCGCGGTGCTGCGCGCCGCCCCCGGGGCCCGGGTGGTGGCCGCCCTGATCGGGCTGACCGGGGACCTCCCGGTGCCCGACGGGGTCGTGCTCGCCGACACCCTGGAGACCGGGGTGCTGCGCGCGCTGGAGCAGCTCGGCCACCCGGCGCCCTCGGTGACCGAGGGGCTGGCCGAGCGGGTGGCCGAGGTCAGCGTCGGGCTCGGCGCGGAGCGCACGCTGGTCCGGGGACTGTTCTCCGGCGGGACCCTGTGCTATGAGTCGCTGGTGATCCTCGACCGGGTGCTCGGACCGGTGCACTCCAACACCCCGTTGCGCGCCGAGCTGGGGCTGCCGGCGCCCGACCACAGCCACCTGTGCCTCGACCTGGGTGAGGAGGAGTACACCAGGGGCCGCCCGCACCCGATGATCGACCCGGAGGCCCGGATCGAGCACCTGCGGGAGCAGGCCGCCGACCCCGAGGTGGCGGCGATCGTGCTCGACGTGGTGCTCGGGCACGGCTCCCATCCCGACCCGGCCGCCGAGCTGGCACCGCTGTGCGGGCGGATCACCGGGGACGGCGGGCCGGCGGTGGTGGTCTACGTGCTGGGCACCGAGGGCGACCCGCAGGGTTGGGCCGCGCAGCGTGCCGCGTTCACCGCCGCCGGCTGCGTGGTCACCGAGACCGCCGCGCGGGCCTCGCTGGCGGCCGCCGCGATCGCCCGCCGCGACCCCGAGCTGGCGGTGATCAACCCGTGAGCAGGCTCGTCAGCGAGCGGGGTGTGGCGCTGCTGACCTACTCCACCAAGCCGCGCGGCGGTGTGGTGCACACGCTGTGCCTGGCCGAAGAGCTGCACCGGCAGGGCTACCCGGTGCACGTGGTGACCCTCGGCGACCCGGACACCGGCTTCTTCCGTCCGGTGCACGTGCCGCACACCATCGTGCCCTCGCCGGCCCGGGGCGAGACCCTGGACGAGCGGGTCTTCGCCGCGATCGAGGCGCTCACCGAGGGGCTGGCCGGACTGTCCGGCCGGTTCGACATCCTGCACCCGCAGGACTGCATCTCCGCCCGGGCCGCGGTGGCTGTTCGGGACTCGGTGGCTGTTCGGGACTCGGGCACACCGGTCAGCGTCCTGCGCACCGTGCACCACGTGGACGACTTCACCACCCAGGCACTGATCACCTGCCAGCGGTTGGCCATCGAGCAGCCGGACAAGGTGCTGGTGGTCAGCGAGCAGTGGCGGGGCATCCTGCGCGCGGAGTACGGGGTCGACGCGGAGGTGGTGCCCAACGGGGTGGATACCGCACGGTTCCCCCCGGTCGGGACGCGGCGGCGGGCTGAGCTGCGGGACCGGATCGGAGCGGGCGACCGATTCGTGTTCCTCGCCGTCGGCGGGGTGGAGCCACGCAAGGGCACCGCGTACCTGTTCCAGGCGCTCGGCGAGCTGGCCGCGAGCATGGACCCGGCCCCGATGCTCGCCGTGGTCGGCGGTCATTCGTTCCAGGACTACACCGCCTACCGGGACGCGGCGCTGGCGTCGCTGCCCGGGCTGGGGTTGCGGGAGGGGGTGGACGTGGTCCGGCTGGGCACCGTGGACGACGCCGAGCTGGCCGGCTGGTACGCCGCCGCTGACGGGCTGGCGTTCCCGTCGGTCAAGGAGGGATGGGGGCTGGTCGTGCTGGAGGCGATGAGCCTGGGCCTGCCGGTGGTGGCCAGCGACCTGCCGGTGTTCGGCGAGTACCTGACCGACGACCACGACGCGCTGCTCCCCCCGGTGGGCGACGTGGGCGCGCTGGCCGCCGCGATGCGCCGGATGGTCACCGAACCGGCGCTGCGTGACCGGTTGCGGGCGGCGGGGCGGGAGGTCGCCGACCGTTACACCTGGGCGGCCAGCGCGGAGCGGCACCGGGAGATCTACCGCCGGCTACGCCGGGCGCGCTGACCCGGTGGCGGCCCGTCCGATCGGCTCGCACACCATGACCGACATCTACTATCGTGTACGCACATCCTTCATCAGAGAAACGGTGGTGTGATGGACAGCATCGCGGACGTGGGCGGGTCGCTCGGCCGGGGCGCGGTGCGGCCCCCGGCCCGCGACGAGCCGGTCTTCGCCGAGCGCTGGGAGGGCCGGGCGTTCGCGCTCACCCTGCTGACCATGGGCCGGGTGTCCGGACAGAACCTGGACGCCTTCCGTCGGGCCCTGGGCGAGCTCGACGAGGCCTCCTACTTCGCCGACGGCTACTACGGCCGCTGGCTCAATGCGTCGGAGGCGATGCTCGTCGAGAGCTCGATCCTGGCGCCCGGCGCGGTGGACGCGCGGGCCCGGAAGATCAGCGGCGAGAACGTGCGGGAACCCGCGGTACCCGAGCCGAACAAGCCCGACTACGCGCCCACCGCTGCGGGGTCGCTGCGCCAGGTGGACCAGCCGCCCGCGTTCGCCGTCGGCGAGCGGGTCCGCGCCCGGGACGTCGAGCCGGCCGGGCACACCAAGCTGCCCCGCTACGTTCGCGGCCACACCGGCGTGGTCGAGATGCTCCAGCCGGGGCACCTGCTTCCGGATACGCACGCGCACTTCCTCGGCGAGAACCCCCAGCACGTCTACTCGGTGCGCTTCGACTCCCACGAGCTGTGGGGCGCCGGGGCCGAGTCCTTCAGCCTTGTCATCGAGCTGTTCGAGAGCTACCTGGAGCCCGCCCCATGACCGGAACCGAACGGATCCAGCCCGCGCTGCGTACCGAGGCCCTGGAACAGCTGCTCACCGAGCGCGGCCTGGTCGACCCGGGGGTGATGGACAAGTTCATCGCCAACTACGAGACCAACGTCGGCCCGCTCAACGGGGCCAAGGTCGTGGCCAAGGCCTGGACCGACCCCGACTACCGTCGCCGCCTGCTCGACGACGGCACCGCGGCGATCAAGGAGATGGGCTTCACCGGGCCGCAGGGCGAGCACATCGTGGTCGTGGAGAACACCGCGGACACCCACAACGTCACGGTCTGCACCCTGTGCTCGTGTTACCCGTGGCCGGTGCTCGGGCTCCCCCCGTCCTGGTACAAGGACACGGCATACCGGGCGCGGGTGGTCCGTGAGCCGCGCACCGTGTTGCGCGAGATGGGCCTGGAGCTGCCCGAGTCGACCCGGATCGTGGTGCGCGACTCGTCCAGCGAGGTGCGGTGGCTGGTACTTCCCGAGCGCCCGGCCGGCACCGAGAACCTCTCGGAGGAGGAGCTGGCCGCGCTGGTCACCAGGGACGCCCTGGTGGGTGTCGCCAAGGTGGCGGCGCCGTGACCGCCGCGATCGCGGTGGAGGGGCCGGCCGCGCCGCCCCGGGACAATGGCGAGCTGGTGTTCGCCGAGCCTTGGGAGGGCCGGGCGTTCGGGATGGCGGTCACCCTGTGCGAGTCGGGCCTGCTCGGCTGGGACCGGTTCCAGGCCGCGCTGATCGGCCGGATCAAGGCCTGGGAGGACGACCACCCGCCCGGCGAGTGCTACAGCTACTACGGCTGCTGGCTCGGCGCGCTGGAGGACGTGCTGGCCGACTCGGGCCTGGTCCTGGCGGACGAGACCACGGCCCGGACCGGTGAGCTCGCCGGCCGTCCGGCCGGGCACGACCACGACTGAGCGACGCCACCACGGCCGACTCGCCCCACCCGACGGCGGGGGCCGGTCGATCACCGGTCCCCGCCGTCGGTTGTACCGGGTCCGCCTTGCCGGACTCAGAGCGTCCAGGTCTGCATCACCAGGGCGCCCTCACGCCGGGCCTGCAGGTTGCAGTCCAGCACGTCGAGCGGGTGCATCGGGATAACGCCCTCGATGAGGTCGGTCTCGCGCATGCCGTAGAGCGCGGCCATGGCGAACCGGCAGGCATAGACCTTGCCGCCCTCCTTCATGAACGTCTGCAGCTGGCCGTTGTAGTTCATATGGCCGGGGAAGGCCTCCGCGCCCACGGTCGGGAACCCCCGGGTACTCGAGGCCATCAGCACCCCGGGGCCGTACAACACCAGGCTGGTGTCGAACCCCTTCCGGTTGATCCGGGTCGCGGTCAACATGTTCACGATGCCGACGGAGCCCTCGAAGGGCACGGTGTGCATGAAGATGTAGGCCTTCTCGCCCTCGTTGGCCTGGATGTCCGGGAACAGCTTCTCGTCGTAGTCGACGATCACATCGCCCTGGCTGGCGCGGGTTCCGACGATCTGAGCCACGGTGATTCTCCCTCTTATTCCTCTGGTGGTGTGCCGTACCGGATGGCGGCCTCGCCAGCTCGGTCGATCTGTGGGAACGCGGTTCGGGGGAACGCGGATTGGGGGAACGCGGTTTGCGGAAACACGGCCGGACCGAGGCCGCGAGGCGGCGGAGCCCAGGTTTCCCGGTGGCTTCCCGGCATCGCGCGCATGATCCTGCTGCGCAGCGGCCACGGCAGCAGTGCATAGATCGGCGCGAAGATCTTCAGCCAGAGGATCTCCTTGACCCCCTTCGGCGGGCGGGGCGCCGGCCAGCCGTTCCGCGCGGCCAGCTTGTGGTGCGCGGCCACCAGTAGGTAGTGCTCGGAGTTGCCACGCAGCCACCCGAAGAACCCCGATGAGCCAGCGGCCACGACTCAGCCCGTCCTCGCCGCGAGGACGCCGTTGGTCGCCGCGACCACGATCGGTTCGTTCAACGCACCGATGGCCGGCGAGTAGACGTTCTCCATGGTGGACAGGTCGTGCAGGGTCATGCCGAACCGGATCGCCTGGGCCAGGAAATCCGCCCGCTCCTTGATCCCCTCGCCGCCGCCGACCATCTGGGCACCGATCAACCGGAGGGTGCCCGGCTCGGCGAGCAGCTTGACCCGCACCGGCTGGACCCCAGGGTAATAGCGTGCCCGGGAGATGCCTTGCGCCTCGCACTTCACGTAGGGGATGCCGAGCGCGGTGGCGGTGGTCTCGCCGAACGACGCTCCGCCGATGACCCACTTGCCCGCCGGGGTGCCCCAGGGAACGAACACCGCCCGGTAGGCCCGGTCGCCACCGCCGGCGTTGGTGCCCGCCGTCTTACCCTGCGCGTAGGCGTGCGAGCCGGTGAGCCCCTGCAACGGGGTGTTGGTGAGCCCGTGCGGGATCTCGCAGACGTCACCCGCGGCCCAGACGCCCGGTGCGGACGTCGCCATCCGCTCGTCGACGACGATGCCGCCGGTGGAGCCGAGCTTCAGGCCCGCCGCCGCGGCCAGCCGGTTGTTCGGCGTCTTGTGCGTGGCCACCACGGCGAGCTCGGCCGGGATCTCCCCCGCCGAGGTCCGCACCGCGCGGAGGGCGCCCCGGTCGTCACCGAGAAAGGCCTCGAGCGAGGTGTTGAAGTGCAGGTGGACCCCGAGCTCGCGCCAGGACTCCTCGACCGGGGCCATGATGTCCGGGTCGGCCATCATGGCCAACGCATACGGATTAGGGTCGATCAGGTGAGTCTCGACGCCGCGGTGGGCCAGCGCAGTGACCATCTCCAGGCCGAGCGGGCCGGCTTCGACGACCACCGCGTGCCCGATCTCGTCGATGACCTTGTCCCACTCCATGGCCTTGCGAATGTTCTTCACGTAGTACAGGCCGGTGAGATCCCCGCCCGGCACACCCGGGTCGGCGTAGTCGAACCCGGTGGCGATGACCAGGCTGTCGTACGCGATGGCGCCCTCGCCCGCGACGGTGACCGTCCTGGCCGCCGGGTCGAGCGCGGTGACCTCGGTCTCGTAGCGGACGTCGATGCCGGCCTCGACGTAGGCCTGCTTGCCCGCCAGGAACAGGCGCTCGAAGTCCGGGATCTCACCACCGTGGACGTAAGGGATGCCGCAGGGGCTGTACGCGACGTCCTCGAACTGCGTGTAGACCACGACCTCGGCCCCGGGATCGGCCGCCTTCACCCCACCCGCGGAACCGAGACCAGCTGCCCCACCGCCGACGACAACGGTCTTCCGCGCCACACCCCACCCGCCTCCGTCCCCAATGTGAGGGACCTCAAGTTTTGAGCAAGTATCTACTATAGGCGATGTTCGTACATCATACTCACCGTGATCACAGTGTCAACGACGCCGCTGAGGAGCGACCACCCATGACGAGCACCGCAGCGGCGGGAGCGCCGGACGACTTCGAGGACGACCCGCCCTCGTCCGACTGGGCACGGATCGTCGGCGACATCGGTCCGAAGGTGCACGCATTGCGGCAACGACAGGGGCTGTCGCTGCAGCAGCTGGCGCAACGCTCCGAAGTGTCCGCCGCGGCCATCCACAAGGTGGAACGCGGTGACATGGTGCCCACCGTCACCACGCTGCTCAAGCTGGCCGCCTCACTGGGCTCCCCGATCGCGCACTTCGTCGAGGGTGACGCGGCACCGGGGCCGGTCGCCACCTACACCCCGGCGGACGGCCGGGGCCGCCGACGATCGGACTCGGACGGGATCGAACTGGCCGAGCTGAGCGGGCCACCCAGCCTGTTCCGGATGGGCGCCACCGTGACCACCGTGGAGCCGGGCAGCGCCGGTGGCACCCGGCGGCCCGGCGAGGATCTGGTGTTCGTGCTCGAGGGCTCGCTGCGGGTCGAGATCGCCGGGGAGCGGTACCTGCTGCGCAAGGGCGACACGCTGCACTTCCCCACCGACCGGGAGCACCGCTGGCACAACCCGGGGCGCGGCGTGGCCCGGGCGATCTGGGTGAGCCTGGGCGAGCGCTAGGGCCCGCCCAACCGCCGGTCCAGGTCGAGCAGCGCGGCGGCGAAACAGGCCAGCGGGGCGGTCGCCACCCCCGCGCCGATCTGCCCGACACCGGAACCGGCGTGCAGGATCCCGGTGGTGACCTTCGGAGTGATACCCAGCTCCACCACCCGCCGGACGTCCACCCCCAGCGGGGTGCCGACGAAGTTCATCGGCGGCAGGGTGAACCGGCTGCTGCGACCCGCGCAGAGCCGCGCGAAGTCGTCGGTGGCCGCCGCGGCGGCCGCCATGGTGCCGCCCAGGAACGACGCCACCGCGGGCGAGCCGCCGGCGGCCGGGCCACCGAGCCCGACCAGCTCCAGCAGCGCGCTGTCCCCGATGTCCGGCGCGGCGTCGGACGGCCCGTATCCGGAGTAGTACAGCGCGTCCCCCACCGGTGGGGAGCCGGTGATGAACCAGTCGTCGGAGCCGGCCAGCCGCACGCCGTAGTCGGTGCCGTTGCGGCTCATCGTGGTCACGATGCTGGACCCCGGGACCTGGCCGGCCCAGGCGGTCAGCGAGCGGGCAGCGGCCATCGCCAGGGTCAGGAAGAACAGATGGTTGCCGGCCAGGAAGCGGGCCAGCTCCACCCGACCCGGTTCGGGCAGCGCGGCCAGCTGCGGCAACCAGGTACGGACCAGCAAATTCGTGGTGGCCTGGGTGCGCATGTGCACGTCGTCGCCCATCGCCACGCCCTGCTGGGCCAGGGCGAAGACGTCCAGCGGGCCGGCGCCGCGCACCACCTGGGC
This sequence comes from Pseudonocardia sp., assembly GCA_052386505.1. GTDB lineage: Bacteria > Actinomycetota > Actinomycetes > Mycobacteriales > Pseudonocardiaceae > Pseudonocardia. The sequence goes on from JBQTKB010000065.1 coordinate 34,747, forward strand.
CAGGGCCGGACCGGCGGTGTCCCGGAGGAAGCGCAGCCGCTCGACGGCCGCGTCGGTGTCCCGGCCGAACCACGGCACGTCGCCGGGACCCTGGTTGATCGAGGCGTAGGCCCGGGTGTCGCCCTGCGCGCAGGCCACCTCCCAGACCGGTGAGCTGGGGCCGATCGCACTGGCCATCGGGACGACGGTGAGATGGTGGTTCGCCGGCTGCAACGCGACCGACCCCGAGGCGAGCAGCCCGTCCGCCGCCCGGACGTCGTCCGCCCAGCCCTCGGCCACCACCGCGGCCCGCATCGACCGGCGCAGCGGGTCGCACACCCGGTCCCAGGTGATCGCCGGTCCGCAGTGCAGCAGGGTCCGGGCACCGAGCCCAGGGCAGACCTCGGCCACGGTCCGCACCCCTTCCAGGGTGGGTACGCCGCTGTCCAGCCGACGGAGCACCTCGGCGTTGGCTGCGTCGACCGTGCCGGCGGCCGGGCCACTGAGCCTGGTCAGCGCGGCCACCAGGGCCGGTTCACCGCCGGCCGGGATCCGCCAGTCGAGGCCCACCACCGCGCGCCCCTGCTCCCGGACCGCGTCGGCGAACATCGGCAGCCCGACGTTCACCACCGCCACCTCGTCCGGCAGCACCAACGACCCGACCATCGACTCAGCCATCCACCGCTCCCTCCGTCCCGCTGCCCGCGCTGCCGGCGCAGCCCGCGCTGCCCCTGCTGCCCGCGCTGTCCCCGCTGCCCGCGTTGTCCCCGCTGCCCGCGGTGCCCGCGCTGCCCCGCACGATCGCCCGCGCCTGCGCCAGCAAGGCCTGCTCGGCCAGCTCGAACCCCGCGGTCCGGCCGCGCGCGGCGGCTGCCAGCCCGGCGAGCTCGACCTCCAGCTGCCCGGTCATCTCCGCCAGCGCGCTGGGTGCCGCGCCGCCCTCCGCGCGCCGGGACAGCACGATCCGCCACGGGTCCAGCACCTCGGAGAGGTCGGTGCCGGCCAGCCCCCACCCTGCCCCGGTGACCGCGCGCGCCGCTTCGTCGACCATCTCGCCGGTGATCCCGACACCGGGCACACCGGCCCGGCTGGCGGCCCGCACGGTGTGGCCCACCACCAGGTAGGCGGTGCGGTAGTCGACCTTCAGGGTCCGGGTCAGGTGCTCGGCCAGGTCGGTGGCCTGGGTGTAGCCGCCGCGCAGCTCCTCGGCCATCCGATCGGAGTTGACCCGCATGGTGCGCACCACACCGGTGATCAAGCGGGTGATCCGCAGGCACAGGTCCAGCGCCCGGGGCACCTCGCCGTAGGCGAAGATCAGGTTGTCGCTGCGCGCCGACGGGCTCTTGGTCACCGCCAGGAACCCGGTGAGCCGCCCGATCACCACCCCGGACGCGCCGCGGACGATGGCCAGCGCGTACGGGTTGCGCTTGTTCGGCATCAGGATGCTGGAGCGGGTGTAGCCGTCGGCCAGGTCGACGAAGTCGAACTCGCTGCTGGAGAAGATCTCCAGGTCCTCGGCCAGCTTGGAGAAGTTGGACAGCAGGCTGGCGGCGGTGGCCAGCACGTGGATCAGGCCGTCCACCTGCCACATCGCGTCCCGGGTGTGGGTGATCACCGACGGGAAGCCGAGCGCGGCCGCGATCGGGCCGCGGTCGGCCAGCAGCCGGGTGCCGTTCACGCACCCGGCCCCGCCCGGGCTGCGGTCCACCCAGTCCAGCTCATCGAGCAGCCGCCGGGCATCGCGCACGCATGAATAGACGAACGACAGCAGGTAGTGCCCGAACGTGGACGGCTGGGCCTGCTGCAGGTACGTCTGATCCGGCAGCAGCGTCTCGGCGTGCTCGCCGGACACTGCGGTGGTGATCCGGGCGAAGTCCACCGCCTCCTCGACCAGCTCGGTGAGCTGGCGGCGCAGGTGCAGCCGCAGCGCGACCCTGGCCGCCTCCCGGCGCGGGCGGCCGGCGTGCAACCAGCCCGCCACGTCGCCGATCCGGGAGACGAAGTAGTGCTCGCGGGAGTTGTACGGCTCCCCGTGCGCCGGGTCGTAGGGGAAGTCCTGCACCGGCATCTCGGTGACCTCGAGCAGAAGCTGCAGCAGTGCCCGCCGGGCCTCGGGCGGGACCAGTCCCCGCCAGCCGAGGTCGAGCACGTGGCTGATGTCGGCCAGGTTCAGGCCGCGGTGCAGGAACGGCGCGTCGGCGTTCTCCAACGCGAACCCGGACTCCACCAGCTCCGGTGCCGGACCCGTCTGCGGCGGCCCTTCCACCCGGGACCGCCGCGCCGTGCTCACCACCGCACCTCGATGCCGTGCACACCGTTCATCGTCGCCGCCCCTCCCGATTCGCCACGTCGGGCGATCGCCACCACAGCTCGGGCTCGGTTCTCCGAGCCGCGCGCGCCCGCTCCAGTACCAGGTCGACCATCGCGCCGGCCGCCCGCACCGCCGGAGCCCGCGCCCACCCGGCGACCTCGGACTCGGTAGCCAACCGCCGTGTGACCAGCCCCGCCACCATCGAGGTGCGTTCGTCGCGCAGCACCTCGTGCAGCACCTGCTGGGCATGGTGCTTGCCGATCCGCTCGGTGAGCGCGGCCAGCACCTGTTCCGAGGACAGCTCGCCGCCGTGCCGGGCGACCGTGGCGGCCATCGCCTCGGGGAACACCCGCAGCCCGCCGACCACGGTCAACGCCAGCCGCAGCGCCGCCCCGGTGAGCTGGCAGAGCTCGGGCAGCGCGATCCACTCCGCCTTCCAGGCCCGGCCGTCCCGTTCGTGCCCGGCGACCATGCCCTCCACCAGCACCGCCGCCGAGGACCGGGCCAGCCTGGCCAGGGTGTCCAGGTGCTCGCTGCCCTCCGGGTTGACCTTGTGCGGCATGGTGATCGAGCTCACCGCGCCGTGGGCGGCGGCCTCGGCCAGCTCACCGATCTCCGGGCGGGCCAGCTCGTAGACCTCGGTGCCGATCCGGGCCAGCGTGCCGCACATCATCGCCAGCACCGTGCCGAACTCGGCCAGCCGGTCACGGGAGGTCAGCCAGGAGATGCCGGGGTCGGCCAGGCCCAGATCCGCGCAGAACCGTCGGCGCAGCTCCGGGCCATGCCCGCCGAAGAACCCGAGCACGCCGACCGCGCCACCGAGCTGACCGACCAGCCAGCGCTCCCGCCCGTCGGCCAGCCGGTCCAGGTGCCGGCGAACCTCGTCCGCCCAGGACGCCACCTTGAAACCGAAGGTGATCGGCGACCCGGGTTGGCCGTGGGTGCGCCCGGCCATCACGGTGTCGCGGTGAACTTCGGCCAGCTCCAGCAGCAGAGCCTCCAGTGCCCGGAGGTCCCGGTGCGCCACCGCGCAGACCCGGCCGATGACCAGCCCGAACCAGGTGTCGGTGACATCCTGCACGGTGGCCCCGAGGTAGACGTGCTCGCGCGCGTGTTCGGGGAGCACCCGCAGCAGGCCGTGGATCAGCCCGAGCGTGGAGTGTCCGGTGACCCGGGTCTGCTCGGCGACGTAGCGGAGGTCCAGCGCGTCCACCCTGGCGCCGGCGGTGATCGCCTCGGCCGAGGAGGCCGGAATGATCTCTAGCGAGGCCTGGGCCCGGGCCAGCGCCGCCAGGATGTCGAGCCAGGACTGCAGCATCGCCGACTCGTCGAACACCAGGGTCAGCTCCGGAGTACCCCACAGATGCCCGTAGAGCAGGCCCGAGCTGAGCCGGTTACTGGGCCGGTCGGTGGTCATGCCGGGGTCCACCCCGGAGTCTGCACCGCCGCCAACCGGCCGAGCGCCTCCCGGACGTGCCCGAGCGACGACCCCCACGGCACCGATACCCAGCCGTCACCGGACTCGAGGTGCTCCTCCTGCAGACAGCACTTGGTGAGCACAAGGGCCCCGCCGGCTTCCCGTCCGCCGCCGGCGCGCAGCGGACAGAGATCCACCGTCGGCGGGTCCGACCGGTAGAACCACCGGTGGATCTGGCCCGAGCGGGCGCAGCCCAGCAACGTCCAGTCCTGCTTCTCCGGGTGCTCGTCGAGGTAGGACACCCGGGCGCCGGGCACCTCGCCACCGGAGCCCCGGCACGGCAACAGGTAATGCTCCGACGGCGCCCGCCCGGCCAGCTCGGCGAGGTCGGTCAGCCGGCCGACCAGCTCCATCGGCGGCAGCTCCTCGGCAACCTCGAGCACCCGGCGGGCCTGGTCGAGCAGCTTCGCCGGCTCCGGGGGCACCACCTCGTGCACCTCGACCCGCAGCGGGCACGGCTCGATGATGAAGTTCACGTGCGCATAGCGGCCCTGCACGGCCACCGCCCGTGCGCCGGGGCAGCGACGCAGCGCCACCTCGGCCAGCGCCGAGGGAACCCCGGTGTCGACGTCTGGCTCGTGCAGGTAGGCGCACTCGTCCGGACCGGCCAGCATGGTGAGGTCCACGATCGGCGAGAACAATCCGGTGTCGTCGGCCTTGGCGACCCTGGCCAGCGCGGTCCGCCCCTCCTGGCGGGCCACCACGAACCGGGTTCGGCGGTATGCCTCGCGGCCCAGCAGGTGCGCCCGCAACCCTTTCGCGTCCAGACCGACCCCGTCCGGGATGGTCGCCACCGAGACCCCCCGGTAGCGGCCGGGCACGAAGTTCGGCCCGACCGGCTCGGCCGGTGCCGCTCCGGGCTCGGCGGTGCCGCTTCCCGAGCCGGCGCCCTCGCCGGCACCCGAGCCGGTGCTCACGCCGGGGCCGAACCGACCGCCCGCTGCTCGCCGGCCACCGCGGCGGTGTCCGAACGCAGGCCGAGCCGCAGCGTCTCCACCGACAGCACGTCGGTCAGCGCCACGTTGCCCAGGTTCACCTCGGCACCGAAGCGGCGGATGAACCACGCCTGCTGCGCGGCCTTCGGCGCCTCGAACAGCAGCCGCTGCGTGCCCACCGAGGCGACCACTGCCTCCACCACGTCCGGGCGCACCCGGCCCGCCGCATCGAAGGTGCCGACGGTGCCACTCTGCCGGCCCTCGGTGACCACCAGGGCAGCCCCGGCGTCCAGGTCCGAGCTGATCTCCGCGGGCCAGCTGCGCGCGGCGAACTGCTCGCCCGGAGCCTTCGACCCGACCTCCGCGAGCACCGCGAAGTCTCGGGTGGCCCGCCGAATCAGGGCCCGCTTCTGTTCCAATGTCATGTCCACCGTGCCGCGCGACACCTCGACGTAGTCCAGGCCGAGCCGACCGGCCCAGGAGAGACACTCCTCCGCCTTGCCCTGCGCCCAGGCGATCTCCAACAGGGTCCCGCCGAGGCACACCGGCACCTGGTGCTCGGCCAGCAGTGCGAGCTTGGCGGGCAGCGCGCGGTCGACGTAGGCGGTGCCCCAGCCGATCTTCCAGATGTCGATGTGCGCGGCGCCGCCGGCCAGCACGTCGGCCGCGCCCGCGACTCCCGTGCCCTGGTCCAGCACATGGGTGAGGCCCGTCCGGCGAGGCTTCGAAGACCGCGCCGGGAGCGCGAGGAAATCGGCGATGAGCACCTCCCGATGCTAGATCACATAGTGGACGTATGCCTACTATCCTAAATGCTGCCCTCCAGGAGGTCCGATGACTGTGACCGCATCCGAGCCGTCGGTGCTGCTCGGCGAGCTCGTCGAGGCGGTGCTCCGGCACCCGGGCATGCTCGGCAAGTCCGCGATCGGCCTGGTGTCCGAGGTGTTCGGGGCCAGCGACTGGCTGGCCGGCCCCGGCGACGACGGCGCGGTGGTGGACGCCGGGAGCGCCCGGGTGGTGGCCTGCGGGGAGGCGATGTGGCCCCCGTTCGTCCAGGCCGACCCGGCCGGCGCCGGCTTCGCCGCCGTCCTCACCAACGTCAACGACCTGGCCGCGATGGGTGCCAGACCGCTGGGCATCGTGGACACCGTGGTCGGCTCGGAGTCGTTGGCCCGGGAGGTCCTCGGCGGGATCAGGCGAGCCTGCGAGCTGTACCAGGTGCCGCTGCTGGGCGGGCACCTCACCCGTCACGACGGCGAGCCGTCGGTGTCCGCGTTCGGGGTGGGCAGCGTGCAACGGCCGCTGTCGGTGACCCGGATCGAGCCAGGGCAGACGCTGCTGGTGGCCGCCGCGCTGGAGGGCCGGATGCGCCCGGACTTCCCGTTCTTCCCCGCCTTCGAGCAGCGCGGTGAGCGCTGCGCGGGCGATCTGCGGGTGCTCGCCGATATCGCCGACTCCGGAGTGTGCGTGGCCGCCAAGGACATCAGCATGGCCGGGCTGGTCGGATCGCTGGCGATGATGCTGGAATGCGGACCGTTCGGCGTGACCCTGGACCTCGACGCGGTGCCGAAGCCACCCGGGATCGGGTGGGAACGGTGGTTGACCTGTTTCCCCAGCTTCGGGTTCCTGCTGACCACGCCGGCGGACCGGGCCGACGACTGCGCGGACGCCTTCCACCAGCGCGGGCTGGCCGCCCACGAGGTGGGCCGGATCGACGACACCGGACGGCTCGACCTCCGGCTGGCCGGACACACGGCCACCGTGCTGGATCTGCGATCCGCGGCCGTGACCGGGCTGGCGCGGGCACCGCGGTGAACCCACGCTTCGGTCCCGCCCCGCTTCCGCTCCCGGGCTCAGATGGCCACGACGTCGGCCGCCACCACCTGCAGGTTCGCCCGCAGCGTCCCCTCACCGACGAGGCCGGCCGACGGGCGCGCCCGGGCGGCCACGTCGGCGGCCAGGCTGAAGATCCGCTCCGCACGGTCGGGCAGCCGCCAGTCGTGGTTGCGGGCGAAGTCCACCCAGTACGGCGGTCCGAGCACCGGCACGTCGGAGTAGTCGAGCTCACCCCAGGTGACGGCCAGTTCCAGCAGTTCCAGCAGCTCGTCGGGATCGGTGTCGACGCGCAGCAGCCGGTCATGGTGGGCCCGCAGGTCGGGCGGCACCGAGCAGCACGAGACGGTCACCGCGCCGGGCCGGCGCAACTCGGTCAACATGATTGGCTCCTCCGGACAGCGGGCCGAGAATGGACCCAGCCCAATGTGCTCAGTGCGGTTGCACAGGTGTTGCAGCCGGTCCGGACACCGGGCGAACGCGCGCGCCCGCGACCCGGAACCACGGGAGCCGCCCGATGACCGAACGCACCGTGACCTCGACGTGGGACGGTGGAATGCGCGCCCTGGTGCGGGCCGGCGAGTTCGACCTGGTGGTGGACGAACCGGAGTCGGTGCCCGGCGGACGCAACACCGGCCCGCAGCCGACCGACCTGCTGCTCGCCTCGGTCGCCTCGTGCTTCACCCTGGCCATGGCCTACAGCGCGGGGAAACAGGGCGTCGAGCTGGTCGGCTTCGAGGTGGACGTGACCGGGCGTTACGACGGCCCCAGCTTCGAGCGCATCGGCATCGTGGTCCGCGCGCAGCGGCCGGGCCCGGACGATCTCGCCGCGCTGATCCCGGGAGCCGAGCGGGTCTGCTACGTCACCCGCACTCTGCGCCGCGTGCCCGAGTTGGCGGTCGAGGTGGCCGGGGCGGAGCGACCGGCCTGACCCGGGTCAGGCCGGCCCATCGCGATCGCCCTGCCGGGCGGCCGCGGACCGCTCGCCGAACGCGCGCCGGGCGCGCTCGCCGAACGCGTGCCGGGCGCGCTCCGCCACCTCCCGCAGCGGCAAGCCCAGCGCCGCGGCGGCGGTGGCCACGTCGTCGTGCTCCGGCTTCGCGGCCCACGGACCGCCCTTGATCCGGATCTGGTGGCCGGCCACCCGAACGGTGTGCGACTCGCGGGCCAGTGCCATCCGCTCGACGGTGCCGCGCCGGACGCCCAGGCTGCCGGTCTCGGACAGCAGCACCCGTTCACAGTCCGGCACCCGGGCCGGGTCGGCGAGCACGTGAACCGTGTGCGCCGGCCGACCCTTCTTCATCACGATCGGGGTGCACCAGGCATCCGCGGCACCGACCGCGAGCAGCCGTTCGACCAGGTACCCGAGCAGCTCCCCGGTCACGTCGTCGACATTGGTCTCGAGCACGACCATCGGGTCGGTCTCCCCGGAGGCACCAGTGCCGCTGTCCTCGGTGCCGCTGTCCTCGAAGCCGCTGTCCTCGAGGCCGCAACCCCCGGATCCGGCCGCACCCAGCAGAGCCGGCAGCACGTTCGGCCGGCCCGCCACCTCCCGCCCGCCCGCGCCGTAGCCGACCGCGCGCACGGTCAGTCGCGGCATCCCCCCGAACCGCGCACCGGCCGCGAACAGCAGTGCCGCCCCGGTCGGCGTCACGGTCTCCCCGACCACGCCGGCATCGTTGACCTCGGCCCCGGCGAGCGCCAACAGCGCGGCCGTCGCCGGAGCCGGCAGCGGCAGGGTGCCGTGCCGGGTGTGCACGGTGCCGGTGCCCAGGGCGAGCGGTCCGCAATGCACGCGTCCGACGCCCAGCAGGTGCAACGCGGCACTCACCCCGACGGTGTCCACCACGGTGTCCAGGCCGCCGATCTCGTGCAGGTGGACCCGGTCGGCCGGCTCACCGTGCAACCTCGCCTCCACCTCGGCGATGGCCTGGACGGCCCGGACGGCCAGCTCCGCCACCGGCGCCGGGCCGGCCCGGCCGACGAGCTCGACCAGCTCCCCGGCGCGGCGCTCGGTGCGCTGATCGGTGACGGTCACCTCGGCCAGGGTCGCGGTCAACCCGGATCGGCGGACCGGACGCGCGTGCAGCTCCCACCCGGTCAGTCCGGTACCGGCCACCGCCGCGCGGATCCCGTCCAACGGGGCGCCGAGCTCGATCAGCGCTCCCAGCAGCATGTCCCCGGATATCCCGCTGACCGGGTTGAGCCAGAGGATCACCGGTGGACCTGTCGCGCGGCGATCCGGTAGGCGGCGAGCGCGGCACCGAAGCCCGAGTCGATGTTGACCACGGTCAGCCCGGCGGCGCACGAGCTGAGCATCGCGAGCAGCGCGGTGACCCCGTCCAAGGAGGCGCCGTAGCCGACCGACGTGGGCACCGCGATGACCGGGCAGCCGACCAGCCCACCCACCACGCTGGCCAGCGCGCCCTCCATCCCGGCCACGCACACCACCGCGTCGGCCGCCGCCAGCTCGGCGGTCTCGGCGAGCAGCCGGTGCAGCCCGGCCACCCCGACGTCGTTGACCCGGTGCACGGTCAATCCGAGGGCGGTGGCCACCGCCGCCGCCTCGGTGGCCACCGGCCCGTCGGCGGTGCCGGCGGAGCAGACCAGCAACCGGAACCCCAATGCAGCCGCCGGCCGCCAGGTGATCAGCCGGGCCCCCGGGTCGTAGCCGCCGTCCGCGACCTCGGCGGCCACCGCCCGAGCCACCGCCGGCTCGACTCTGGTGACCAGTACCGGACCCGTGTTCGCCGCGAGCAGCGCACCGACCACCCCGGCGATCTCGTCCGGGGTCTTGCCCGGCCCGTAGACCACCTCCGGCACGCCCTGTCGTGCCTCACGGCCCAGGTCGGGCCGGGCGTATCCGAGGTCGACGAACCCGGCCGCGGCGGGCTCGGTGCTCACCGCGGTCTCACCCGGGGGTCACCCGGCTCACCCCGCATCGGTGAGCAGCACGTTCAGCCGGCCACTGCGGAAACCCTGCAGGTCGAGCGCACAGAAGTCGAACCCCGCGGCTCGGACCGCGAGATCCAGCTCGCCGCCCAGAGCGGCGGCTCTGCCCAGCTCACCGGCCGGCACCTCCAGCCGGGCCACCGTGCCGTCGGCGTGCGAGCGCACCCGGCACACCGCGAACCCGAGCCCGCGCACCGCCTCCTCGGCCCGGCCGATCCGGGCCAGCAGTCCCGGGCTGACCGGGTCGCCGTAGGCCACCCGTGACGCCAGGCAGGCGGCGGCCGGTTTCGCCGCGGTGGACAGTCCGAGCGCGGCACTCACCCGGCGCACCTCGTCCTTGCCGAAGCCGACATCGAGCAGCGGCGCGATGGCGCCCCGGTCGACGGCCGCGCGGTGACCGGGCCGGTGTCCGCCGAGGTCGTCGACGTTCGTCCCGAGTGCGATCTCGGCCCCGGCGAGCGCCGCGATCGGGGTCATCGCGTCGAGCAGCGCGGACTTGCAGTGGAAACACCGGTCGCCCGCGTTGCGCAGGTACTCGGGGCGGTCGAACTCGTCGGTGCACACCTCGAGGTGCGTGATGCCCCGTTCCCGGGCGAACTCCCGCGCGGCGGCCCGCTCGGCGTCGGCCAGGCTGGGTGACACGGCCGTGACCGCGATCGCCCGCTCCCCGAGCACCTCCGCCGCGACCGCCGCCACCAGCGCGGAGTCGACCCCGCCGGAGAACGCCACCAGCACCCGGCCCGACTCCGACAACCGGGCACGCAGCGCGGCGAGCAGCTGATCGACAGGGTCCATCAGGCCGCCTTCCCGGGCTCGGTCCCGAGCCAACTGTAGTGCCTCGGCGGGTGCCTGCCCCGGCCTCGGAACACCGGCCGTGGGCCCGCCCAGGTTTGCTGGGCCGCCGGTATCGGCGGCACGCCGGATCCTGATGAGGGTTGTTTCATCGAACGCGCCTGCGAGCCGCTCAGCAGGCATCATGGCGTGCACCATGAAGGTCCGACACTCGCAGGGCGGGCGACCGGGCATCGAGCCGGGCGCCCGAGCCGTCGCGCCGGCAAGCGGCCCGGTGCACCCGGAACAGCCCTCGGACGCTCAGCCGGTGACCCGGGTGTCCACCCGCGAGCTGTCCGACGGCATGACCGACCAGCCCAAGCCGTGCGCGAGATCCCCCCGATCCCGATTCCGGTGGGTCGTCCCAGTGCGGTTGCGCATCATGTCCTGGCTGGTGTTGTTGCTGTTCATCGCGCTGTTCACGGTCGTCGTGGTCACCCGGAACCTGTTGGTCGCCGAAGCCGAGACAGCCGCGACCGAGGCGTTGAGCCAGGAGACCTCGGAGTTTCTGCAGGCCGCGCAACGCGGAGTCGATCCCATCAGCCAGCGAAGGTTCGTGGACGGACGCGACCTGCTGCTCAACCATGTGCAGCGGCAGTACACCGACGACGACGAGATCCTGCTCGGGGTCACGGCCCAAGGGGAGATCCTGCCGCAGCCGGGTCGCGAACCGATCGCCCTGGCCAGCCGGGACAACCGCCTGGACCCGATCCTGCGCGCCACCGAACGCACCGGGCTGCTGGACACCCGGGACGGCCGGCTCCGCTGGTCAAAGGTACCGATCTTCACCGACGATGGCATCGCCGACGGCACCTTCGTCGTTGCCTACGCGATCGACCGGCGCATCGCGGAGATCGACGAGGTCCTCCGGCTGTTGGCGCTGGTCAGCCTGGCGGGACTGGTGTTGGCGGCCGGAGCGGCCTGGATCGTGTCCGGCCAGATTCTCGAACCGGTCAATCAGGTCCGACGGACAGCCGCCGAGATCAGTCACCATGACCTGACCCGGCGGATCCCGGTGCACGGCAACGACGACCTCGCCGCGCTGTCCGACCAGTTCAACGCCATGCTGGACCGACTGGAACAAGCATTCGGCGCGCAGCGGCAGTTCCTCGACGACGCCGGCCACGAGCTGCGGACGCCGATCACCATCATCCGAGGCAATCTCGAAACGGTCGAGGAAGACGACGATCCGGACGAGCGGGCAGAGGTCGTTCGGCTGTGCCTCGACGAGCTGGACCGCATGAGTCGGATCGTCGAGGACCTGCTACTGCTCGCGAAAGCCAGGCGGACCGACTTCATCCAGTGCGCGCCCGCCGAGCTCGTCGACCTGACGCTCGACATCGATGCCAAGATCCGGGCCCTCGGCACACGTCGATGGCATCTCGAGTCGATCGCCGAGGGCGAGGCCGTGCTCGATGCCCAGCGGATCACCCAGGCCGTGGTGCAGCTCGCTCAGAACGCTGTTCAACATACGAAGGTGGGTGACGACATCGCGCTGGGCTCCCGAGCCGACCGGCCGGGGATCGCGTTCTGGATCCGGGACTCGGGTCCCGGGGTGCAGCCCGACGAGGCCCGGTCGATCTTCCGGCGGTTCTCCCGCGGCACGGGCGGAGGCAGTCGCACGCATCGGACCGGCGCGGGGCTGGGACTGTCGATCGTCACCGCCATCGCCGAGTCGCACAACGGTTGGGTGGAGCTGGAATCCGTACCCGGGCACGGCGCGACCTTCACCGTTCGTATCCCGACGTCCGAGGACCATCAGCCCGCGCCGGACGCACGAACCGCCGAGGGGATTCCCGAGTGAGCCACATCCTGATCGCCGAGGACGAGGATCGCATCGGGCGCTTCATCGAGAAGGGGCTGCGCGCCCACAACTACCACACCACCGTGGTGTCGGACGGCGGAACCACCCTGGACTACGCGGTATCCGGCAGCTACGACCTGTTGGTGCTCGACCTCGGTCTGCCCGGTCTGGACGGTTACGGGGTGCTGCGCGAGCTGCGAGCCGCCAGGATCGCGATCCCGGTGATCATCCTCACGGCGCGGGACGGGGTGCGGGACACCGTGGCCGGCCTCGAAGGCGGGGCGGACGACTACATGACCAAGCCCTTCCGGTTCGAGGAGTTGCTGGCTCGGGTCCGTCTGCGGCTGCGCGCGGCGTCCCCCGTCGCCGCCGAACCGACCATGCTGTCGGTCGACGGTCTCTCCCTCGACCTGCGCACTCGGCGCGCCCTCACCGACGAGCGCACGGTAGACCTGAGCGCGCGGGAGTTCGCGTTGCTGGAGATGCTTCTGCGCCATCCTGGTCAGGTGCTGTCCAGGGAGCAGATCCTGGACCGGGTATGGGGTTTCGACTTCGATCCGGGGTCGAACATCGTCGACGTCTACGTCCGTCAGCTGCGCCGCAAGATCGGCGCCGACAAGATCACCACTGCCCGCGGGATGGGGTATCGCTGTGGCTGACCGGCACGCGTAGATGAAGATTGTTTCATCGGCAGCTCATGCACGGCTCATCGAGGTAGCCCATCATGGACCGGTGAACCGCGCCAAGCTGGCTGCTCCCACCCGCCGGAAGGTTCTGCTGGCGGTACTGGCGTTCCCGCTGGTAGCGGGTGTCGCTACCTACGGGTTCGCCAGCGGCTGGTACGGCCCGGCATCGGCATACATCGAGCGTTCCGCCGAACCCGGACCAACGGCGGACACCGGCATCGCGTTCGTGCCCCCGAGCATGGCTGCCCTGCTGCCGTTGACCCCGACCGGCAACTCGGTGCCCGTCCCGGACGCCGCGGCGGGCCCGGCGTCCCCCGGACCGCCACCCGGCGACGAACCCGCGCCCGGTCTGTCCGCCGGACCGGAACGGTCGGGCACCGGGACGGGTGCCGGGAGCCCAGGCCCGGCGGTAGGCGACTCGGACGGGAACGGCGACGCATCCGATCCGCGCGAGTCCGACGGCGAGTCCGACGGCGACTCCGAGGACGCCGGGGGCTCGGAGGACGCCGGGGGCTCGGAGGACTCCGGGGGCTCGGAGGACTCCGGGGGCAGCGACGGTGACTCCGAAGGCAGCGACTCCGGCGACGGCGACTCAGCGGGCTCCGGCGACTCCGAGAGCGCCGAAGGCTCCGAAGGCTCCGAAGGCTCCGAAGGCAGCGACTCGGAGGACGCCGGCGACGGCGACTGAGTCCACCGCTACCGCGGACTACGGGTTCCGTGCACCGCCGGATGAAGATGTTCTCATCCGAACCTGCCTTCTCCTTCATCCAAGCGCGTCAGCCTTGGTCACGTGAACACAAACGTGCGCACCCCCGTCGTCCTCAAGGTTCTGTTCGCCGTGACCACCCTGCTGGTACTCGGCCTGGCCGTCCTCCTGACCCCTGACGATGACGTCGCTCCCCCGTCCGGCGGGACGGTCGGCGTTCAGGAACTCATCCGCATCACCGGGCCCAACGGTCGCACCGTAGAGGCGATCGCCCGGATCGACACCGGCGCAACCGCCTCGGCGCTGGACGAGGAGATCGCGGAGGATCTCGGATTCGACCTGGACAATGCGGAGACCGTCACCGTCGTATCGTCCCTCGGCCGGGACAAGCGCCCGGTCGTCGAAGGCGCCCTGCAGATGGCCGGAACCGCCAAGACCGCCCGGTTCACCGTGGCCGACCGGTCGAAGCGGTCGAACCCGGTGTTGCTCGGTCGCGCGGACCTGCAGAACTACCAGGTGCAGGTCGGCCAGCGGATGCTGACCACGCCGGGCGAACAGCGCGCACCGTCCGCGCTGGCCACCCTGATGTCCGAGGCCCCCGCGCTCAATCCGCTGCAGTTGCTCGCGCTGCTGCCGCTGGCCGCGCTGGTGATCGTGCTCCTACGGGTGTTCGTCGGTGTCGAGACCCTCGGCACGTTCTCGCCCGTGCTGTTGGCGATCGGTTACACCCAGTCCGGGCTGGTGGCCGGTCTCGCGCTCACCGTGCTCATCATCGCGGCCGGGTTCCTCGCCCAACCGCTGCTGCGCCGACTACGACTGCCCCGGGTCGCCCGGCTGGCGGTGCTGGTCAGCCTGGTGTCGGTGGTTCTGGTGTCGGTCTTCGAGGTGGCCGGCGGCGGCAACGGCGCCATCTGGGGAACCGCGCTCCCGGTGGTGGTCACCGCGGTCGTGGTGGAGCGTCTCTGGGAGACGTGGGATCTCGACGGCTGGCCGAATGCCCTGCGCCTCGGCGCCACCACCACGGCTGTCGCCCTGGTCGTGACCGGGCTGCTGCTCGCGCCCGTGGTGCGTGACCTCGCCTCGACAGCTCCGCTCGCACTGGCCACCGCTTGTGCGGTCTGGGCCGCGCTGGCCGGCACCTACCGAGGCCTGCGGCTCAGCGAGCTACTCCGGTTCCGGGTCCGCCCGGTTGCCGGGGAGACCTCGCGGATCCCTACCCCCGCTGAGGACCAGGCGACCGCGCGCATGGCCGCCGCATCGATCCCGACGACGCTGATGACCACCGCGGTCAACGACTCGGCACCCGTGCCGGCGGATCGCGACACAGAGGAGCTGACCAACCGATGAGCACACCGCCCCGGTACCCGTCCCTGCTGCGACGTTGGGACCGCATCATGGGTCTCAATGCCCGCAACGAGCTGATCGCCCGCCGCAACCGACCGTCCGCCATCCGGCTGGTCAACGACAAGGTGGCCACCAAGCACGCGCTCCGGGCCCATGGCGTTCCGGTCGCGGACACCTTGCTGGTGCTGGACTCACGCCGTGCCCTGGCCCGGATCGACTGGGCACACCTGCCGGACAGCTTCGCGCTCAAGCCGAGCCAGAGCCTCGGCGGGTCGGGCATCCTGCTGGCCGCGCGCCGCAGCCCGACCGGCGACGGCTGGGAGTCCGCCTCGGGCCGGCACCTGCCGCTGCGCCGGGTCCGTGACCACGTGCGCTGCGTTCTGGACGGCGAGTACTCCCCGCGCGGCACCGACGTCGCCTTCCTCGAACCGCTGATCACAGCCCACCCCGTGCTGGACGCGATGTCCTTCCTCGGTCTGCCCGACATCCGGGTGATCTGTGTCGACGACCACCCGGTGACCGCGATGCTGCGGCTGCCGACCGCCGCCAGCGGTGGTCGGGCCAACCTGCACCAGCGGGCTATCGGCGCGTCGGTGGACCTGGCCTCCGGAACCGTAACCCGGGCGTGGCTCGGCGGGTCGGCCATCGACCTGCATCCCGACACCGGGTGCCCACTCGCCGGCGTGCGGGTGCCGCACTGGCGGCAGGTCGTGGAGGCGGCGAGCCGGTGCGCCGCGGCCACCGGGCTGCGCTACCTCGGCGCGGACGTGGTCGTGGACGCCGAGCGTGGTCCGCTGCTGCTGGAGGTCAACGCCCGGCCAGGCCTGCAGATCCAGAACGTCACCGGCCGAGGTCTGCTGGATATCCTCCCGGCGGCGGTGGCCGCATGAGCTGGCGACCCGAGTGCGGTTGGCCGGCTCTCCTCGGCAAGTGGACGGTCGCGGCCGGAGCCGGTGCGGCGCTGCAGATCGCCAACCTCAACGGGGTCGACTCGACCCTCACCGGACTCGACCCGCGGACGGTCCGCGAGGTCGAACTGCCCCCGGACACGAGCACCGAACTGCAACGGCTGATACCGGTGTCACCGGCCGCGCCCGGCGAACGGAGCGGAACCACACCCGGCGCAGCGGGCGAGACGGCTCGCGACAGCGCCGGTGGACCGTCCCCGGCACCCCCGCTGCCCGCCTCGTCCGATCCGGCGCCGCGGTCGGACGAGTCCGACGACGAAGCCGAGGGCGACGAACCCGACGGGGAGAATTCCGAGGATGAGGAACCGGCGGCCGACGGGGACACCGACTTCGAGCCCGAGGAGGACGGCAAGGCCGACAGGGCCACCGAGGAGGACGGAGCGTCGGAGCAGGGTGGCAGGCCCGAGGAGAACCGGGCGTCGAAGCAGGATGGCAGGCCCGAGGAGAACCGGGCGTCGGAGCAGGATGGCAGGCCCGAGGAGAACCGGGCGTCGAAGCAGGATGGCAGGCCCGAGGACGACCGGGACGACGTTGGGCCCAGCGTGTCGACCCGCGGCGATGCCGAAGGCACCGACGACCGCGACCGGCCGGACGAGGAGGACAGGGAGGGCGGAGAGCAAGACGAGGCCGAATAGGCCGTGCCACATCATCAGGCCGGGCACACGACCTTCCCCGGGTTGAGGATGCCGGCCGGGTCCCAGGCAGCCTTCACCGCGCGCTGCAGCGCAACCACCGCCGGACCCAGTTCGCGCTCCATGCCCCGCCGCTTGAGCAGGCCCACCCCGTGCTCGCCGGTGACCGTGCCGCCCAGGTCGATCGCCGAGTCGACGATCTCCTCGAACGCTCGTTGGGCGCGGCGGCGAGCGTCCTGGTCGCCGTGCGGGGTGATGATCAGCGGGTGCAGGTTGCCGTCGCCGGCGTGCGCGAGGTTCACGATCAGCACGTCGTGGCACAGTCCGATCTGCTCGATTTGACCGAGCATGGCGGCCAGCCGTCCGCGCGGCAGGCAGACGTCCTCGGTCAGGATCGCCTCGCCGCGCTGCTCCAGCGCCGGATAGGCCAGCCGGCGGGCGTCGAACAGGGCCTCGGCCTCGACCTGGTCGAGGTGTTGTGGATGTTGACGGTCATGAGTCGGGGCAAAGGGACGACGTCCCCCGCCTCTTCCATTGCGACGTCACCGGGACCACGCTGATCACGCCTTGGCTGAGCCGGCCGCCGCGCGGCGTTGGCGGTGTCGTCGCCGACTTTTCCCACCTGGAACCTGGCGCCGAATGGCCCCTCAACAGCGCCCAATGGCCATCGTTCGAACATTTGTTCGAGTAGAATGAACCTGTGCCGGACACCCCGCTCGCCACCGCCCACCGCCTGCTCGTGCAGGCTGTGGAGCAGCTGTGCGCAGCCGCCGAGTCCGGCCCCAGCGACGCCGAGCTGCTGTCCGTACTGACGCTCTGCGAGGGCACCACCCGGCGGCTCGACCGGTTGTCGGTCGGCGCGGTATCCAGCCTGCAGCGGCGAGGCGCCTTCACCGAGCGCGGCTACCGGGACACCTCCGCCGCCCTGTGCGACCTGCTCGGCTGGGAGCGGTTCGAGTCCCGCCGCCGGATCACCGCCGCCGAGCATGTCTGCCCCCGCGTCGGACTGGACGGCGCCGCGCTGCCCGCGCGGCTGCCCGGTACGGCCGAGGTCTTCAGCCAGGGCCACCTCAGCCTCCGCCACGTCGAATCGGTGGCCAAAGTGCTCGCCTCCCCCGGCGCCGAGCGCCTCACCCCCGAGGTCTGGGCGGCGGCCGAGCGCCAGCTCGCTGAGAAGGCATGCGTCTACACCCCCTCTGAGCTGCATGCCTGGGGCACCGCGCTGGTCGACGGCCTCGACCAGGACGGCGCCGAGCCCGACGACCGGCCGCCACCACAGGTGAACGAGCTCCATCTGACCCGGAGGGGCAGCGGCGGCGGCATGCTCAAGGGCCGCTTCGACGATGCCGCCATGTTCGACGCGATCGCCGCTGTGATCGACGCGAAAGCCAAGCCGCTCACCGCGGATGACGACCGGAGCCTCGGTCAGCGTCAGGCCGAGGCGCTCGCCGACGTCTGCGGCTACGCCCTCGACCACGGCGACGTCCCCGAATGCGGTGGCCGCCGGCCACACCTCAACGTGCACATCCGGCTCGAAGACCTGGAGGACCGGTGCCGCGCCGCGCTGCTCGACTTCGGTGGCCGACTCACCCCGGAGTCGCTGCGCATGCTCGCCTGCGACGCCGCGGTTGTGCCGATCGTGCTGGGCGGCCAGGGCCAACCGCTCGACGTCGGCCGCCTCACCCGCACGATCCCCGACGGCCTGCGTCGGGCGGTCGCCGCCCGTGACTTCGGCTGCGCCCGGCCCGGCTGCGGGCGCCCGGCCAGCTGGTGCGAGGTGCACCACATCGTGGCTTGGCAGGACGGCGGCGACACCGCGCTGCACAACTGCGTCATGCTGTGCAAGCGCTGCCACCGGCTCATCCACCACTCCGGCTGGCAGGTCCGCATCAGCGCCGGCCTGCCCGAGTTCGTGCCCCCGGCCTGGATCGACCCCGAACGGATACCCCGCCGAAGACCGCTCCCGCACCTGGTCCCCGTCAGCTGAGTACTGAGCAGCTCACCCGCCCGGCTCCGCCGCGAACCCACCTGGAGTTCGATGAGGCCATCGCGGTCGTTCCACCGTCGTTGCCGCAACACCAGCCGTTCCGCGGTGATCTCGGTCGCCGACACCATGCGTGGGCCGACGGCCGTCGGCTCTCGGTCGGCGTTCGGGCCCGAGCCGGTCACCCGAGAATCTCGTGGGCGGTGGGGTCGGCGCGGCGGGTCTGCCGGCGGAAGTCGAAGGTGAATCCGGGCCACAGGGTGCGGTTCACCCCGTTCTCGTCGAGGTACCAGCTGCGGCAGCCGCCCTGCTGCCAAACGCCGCCGGCCAGCTCCTGGTGCAGCTCCGCGTTGAACGCGTCCTGCCGCTCGGGCCGGGTATCGATCGCCCGCCCGCCCTTGCGGTCGATGAGCCGCAGGCAGTCCAGCACGTAGGCCACCTGGGACTCGATCATGTAGACCATCGAGCTGTGGCTCAGCCCGGTGTTGGGCCCGACCAGCAAAAACAGGTTCGGGAAGCCGGCCACCGTGGTGCCAAGGTAGGCCTCCTGGCCATCGCGCCAGGCGTCGGTCAGCTTGACCCCGCCCCGGCCGGTGATGGCCAGTTTGGTGAACGCGTCGGCGACCTTGAACCCGGTGCCGAAGACGATGGTGTCCACCTCGTGCTCGGTCTCGTGGCCGGCGCCGTCCCGGGTCACCACGCCGCGCTCGGTGACCCGGACGATGTCGTCGGTCTCCACCGAGACGTTGTCCCGGGCCAGTGCCGGGTAGTAGTCGTTGGAGATGAGGATGCGCTTGCAGCCGAGGGTGTAGTCCGGCGTCACGGCCGCCCGCAACGACGGGTCGCCGATGCTGCGGCGGATGTGCGCCTTGGCCAGCACCTCCAGCCCGGACATCGCCTTCGGGTTGAGGAAGCCCAGCACCCGACCCTCCAGGCGCGCATAGATCGAGGCCCGGTAGGCCCGCTGCAGCGCCGGGAAGGTGCGGAACGCCCAGCGCTCCACCGAGGAGATGGGCCGATCGAACTTCGGCAGGATCCACGGCGGGGTGCGTTGGAACAAGGTCAACGCGGCGGCCTGCTCCGCGACCGGCGGCACGAACTGGATGGCGCTGGCCCCGGTGCCGATCACCGCGACCCGTCGGCCGCGCAGGTCGTGGTCGTGGTCCCAGTGCGCGGAGTGGAAGACGGTGCCGGCGAAGCGCTCCAGCCCGTCGATCTCCGGGACCGACGGCTCGTGCAGCGCGCCGGTGCCCCACACCACGTGTCGGGCCTCGAACGTGTCTCCGGCAGCAGTGTGCACAGTCCAACCGTGGGTGTCCTCGTCGTACTCCGCGCCGGTGACCGTGACCCCGAACCGGATCCGGTTGCGCAGCCGGTAGCGATCGGCCAGGCCCTCGAGGTAGCCGCGGATCTCTTCCTGGCGGGCGAACATCCGGGTCCAGTCCGGGTTCGGCGCGAAGGAGAAGGAGTACAGGTGCGACTGCACGTCGCAGGCGCAGCCGGGGTAGGTGTTGTCCCGCCAGGTTCCGCCCAGGCTGTCCGCCTTCTCCAGCACCACGAAGTCGTCCCGACCGGACTCGGTCAGCTGGATCGCCATACCCAGACCGGCGAAGCCGCTGCCGATGATGACCACCGATGTGCGCATGTCCGCTCCTCCCGAAGTTACCGCTAGTAAGTTACCATCAGTAGGTTACTTCCGGTAGGGTTGTCGATGTGACGCACACCGCCGGGCCCCGCAAGCGGGTCTCCCGCGCCGAGCGTGGCCGGCAGATCCTGGACGCGGCGGTCGCCGTGTTCGCCGACCGCGGCTACCACGCGGCCTCGATGGACGCGGTCGCCCAGCTCGTCGGAGTGACCAAGCCCGTGCTGTACGACCACTTCGGCTCCAAGGACGGCCTGTTGCGCGGCTGCATCGCCCGGGCCCGCGAGGAGCTGCTCGCGGTCACCACCCGGGCCGCATCGACCGCCAGCACCCCCGAGGAGATGCTGCGGCTCGGGTTCCGGGCGTTCTTCGACTATCTCGACGCGCACGAGCCGACCTGGACGCTGCTCTACCAGGAGGGCGCGGTGCCGGCCGGCGACGGCGCGGACTCGCTGGAGGGCATCCGCGCCCAACAGACCGAGTTCATGTCCAGCCTGCTCGCCGCCCACGCACCCGACGCGTCGCGCCAGCGCGTCGAGGCCTGGGCCCAGGTGATGGTCGGCGCCTGCGAGCGCCTGGCGCTGTGGCGCCGCGACAACGGGGTCAGCTCCGAGCAGGCCACCGAATACCTGATGGACCTGGTGTGGACCGGGATGGCCGGCCAGCGGCACTGAGCCGCCAGCGAGCGAGCATCGCAGCGAGCGCCAGCGAGCGAGGAGCGCAGCGAGCGTCGGCGGCGAACCATCGGCACTGAGCCGCCAGCGAGCGAGGAGCGCAGCGAGCGCCAGCCACCGACGTCGGTGCGGTGGCAAATTCGCCCACCGGCGGTGGCGCGGACGACAATGGCCGGGATGAACGAACGGGACAGCGGACACCGGACCCTGCGCGTACTGCGCACGGAGCGGGTCACGCCCAGAATGGCGCGGATCACCCTCGGCGGCGAGCAGCTCGCCGGCTACCCGGGACACGGCCCCGACCAGCGGATCAAGATGTTCTTCCCGGTGGCCGGCCAGGACCGGCCGGCCATGCCGAGGGCCTCCTCCGGCGGACCGGTGTGGCCACCGGGCGAACCGCGACCAGTCATCCGCACCTACACCGTGCGCCGCCACGACCCGACCGCCGGCGAGCTGGACGTGGACTTCGTACTGCATGGCGCGCACGGGCCGGCCGCCGCATGGGCCGCCGCCGCCGCCCCGGGCGACCAGGTGGGCGTATCCGAGCCGGGCGGGCGCTACCGGCCCGACCCGGAGGCGGAGGTGCACCTGGTGATCGGGGACGAGTCCGCGCTGCCGGCCATCGCCACCGTGCTCGAGGCGTTGCCCGCCAGGTCGACCGCGCTGGTCTACGTCGAGGTGGCCGACGCCGCCGAGGAGCAACCGCTGCACTCCCCGGCGACGGCCACCATGCACTGGCTGCACCGCCGGGATCGCCCGCCCGGCGCCGCGCTGCTGGCCGCGGTCCGCGAGGCGCCGCTGACCCCCGCCGCCCGCTGCCAGGCCTGGGTGTCCGCCGAGTCGTCCACCGTCCGGGACATCCGGTCGTTCCTGCTCGACGAGCGCGGGCTGACCCGTCGCCAGGTGTACGCCACCGGGTACTGGCGCGCGCACTGAGCGGCGAACCATCGGCACTGAGCCGCCCGGCGGCGAACCATCGGCACTGAGCCGCCCGGCGGCGAACCATCGGCACTGAGCCGCCCGGCGGCGAACCATCGGCACT
>JBQTKB010000066.1:0-31108 GCA_052386505.1 Pseudonocardia sp.
GGGCTCCGCCCCCCCCTCGGCGCCCTGTTCCCGCGGGGGCCCCCCCCCGGGGGCCCCGGCGCGGGGGGGGGGGCCCCCCGGCGGCGCGGGGGGCCCCCGGCGCCCGGAGCGCGCAGAGGGGTCGCCGCCGGGTCGGCCTCGACGCCTGGCCGCCCGGCTGCGACTGCCCGCCCGCCTGGTACTGCCCTCCCGGCGCACCCTGCTGAGCGGGTTGGTCGTGCTCCTGGCCGGCGCGTTCCTGGTCGGCGGGCTGGTCAAGACCGAGGTACAGACCGGGCTCGACTCCTTCCTGCCGACCGACGACCCGGCGGTCACCGACCTGAACACGGTGGCGACCCAGTTCGGCGGCGATCCGATCGTCGTACTGCTCGAGTCCGAGCAGCCCCGGACACTGCTCAGTGACGACCAGATCCAGCCGCTGGTCCAACTCGAGGGCCGGTTGGCCTCGCTGCCGGACGTGGCCACCGTGTACGGGCCCGGCACCCTGCTCAACCAGATCGCCGGTCGCGCCCAGGACCTGCTGGCCGAGCTCACCGGCCGCCGCGACGGGCTGGCCAGCCGGGCCGAGGCGTCCGCCAGGCAGGCCGGCGGGTCTCCCGCGGAGGTGGCCGAGGCCCGGGCGCAGGCCCTCGCCGGGTTCGATGAGCGGTACGGCGCGCTGATCGTGCAGGGTCTACCGGCGGGCCTGCCCACCCTGCGCAACGAGTCGTTCGTCAGCACGGTGATCTTCACCCCGTCGGGGCCACGGCCGCAGTGGCGCTTCGTCGTGCCCACCGACAACGCGGTGGCGATCCTGGTCCGTCCCCGAGAAGGCGCCGACGCGGCCGCGGTCGGGCGTCTGGTCGCCTCGGTGCGCGAGACCGTGGACTCGGCCAACCTCGGGACGAACCGGGTCACGGTGTCCGGGGTGCCGGCGGTGGTGGCCGCGCTGAACACCCAGGCGGCCCGGGAAGGGCCGCTGCTGGGCGGGTTGGCGGTGGCCGCGGTGGGCGCGTGCTTCTTCCTGGTGCCGTGGACCAGGCGTTCGCGCAGGCTGGTTCCGCTGGGCACCACGCTGGCCGCCATCGGCCTGACGCTGGCGGTGTTCGGCTGGCTCGGCAGACCGCTCTCGATCGGCGTGGTGGCTTTCCTGTCGGTGGTGCTCGGTATCGGTTGCTACTACCCGACCTACTTCGCCGTGCGAGCCCGGGTGCGCACGGTGCTGACGGTGGCCTGCGCCACCGCGGCCAGTTTCGCGACCCTGGTGCTCTCGCCGTTGCCGCTGGTCCAGGACCTCGGCATGACGCTGTCGCTGGGAGTGCTGTTGGCCGCGCTGCTCGGCATCCTGGCCCGGGGGCTGATCCGGGGTGCCGAACCCTCGACCGGGGTGGCTGGCCGTCCGGACGACAGTGCCGGACACACCGACGGACCGGGAGACACCGACAAGCCGGGGACCGACAAGCCGGGGACCGACGGGCCGGGAGACACCGACGGGCCGGGAGACACTGCCGGTGCCGGAGACACCGACGGACCGGGGACCGACGTCGAGACCGCCGTCCCCGGCGACCAGAGGTCCACGCTGCTCGGCCGGCTGCGCGCCCGGCCCCGGCCGGCGGCGGCCGTGCTGGTGGCCGTGGTGCTGGCCGGTTTCGGTTGGGCCGCGCTGCCGGGCCTGCCGTTGGAGACCGACGTGGAAGGGTTCGCCGCCGGGCTTCCCGCGCTGTCGGACGCCGAGCACGTGGAGCAGGTGCTCGGCTCGTCGGGCGAGCTGGACGTCGTGCTGAGCGGTCCCGACGTGCTCAGCCCCGAGGCGGTTCGCTGGATGCAGGCCGCCGAGACCGAGATCGTGCTCAGGTACGGCGACCGCGCCCGGCGGGTCATCTCGCCCCCGATGCTGTTGGCGTTCCTGGGCAACGGGGCCACCCCGGAGCAGATCGACGCGGCTGTCCGCATCCTGCCGCCCTACCTCACCGGGGCGGTGGTGAGCCTGTCGAGAGGCACCGCGCTCATGGTGTACGGCGTCCGGGTGGACGACCTCGCCGGCATCCAGCAGTTGCGTTCGGATCTGCTCGGGCAGCTCCCGCCGCCGCCGGAGGGCTACGACGTCAAGCTGGTGGGCCTGCCCGTCGTCGCGGCCCGAGGCCAGGAACTGGTGTCCGGCGACCGCTATCTGGCCAACCTGGTCGGGGTGGTGGTCGCGGGGCTGGTGCTGGTGATCGGCCTGCGCCGGCGCAAGGACGCGGCGCGTGCGGTGGTCGCGGCGTTGCTGGCCACCGGTGTCGGGCTGTTCCTACTGTGGTTGACCGGCACCGCCCTGTCGCCGATCACCGTCGCGCTAGGCTCGCTCACCACCGCCGTGGGATGTGAGTTCACCGTGCTGCTCTCCGAGGCGGCCAGGCGCCGCAACCCCCAGCTGCGCCGCGCGGTCCAGTTGGTGACGGCTACCTCCGTCATCGGATACGCCGTGCTGGTGGTGTCGGGGATCGCGGTCGTCCGCGAGTTCGGTGTGTTGTTGGCCGGCGCGGTTCTGCTGGCTTTGTTGTCGTCGATGTGCGTGGTGTGGCTGAGTACCGGCGTCGCGACTCGTGGTGCCAGGGCAGGCCAGCCAGGTGATGATGTGTTGTTGGGAGTTCGAGGATGACCGCACGGCAGGACCAGAGCGAGGACGCGACGACGAAGGTCGACGCGAAGGCGGATCCGGGGTCCGACACGAAGGCCGACGCGAAGGCCGATGCCGGGTCTGATGCGGGGGCCGACGCGAAGGCGGATCCGGGGGCCGAGGCGAAGGCCGACGCGAAGGCGGATCCGGGGGCCGATGCGGAGGTGGGCCTCGAGGCGGCGCCGGCCGCACCTCAGGAGCCTGCGGCCGGCGAGCCTGCAACGAAGGCGGGCCCTCCCGCGCCGGACGATGCGGCTGACGGTGCGGCGCGTCGTCGGTTCTCCGCACTGACGATGTTCTCCGGCCGAACCGGGAAGATCGTCGCGTCGGTCCTGTTGGTCGTCCTGCTCGCCGTCGGGGCCGGCGGGGTGCTGTGGTATCGCGGCGCTCACGTACCCGACGGCGTCGCCTACCGGGTGTTCGACACGGAGGTGACGACCCAGGAGCTCGACGAGCAGCTGCTGACGCTGAAGGCCCTGTACGGCGTCGCTGCCCCCAAGGAGGAGTCGCGCCTGGACGGGTTCCGGCGGGACATGGCGAAGGCGAGTGCCGCGTCGATGGTCCTGGATCGGGCCGCCGTGGACATGGGTGTCGCGGTCGCCGACCGACAGGCCACCGACGTGCTGACCCGTTTCGTCGCCGAGTCCTACGGTGAGGGCCAGGCTGGCCGGGACCAGTTCGTCCAGGCGCTGGCCCAGGCCGGAACGTCCGAGGCCAAGGTGCTGGGCGAGATCAAGCGCCAGCTCACCGTGCGGGAGCTGTTCAACCGGGTGACGGCCGGGGTGACGGTCTCGGACGAGGAGCTGCGCGTCGCGTTCGACGAGCGCCGCGACCAGCTCGGCACGCCGGAGCTGCGAGAGCTGCAGAACATCGTGGTCAAGTCCAGGTCGGAAGCCGACCAGATCGTCGCCGAACTGGCCGCCGGCGCCAGCTTCGAGGCGCTCGCGCAACAACGCAGTCTCGACGGTGCGACCAAGGCCCAGGGCGGCAACCTCGGGCTGGTGGCGGCGCGCCAACTGGAGCGGGCCTACGCGGACGCCGCGTTCGGTGCGCCGGTCGGTGCGGTGTTCGGACCGGTGCAGACCCAGTTCGGGTTCAACGTCGGCAAGGTCGTGCGCAGCCAACCACCGGCGGCCGCCGAGTTCGACAAGGTGAAGGACCAGCTCCGTCAGGTCCTGGTCGCGGAGCGGGCCACCGCGCAATGGCGGACGTTCATGTCCGACAAGTTGAGGGAGGCGGACGTGGTCTACGCCGATGCCTACCGGCCGGCGGACCCCGACGCCCTGCCCGCCCCGCCCGGACCCGCTCCGGCACCGGGTCCAGGTACCGTGCCGGCACCGGGTGCCGCGCCGGGCCCGGAGGCGCCACCGGTGCCCGCTCCGGCTCCCGGATCCGTGCCCGCACCGGCCCCAGGAGACCAACCAATCGCGCCGCGCTAGTCCCGAACTGCGGGCTAGTCGAGATCGGCGACCCGGCCGGGCCGCCAGTGGGGATGTGAGCAGATGGACCGTTCGGGCTCGTCGAGTTGGATGGAGCGGATCGACTGGGTTCGGGTGGTCCGGGGCGCCTCGGCCGGGTTCACCGTGCTGGTCCTGGTCGGGCTGTCCGCGCCGATCCTGTCGACTGTGGGACCGTGGGCCCCGCTGGCGTGGTTGATGGTGGGCTCGCTCGCCGGTTACATCGTCGCGGCCCTCAAGGTGGGGGATGCGGAGTCGCCGATGTTGACCGGGGCGTGGGCGGCGTTCTTCGGCTACACGCTGACCGTGCCGATGATCTACATCTCGACGCGCACCCTGGAGCTGCAGTCGGTGCTGATGTTCGCCGGCGCGGCGGTCCTGGTGGGCGGGGCGACCGGATACCTGATGGGACGCCGGCACACCGGGTCTTCCTGAGGCTGAACCGGGTGTCCGGCCAGCCGTGACTTTCCGGCTCACCCGATGGGCGATGTTTACATGGATGGCCTTCTTGTCGTACCATGACACACAAGCGACCGACCTGACTACTGAGAGCGACAACGAGTCGCTTCGCTGAGGACGCGCACCCGATACAGTGAAGGAGAACGACACTGATGGCTGTCATTACCGGCACACCGGGTAGGAAAGCGGGAGATGCGGTCCCGTCGCCGGGCAGTGCCCCGGTCGGCGATGGTGGGGCGAGTGAGGTCGCCCGCAAGGGCGACGGGCTCAAATGGGCCATCGGCACCGGCGGTGCCGTCCTTGCCGTGCTGGCGTTCTACCGGGTCTGGCAGCTCGCCTTCGCCTGGGACTACGGCCTTGACGCCAACGCGCCCGAGTTCGACTACTACTGGCACTCGTTGCTGATCGCCAACCTGGTCGGCATCAGCCTCTTCGGCGCGCTGTCCTGCATCTTCGTTGCCCGCGGCTGCCGCGAGTGTGCGCACCAGCGGGCCGAGCACGGCGGGGTGCTGCCCAAGCACGAGGTCACGCACATCTGGCGGCTGTGGTCGATCGTCGCCGGCTTCACGGTGGCGCTGTTCTCCTTCGGTTTCTTCGCCGAGCAGGACGCGGCCTGGCACCAGGCGGTCGTGCGTGACACCGCCTTCACCCCCAGCCACATCACCCTGTTCTTCGGCGCCGTGCCGATCGCGATCGTGCTCGCCGCGATCATCTACCTGTACGCCGCCACCCGGGTGCCGCACATCTACGCCCGGGGTGTACCCGCGTCGCTGGCGATCTTCATGGCTGGCATCTTCATGCTGTTCATGTGGGTCGCGTTCAACGAGTGGGGTCACAGCTTCTGGATCGCCGAGGAGCTGTTCTCCGCACCGCTGCACTGGGGTTTCGTGGTCATGGCTTTCTTGGCCTTCGCGCTCATCTCGGTGTTCACCCTGACGATGGAGCGCATGGTTGAGCTGATCAAGGCCGAGCAGGCCACCGAGAAGACCTCTGCCTGATCCGCTCGA
Organism: Pseudonocardia sp.; assembly: GCA_052386505.1. GTDB lineage: Bacteria > Actinomycetota > Actinomycetes > Mycobacteriales > Pseudonocardiaceae > Pseudonocardia. The sequence continues at coordinate 5,562 of JBQTKB010000066.1, forward strand.
CCGCACCAGCTAGGCACTCGGGGCCCGCCGATTCGTTCGGCGGGCCCCGAGTTCTCGCACACCGCTGTCATCCGGTTCGACCTCACCGACAAGGACTCAGTGATGAGTATTTCGCACCCGCCCACAAGGGCCGTCCCCGAAGCCGACTCCCCACCCAGCTCCTCCATCAAGTTCGGCCGCAAGTGGGATCTGTTGTTGATCATGGTGCTGATCCCGGCGTTCGCCGCGATCGCGCACATCACCCACATGCTGATCATCGGTGACTGGGACTTCTGGGCGGACTGGAAGGATCGCCAGTGGTGGCCCTTCATCTCCCCGATGGTCGGCATCGTCATCCCGGCCGCCGCCCAGTACATCGTCTGGCGTCTGCTGGGCATCCCGGGTGGCGCCACCGCCGCCGTGGTGATGCTGGTGCTCTCCCAGTGGGCGAGCCGGATCTTCACCTTCTCCGGCTGGGTGTACTACCCGCTCGCGTTCGTCTCCCCGTCGACGATGATCCCGATGGGTATCGCGCTCGACTTGGTGTTCCTGCTGACCCGCAGTTGGGTGCTCACCTCGATCATCGGTGGCCTGGCCTGGGGACTCCTCTTCCAGCCGGCGAACCTCGCGATCACTGCCGGCATGTGGGTACCGCTGGTCTACAGCGGCGAGATCATGACCGTGGCGGATGCGATGGGCTTCGAGTACCTGCGTACCCAGGCACCGTCCTACCTGCGAATAGTCGAGGTCGGCCACCTGCGGGCGTTTATCGAACAGATCAATATCGTGACCGCGTTGACCGCCGGGGTGGCGAGCATCGCCTTCTACTGGGGCGGATACGCCCTCGGCAGGTTCGTGGCCTTTGCGCCGGCGCGGGTCTTCATCAAGACCAAGAGCCCGATTCTGGGCTTCCTGCACCCGGGTGCGCCGGACGAGAAGCGGCCCGAGGCCGACCAGGTCGCGGCCGCGGGCGGCTCCGGCTCCGACTCGAGCAAGGGGTGAGCATGTTTCGCACAGCATCGACCCGTCAGTCCGCGGCCGGTGGGGCAGTGACCCGCAGGGCCTCGTCGCACCTGCGCAGCCTTCTACGGCTGTTGACCGTGGCGGTCCTGGTCGGCATCGCGGGCCTGACCGGCGCCACACCGGCCTTCGCGCACGGCGAGGACAAGCAGCCGCCGAACCTGCGCACCCGAACGGTGCACTTCTACGACATGCAGTTCAGCAACGCCAACCTGAAGGTCGGCGACCTGTTCACCATGCGCGGCAACATGTACATCTCCCAGCAGTGGCCCGACGGCGTGGTCAATCCGGAGGTCACCCAGCTGACGGTGGTGGCGCCCGGTCCGACCGTGTTGGTCAAGGACCGTAAGATCGCCGGGCAGTTCATCTCCCAGAGCATGCGGCTGGAGAGGGGCCAGAGTTACCCGTTCGAGATCACCGTGCAGGCCCGCCGGGCCGGCAACTGGCACCTGCACCCGATGGTGGCGGTGCACGGCGCGGGCGGGCTGATCGGCCCCGGCCAGGAGGTACAGATCGCCGAGGACCCGACCGGAGCTCCGTTCACCAACGAGGTCACGCTCCGCAACGGTGAGACCGTCGATCTGGAGACCTACAACCGGAACGAGTCGCTGGTCTGGCATCTGCTGTACCTGATCCCCGCGTTGCTGTTCATGGCTTACTGGTTCAGCAAGCCGCTGATGCCTCGATTGATCGCCCTGGTCGGCGGCGAGCGCACACCGGACGATCTCGTCACGAAGCGTGACGTCAAGGTGTCGGTGATGCTGTCCGTCGTCGTCCTGGCGATCACCGCCGCGAGCATGGTGTACTCGTACGTCAAGTGGCCGGACACGCTGCCGCTGCAGGTGCAGAACGTCGCCAGCCCGCAGGGGCAGGTGCTCACCGGCAGCGTCTCCACCTCGCTACCCGAGACGCGGAGCACCTACTTCGAGGCAACCGACACCCTCGAGGTGGCGCTGCGGGTACGCAACGGCGGAACGGCGCCGATCGATCTGTCGTACCTGGAGATCGGCAACCTGGTGTTCGACGCCAACCCGGAAACTCAGACCGATGGGGAGCTGGTGGCAGACGGGCCACTCACGTTCGCGGCCGGCGAGGAGCGTGACATCAGGCTACGGTTGACCGGACCCGGGTTCCACGACGACGCGGTGATCCCGGGCTCCGAAGTGACGTCGGTGATCGGTGGGCTGCTTGTGTTCACCGATCCGAGTGGAGCACGAGTCCTGAGCGAGCTGAACATGCCGGTGTTCAAAGAGCTGGCTGCGCCGTAACCCGAAGGAGGATTTCCGATGGTGGTCGATCTGCTTGCCCACAGTGGGGTGTCGTCGCCGATGGAACACCTGGCGACGGGCCTGCTGCTGGTGCTGCTCGCGGTCAGTGTCATCGGTGGGACGCTCGTCGGCGGCCTCACCCGACACGGAAGGCCCCGTAGCGCCCCGGTCCAGCCGCGGCGGGAGACGCTGCAGGGCAGCTGGACGGGCGGTAGTTGGGAGCGTTAGCAGACGCACCGGCCACCGGCCGAAACCGAACACAGCAGCCGCCGTAGGCAGATCCTGCCTACGGCGGCCGTTGTGCGCAGTGACGGCGCTCAGTGAGAACTCAGCGCCAGGGGGAGAAGTCGGGCTTGCGCTTCTCCAGGAACGCGCCGGCACCTTCCTGCTGCTCACCGGAGTCGAAGAACCCCGGGTTGATGTCCTCCAGGAAGTTGTCCGGGATCTGCCGGTCACGCAGCGGCTTCCAGTGGTCGTCGAAGCTCGCCTTGATCACCTTGAGCACGGTCGGGCTGAGCGCCAGCATCTCGTCCGCCCACTGCCGCACCTCGGCGTCGAGCTGGTCGGCCGGCACCACCGAGTTCACCAGGCCCCAGTTCAGCATCTCCTGGGCGGTGTAGCGCCGGCAGAGCATCCACATCTCCCGCGCCCGCTTGGCGCCCACCACGTCGATCAGGTACGACACGATCGCACCGGACGCCGGGCTACCCACCCGGGGGCCGTTCTGGCCGAACTTCGAGTCGTCCGAGGCAATGGTGAAGTCGCAGTGGTAGGCGAGGTGGTTGCCGCCGCCGATGCACCAGCCGCGTACCCGCGCGATGATCGGCTTGAGGCAGTTCCGCATGATCTCGTAGAGGCCGACCATGAAGTCGTCCCCGCCGCCCTTGTTGTCCCGGAGCTCCTTGAGGCCGCCCTCCTTCTCCCAGTTCATGTCCCCGCCGGCGCAGAAGGCGCGGTCGCCGGCGCCGGTCAGCACGATCACCCCGACCGCGGGGTCCTCGCCGGCCCGGCGGAACGCGTCGATCATCTCGCGGACGGTGACCGGGGTGAACGAGTTCAGCTTGTCCGGCCGGTTGATCGTGATCGTGGCGACGCTGTCCGAGACGTCGTAGAGAATCTGGGTGTAGGTAGCGGTCTGGGTCACGAGTCCTGCCCTTCGGTTTGGTGAACGGCGCAGCGCCGTTCGGGGATGTGACGAGCCGAACCCGGCCACGTGCGCGGCTCGAGGGGTGACTCACCCCCCGGTGGCCGCGCGCGGGCCGGGTCCGGTTGCTTTCTAGCCGAGCTCGGAGCCCACGATGGACACGAAGGTCACGCAGGCGCCGGGTGCTCCACCCAGGTTGTGGGTCAGGCCGAGCTTGGGGTCCTCCAGCTGGCGGTCTCCGGCCTCACCGCGCAGCTGCAGCCACATCTCGAACAGCATGCGCAGCCCGCTGGCGCCGATCGGGTGGCCGAACGACTTCAGCCCGCCGTCCGGATTCACCGGTAGGCCGCCGCCCAGGTCGTAGAAGCCGTCGAGCACGTCCTTCCAGCCCTGACCACGCTCGGAGAACCCGAGGTCCTCCATGAGCACCAGCTCGGTCGGGGTGAAGCAGTCGTGCACCTCGGCCATCGAGATCTCGGTCCGCGGGTCCTTGACGCCAGCCTGGCCGTAGGCGTCCTCGGCACACCGCACCACCTCGGTGAAGCTGGTGTAGTCGTAGCTCGGGTCGAGTGGACCCTCCGCGGGACCGGCGATGAACGACAGCGCCTTGAAGTAGATCGGTTTGTCGGTGTACTTGTGTGCGTCCTCCGCGCGGACGATGAGCGCCGCGGCGGCCCCGTCGGAGACCCCCGAGCAGTCGAAGATGCCCATCTGCCCGGCGATCAGCGGCGAGCAGGAGATGGTGTCCTTGGCCACCTCGTTGCGGAACTGCGCGCGGGGGTTCTTCGCCCCGTTCACGTGGTTCTTCCAGGCGATGTGGGTCATCACCTCCTTCATCTGCTCCGGCTCGACGCCGTACTTCTTGCAGTAGGCGGGTGCCAGCAGCGAGAACATCGCGGGAGCGGTGAGGTCGGCCCCGGTGCCGTCGCTGGCCGGCTCCGGGATGACCAACCCGGAGAAGCCGGAGTCCTTCAGCTTCTCCACACCCACGGCCATCACGCAGTCGTAGGCTCCCGAGGCCACCGCGTAGGCGGCGTTACGGAACGACTCCGAGCCGGTGGCGCAGTAGTTCTCCACCCGGCTGACCGGCTTGTAGTCGATCTTCAGTGGCCGGGAGAGGGTCAGGCCCGACGAGCCGGACCCCATGGTGCCCACCCAGTAGGCATCGACGTCGTCCTTGCCGATGCCCGGTACCGAGTCGATGCAGCCGGTGACCGCGTCGACGAGCAGGTCGTCGACGGACTTGTCCCAGTGCTCGCCGAACGGGGTACACCCCATGCCGACGATCGCGACCTTGTCGCGGATTCCTCTGCTGGCCATTACTTAGCTCCCTTCCGGGCCGGACGTGCCTTCCAGAAATAGTTGTGGACGCCGTCCACCGTGGAGTACATGCGGCGGAAGGTCATCTCGACCCGGTCGCCGATCGCCACCGTGCTCGGGTCGACGTCCGTGAGCTGGCACCCGTAGCGGCCGCCGCCATCGAAGTCGATCACGACATCGACCACGGGCGGGGCCATCGAGAACGCGAGGCGGTCGATGGTGAAGGTCGCGACCGTCGCCTGCACGTCAGCCAGCGGGATCGGCTCGCTGCGGTCGACCGAACTGCACTTCACACAGACCCGCTGCGGCGGCACGTTGACCGTGGAGCACTCCAGGCACCGCGAGCCCTCGAAGGCGTACTTCCAGCGCTCGGCCCGGGCCGAGGGTGGCGCCGCGGGGCGGTCCGGGTCGGGTCGGCGCGGCGGCTCCTTGACCAGGAACCCGCGCCAGCTCAGGAAGTCGGGGTAGGAGACCTCGCCGGCCACCGCGAGCTGCTCCCGCACCGTCTCCACGGCCGGGCGCCGGGTGATCGCGTCGGTGACCCGCAGTACCACCGCGTCGGCGCCGTCGGCCGCGACCACGAGCAGGATCGTGTCGCCCGGCTTGGCACGGTCGAGCACGTCGGCCAGCACCAGACCGGCGTGTGCCGCGCCGGCGAACCCGACCTGCGCCTCGAGGGTGTCGGCCCGGGTGTCCTTGGCGAATGCGGCGACCGCGGTACGCGCGGCACGCGCCTGTGGCGACGACACGATCACGTGGGTGGCCGAGTCGATCTCGGCCTCCTTGAGCGCCCGGGTGACCACGTCCTGGATCAGCGGCAGGTAGGCCTGGGTGCCGAACCGCTCCTCCCACTGGCGGCTGAACTGGTCGCCGGGCATCCGCCAGCGGTCCAGGAACTCCGCCGTGGCCGAGGCCTGGGAGACGATCTCGGCGATCACCGAGTCGCCCGACCCGAAGCTGAAGGCTGCCGCGCCGTCGCCGCTCAGGGCCTCGTCGGTGGACCCGGGACGTCCGCTCCGCACGTCCGCCAGCACCGCCATGCCACCGGTCGCGGCGGCCGCGCGCAGCGCACCGACCGCACCCCGTACGGATGCGCCGAGGTCGACGGCGAATCCCTCATGCCCGGCGCCGAGCGCGGCATGGATGGTGGTCGCGTTGGTCTTGTCGAGGTAGCCCGGTGAGGTGGTGGCGAAGTAGAGCGACTCGGGCAGTGCGCTGCCCCAGCGGGCTCGCCGGGCCGCCTCCACCCCCATGGAGGTGGAGTCTTCGTCGTGGCTGGCGACGGTGCGGGTGCCCTTGCCGCCGCCCTGGCCCAGTGTCTTGCGGATCGTCGAGCGGTCGAGTCGGTAGTACGGGACGTACGCCCCGTAGGAGATGATCCCCTGGCTCATGCTTGGTGTCCTCCGTGTCTTCGTCAGGACCGGGTCGTCAGCGACCAGGTCGTCAGGACTGAGATGTCGGCCAGGACCGCGGTGTCGGTGATGACCGGGTGGGTCCGCGCTACGAGCGTCCGCTGGGCAGCTCGAGGGTGGCCTCGGAGGGCACGCACGGCCCCTCCTCACTGGAGACCAGCAGTTCGAGGTCCACCAGGTACTTGCCGGCATCCTCACGCTTGCCCACCACCGTGCCGGTCAGGGTGGCGGTCTGTCCGGGGTAGATCGACTTGATCATGGAGATCTTGCGTCGCCGGATCAGCGCGTCCGGGCCGGCCCAGTCGTTCAGCCCCCGGTCGATGAAGCCGTGGTAGAAAAGCGTCGAAAGGTAGATGTTCTGCTGGCCTTGGGCCCGGGCGTACTCCGGGTCGTGGTGGCCCGGGAACCAGTCCCAGGTGGATGCCGCGTTGATGCAGACCCGTTTGTACGTGATCGGCAGCGACACCGGGGTGATCTCGGCGCCCACCTCGACGTCGGCGTAGGTCAGGCCCTGGACGGCGGTGCTCGCGCTCATGCCGAATCCTCCGGAAGGTTGTAGCGGAACAGCACGTTCGTGTTGCGACCGATCACCCCGCCCTCCTGGTCGCGGTAGGTGGTGACCGAGGTGATGAACACTCCGGTACCCAGGCGGGTGGTCTTCTCGTCGGAGATCGCGGCGACCTCCTCCTCGATCGAGACGTGGTCACCGATCCGGGGACGGCGCTCGAGCTCGGTGGTGGTGGAGGCGTTGATGATGTGCTTGCCCGGCAACGGGATGCCCAACGCGAACAGGCCATCGCCCCGGCGCAGGTGCTCGGGCATCCACTGCGGGTTGAAGCCCAGGGTCATCAGCAGCCCCGGCGGGCATTCGTCACCGTCCCAGTACCGCGGGTTGCGGTCTTCCACCAGCGAGCAGTAGTAGAGCACCATCGACCGGTCGATCGGGAACCATGCCTTCTTGGGCTCGGACCGGCGGCCCACCCAGGCCTTGCCCTCCTGCACGGTGCCGAACCTCAGCCCGAGGCCCGTGACGTCTTCGCTCACGTTCGTCCTTTCGTTGGGTCGCTGCTGGGAGTCAGTGCTGGTCACCGGTGTTCGCGGTGACCGGCATCCGGGAGAGGATCGCGCACATCGACTTGCCGGTCTCGTCGAAACGCAAGGTCGTGGTGGCCCCGCCACCCAGCGCGCCACGTAGCACCACGTTGAAGGCGTGCAGCTTGGGCAGCGTGTGCACCACGACCGTGCCGGTGACCAGCTCGCCGAGGAACGCGCTGATCGCCGCCGGTCGCAGACCTCGTTCGAGGGTGTCGAACGCTTCGGCGTCGCGGGCCAGGACCACCACGTTCGAGATGTCGCCCTTGTCGCCCGAGCGGACGAAGGCCAGCTCATGCACCGTGGGCATCGGCGATCTCCTTCGCGGTGTCGACCCGGACCCGCTGGGGTACCAGGTCCCGGGGAACCAGCGTCGGCCACAGCGCGACGACCTTGCGCAGCGGCAGCGGCGCGCCGAACGCGGTGCCGACCGGACCGGCGGTCGCGGGCAGCAACATCGCCCGGCGGGCGATCTCGCCCTCGGCGCGGGTCCGGCACTTGGCCACCATCCGCAGCTCCACCTCGTTGGGTTGGAGCCCGGCCGCCGGTTTGGGCGCGATCGGGCCGGCCAACGCGTCCCAACCGACCCGGTCGAAGCGCAGCTCAGTGGGCTCCACGCCCAGGTACCCGATCCGGTCGCGTACCAGCTGCTCGCAGAAGTCGGCCTTCTCCAGGGCGTCGGGCCAGGGAAACATGGTGCGGCCCTCGGCGATGTAGCCGTCCTCGTAGCCGATCTGCACCTTGAGCGTGTCGGGGCGGGCGCGCCCCGACATCCCGGTCAGTCGTACCGTGTCCGCCCCGAGCTCGGTGACCTCGACGCCCGACATGTCGACGACCCCGTCCGGGAGCAGGTAGTTGAACGGGTCGTGCACCTCGTAGAGCAGGTGCTCCTTGATGGTCCACTGGTTGATCACGCCGCCGGTGCCGGCGACCTTGCTGACGATCGCCGAACCGTCCTCGCTGACCTCGGCGAACGGGAAGCCCAGCCGCCACGGGTCCTTGGACAGCCGCCACTGCGAGGACATGCCGCCGGAGGCGATGCCGGCGCACTCCAGCACGTGCCCGACGGTCAGCGCGGCGCCGATCCGCTCCCAGTCGTCGCCGTCGAAGCGCCAACCGAAGTGCCGCATCAGCGGGCCGCAGTACAACGCCGAGTCGGCGAGCCGGCCACCGATCACGACGTGCGCATCGCCGTCCAGCGCCTCGATCACCGCTTCCGAACCGGTGTAGGCCGACACCGCGACCACCCGGTCGGCGATCCGGTCGATGTCCTCCTCGCCGGACTCCAGGTGGGTGAACTTCCACCCGGTGGCCCGGATCTCGGCCAACCGGTCGGTGAGGTCGTCGCCGTCGATGACGCCGATCCTGGTGTCCGACAGACCGGCCTCGCAGGCCACCCGGGCCGCGGCCAGTGCGGCGGCGGCCGGGTTCGCCCCACCGCCGTTGGTGACCAGACCGACCTCGTTGCGCCGGGCCGAGGGCAGCGCCTGGCGGATGATGGTCTCGACATCGGGGACATGCCCCTTGCCGGGGTCACGCATCTTGGCCCGGGTCAGCAGCGCGACCGTGAGTTCGGCCAACAGGTCGAAACAGACGTACCGGACGTCGCCGTGCTCGATGAGCTCCACGGCGGGGTCGACCATGTCGCCCCAGTAGCCGGCGCCGGCACCGATGCGGCAGTTCCCAGCCATCAGCGGCCCCTTCGCGAGTCATCGGATGTGATGTGCATGTGATGTGCACCCGATGGGCCCGACCGTGTCAGGGCCCACCGGATGCCTCAGCCGATGTTAACAGTCGTTAGCGTGGGGACAAGCCCCTCTCGCGTGACGGCTACTGCGCGCGGGCTCATCGGTTGCGGAACACCGGTGGGCGCTTCTCGGCGAACGCCGTGGCACCCTCCAGATGGTCCTCGGTCTGGGTGGCCAGGAACTGGGCGGCGATCTCGGTGGTGATCGCGGTGGCGAAGTCGATCGATGCGGAGCGCCGGAGTGCCTGCTTGCTCAGTCGCACCCCCAACGGGGCGACCGCGGCGATCTCCGCGGCGAGCCCGACGGCACCGTCGAGCAGTTCATCGGCCGGGAACACCTCCTCGACCAGGCCGATCCGCAGCGCCTCGGCGGCGTCGACGTAGCGCGCGGAGTACATCAACCGCGCTGCCTGTCCGGGGCCGACGAGGCGGGGAAGGGTGTAGGAGACGCCGTAGTCGGGGCCGAGCCCGACCTTGACGAAGGGAAAACCGAAGCGCGCCTCGGTCGAGGCGTAACGCACGTCACACACCAGGGCCAGGCCGGCCCCGGCCCCGGCCGCCACCCCGTTCACCGCCGCGATCAGGGGTTTCGGGAACTCCCAGCATGCCCGCACGGTATCCATCACCGGGGTGATCTTGTCCAGTCGCTCGACCACTCCCCACCGTGCCCGACGCTTCTGGTCCTTGACGTCGCCGCCGGCCGAGAACGCGCGTCCGGCCCCGGTGAGCACCACGGCGCGAACCTCGTCGTCCGCGGCGGCGTCCGCGAGGATGGTGCCCAGATCGGCGATCAGGTCCCAGGCCAGCGCGTTGAGCCGGTGCGGCCGGTTGATCGTGATCACCAGGGTGCCGTCCCGGCGCTCGGTCGGCAGCCACTGCTCCGGCTCTGCATCGTCTACTTTCGGACCGGTTCCGCTGCTCGCACCGGCCTGCTCGTCCGGGCCGGCGGGGGTATCGGGTGACAGGGTCAACGTGGGTGCTCCTCGGGTGTGTCGTCTGGGTCGACCGGTGTGGCCTGGGGCCTCCGTCAGCGTGAACCGACGTTATCGAAGATCCGTGGTGCAGAGCCGGGTGCCGGGCGGGCACCGGCCGCCCGCCCGCCCGCCGGTCAGGCGGGCGGGCCCGGCCGGCTCTCGCCGCCTACTTGACGGCGAACCCCGCGTCGACCGGCAGCGTCACGCCGGTCACGTACCGCGCCTCGTCGGACACCAGCCAGGTGATGGCGTTGCTGATGTCGGCGGTCTCGACCAGCTCCACCGGCATCAGGTTCGCCAGCACGTCCGCGAAGTGCGGCTTCTCCGCGATCATCTGGCCGACCGCCTCGTTCATGACCATCGGGCTGTTCACCCCGGTGGGGTGGACCGTGTTCACCCGGATGCTGTGCGGGGCCAGCCAGTGTGCGAAGGTCCGCATCAGGCCCACGACACCGTGCTTGGCCGCGCAGTATCCGCTCAGGCCGCCGCTGCCGTCACCGCCGCGTCCGGTGAGCCCCTGGGTGGAGCTGGTGAGCACGATCGCCCCGCCCCGGCCCTGCTCGATCATCCTGGGGGCGGCCACGTGCACGGTGTTCCACACCCCGGTGAGGTTCACGTCGACGACCTCGCGGAAGGCCACTGCCTCGTCCGCGTCGCCGGAACCGAGCGACAGGATTCCGGCGTTGGCGAGCACGATGTCCACGCCGCCGAGCTGGGCGACACCCTCCTCCAGCGCGGCCCGCATCGCGTCCACCTCCCGCACGTCGGTCTCGGCCGTGACGATCCGCCGGTCCAGCGCCTCGACCTCGGCGACGGTCTGCGCCATGTCCTCGGCGGTGGCCATCGGATAGGGGACGTTCTTCATCTGCCGGCAGATGTCCACCCCGATGATGTCGGCGCCCTCCTTTGCCAGAGCCACCGCGTGGCTGCGTCCCTGTCCCCGGGCCGCACCGGTGATGAACGCGACCTTGCCGTCGAGCTTGCCCATCGTTTCTCCTCTTATCCCATGGCGCGGCAACGTCGCCGACGCCGATCACCGCCGCTGGTCGCGGCCGTTGTCTGTCCATCCGTCGCGACGACCTCGCTCAGCCCCCGGCCAGCTCGGCGCGGAACTGGGGCGCGGCGATCTCGATCAGCGCGCGGGCCCGCTCGGCCGGAGCCGACCCGCGCAGGTCCGCGGCTCCGTATTCGGTCACCACCCACTGCACGTCGGCGCGGCCGGTCGTCACCGGTCCGTCGAGCGTGCGCACCACCCTCGACGTCGAACCCCGGCTCGCGGTGGCCGGCAGGGCGATCACCCCTACGCCACCGGGGGAGGCCATCGCGCCGCGCAGGAAGTCGACCTGGCCGCCGATCGCGCCCATCGGACGGGAACCGATTCCCTCGGCGTTCACCTGGCCGCTGAGGTCGACCTGCAGGGCGCTGTTCACCGCGACCAGGCGGGGGATGGCCGCCAGCACCTGGCCGTCGTGCACCCGCTCCACCGGCCGCAACTCGACCGCGGGGTTGCGGTCCAGGTACCGGTAGAGCCGGTCGGTGCCCATCGCGCTGCCGCTGACCACCGTCGGCCCGTCGTGCGGCTCGGCCAGCGCGCCCGCCTCGGCCAGGTCGACCAGCCAGTCGCCGAGCATCCCGGAGTGCACCCGCAGGCCCCGGTGGCCGCGCACCGCCCGGGCCACCGCGGCGGCGAGCGCGCCGACCCCGAGCTGCAGGGTGGCCTGCGGTGGGAACAGCGCGGCCACCCGGGCACCGATCGCGGACTCCACCTCGCTCTGCGCCGGGTCGGACACCTGGATCAACCCGTGGTCCGATTCGATGGTGGCGGCGAACCGCGACCGGTGTACCCGGCCGGGTCCCGGGGTTGCCGGCACCGCCGGGTTGACCTCGGCGATCACCACCCGGGCCACGTCGAGCGCGGCCATCACGTAGTCGACGCTGAGCCCGAGGTGGTGGTAACCCTGCGCGTCGGCCGGGGACACCTGGCAGAGCAGCACGTCGGCCCCGATCCGACCGGACCGGACCAGCTCGGGGATGGCCGACATGTGTACGCCGAGGACGTCCACGGTCATCGCCGCGGCCGCCCCGAGCGCGCCGTAGGAGCGCAGGGCCATCCCGGTGCCGTGCCCGAGTCGCGGGTTGTAGCACATACCCAGGAACGCGGTGATCCCGCCGAGGCGTGGGCTCTGCTCCACCAGGGCGGCGGTCAGGGCCAGTGGCTCGCCGGCGCCCTGCGGGATCAGCACGGCGTCCCCGGGGCGGACGAACCTGGTCAGCTCGATGTCGGCCGGCGCCACCTCGGGCACTCGCACGCCGCCACGGGCCGATGCCCCCGACCCGGCGGCGCCGGCCCGGACCGAAGAACCGGTGCTCACCGCCGGCACCCGGTCCGGTGGCCGTGTTCCACGTCGCTCAGCCGTTGAGCCCGAGCTGGGTGGCGATGATGTTCTTCTGGATCTGCGAGGTGCCGCCGAAGATCGTCATCACCAGGGTGTCCCGGACGTAGGACTGCATATCGTGCTCCATGCTGTAGCCCAGCCCGCCCATGAACTGCATCCCCTGCTGGGAGACCTCCTTGGACACCTCGGTGGCCATCAACTTGGTCATCGAGGCCTCGGCCGGCGCCGGGTCTCCGGCGTCGAGCAGCGACGCGGTGTGTCCCACCAGCAGCCGCACCGCGAGCAGCTTGGTGGCCGACTCGGCCAGGCCGTGCTGCAACGCCTGGAAGCGCCCGATCGGCTGGCCGAACTGGTGGCGCTCCTTGACGTAGCGCAGGGTGTCGTCGAACGCCCGCTGACCGATCCCGAGCGCCTCCGCGCCGATGATCAGCCGCTCGCTGTTCAGGCCGCGGACCAGCGCGCCCCAGCCGCCCTCCAGCTCGCCCACGATGTCGGCGTCGGTGGCGCGCACGTTCTCGTACCGGGTGATCGTGGTGTCGATGTGCCCGAGCATGTCCAGCTTGGTCACCTCCACCTGCTCGATCGGCACCAGGAACAGGGTGATCCCCTTGTGCTTGGCGACGTCGGGGTTGGTCCGGGTGACCACCAGCACCCAGGACGCGTGGTTGGCGTTGCTGGTGTAGATCTTCTCGCCGTTGATCAGCCATCCGTCGCCGTCGCGGCGGGCGTGGGTGCGCACGGCGGCCGCGTCCGACCCGGTGTCGGGCTCGGTGATCGCGATCGAGAGCACCGAACCGCTGGCCACCGCCGGCAGCACGGTCTTCTTCTGCTCCTCGGTGCCGAACAGGACGATCGCCTGCAGGGTGATCACCGAGGTGAGGTAGCCACCCACCGGGACCCGGTGGTAGGCCAGGCGCTCGGTGAGCAGGGCCACGTCGGTGAGGGTGCCGCCGCTGCCGCCGTACTCCTCGGGGATCGTCAGACCCAGCCACCCGTTGGCCGCCAGCTTCTCGTACAGACCCTGGTGGTGGGTGATCGTGTCGTTCCCGTTGATCTCACGCAGCTTGTGCGGCGGGCACTCCCGTGCGCAGAAGTCGTCCACCGCGGCCACGAACGCCGTCTGTTCGGGCGTCAGGCGCTGACCGTGCACCGGCATGGTGACCCCATTCGTTCGAGTTCGTTTCTGGTTCTTTCCTGATAAGGATCTGGCGGTATGTTAGCGAACCAGGCCCCGTCCGTCATGGTTCCTCGGAGGAGCAAACAGATGACCAGCAGCTCGACCACCAACGACGCGGTTTCCACTCGGTACGTCCGGGTCGAGGTGGAACGGGGGGTCGCCCTGCTCACCGTGGACCGGCCGCCGGCGAACGCGCTGGACCTCGACCTGGTCCGGGAGCTCAGCGCGGTCGCGGCGACCGTGGGCGCGCGCACCGACGTCGGCGCGATCGTGGTCACCGGCGCCGGGCCGCGGTTCGTGGCCGGCGCGGACATCAAGATGATGCGCCAGCTCGACCCGTCGCGGTTCCCCGAGTTCATCAGCGGCATCCAGCGCGCCATGGACGACATCGAGGCGGTGCCGGTGCCCACCATCGCCGCCGTCAACGGGCACGCGATGGGCGGTGGCATGGAGCTGGCGCTGGCCTGCGACATGCGCTTCCTGGCCGAGGGGGCCAAGCTCGGGCTGCCCGAGGTCAAGCTGGGTCTGCTGCCCGGAGCCGGCGGTACCGTGCGGCTCACCGAGTTGGTCGGCAAGGGGGTCGCCATCGAGCTGCTGCTCACCGGTCGCCCGGTGGAAGCGGACGAGGCACTGCGGCTGCGACTGATCAACCGGGTGCTTCCGGCGGACCAGTTGGTGGCCGAGGCCGTCGACTATGCGGCCGGTCTGGCCGCCGGCCCCCGAGAGGCGATCGCCGCGCTCAAGGCGAGCGTGCTCGCCGAGCTCGACGGCGGCCGACGCGCCGGGTTCCGCGCCGAGGCGGCGCTGGTCGCCCGGCTGTTCGCCACCGAGGACGCCAAGGAGGGCATCGCGGCGTTCGTGGAGAAGCGCCCGGCCGTGTACCGCTCCGGAAGGTGAACGTCGGTTCGACTTTGCCGTCGGGGGCTCGACCCGGCCGGCACCGTCGGGCATAGTCCGAACAGTGACCCGCGACACTGCGGGTACTCGCGGGCCCGCCTCCCGCGAGGAAGACCACCTCGACGGGGAGACTCATGGATGGTCTGATCATGGACCGGCCGTTGCTCATCCGCGATCTGCTGTGGCGCGCCGAGCGGGTCTTCGGTGACAAACGGGTGATCAGCCGGACGGCCGGGGACGACCACGTCTACACCTACGCCGAGTACGCGGTCCGGGTCCGCAAGCTCGCCCAGGCGCTGTCCGCGCTCGGCGTCCGGCCGGGCGACCGGGTGGGCACGGTCGCCTGGAACACCCACCGCCACTACGAGGCCTACTTCGCGGTGCCGTGCATGGGGGCTGTGCTGCACACGGTCAACCTGCGGCTGTTCGACGAGCAGATCAGCTACATCATCAACCACGGTGGCGACTCCGTGCTGCTGGTCGACCCCGACCAGATCCCGCTGCTGGAGCGGCTGGCGCCGCAGCTTCCCGGCATCAAGGCCTACGTGGTGCTGGCCGACGCGGTTCCGGAGACCACGTTGGCGCCGGCGTACGCCTACGAGGACCTGCTCGCCGCGCAGGACGGCGACCTGGAGTTCCCGGAGTTCCCGGAGACCACCGCCTCGGCGATGTGCTACACCTCGGGCACCACCGGTGACCCCAAGGGCGTGCTCTACAGCCACCGCAGCGTCGTGCTACACACCCTGGGCCTGTGCATGCACGGTTCGATCGGGGTCCGCGAGGACGCGGTGTTCCTCGCGATCAGCCCGATGTTCCACGCCAACAGCTGGGGCATCCCGTTCGCGGCCGCGCTGCAGGGTGCCACCCTGGTGCTTCCCGGGCCGCACCCCGAGCCGAAGCACTACCTGGAGCAGATCGACCGCCACCGGGTCACCCACGCGGTGGGCGCGGTGACCATCGGGGTGATGATGCGCGACCTGCTGGAACGCGGAGATCCGAGCTACGACATCTCCTCGTTGCGGACACTGTGGCTGGGCGGTCAGGCCCCGCCGAGAAGCCTGATGAAGTGGTTCAAGGACAACTACGATGTGGTCGTCCCGCAGGGCTGGGGCATGACCGAGGCCTCGCCGCTGGTCACCTTCACCGAGCTGAAGAGCAAGCACCGCGAGGTCTCCGAGGACGAGATCTACGCGGTGCGGGTCAAGCAGGGGCTGCCGTTGCCGCTGTGCGAGGTGCGCCTGGTCGACGACGCCGAGTCGGAGCTGCCCTGGGACGGCAAGAGCATCGGGGAGTTCCGGTTGCGCTCGCCGTGGATGGCCAGCGCGTACTACGACGACCCGCGCAGCCCGGCCAGCTACGACAGCCAGGGTTGGTTCAGGACCGGTGACGTCGGGGTGATCGACCCCGACGGATACGTCCAGCTCACCGACCGGTCCAAGGACCTGATCAAGAGCGGCGGCGAGTGGATCTCCTCGGTCGAGCTGGAGAACTCGCTCACCGAGCACCCGGCGGTGGCCGAGGCCTGTGTGGTGGCGGTACCCGATGAGAAGTGGCTGGAGCGGCCCCTGGCCTGCGTGGTCACCCGCTCGCCGGTCACCGCGGCCGAGCTGTCGCAGTATCTGCACGAGCGCTTCGCCAAGTGGTGGGTGCCCCAGGAGTACCTGGTGGTCGACGAGATCCCGAAGACCGGCGTCGGCAAGTTCGACAAGAAGGTGCTGCGGGCCCGCTTCGGTGACCAGGCCGAACGCGATCGCCACCGCGCGGCCACGGAGGCCCGATGATCCTCGTCGACTATCGGTGCGACAACTGCCTGGGCACCTCGGAACATCTGGTGTCCAACCCCGTCCCGCCCACCGTGAGCTGCCCGGCCTGCCTGTCCAGCGCCCGGCGCCGGTTCGCTCCGGTCGGTCTGGGCGGGCGGGCGGCGGCACCGGTCGACCGGCCGGTGCAGAGCAACCGTGCGCTGTGCCGGGACAACCCGGACGTACCCGGGCTCTGCCACATGACCCCCGACGCGGCCCGTACCTGGGTGGCCAGGGCGCGCAGGGACAACCGCGCGTTGGAACGCGAGCTGGCCCACCAGGAGCGCACGCTCAAGGAGAACCCGGGCAAGGTCCTGGAGCCCGTTTCGCACACCCACGGGCCCACCCACGGACACGGCCACGGGCACGGCAGGTCGCCCGGGCCCGGAGCGGGCACCGGCACATCACCCGCCCCGGGTGATGGCGGTTCGTCCGGGGCGCAGTCGCCCGGGTCGGGGGGTGCGAGCCCGTCCGCCAGAACCGGCGGCTGAGCGGAGGCCCGGCGGCCGGCCCGAGCAACCGAGCCCTCGCCGGACGTGGTTCCACCAGGGCACTGCCGGCGTCCGTCGGCACCGATTGTGAACGGAGAGAGAATGGCAATCGAGATCGGGGTCTTCCACAACGGAGCCTCGGACCTTCCGGTCAAGCACGTCGACTACAACGGCGATCGGGTGGCCATCAACGACGGCAACCTCGCGGCCACCCACACCGCGGCCCAACGGACCATCCTCAACCAGGTCCGGCAGGGGATCCTGGCCGACCAGCTGGGCTTCGACTACTTCTTCCAGACCGAGCACCACTTCCAGCCCGAAGGCGCCGAGCTCAGCCCGAACCCGCTGCTGGGTGAGGCGGCCATCGCGTCGCGGACCAAGAACATCCGGCTCGGCCAGGCCGCCAACATCGTCACCTGGCATCACCCGATCCGGATCGCCGAGCAGGCCGCGATGCTGGACGTGATCAGCGGCGGCCGGCTGGAGTTCGGCATCGGGCGTGGCTACCAGCCCCGGGAGAACGAGGTGTTCGGCTGGGCGTACGGCTCGACGATCCAGGACCAGGAGCGCAACCGGGCCTACTTCGAAGAGGCCTACGACATCATCATCAAGGCCTGGACCCAGGACTCCATGTCCCACCACGGCGAGTTCATGTCGATCCCGCCGTCCTACACCAGGTGGGGCCACAAGCAGACCCACGCCTACTTCAACCAGGAAGGCATGGGCCGCACCCTGGAGCAGGTGCTCAAGCTCGGCGCGCCGGACATGTACTCCTCCGGAAACCCGGTGCTGGCCACCACCACCAAGCTGCGCGAGATCCCGGTCTACCCGCAGCCGCTGCAGAAGCCCTATCCGCAGATGTGGGAGCCGTTGACCAGCCCGCGCTCGGTGAAGTTCGCCGCCGAGCGTGGCATCAACGGCTACTTCATCGTCGAGCCCAACTCGCGGCTGAAGAAGAACATCGACCTGTACTACCAGGAGGCCGAGAAGGCCGGCTGGCCGGACCGCCAGGACCGTGGCGAGTTCAAGTACGGCTGGGACGCCGAGCGTCGCCGCGGGGTGGTGACCTGCCGCTACATCCACTGCGTGGACAAGGGCATCGGCGACATGGAGAAGGTCGCGCGCAGCCTGGAGCTGCAATGGGACTACTACGGACCGTTCGGGTTCTCCTCGGTGCTGGCCGAGGCCGACGAGCCGATGTACGACATGAACAAGAAGGTCGACGCCCAACTGTTGCGGGACAAGAAGGTCGCCATCCACGGGTCGAAGCAGTACGTGATCGACTCGATCATGGAGGTGAAGGAGCAGTGCGGCTACGACGACTTCATGTTCCACGCCTGGTTCGAGACCGGTGGTTTCTCCGGCGAGGAGGTCGAGGCCCAGATGCAGTACTTCGCCGAGGAGATCATGCCGGTGCTGCACAAGGAGTGTGGCCGCCTACCCCGGTCGGAGAGCAGCGCCGATCTCGACGTCTTCGCCAGAACCTCGACCAACGCCTGACCCCGGAGGAGAACGAACGTGGCAATCCCTGGTACGGCGACCCGGATGTGGGCGCTGGACGCACCGAAGCTGACCGTCGACAAGTCGCTGCTCATGGTCGGTGCCTCTGGCGAGTGCACCGTCCCGCTGCCGGCGTTCCTGATCGAGCACCCGAAAGGGCTGGTGCTGTTCGACACCGGGCTGGCCCCGGCGGCGGCCACCGACCCGTTCGCGGTCTATGGCGAGCTGGCCAACCATTTCGACATGTCGTTCAGCCCGGAGCTGACGCTGGACAACCAGCTCAAGGGACTCGGGTACAAGCTGTCCGACGTCAAGTACGTGGTTGCCTCGCACACCCACTTCGACCACACCGGGGGCCTGTACCTGTTCCCGGAGGCGCGGCTCTATGTGGGTGAGGGCGACATCCGGTACGCCTTCTGGCCGGACCCGGCCGGTGCCGGGTTCTTCCGGCAGGCCGACCTCGAGGCGACCCGGGGGTTCAACTGGCAGGAGATCCCCGGCTGCGACCACGACATCTTCGGTGACGGCAGTCTGGTGATCCTCTGGACCCCGGGCCACACACCGGGGGAGCTGAGCATGCTGGTGCGGCTGCCCGGCCGCAACTTCATCCTCACCGGCGACACGGTGCACCTGCGCGAACAGCTGGAGTTGGCGCACCCGATGGGCACCGACGCCAACACCCGGGAGGCCGTCCGCTCGATCCGTCGCCTGCAGTTGCTGCGTGACTCGGCGGACGCGACCGTGTGGATCTCCCACGACCCGGAGGACTGGGACGAGTTCAAGCCCCTGCACTGTTACGAGTGACGTGGTCGCGCCCGGGTCCGACGGCGGTGACGCCGGACCCGGGCGTTTGCCGGGGACGCCGAACCCGCCTCATGGACAGTTCTACGGCCGGCCCGGGACAACACGAAACCGCCGAGTCGGCGGGCGGGGGGATCTGTGAGACATCCGAGCACCGGGCCGTTGGGTGCCGGCGAGCTGCACCCGTTCGTCGGGACCGACGTGTGGCGGCTGCTGTCCACCCGGGCGGCTACCCATCGCGGACGGCCGTTCCTGGTGTGGCAGCCGTTCGACCGGCCGGCCCAGCAGTGGACGTTCGACGAGGTCGCCCGGCAGGCCGCCGCGGTCGCCGCCGGTCTTGCCGGGCGCGGGGTGGGACCGGGCGACCGGGTGCTGGTGCATCTGGAGAACAGCCCGGAGTTCGTGGTCAGCTGGTTCGCCTGCACCGCGCTGGGTGCCGTCGCGGTCACCACCAACACCCGTTCCGCCCCCGACGAGCTCGCCTACTACGCCCAGGACTGTGCCGCGGTCGGGGCGATCACCCAGCCGAAGTTCGCCGGGATGCTCGCCGCCGCGGCCCCCGGCCTGCGCTTCCTGGTGTCCACCGACCACGACGCGGGTGTTCCGGCCGACCGCGAAGCCGAACCCTTCCACACACTGTGCGGGGACCCGGACATCCTCCCGGCCCGAGGACCCGATCCGCTCGCGCCGTGCAGCGTGCAGTACACCTCGGGCACCACGTCGCGGCCCAAGGGCGTGTTGTGGACGCACGCGAACGCCCTGTGGGGAGCCCGGCACAACGCGGCGAACGAGACCCTGCGCGCGGACGACTGTCACCTGGTGTACCTGCCGCTGTTCCACACCAACGCACTGGCCTACTCGATGCTGGCCAGCCTCTGGGTCGGTGCTCGGTTCGTGCTCGTGCCGAAGTGGTCCACCCGCCGGTTCTGGGAGATCTCGCTGCGCCACCGCTGCACCTGGCTGTCGCTGATGGGTCTGTCGACCCGGGCGCTGGCCGAGACCGAGGCGCCCGACGGGCACTCCTACCGCCTCTTCGGAGCCGGAATGTGCGACCTGCCGCTGGATGCGCGGTTCGGGGTGAAGACGGTCGGTTGGTGGGGCATGACCGAGACGATGACCCACCCGATCGTCGGTGATGCGTTCCTGCCCAGCAGGCCGCTGTCGATGGGTCGTCCGGCGCCGGCCTACGGCATTCGGGTGGTGCGGCCCGACGGCACACCGGTGGCGCACGACGAGTCCGGGGAGCTGCTGGTGCGGGGCCGACGGGGGTTGTCGATGTTCGCCGAGTACCTCAACCAGCCCGAAGCCACCGCACGCGCGTTCGATGATGACGGGTGGTTCCACACCGGCGACCTGGTGACACCGCACGCCGACGGGCACCTCAGCTTCGACAACCGGGCCATGGACGTACTGCGCGTCGGCGCCGAGAACGTGTCCGCCGCCGAGGTGGAGCGGGTCATCCTGGGGGTGCCGGGTGTCGTCGAGGTCGCGGTGGTCGGCCGCCCCGACCCGAAGCTCGACGAGGTGCCGGTCGCCTTCGTGATCGCGTCGTCCGACGATCCCGACCTGGCACACCGCATCGCGGTCGCGTGCGGTGCCACACTGGCCGACTTCAAACGACCGCGCGAGGTGTACCAGGTCGCGCAGCTGCCCCGGTCCACCCTGAGCAAGGTGAACAAGGCCGAGCTACGGGCCGTCGCCGGGCCCGACGCCGACCGGGCGAGCGCGGAGAAGGGGTGGGCCGGGGCGGCTGTGTCGGATCCGTCCGGCGACGCGCTGTGATCCGTCGGTCCACACCCGGACCGTCAGGGCACCCCGCCGTCCACCCGGAGCACCGCTCCGGTGGTGTACGACGCGGCGTCGGAGGCCAGGTACAGCACCGCGCCGACGATCTCCTCGGGTTCACCGACCCGCCCCATCGGCAGGTGCTCCTCGTACCACACGAAGCTCGCCGCGGGCCAGGCCTTGGAGATGTCGGTCCGGAACGGCCCGGCCATGATCCCGTTGACCCGTACCTTCGGTCCGTACGCCTTGGCGAACCCCACGGTGATCGCGTTCAACCCGGCCTTGGCCGCCGCGTAGGGCAGCTCGTGAGCTCCCGGCCGGATCGCGGCGATCGAGCTGATGTTGACGATCGACCCGCCGTCGCCGGCCGCCATCCGGGTACCAACCAGCGAGGACAGCCGGAACGGGCCCTTCAGGTTCACCCCGATGACCTTGTCGAACAGCGCCTCGGAGACCTCGTCGAGGCTCGGGTACAGCGGCGACAGCCCAGCATTGTTGACCAGCACGTCGACCCGGCCGTACTCGCCGTAGACCGATTCCACGAGGTCGTCGCAGTCCGACCAGCGCGACACGTTGCACGCCAGCGGCAGCGCCGCCACCCCGTGCTTGTCCCGTACCGCCTTCGCCAGCGCTTCGCAGGCGTCGATCTTCCGGCTGGCGATCACCACGGACGCACCGCGCGCGGCGAAGGCCTCGACCATCGCCCGGCCCATCCCGCGGCTGCCCCCGGTGACCACCACCACCTTGCCGTCGAACCTGCCGTCGAGCTCCATCCCGGGCTCCCTCCGCGTGTGGGTCCACGCAAGCTAGTGCAATCAGTCGGCTGATTATCCCAAACGCGAGCGGACGCGATATCCTTCGCGTTCGCGCGCGAGCCGATGTGCGGATGGTGAGTGCCCGTGAGGTGGGAGTCGCCGTGCAGCCGCAACCTGATGGGTCCGGAGCGGACGGTGTGCCACCGCCCGCCGCGAGCCATCGCCGACAACCACGCCTGCAGAAGGCGTCGGACGTGCTGGCCGACCGGCTGCGCGCCCGTATCATCGGCCGCGGGATGGCCCCCGGCGACCAGCTGCCTTCCGAGGCCGAACTGATCCACGACGAGGGTTTCAGCCGGGGCACGGTACGGGAGGCCCTGCGGTTGTTGGAGTCGGACGGCCTGATCGAGATCCGGCGCGGGCCACGCGGCGGGATCCGGGTGGCCCATCCCGATCTCACTCAGGTCAGCCGATCGGTCGCCCTGCTGCTGACTCTCGCGCAGACGTCCATGCGCTCGTTCTCGGAGTTCCGTCGCCTGGTCGAACCGGCGGCCGCGGCATCCGCGGCGCGCAGTGCGACCGCCGAGCAGCGGCAGTGGCTGCTGGAGCTGGCCGAGCAGTCCGACCTGCGCACTGCGCAGTGGGAGCCGTCGGTGGAGTTCCACACCGCGATCGCGGCGTGCAGCGACAACGAGATCCTGCGGGTGGTGGTGGCGGCCTTCGGACAGGAGCTGACCTGGCATGCGCCGGGCGACCGGCTCACCCACGAGGAGATGGACGAGACCCGCAGTGCCCACCGGCGGGTGGCCCGGGCGATCGCCGCCGGCGACGCCGAGCGTGCGGCGCGGACGATGCGCCGGCACCTGGAGGAGTTCGAGGCGGTGCTGGCCACGCAGGGGCGGCTCGACGAGCCGGTGGTGCCGCGCGAACAGTGGCTCGGACTGAGCTGAGCTCGTCTTGCGGCCCAACCGGACTCGACGTGATCCACCGATCTGAAGTGGTGCGCCGACTACCTCACCTTGAACAGGACCTCGGTGGCCAGCGGCCGGAAGCCCGCGTTGAGCAGCGTGCGCAGCACCCTCGGGTCGTGCACCGGGGCCGAGCCGAACAATGAGCTACCGGCCGGGACCAGCGTCTTGGCGGCCTTGAGCAGCTCCCGGCTGGCCCGGCTGGCGGCACTCCCGACATCGTCGGTCTCGATGTAGACGTCATGGCGCCCGCCTGGGCCGACCCCGATCCCGATGGTGCCGGAGCCTTCCAGGCTGCTCTCGTAGCGGTAGCTCCGGATGTCCTGCCGGAACGCCGACCAGATCTCGCTCGGACGACCGCCCTCGACGAGCCTTCCGTGCAGCCAGGACGCGGTGTGCGGCGCGGAGCACAGGATCGACTCAGAGGTCAGTGGCTGACCGAGTGCCTGGTACATCCCGGTGGCCAGGCTCATCACGTGGCTGCCGAGGTCGGCGTCCTGGTCGGTCCAGCGCTTCGGCAGCAGATCGCGGACCTGGCTCTCGGGCATCTGGCTGGCAACGATCAGGTGCCCGGAGAACAGTTCGAAGGCGTCACACGGCCCGGGCATGGGCTGGTAGACGTCGATGCTTCCGTCCTGGCTCGGGAATGCTCCCATCGACGCATCGTGGAACACCGTGCTCAGTGGATGATCAAGTGTGGTGCTCACCTGTCCGCCTCCCCCGCCCTCTAGCAGAGCCGCAACTCCTGTGCCAACCGTATCCGGTATTTGTGTTCGAAATCATAGACGAGCTGAGGCGCGAAATGTGTCTTTTCGGGAGGGGTGATGCAGGGTGTAACCGATTGGGCGGCGACCTAAGTAGTGCCACCGACGTGGGGTTGTCGTTGGGCCGGAGCGCGCTGAAAGAGGAGAATGCGTGGCCCGTTCTACCGTCGCTTTCAGCAGCCCGCCGTCGACACCCGTCGCTCGGTCCAGGCGTACTCGATACCGGCCACGATGCAGGGCCGGGTCTCTCTCGGGTCGATGATGTCGTCGAGGTAGTAGTTCGCGGCCGCCTCCCACGGTTCGGACTCGTGGGACCACTGCTCGACCAGCTCCGAGAGCCGCCGGTCGTAGGCCTCGGCGCCACTCTCGGCGCGGAGGATCTCCAGCTCGCGCCGGTGCACGGTGCGCACCCCGGCCTCGGGCGCCATGAACCCGAGCTCGGCGGTCGGCCAGGCCACCAGCAGGTCCGGCGAGGACTGCTTGCCGGCGAGCAGGAAGTAGCCACCGCCGTAGGACTTGCGCAGCACCACGGCCACTTTCGGCACCTTCGCCTGGGACAGCCGCAGCGCGACCCGCTCCAGATGTTTGATCAGGCCGCGGCGCTCCTCGTTGGAGCCGATCAGCAGACCGGGCACGTCGTGCAGCATCACCAACGGCAGGTTGAACGTGTCGCAGACCTCGATGAAGTCCAGCCACTTCTGCAAGGCCGGCACGTCCAGGGCGCCGCCGTGGCGCATCGGCTGGCTGGCCGCGAGACCCACCGCCATCCCCTCGATCCGGGCGAACGCGCAGATCAGACCAGGCCCCTTCGTCGCCCCGTACTCCAGGATGGTGCCCTCGTCGAACACCGCTTCGAGCACCGGACGCATGTCGTATCCATGTTTGCGTTCCACCGGCAGCAGGTGCAGCAGGTCCTCCGCGGACCGTCTCGGGGGCACCGGCATGGCCAGCGGAGCCTCCTGCGCGGCATTGTCGGGCAGGTAGGTCAGGACCCGTCGCACGGCGGCGATGGCCTCGTGTTCGGTCTGCGCGAGCATCTCCACGGTGCCCGCGTGGCCGATCGCCACCTCGGGCCCACCCAGCTCGATGTTGGACAGCTGCTCGCCGGTCGCGGTGGCCACCACCTCGGTGCCCGACAGCGCGATCGAGGCGTTCGGCGTCATCACCGAGAAGTGCGCGGCCGAGGCCTCGATACCCGCGTCACCGAAGCAGGGGCCCAGTGCGGCGCACAGCCGCAGAACCGTCGGGTGACCCTCCGGGGTGGCCAGGAAGGCGTCGAAGGCGATCGGCAGCCCCCCGAAGCGCCAGCCCATCAGGTCAGGCATGCGGCCGCCGTCCGCGTCGGCCAGCACGATGATCGGGAATCCGGACCGGCCGGCCGCGCCGAACAACCGCATCAGCTTGGTGGCGTTCACCCGGGCCGTCGTGCCGCCCAGCACGGTGGCGTCCACCGCCATCACCGCTACCCGACGCCCGCCGACCCGGGCCCAGCCGGTGATCAGACCGTCCGCGCCGCCGGGGCCGTCCGGGCGGGTTTCGGGAAGCGCCAGCAGCCCGAGCTCGTGCCAGCTGCCGGCATCGATGAGCAGGTCGATCCGTTCCCTGGCGGTGAGCCGGCCGCTGGCGTGGTGGCGGGCGATGCGCTCGGGTCCGCCCATCGCCAGCGCGTCGCCGCGGCGTTTCTCCAGCTCCGCGACCCGCTCGAGCATGGCGGCCCGGGCCGCGGTCCGGGTCGGGTGCTCGGGGGCGCTCTCGACATCGGCAAGGCTCATGACACCACAATAGGGCTCGTGCGAACGTTCGTTAACCCCGTGGCAGCGTTGTTCGCGAACGGGCGCCCGGGCGGACCGTAGGCCGACCGGGCGCCCGCTACAGCGTGCTCAGCCCTTGAGCTGGCTGGCGCTGGCGTAGATCGACTTGTACTCCAGGTAGCCGTCGAGTGCCTCCGGACCACCCTCGCGGCCGAGGCCGCTCTGCTTCATTCCGCCGAACGGAGCGGCCAGGTCGATGTGGTAGTAGTTCACCCCGATCGTGCCGGTGCGGATCCGGCGGGCCATGTTGATCCCGCGCTCCTCGTCGGCGGTCCACACCGAGCCGGCCAGGCCGTACTCGCTGTCGTGGGCGATCGCGATCGCCACCTCGGCGGTGTCGAAGGGGCTAACCCCGATCACCGGACCGAACACCACCACGCGGGCCAACCCGGCGTTGTTTCGAAAAAACGCGAAGACCCAGGGGGCGTCGAAAAATCCCCCCCC
>JBQTKB010000067.1:0-24646 GCA_052386505.1 Pseudonocardia sp.
CCTGCAACGAGATCCGGCGCCTGTTCACGATCTTCGTCATCGAACCAGCCCGCGTCCTGGCCTGCCCCCAAGCCTGGTCAGACTGGCGCCGCCGCCACCAACACCGCGCCCGAACCAGCCACTACCAACGCCAACAAGCCGCCCACGCATGGACATAACGATCTACCGCTGGAGTACTAGTTTGACCCCGCTCGGACCGTGAGGCGGCGGGCGCATCAGGCGGTCAGGGCGGTGCCCTGCCCGGTGGTTCCTGCCCAGGGACGGCAGGGTCCCGCGGGTCAACGGCCGGCCACAGGCCGGTCCCGAAGGGACGCGCAGCGCCGTTGAGGCGTGGGTAAGCCGGCCCGTAACATCGCCCGCCGCCGGCCGCACCAACTACCCTCAACCACCAGCGAGCAAGCCGCTCGCACCACCGTGTTGCGAGGACCGCTCGAATCCGCCGATGCTCACCGGGACAACCAGGCCACCATGGCCGGCTCGCCGACCAGGCAGGCATCAGCGACATGCACGCCTGTCAACGACGTCCTGAACCTGTCCTCCTCGCCCTGCCCAGCGACCAACCGGCACCGCTCACCGCGACAGCCGCCGCTCAGGCATCTGCATGACGGCCCCCGCATTCGCCCGTGCCAGCGAGACCCGCAGTCTGGTCGTGCTCGCCGCCACGGTCGCGGTGCTGGAAGCTGTCGACCTGGTGGCCAAGGGTTGGGCCACGGGCGCGCTGACCGTGCTCGCAGCGTCGATTTGGATGTACTATGGACGATAGTAACTACTGGCCGCGGGCTGATCCTTCTTTCCGGCTCATGCTCGGCCGACGCAACGGTGTCTCGGAGGATCCATGGGGCGAGCGGAACGGCGGCAGGCGGAACGAGAGCAGCGACGGGCCAAGCGGCGTGCTCCGGGGACTGTCAACCCACTCGGCGGAGGGCAAGGTGTGCAGCCACGGCTGACATTGAAGACTTCTTGCAGGGAGTCCTCGGTACAGGGCTCCACACTGAGCGTGCCGGGACCGGTGCCCACCTCGCTGACGACGGCATTGCCGCCGGTCGCTCGGATCGTGAGCGATCCACCGAGGGCGACGTCCGACGATCCGCCGAGCACAGTGCGGACACCGCCATCCTCAAGCGATCGCGTTCGAGCCGCTCCCCTCCAGGTGACTTCGTTCGGATGCGGGGTCCTCGCCGACGTTCACCCTCAGGCGCTCGGCCTCACCTACTGGTTCGATGTGGAGCCCGAGGGTGAGCCTCACCCGGTGACTATCCGGTTCACGGGGCGCCGCATCAGTCCCGGTGACGTGAGCGGCGCCACCACCTTCACAGTCGATCACACCGTGCCTCGGGTACTTCCGGGCAGTGGCCGGATCGCTGTCACGACCCGGGTGCAGGACGTCGCGGCCGGGAATTGGGAGGTGTGTGCGACGCGCTTGAAGGCTGAACCTGCTGCGACGGGCCCCCGTACCGGCGCAGCTCTGATGCCGACCTCTTCGGCGTCAGGGGCTACCGGGTACGCGCCCTGGGTCAGAACCGTCGCGCCCGGTGTGCGAATCGGGGCCTGGCCGCTTCTGGTCGCTCTGGGGACCGTGGTGGCGCTCGTCCTGCAGGCCATCCTCGCCGCACGCGCGGGTCTGCCGGCCGGTTCAGTGTTGCTGTGGTCGATCATTGCCTGCCTGGCGGGGCTGGTCGGCGCCAAGTTGTACTACATCGTGCAACATCTGGGAACCACCAGAAAGCGAGGGCTGCTACTGAACGGGATGTGCCTCCAGGGATTCGTGCTGGCCGCCCTGGGCACGTTGGTCATCGGCGCGGCTGTTCTTCGGCTCCCAGCCGGGTCGGTTCTGGACGTATCCACGCCCGGCCTGGTCTTGGCGATGGGCATCGGGCGGATCGGCTGCTTCCTGGGGGGCTGCTGCGCGGGTCGACCTACCGCCTCCCGGTGGGGTCTGTGGAGCTCGGACCGCAGCCTGGGGTTGCGCAGGATCCCGGTTCAACTCATGGAGTCCGGTTGGGCGCTGGTGATCGGGAGTACGAGTCTCACCGTTGCGCTGGCCGGCGTGGCGGCACCGGCGGGCGTGCTGTTCGTCGCGGCCCTGAGCGCCTACATTTTCGGCCGCCAGTTGCTGTTCCCGCTGCGGGACCTTCCGCGAAGGACCGCCGGCGGCAGGGTAGTCATCATGGTCGTCAGCGCACTCGTGCTGTGCGCCATGGTTGTGTGGCATGTGACCAGCTGAAAGTACGTTACAGCGTGGCCATCGCGATCGTCGAGAGTGAGGGGCGTCACCGTAGTCGCCGTCGACCTGTCGACCTGGAGTCGTGCGGTTACCAGCGACAAGCTTGTGGCCGAGTCCCCGTCGAGTGTGCGGTTGGCGAAGCGGGCTTCAACTGGCGGGAGCGCGCTGATGATGGCTGCGCGGGGTGCCAGACTAGATCTGTCTACTATCTGTTATAGTAAACAAAGATCTTGTTTTGACCGCAGCGCTGAAGCCGTCCGATCCCCAGCGGACGATGCATCAGGTGCGGCTCGACTGCCCCCGACTGTCGAGGAGGCCAGGACAACATGGCCGAAGCCATGCGATACCTGCGGCGTCGGCGCGAGCGTGCGCAACGCCGCGTCCTCGCGGTCACGATGGCCTGTGGGACGGGAGCGAGTGCGCTCTCGGTGGCATTCGCGGTACTACTTACGACCGGAAGTCCAGCCTCGGCCGGCCCCGCTTCGGCGGAACTCGGTCAGCACAGCCACTCCACTCCGGAGGACGGCCATGCGTCAGACGCCGCCGCAGACGCAGCTCCCGAAGCAGGCCCGCCGATGGTCGGAGTGCCTGATCGCACTGACGAAGATGCGCCGCCTGATACGCATTCGTCGCCCGGGCACGGGCATTAAGAGGCGCTGTTATGGACCAAGCATTGGCAACAGCCACCCGGGCCACCGGGTTGGTGACATTCCTGCTGCTCACCGCGGCGCTGATCAGCGGGATCACCACTGCGGGTCGGGTAAGCGGACCAGGCTGGCCACGGTTCGCGTTGGCCGCCCTGCACCGCAACGTCTCGTTGCTGGCCGTGTTGTTCCTCGCGGTGCACGTCTCGGCGTCGATACTTGATTCGCATGCTCGCGTTCGCTGGCTTGACGTGCTCGTGCCGTTCCTGTCCAACGATCACCCACTGTTGCTCGGTCTAGGCACCGTCGCGCTCGACCTACTGCTGGCAGCGACCGCGACCAGCATGCTGCGGACTCGGCTGAGCTTGCGGTTGTGGCGAGGAGTGCACTGGGCGGCCTACGCCAGTTGGCCGGTCGCGCTGCTCCACGGCGTGCTCATTGGCAGCGCAGACATCCGCCGGGTTTGGGTGCTGGGGCTGTACGTGGGCTGCGTCGCGTCGGTTTCGTTGGCGTTGCTGTGGCGATTCCGAACGGCGCGGAATCCCGATGCTCTGGCTGGACAGCCGACCAACGCGTTGCGGAGCCGGCCTGTCACCCACGGGAGGCGCTGAGCGTGAGTTCAACTCGTCATCCGAATTCCGGTCTGGCTCCGGCGCAACCGGTCCAGTCAGCAGCCGCCCCGACTCCGCCAGTGGCTCGACCGCCGCGAGCGCATCCGGCTGACCGGCTTCCCTTTCCACGACCCGCGTCGCGGCACGCGGTTGCGCCGCCAACGCCTTCGCGTCCCCGCCCGACCCGCTCCGCTGAGCGCGCCCCTACCCGATACTCACCTCGGCTTCTTGCCGGTCTGGCTGGTGCCGGGCGTTCCGTCTCGCTGGCCGAGAACGAGAGGCTTCACGGACAACTCTCGTGGTCGCGGTTCGCCGGGCGTGAGGGCGGCGCTCGGCTTGTGGAACTCATCGCCGAAGCAGGTTTGCGCGGCCGCGGCGGTAGCGGATTTCCCACCGCGCGGAAGATCGCGGCCGTGTTCGCGGCCAGTTCGAGGCGACGCCAGGTCACGGTAGTGGCCAATGGGTGCGAGGGTGATCCGACCAGCGGCAAGGACGCCACCCTCCTACGTCAGGCGCCGCATCTTGTGCTCGACGGCCTCGTGCTGGCCGCGCACGCACTCGGAGCCACCCAGGCCGTGATGTGTGTTCACCGCGGCAGCCCGCTGATCAGCGCACTGCAGAAGGCGCTCATCGAACGCTCCGACAGCCCCTGCCCGATGCACCTGGCCACCGTTCCCCGCCGGTATGTATCCAGCGAATCGTCAGCCTTGGCCCGGTTTCTGACCAGCGGTGACGCCCGGCCTACCGGTCCACTAACGCGCACCGCGAGCCAGGGGGTACACGGGCGCCCCACGTTGGTGGACAACGTGGAGACCCTGGCCCACCTGGCCCTGATCGCGCGCCATGGGGCCGACTGGTTCCGTCGGCGGGGCACCCTGGAATCCCCCGGGACCACCCTGGTAACCGTGAGCGGCGCGGTCCACCGCCCAGGCGTCTTCGAGGTCGACCTTGGAACACACATCGGCGCGACTCTCGGCATGGCCGGTGGCGCGAGCCGTCCGACCGAGGCGATCTTGCTCGGCGGGTTGGGCGGTCAGTGGCTGCCCTGCACGCCCAGCCTGGGCACGGCACTGTGCTACGAGGGGCACCGAGGCATCACGCTGGGTGTCCCATCGCTGGTGGTTCTACCCGCCGACATCTGTGGACTCGCCGTGACCTCGACGATCTTGACCTATCTCGCCGCGGAATCTGCCGGCCAGTGCGGGCCCTGCAAGTTCGGTCTACCCGCAGTCGCGGCCGACTTCGCCGAGCTGGTCGCCGCCCGCCCCGACACCGCGCTGCGCGAGCGACTACATCGGCGGCTTCGCGTCATACCTGGCCGAGGAGCGTGCTCCCATCCAGACGGTGCCGTACAACTGGCAGCCAGTGCACTACACGTGTTCGCCGCCGATGTCGCGGAGCATCTTGCCGGACGAGGTTGCCGACGTGCGCCGGGATCCACGTTGAACCTCTTGCGGACGTTGCCCGCATCCGCAGGAGGCTGGATTTGAGAACTGGTCGAACGACTGAGTTACGGATCGACCCGGTCGCCTGTCAGGCTCACGGGCTGTGTCACGAGCTGCTGCCCGAGTGGATCTCCCGTGACGAATGGGGCTATCCACTGCTTGTAGACAATGTGCTACCGCACGTCCTGGTCACGCGTGCCCGACGGATGGCGGCCACCTGTCCCACGCTCGCCCTGCGAATTAGCACAGTCGAACGGCTCTCGACAGCTGACCCTTCTCGACGAGTTAGGGCGAACGGCGAGAGCCGGTGAGAATGAAAGGCGATTGCCATGGGACACATGCCCGGCATGGACATGAGCATGCCGCTGCTACCCACGTGGGTTCGGGTCGCGTGGGCGTTGGCACTACTCATCGCACTCATTGTCCACCTGAGCCACGTCTACCGGATGTCCAGCCAGTATCGTTTGTGGGTGCTCGGACATGTGATCATGGCGGCAGCCATGATCCCGATGTACATGCCCGAGATCACCGGTACCATTGGATTTACCCAGCTTGGATTGCAGATATTCGTCTGCGCTGCATTTGCCGCGGCCGCCGTAAGTATCGTGATGCGGCTCCGCGAGAACGTACTCAATCCGCTCTGGGCGATGCTGACGCTAGACCTGGCAATCATGGCTTACATGTGGCTACCCACCATGAGCAGACTTCCGGCACTCGATGTCCTGCTCGCGGTTTACTTCAGCTACCAGGTCCTGGCTTGGATACTCGGAATCTGGGACCGTCTTCCGGTCCTGGACCGTTCGATGGCTGGAGGCAGGCATCGACCGGCGCCGGCGCCAACAGTTTCAGTAGTCAGCCTCACAGCTCATACCGGATTCGCCAGCCGGGCCACTTCGGCGGTCATGGCCGCGAGCATGGGATATATGCTGATAGCAATGTAGTGCGACGATGTGATGCAGTGAGCCTTTTCTGCGGTGTGCTGCTCACGGGTGTGGTTCGTCGCGCTGCCGGCGCTGATCACCGAGCGGTTCTGGTCCTACTGGTCCCTGGTCGCCGCATGAACCGGGCCGGAGGGTCTGTCCTGGCGGCTACTGAACGTAATCGGTGGTCGGTGCGCATGCTTTGTGTCCCTCGTGCGTGTTGGTCGATAGTGCTGTCAGTAACCGCGGGGGTCAACGATCGTTGTAACCTTTGGGCGGTTCACGGCGGGAGAACTCGGATGGTCATGCAGCGCTGGCGGGCTCCGGTCCATCGGTCCGGTCGTGCCGCGGTGGTGGGTACGGCGCTGGGGGTGGGCATGTTGCTGATCGCGGGCACGGCGGTCGCGCACGCACCTTCGATGTCGGCTGTGGATGGGACACCGTGTACCGCTGCCGCCGCGGCGTGCGTGGACATGACAGCCAAGCGAGCCTGGTTGATCAAGGATGGCCAGGTGCTCCTGGGTCCGGTCCGCATTGAGACCGGGGGCCCGGGGAAGGAGACCCCCATCGGCACCTTCCGGGTGCAGTGGAAGAACAAGGATCACATCAGCGCCGAGTACGGCACGCCCATGCCGTATGCGGTCTTCTTCGCCGAGGGTGGCATCGCCTTCCACCAGGGGACTCTGCGGCGTCAGTCCGCTGGCTGCGTGCGGCTCTCGGAGGCTGACGCGCTTGCATTCCACGACGTGCTCCAGATCGGGGACGAGGTCCAGGTTCAGCCCGGAATGACCGAGCCGAGGGCCTGAGGACCTCGTGCGGCCCGCATCGACATTCGGCCACCGCCGGCGTTGGGCAAAGATGCTGGTGGCCTACGCGGCGCTGGTGTCGGTGTTGGCCGGGTGTGCTGTCGGGCAGGACGCCGTGGCCACCGGTACGACCTTCACCTTCGTCGCCCCGGGTGGGCAGACTCGGATTTTCTACGACCCTCCTGCCCAGCGGGGCACCGTGACCGGGTTGTCAGGGGAAAGCCTGCTCGAGCCCGGCGCCACCATCGGCCTCGAGGACTTCCGAGGCCAGGTGGTGGTGCTCAACGTGTGGGGGGCCTGGTGCGGGCCGTGCCGGGAGGAGATGGCCGATCTGCAGCTGGTCCACGAGCAGCTGCGACCGACGGGCGGGACCGTGTTGGGGATCGATGTGCGCGACGACCGGGACGCTGCCCGGGACTTCGTGCGTGATCGTGCGATAACGTATCCGTCGATCTTCGACCCTCCGGGGCGGTCGCTGCTCGCTTTGCGTGGGTTCCCACGCAACACCGTCCCGTCAACGATCGTGTTGGACCGCCAGCACAGGGTCGCCGCCGTACTGCTCACCGTGGTTCGGGTCAGTGAGCTGCTCCCGATCGTGCAGCGGGTCGCTGCCGAGCCGACCGCGCTGGCGCCCAGCGAGCCGCGCGAGCCGGGAACCCGCCTCGAAGGGCCGGGTCCCGCGGTGGAGTCGGTGCCGCGGTGAGCCTGACGGACCTGATCATCTCCGGGCCGCTGCTGGTGGCGTTCCTGCTCGCGGTGGCCGCTGGCGCGATCTCGTTCGCCTCTCCCTGCTGTCTGCCGCTGGTGCCGGGTTACGTCGGCTACCTGGCCGGTCTTGTGGGGTCGGACGCACCCCCGGTTGGGCCCGACGGACCGCCGGTCGGTGTGGGCCGGTGGCGTGTGGCCGGGGCGGCGTTGCTGTTCGTCGCCGGGTTCACGGCGGTGTTTACCGCCGGTGTCCTGCTGGTGGTTGGCCTGTCCGACCTGTTGCTCGGCAACGAGTTGCTGCTGCAACGCATCGGAGGGGTCGTGACGATCGCGATGGGGATGGTGTTCCTCGGGATGTTCCCCGCGCTCCAGCGGGATGTGCGGATCCACCGCGTGCCGCGCGGAGGGTTGGCCGGCGCACCGGTGCTGGGCGCGGTGTACGGGCTGGGCTGGACGCCCTGCCTCGGCCCCACCCTGACCGGCGTGATCGCTCTGGCGGCCGGTACCCAGGTCGGGCCGGCCACCACGCGCGGCCTGGTACTCGTGCTGGCCTACTGCGCTGGGCTGGGACTGCCGTTCGTGCTGATCGCACTGGGCACCAGCTGGGCCGTCCACACCATGGGCTGGCTGCGCCGCCACATCCGGGCGCTGCAGCTCACCGGCGGGGTGATGCTGCTGCTGCTGGGCGGGCTGCTGCTCACCGGACTCTGGGGAAGCTTCATCGCCTGGCTACGAGGACCGATCGGCGCCTACACTCTCCCACTCTGACGTAGACGCAGAGCCGGCCAAGGTATGCAACCTCGCCTTTCAGATGCAGACGGCAAGAACCAAGTCGCCGTGGTACGCCTACTCGACACTGGCGAACGTGCCGGTCGCGGTCAGATCAGAGCCTCGCCCGTGGCCGTCGCGGCCAACGCTGCAGATAATTCCGTCGCCTCTGTGTGCCGCCCATTCATACCATGGTCGGATAGGCGGAGGTTCCCATCGGCATCTCTGCGTGGGCACAGCGAAGCGATGGCGCTTCAGACCGCTACGAGCAGGCCGATGACGTACATGACCAGCACCCCGGTGGCGAATCCAGCGAGCACCGGAGCGTCCATCGCGGCGCACCAGCGGGACGATCTGCCCGACGTTCTGGATGATCGCGCCGACGCCGACACCAAGCAGGACGGCGGCCTGGCCCGGGCCCGTCGCGGTCGCGCCCGCGGGCAACGGCGGACAATGCCAGGAACGCGAGCGCGGCGCCGACCACCACCAGCGCCCGCCGCCGAACGCGCCGCCGAGCTCGAAGCCGTCCAGGGCCGCGTCGACGGCCAGAACCTGAGCAGGCCCACGGTGACCGCCCGCAGCAGCCGGGCCAGCCACTGACCGGAACGGCGCAGCAGCCGAAGCGTCGCCATGCCGAGCAGGACCGGCACGACCCCGATCAGCATGCCGATCAGCGCCATCCGGGCGACGGATTCGACATCGACCGTCGGGGTGCGCACGGCCACCGGGATCTCGTGCTCGATCACCAATCCGGTTGAGGTCAGAACCGCGACCCGGTAGGGCAGACCGTCCTGCCACGGGTGGTCCAGGCGGACCGTGGCGCCGCCGAGCCTGGGTATCGGGCCGGTGGTGCCCTCGAAGGCCACGAACGCGTCGTTGACGCTGATCTGGGCGATGGTCAGCGGATCGGCGCCCGAGTTGCGCAGTTCCAGCCCGATGACGCTCGGCGCGAGGACGGTCCGCTCCATGTCAGTTCCTCGACAGGTGGCCCGCTACGGGCGGGCAGCACCCCGCCGGCGAACGCCGCGAGGGCCGCCACCGACGGCGACGACACCGAGCACGCCAACGGCGATCGCCCATCTCGGTGCCCGCGTGATGGCTCGTTGCAGCATGAGCGGTCGCGTCTACTCGTACACCTCGAAGAAACCCATCCAGCCGAGCTCGGTGAACTCGGTCTTGTGCGCGTGGAACATGAACCGACCCGGGTGCCGGAAACGCACCTCGCAGATACCGCGTTGGCCCTGTCCCTGCACCACGGTGTCGGTGAAGTCGACCAGCTCCAGCCGGGTGCCCGTGTGGAAGTAGTCGACAGGCTACGGCGGCTACGCCGCCCGACTGGCGGCCCACCTCGTCGAACGCGCTGAGCTGGTGATCGAACTCGACCGACCCACCCGATTGCATAGCAGGGCGCAACGTGCGGTGTCGGGTCGGGCGTTGGCGCCTGGAAGCGTCGCCGCGCTGGTCAGGTCCGTTCCGTCCGTTGGCCGTTGGGTTCAGCTCATATTTGGGGTGATGCACAGTGGCGAACCTGCGACGATCAGCACTGTGAGTACGAGCGGGACAAACAGAAATGCACCCAAGAGCGCCAGTTGGATCAGCCGAGCTCGGGCCGGGTAGGACGGAGTCAAAAGCCGCTCAACGCGGTCGGCGACCGCGAGTCCCGCCGCGCCGAGGGCCGGCTCAGCCGCCCCCGTCGCCGAAGGAGGTAGTGCCACCGCGAGCAGCGCGTCGACCACGGTGTGGCGGCCGTGCTGACGAGCGGCCACGTCATCGGCGCACATTTCGGACAGGCGGGCGATTTCGGAGTTGCCCTCAGCGAACAGTTGCGATCCCGGTAAGGCCCGGGCTAGCGCTCTGGTGGATGCGAGCAGGAGGTGGTGATGCCCGTCGAGGTGGGCCCGTTCATGGGTCAGTACCGCGTCCATCTGGGCCTCGGTGAGCGCGGTCAGGGCGGGACGGCTGATCACGATGGTGTTCGGGCGGCCGGGAAGGCAGTACACGCAGCTGGCCGGCGCGTCCACGATCAGAGCGCCGCCGGGGCCCCGTGCGCCACCTCGGGCGGCTAGGTGCGCGGCCTCGGTGTGTTCCCGCGTATGCCGACGGCCCCGCTGCAGAGCGGCGACCGCGCGCAGCGCGAGGACTCCCATGGCGAGCACGCTCAACGCGGTCAGCAGGGCCAGGCCCACCTGTAGCGCCGGGCCGTATCCGCCGGTGGCCAGAGCCCGCAGCACCGCGAAGCAGCCGGCCAGTAGCCGATCGAATTGGTACCAGTGTCGGTGGAGATCGACCGCCGCCAGCGCTGCCGCGGCAACCCAGGCGCCGAGCACGCTGATCATGGCCGTCCCCCACACGGCGATCCCGAGGCGAGGGTTGGCACCCGAGGCGCTGGCCTGTCTCAGCAGGGGTGGCCCGAGGACCAGCACCACCAAGCTGTAGGCCAGCAGGCAGATCGCGGCGCTCACAGGCCCGAGGCCTCCGGCCGGTTTCGCAGGATCTGCCGCAGCCTGGCCAGCTCGTCCTCACTCATTGCGCCGACGAAATGACTGAGCACGGCTTGCCGGTCGGCATCGGTGCTCATCGCCTCGCGCATCAGCGAGGCGCTGTGTTCGGCGTGGCTGAGCACGGTGTGGTAGCGGTAGGCCTTGCCTTCCCGCTCGCGGGTCAAGTACCCCTTGCGGTGCAGGTTGTCCATTGTCGACAGCACCGTGGTGTAGGCGATCGAGCGAGCCTCCCGCAGCCGCTCAAACACCTCCCGGACGGTGGCCTGCCCGCCCAAGGACCACAGCTGATCCATAACGACAGCCTCAAGCTCGCCGAAAACGCGCATCACACACCGTCCAGATCCATGACGAAGATCACCGGCCACTGTCCGACTCGCCGGGACCACCATTGCTGAAGTATAAGCTACTATCTACGTACGAAGATAGTAGAAGCGCGGTACGGGCATCTCCGGAGGCTCCACCGCGATCGATTACGAGGAGGAAGCGACGATGATGAACGGTTGCGGAGGCGGGATGGCCGGCATGGCCTGGATGGGCCTGTGGGGTCTGCTCTGGCTCGTCATCGTGGCTGCGGTGGTGACCCTGGTCGTCGTAGGTGTCCTGCGGTTGACCCGTCGTGGCGGCAAGGCCGGCGATGGGCGCGGGGGAGCGGACACCGCGCGGGACCGTCTGCGCCAGCGCTACGCCAGTGGAGAGATCGAGGAAGAAGAGTTGCAGCGCCGGCTCGCCGCGCTTGCGGACCGCTGAGCCGGTGGCGCCCTACCAAACGATTGAGACAACGCGACTCCTGAAAGTCGGGCACCTTCTGCTACTGTCTCGGTACGTAGATAGTAGATCAGGCTGAGGGTGGTCGAGCCCGTGATGAGTGAGCTGTTGGTGGGCACCGCGCTGCTGGTGTCGTTCCTGGGCGGGATCGTGGCGTTGCTGGCCCCGTGCTGTGTGTCGGTCATGCTGCCGGCGTACCTGGCCAGCGGTTTTCGGCATCGCGGGGGAGTGCTGGCGGGCTCTTTGGTCTTCGGGGCCGGCGTGGCGTCGGTGATCCTGCCCATCGGGTTGGGCGCCGCCGCGCTGAGCCGCTTGTTCATCGAGCAGCACTTCGTGATCTACCTGGTCGGTGGGGCGTTGATGCTGCTCACGGGGGTGGCTGTCGTAGCCGGCTGGTCGCCCAAGTTGCCCATGCCCGCCGGGCGGGTTGCGGGGGAAGGGTTCGGCTCGGCGTACGTGTTGGGGGCGTTCTCCGGCATCGCCAGCGCGTGCTGTGCGCCGGTGCTCGCCGGGGTGGCGTTGTTGTCCGGCGCCGCGGCGTCATTTCCGGTGGCGTTGGCCAGCGGGTTGGCCTACGTGGCCGGCATGGTGGCGCCGCTGGCGTTGGCCGGGCTGTGGTGGGAACGTCACCGCGCCCGCGCGACCCGGCTGCTGAGCGCCCGCAACGTGACCCTACGCATCAGGGGCTGGTCGCGGAGTTTGTCGGTTGCCGCGCTGGTCAGCGGCCTGTTGATGAGCGGCATGGGGCTACTGGCTATGGTGCTGGCGATCACCGGGCCGGGTATGGCCAGCGACGGGTGGCAGACCCGGGCGGCCGCGTGGCTGCAACACATGAGCACCGTGATCGCGCAGACGCTGACCTGGATTCCCGGCTGGGCGGTCGCCGTCGTCCTGCTCGCCGGGCTCGTGGCCCTGGTACGTCGCGCGTTGCGAACGTCTGCTGAGCCGAGTCCGCCGGACGAGGTCGTCCGGGACCAGGGCGATGCCCGGGCCGAGCGAGAGCAGCATGCCCAGCGGAACACCAACCCGGATCCCGAACAGCCGTCGGCGGCGCACGACGCCGCGACGGCGCAGAAGGAGGCACGATGAGCGGCGGTCGCGCGAGGACTCGACACAACACCGGACGGGGGACTGTCAGGGCGGCGCGAGGGTGGCGGTCCCGCACCCCGTGGATCGTGGCCGCAGTGGCGGTACTTGCCGGATTGGTGTTGTACGGCGTCTACGCCAGCGCCAACGGCCCCGCCGCTGGGGACGCGCCGGCGAGTGATCGCTACGCGGTCGGTTCGCCGGGCATCGGAGAGCTCGCTCCCGATTTCGCGCTGCCGAACGCGACCGCGCCGGCCCAGCCGGCGACGGTGCGGTTGAGCGACTACCGGGGTAAGACCGTGTTGCTGTACATGCACGAGGGGCTGGGCTGCCAGCCGTGCTGGAACCAGATCCGCGACCTGGAAGAAAACCCGGCGCTGCTCAGTTCGCTCGGGGTCGATCAGTTGCTCACCCTGACCAGCGGGCCGGTGGATCTGGTCGGGCAGAAGACGCGCGACGACGGCCTCAGCTCACCCGCGCTGGTCGACACCGACCTGCGGGTGTCCAAGCAGTACGAAGCCAACCGCTACGGGATGATGGGTACCTCCCGCAACGGGCACACCTTTATCCTCATCGGCCCCGAGGGGCGCATCCAGTGGCGCGCCGACTACGGTGGGTCGCCCAACTACACCATGTACATCACCCCCGACCAGCTGGCCGCCGACCTGCGAGCGGGCCGCAAGATCGCATGAGCGCCGACGCGTTGCGCATCACGATGCTCACCCAGCCTGACTGCGCCTTCTGCGAGCACGCTGAACAGGTTCTGGTCCGGGTGGGCCACGATTACCCACTGGTCATCCGTCGCATCGCCCTCGAGAGCGAGGAGGGCCGCGAGATGGCCGTCCGGCACGGCGTGCTGTTCGCACCCGGGGTTCTTCTTGACGGTGAGCTGGTCGGCTACGGGCGACTGTCCGAACGACGTCTACGCCGCCAGCTCAGCCGCCGTGACCAGCTTTCGGCGCCGGGCGATCTCCACGGGGCCGAAACGTGATGGGCGGCGCGGTGTCTCACGGGGGGTCATCATTCCCGCCGGCACGCCCCGACCTGAGCGAGAAGGTGGCTGCGACGCGGCCAGGAACCTGTCCACGGTGAAGATCGCGGACCTGGATTGCGGATCGCGGACCTGCGGGCCGATGCGTGCGCCACTTGCGCGCTTGGACGGCGACGTGGCCGCCCCGCCGGTCAGTCTGGCGGCCGCGCGCGATGCGCGAGCTGGCCCGCTCGATGCTACTGGCATTCCTGCCGCCCGGGCGACACTCGCTCGTGACAACGTCGTGGTGGCGGTCGGATCGACCGGGATGGGGTTAGGGCGCCTCGGCGACGGCTTCTTGGCCACGGGAACGTCGGCGCCGTCACCAGTTCCACTTCGAGGCTAGTGATACACGCACCGATCATCTACTATCTCCGTACAGAGACAGTAGATGCAGAGTGGTCGCCCGTCCCAGCAGCCGTCGGCTGGCGAGTTCGTCACGCGGAACCACGGGGCCGCTGCGGCGGTCGAGGTTGGGGGGATCGACGTGTTCACGAAGTGCCCGCGCGGTGTCGACACCGCCGTCTACCTGCTCGGCGGGTTGGACGCTGCGGAGAGTGCACAGTTCGCCCGGCACCTCGAGGACTGTCCCGGATGCCAGACCGAGTTCGATGAGTTGGCGCCGGTAGCGCGGCTGCTGGCCCTCGCGCGTCGGCGCCCCGAGGCCTTCAGGTAGGGCCACTTCGGCGCCGGCGCTCCGCTCAGTGGCCTTGGTGTCCAGGTAGCCGGCCGGCGCGGCCACCGCAAGGTCCTCGGCCGCCGCCGCGGTGGTCGTGCTTCGTCTGGTCGTGCTCGGCAGGATGTGCCTCCTGCTCACGTTGGTGTGCGGGTCAGCAGCAGGGGGCCGGATCGCCGGTCAGTTCGTGGGCCAGCAGTCGGCCCAGCTCGAACGCGTCGGCGACCGACAGCACGGCCCCCGTGGGCCGGTCGGCGAGCCAGTCTTGCGCAGCGTCGGGGGTGGCGAAGAAGTGCACCTGGTTGCAGAACGACGCGCGCACACTCGACCCGCCGCCGGGGATCAGGACCGACACCACCGCGGTTAGAGGCTCGAGCCCGGTGACCCCGGCGACGGGGTCCACGGTCAGGCGCACCAGTTCGCCGCTCCCGAGGGTGGGCGAGATGACCTGCGCGGACCGCCCGAGGACGGTAGGGAAGATCAGGGTGTCCAGCGCACACCAGGTGTAGAGCACCCGGTCATCCAGGGTGAACCGGTGCGGGGTGTCGCGCAGGGAGATCCCGTGCCCGACCACTGCGCCGCTGTCGTCGTACTCGGTGCCCGACAGGCCCGCCAGCACGTCGCGCACCTCGGCGGCGTCGCGGCCAGCCACCACGACGAGGCGCTCGACGGTGACCGGCCGGCCGCGCGCGAGTTCACGCACCAGGGCCGGCCACAGCCAGCTCATCGCGTCCCGACCAGAACCCGGGGTTGGGCTGATGATCTCGCTGAGTCGGGCGGCGAGGTGGTCGGCGTCGATGCTCACGACAGGCACATCCCCTCTTGAAGATCAGGCGACGGGTGGGCCCCAGGTTCAGAGCAGCAGAAGCGTTCAGGCGCAGCAGGAGGTGGGCATCTGGTTGCGGAACAACCCGGCCGCAATCCGGAGGCTCTCGGCCATGGTCAGGTACGGCGCCCAGGTGTCGGCGATGTCCTCGACGGT
Organism: Pseudonocardia sp.; assembly: GCA_052386505.1. Classification (GTDB taxonomy): domain Bacteria; phylum Actinomycetota; class Actinomycetes; order Mycobacteriales; family Pseudonocardiaceae; genus Pseudonocardia. The sequence goes on from JBQTKB010000067.1 coordinate 15,167, forward strand.
CATCGCTGCCTTGATCGCGTAGGTGGCGGCGAGCATGAGCTCCCCGGCGGCCTCGGCGGCGGCGTGCACCCCGAGCACTCGGCCGGTGTCGGCGTCGGCGACCAGTTTGACCACGCCGCGGGTGTCTCGGTTGGCCAGCGCGCGGGGCACGTCGGTCAGGTTCAGCACCCGGTACTCGCAGTGGTACCCGGCGTCGAGGGCCTGGGCTACGGTGAGCCCTGTCGAGCCGAGCTGCGGGCGGGTGAAAACCACCGCGGGCATCCCGGTGTAGTCCACGACGACCGGGCGCGCGCCGGCGGCGCCGGTGGCGTTCAGCGCGGCCGCGCGCCCGGTCGCGGCGGCGACGTAGACGTACTGCGGGCCCCCGGACACGTCACCTGCGGCGAAGATCCGCGGGTTGGAGCTGGCCTGCTGCTCGTCCACCAGCACGAAACCGCGCCCGTTGATCTTCACCCCGGCCGCGTGCAGATCCAGGCTCGCGGTGCGCGGACTGCGTCCGGTGGCCACCAGCAACCGGGCACCGCGCACGCGCTGCCTGGACCGGGTCACCACCACCACCTGCCCGCCGACGTTCTCGACCCCGACCGCGCGATCCTCGACGACCGTGATTCCGTCGTCGGCGAACACCCGCCGCAGCGCGTCGGCGAGCTCGGGCTCGGCCGCGGGGGCTAGCCGCCCGACGAGGGACACCCGGGCGCCGAGGTGAGCGAACAGCTGCGCCTGCTCCATCCCCACATAACCGCCGCCGATCACCACCAGCGACTCCGGCAGCTCGGTCTGCTCCATCGCCGTGGTCGAGGTCAACCAATCGATCCCATCCAGGCCAGGCAGGCCCGGCCGCGCGGGCTCGGCGCCGGTCGCGACCAGATAAGCGCGCGCAAGGAGCGGCTGCCCGTCCACGATGAGGGTCTGCTCGTCGGTAAACCGGGCCTGTCCGGGGCGGACCTCGAAACCGTACGCGTCGGCGACATCGGCGTACTTGGCCTCGCGCAGCCGCCCGACCAGCTCGTCCTTCTGCCCGACCAGCGCGCCCAGATCCACCGCGCCCGCCGAGGTCGGGGCACCCGGGAACGGGTTGCCCAACGCGGAGTGCCGGGCTCCGGCCGCGGCCAGCAACGTCTTCGACGGCACACATCCGACGTTGACACACGTCCCGCCCAGGGTGGCCTGCTCGATCAACACCACGCTCTTCCCGGCCTGGCGCGCCGCGATCCCCGCAGCCATCGCCGCACCACCAGAACCGATCACGGCCAGGTCGAACACACCGGTCCCGTTCACTAAACGACCTCCAGGAAGTTCGCGGGCGAACGGCCGGGCGCACCGGCCGGTCCGTGCCGGCGGCAGGCCCCCGGAGTATTGACCGCAGGATACCCGCCACCGAACCGTTCAATCTGCTTTGCCGAATGTATGTTAGCGTCAAGCATTTGCTCAGGCGGATGTGTCGATTGGGGAAGGGGCTAGGACGCAGATGGCCGGCAACCCAGGCACCACCACCGCCTCACCCGCCGAACCCACAGCATCGAAATCGGATACAGCGGCGGAGGTGCCGTTGCTGGGTAAGGAGGGTGCGCAGGTCGCGGTGTTGGCGAAGTTCTTCCGCGCGCTGGGCGACCCCACCCGGCTGCGGCTGCTGGAGTTCCTGCTCGCCGGCGAGCACACCGTCAGCGAGTGCGTCAGCCACGTCGGGCTGTCCCAAGGCCGGGTGTCGGTGCACCTGGCGTGCTTGGCCGACTGCGGCTACGTCGCCCTCCGCCGCGAAGGCCGGTTCAGCCACTACCGGGTCGTCGACCCGCGGGTGGCCGACCTGGTCGTGCTGGCCCGCTCGCTGGCCGCGGACAACTGCACCGCGCTGGCCGCATGCGAGCGCATCGCACCCCAAACCTGAGCCCGCGTGGCCGGCGGGTGAGTGCACCCCGGAGGTCTGGCCCGCAGTGGCGCTGCCCGAGGCCCGCCCGGCACAGGTGACACAGTGGATACCGCCGACGGGTTGAGCGCGGTGTTCTTATGGGTTGCCGGGTGTGGGTGTTGGGGCCGCTGAGCCCGCCGCAGCCGGGACCGCGACGCTGAGCGCGGCGGTGTGGCTTTGGTCGCGGTGGCGGAACTTTACGAACAACCAGTACGTGCCCGGGCTGGGCAGGTGCACCGTGAATCGCAGCGGCTCCGCCGGGTCGGTGGATGCGGCGGTGGGATGGGCATCGACGTAGGCCAGATCACCAGCGCGGATGATCGCGAGGTGCGCGAATCCGCCCTCAGCGAGCTGGAGATCGGTGACAGGTGTGCCGTCGCGGGCGACGGTCAGGGTCAGTTCGCTGTCGGCGCCCACTATCGGCGTGCCGGCCAGCTCGACGCGGTAGCCGTCGACGTCGCTGCGCATCGTCGGCGACGGCGCGGGTTGGGGGGTGAACTCTCCGGTGACCGCCAGGTCCAGCCCCAGGCGAAGCTCGTGCCCGTGAGGTGGGGTGAAGCTGATCCAGGCCGCGTAGCTGCCGCCGGCGGGCAGGTTCAACGAGGTCGTCCAGGTGCCGGTCCTGTCCTGCACCGGCTCCGCATGTTGGAACGCGGTCCCGTCTCGGCGGATCACCACCAGACTCAGGGCCAGGTCGTCGGGGTCGGTGGCCGACAACCGCACCGGTTGACCGTCGGGACCCACAAGCTGGAACCGGAAGGGCTGACTCGGGCTGGCGGTGAAGGATGTGGTCTCGGAGACCACGCGATAGCCACCCGCGACGGAGGACAGGGGTTGCGGACTCTCCGCCGTGGGATGGGTAGGGGAGGACTCGGGGCCGGGTGCGGGTTCGGGGTCGTCCCGGGGGACAGCGGAGCCCACCGCGCCGGCAATACCGGATGGCTCGGCTGGGCGCTCGGTAGCCCGGGCTTGTAGTAGGTAGTAGCCGCCGCCGAGCAACAGGGCCAGCGCCAGGAGGCCGGCGTAGATGGCAACGCGGATCTTGACGGTCATCGGGACTCCTGGAAGGCACCGGGAATGGGCGCGGAGCTGTGGCGCGCGGTGGCACTCAACGGGGCTCGTCAGCGGGCGGCGGGTGCCGGGGATGGGAACTCGACGAGGCGACAACGTCGTCACGCAGCGCCGCGAGAGCCTGTTCCATGTGCTGGATCTGGTCGAGCAGCACCACCTGGGAGCGCAGTCCCCCCAACTCCGTCTCCAGCCGCCGAATCTGGCCGGCGATCCGCCGCTCGTCGTCCCGGTTCAGCCCGAACCGTGGTTCGGCCTCGGGGTCAGCGTGGGTTCCGTTACGGCGATCGTCACCGTAATCGGGGGGCGGGGCGGGAACGTTGGCGATGGAGTTACCGTGCGTACCCGCAGGCCGCGTGGTGTCTGGTCGGCTGGTCGCGGCCTGCTTAAGGCCCGGCTCCGCGACCGACACAGCCCCGATCGGGGTGTTGCCGGCAAGGTCGCCTGGTTCCTGTATCGGTTCGTCGGCCGGCGGGGCGGGCGCGGCCAGCGCGTCGAGTTGGCTGCGCAGCTCGGCACGTTCGGCTCGGGCCCGCGCGAGGTCGTCGGCGGTGTCGGCGATTCGCTCGAGGGCGCCGCAGTAGCTGCTGCGGGCTCGGGTGAGCAGTTGGTCGACCTGAGTGCGGTCATAGCCGCGCCACCGTCGTCGGATGGAGTGGGCGGTGAGGTCCTCGGGCGGCAATGCCATCTCAGGACTCCCTCGGGCCCGGCGCGGTGAGTGTTTCCACACGCCTGGCTTCACAGGTCGGGATGAAGTGGTCGGCGGGAAACGGCGCTCGCGCGTGTCCCTGGCGGTCCTGGACCAGGACCGGGTCGAGCAGCAGCAGCCGCGGGTCGGTCTGGGTGGATAGGTGTCGGAAGCCTTCGACCCAGCCGCCGGCGTGCAGGTGCACCCGCACGTACTGCTCCCCCTCCGCCACGCCGTTGCCGCGTCCGGTGTGGTGCACCAGATCGGGCTGGCCCGCCGCGGCGGCCTTCTCGGACGGGGCGGGCGGGGTGGGCCGTCGGGATGCGCGGCGGGGGCGCTCGCGGAAGCGGCGCAGCCGCAGCGAGTTGGCGACCACGCTGACCGAGGAGAAGCCCATGGCCGCGCCGGCCAGGATGGGGTTGAGTAGCCCGGCGGCGGCCAGCGGGATCAGCGCGACGTTGTAGACGAACGCCCAGCCCAGGTTTTGCAGGATGGTGCGGTAGGTGCGTCGGGAGAGCCGGATCGCGGTCGCGACCCCGGCCAGCTCACCGCGCATCAGGGTGAGGTCAGAGGATTCGATGGCCACATCGGTGCCGGTGCCGATGGCGATGCCGAGGTCGGCGGCGACCAACGCGGGGGCGTCGTTGACGCCGTCGCCGACCATCGCGACCACCTCCCCGGAGGCCTGCAGGCGGGTGACCTCGGTTTGCTTGTCCGCGGGCAGTACTTCGGCCAGCACGGTGTCGATGCCGACCCGGGCGGCGATGGCGTCCGCGGTGCGGGCGTTGTCACCGGTGATCATGGCAACCTTGAGGCCCATCCGGTGCAACTCAGCCACGGTGTCGGCGGCGCCGTCCTTGAGGGTGTCGGCGACCGCGAGGACCCCGCGCGCCTGGCCGTCCCAGCCGGCGAACACCGCGGTGCGGCCCTGCTCCTCCAGCCGGGTCGCGGCGCGGGCCAGCTGATCGGGCAGCGCCAATCCGGCCTCGGCCAGCATCTTGCGTCGCCCGACCCACACGGTGGCCGATTCCACCTCGGCGCGGACTCCGTGACCGGCCACCGACTGGAACCCGGTCGCCACCGGCAGGGGGCCGTGGCGGTCGCGGGCGGCGGCGGCGATGGCGTGACCGATGGGGTGCTCGCTGTCGGCCTCGACCGCGCCGGCGCGGCGCAACAGTTCAACGGAGTCACCACCGCCCTCGGCCTGGGTGTCGGTCAGGGCCATATCGCCGCGGGTCAGGGTGCCGGTTTTGTCGAACACCACCGTAGTGATCTTGCGGGTGCGTTCCAGCACTTCCACACCCTTGATCAGAATGCCCAGGTTCGCCCCGCGCCCGGTCCCGACCATGATCGCTACCGGGGTGGCCAACCCGAGCGCGCAGGGGCAGGCCACGATCACCACCGCGACCGCGGCGATCAACCCGAGCTCCAGGTTGCCCAGCAGCAGCCACCACACCAGGAACGTGCCCAGGGCGATCAGCACCACCGTGGGCACGAACACCGACGAGATCCGGTCGGCCAGGCGCTGGGCCTTGCCCTTGCCGGCTTGCGCGGCCGAGACCAGGGACACGATCTGGGCCAGTGCCGTGTCCGCGCCGACTGCGGTGGTCCGCACGGTCAACGCCCCGCTGGTGTTGACCGTCGCGCCGGTCACCGCGTGCCCGACGGTCTTGTCCACCGGCACCGATTCGCCGGTCAACATCGACTCGTCGACCGCGGAGGCACCGTCGACGACCTCGCCGTCGGTCGGGATCTTCTCCCCGGGCCGCACCCGCAGCAGGTCCCCGACCGCAACCTGCTCGACGGGAACCATCACCTCCGCGCCATCGCGGATCACCCGCGCTTCCTTGGCGCCCAGCTCGAGCAGCGCCCGGATGGCTTTGCCGGCGCGCCGCTTGGCGCGGACCTCGAAGTAGCGGCCCAACGTGAGGAACGCGATCAGCAGCGCGGCGGTTTCGAAGTACAACTCGGGGCGCCCGCGCAGAAGCTGCACGATCGAAAACACGTACGCGGTCAGGGTGCCGAGCGCGATCAGGGTGTCCATGTTCGCTGAAAGCCGACGCAAACGTTGCGCCGCCCCGCGCAGGAACGGCCAGCCAGCGTCGAACTGCACCGGGGTGGCCAACACCAACTGCAACCACGGCGCCCACCACCACTGCGAGGCCGCCGGCCAGAAGGCCAGCCCCATGATGGCCAGTCCCAGCGGCCAGGCCAACACGGTGCGCCAGAACCAGGCCCGCTGCGCCGAGGCCTCCTCATCCTCCTCCTCCGGCGCCGCCTGCTCGCCCGGACCCGCGCCGCCATCCTGCGTGGCGGCCCGTTCACCGGCGCCGCCACCGGGCCGCCCGCCAGGGGACTCCAGCTGGTAGCCGGCCTTATCCACCGCAGCCCGCAGCGCCTCCGGATCAGCCGGCTGTTGTCCCGACGCCCCAACCAGCACCACCCGAGCGGCGGAGGTGGCGAAGTTGACCTCCGCTGAGGCCACCCCCGGCTGCTTACCCAACGTGCGCTGCACCCGGTTCGCGCACGACCCACAAGTCATGCCACGCACCACGAAGTCCAGCGTCGCGGGCCCGGACGGCCCCGTTCCTGACCTGTCGCCCAGCGTGGCCTCAGACATCAGCCGTCCCTCCCGGCTCGAGTTCCGAGTGCCCAGCTTCCACGCCGGGGGCGGGCCGGAACACGAGTTTGTCGAACTTCAACGTTTCCATCAGCTCGTCCACGATCTCCGCGGTCCGCCCTTCCTGCATCGCCTTGGCCACACAGGTCTCCAGGTGCCGCCGCAACATCTGGCGGCTGGCTCCCTCGACCAAACCCTGCACGGCCGAGAGCTGTTTCATCACGTCCGGGCAGTACGCCTCGGTCTCGACCAGCGAAATGATCCCGCTGATATGTCCGCGAGCGGTCTTCAGCCGGTTGATCACAGCGCGCTGATGGCCATCCATACCTGACTATAGCCACCCCACCTGGGGTGGGGCAACCGGCACGCATACGTGGCGCGCAGAGTGAGGTGGCGCCCGGACGACTTATCACTTACTATCTCGGTACGGAGATAGTAGGTGATAACCGCGGGTGCTGCCCGCTTCATTGAAGGGGAGAACAACCGATGGAAACACTGTTGTACGGCATCGCGCTGCTGGCCTGCCCGGTCGGCATGGGCCTGATGATGTGGATGATGATGCGCGGCCAGAAGGGCAACACGAGCGGCGGCGCGGCCAGCCGTGGCGCTAGCGGCGGCAATGGAGCGGACAGTGATGATCAGGTCGCGGCGTTGCGCGCCGAGATCGACGAGCTCAAGGCCGACCGCACCGCGCAGCGCGGCGAGGGCGGGTCGTGATGTCAACCTGGATCGCGGCGTTGGTCGCGGTCGCCGCGATCGCGGCGACCTACTTCTTCTGTGTGCGCCCCGCGAAGACCGGACACTGCGGCGGCACCGGGCGCGCCGCCCAGGGCGACGAGACCGATCGAGAGCTGGCGCAACTCCGGGAGGAACTTCGGGTGCTGCGCGCCCAGGACGCCCTGGACAGCGGACGCGTACCCCACACCCGCAAGGCCGATCCCTCAGAGGACTCATGAGTACGAGCATCGCTGACGCGAGAAGCGGAACCCGCGACGATGGCTAAACCAACCAGGCGAGCGGTCCTCGCCGCGCTGGCCGGCGGCGCGGGCATGCTCGGCGCCGGATACGCCCTACGCGGCACCGGAGCTGTCGCCGGTCTTTCTGCCACGCTCTCCGGGGAGGGTCCGCGTGCGCCCGATAGTGCTGATCGCGCGGCGGGCGGGGGAATGATGGGCAGCGGCACGATGGAATCCGCCCACCGTGCGGACATGAGCACATACATGGAGATGTTCGACCGACACACCGAGATCACCCGGACCGTGCAGGAGATTCCCGGTGGGGTCCGCACCACCACCGAGTCGGCGGCCGAGGACCTGGCCGCGCAGCTGCAGGAGCATGTCTCCAGCATGTACACCCACCTCGGGAAGGGGGAGGAGGTCAGGTGCATGAGTCAGAGCCTGCCGACCCTGTTCCGCCGAGCCGACAGCTACCAACGCCGGTTCATCCTGACCTCCCGAGGCGTGACAGTCGAGGAAACCTCCGCGGACCCGGCGATCACTGACGCCATCCGGGCGCACGCCCGCGAGGTCAGCGGCTTCGTCACCGAAGGAATGCCCGCGATGATGAGCTCCATGATGAGATCTGGATCGTGAAGTTCGCCGGGGCCGACCGGTAGTTGTCAAGTCAAGTGAGACAGTTGATCTTACTGAGTTGGCTGTAGAACGGGTTGGTTGATCCACGCCTGCTCGGGCAGGCGTGGCGGACGGGGTCGGCGGGTGAACCGCTCGGGGTGCCGGGCGTGGGCTCGGTCGAGGACGGCCTGCCGGCGGGCCTGGACCTCGGTTGCGGTGTCGAAGTGGACCGACGCGGGGGTGTGCATGCCGATCCCGGAATGGCGATGCTCGTGGTTGTAGGCGGTGAAAAACCCCTCACAGAACGCGCGGGCGTCGGCCAGGGATCCGAACCGGTCGGGGAAGTCGGGCATGTACTTCAACGTCTTGAACTGCGCCTCGGAGTACGGGTTGTCATTTGAGCATCGCGGCCGCGAATGCGACCGGCGGACACCGAGATCGATCATCAACTCTGATACCGGTTTCGAGGTCATCGAGCCGCCCCGGTCGGCATGGATCGTGTGCGGGATACTCCCATTGCGGGCGACCGCTTCGGCGAGGAAATCTTTCGCCACGACCGCGTCCTCGGCGTTGGCGACGAGCCAGCCGACCACGTATCGGGAGAAGATGTCGAGCACCACGTACAGCTTGTACCATTCTCCCTTACGTGGGCCTTTCAATGCGGTGATGTCCCAGGACCACACCTGGTTTGGGCCATGCGCGACCAGCTCTGGGCGCACCCGCGGCGGGTGGGTGGCCTGGGCGCGGCGTTCGCGGCTCTGCCCGGCATCGCGGGCGATCCGGTACATGCTCGACTGCGAGCACCAAAACCGGCCCTCGTCGAGTTCACGTGCCCAGACCTGCGGGATTGCCAGGTCGCTATAGTCCTCGCGGTTCAGCAGTGCGAGCACCGCACCACGCTCGTGATCGCTGATCGTGGCCGGCGGCGGGCGCCGTGGCCGGTGCGGGCCGTGCAGCGGCCCGAGCCCCACTCCGGCCGGATCGGCACGGCGGTAGTGCGTGGCCCGCGATCGGCCGGTCAACGCGCACGCCCGCGCGATCGAGACCTCCGCTGCCCGCAACTCACTGAACGCGGTGCTCAGCGCTTCTTCCGCGGCATCGGTGGTTTCTGTTCGTCCGCGCTCTCGGACAACTGTTCCAAGAGCGCGTGTGCTTTTCCCATGATATCCAAGGCGGTCCGCGTCTTCGCCAGATCGGATTCAAGTTTCGCATTGCGGTCCCGGAGCCGTTCCAACTCCGCCGCTTCCGCCGACTTCTTTGATCGTTTCACCGACCGCCGAGAATCGGCCACCCCTACCAGCGCGCCAGCGTCTCGGGCGCGGGCCCATTCGATCACGTGCGAGGAATACAGACCCTCCCGACGCAGGATCGCGCCCTTCTCGCCGTTCGGGGCATTCTCATACTCCGCGACGATCGCCAACTTGTACTCCGCGCTGAACGACCGCCGTGACGGACGCGGCGACGGACCATCCGCGGACCGCGGACCCGACGACGACGAGACCTCGCCACTGCCGGTCGCCGCGTCGCGACGTTCCTCTGCTGACACGAGCACCAGGATCTCCGATCACGCCCTCTGCTGTGAACCGTTGACTTCAAGCTGTCTCACGTGATCTTGACAGAGAGGGGA
>JBQTKB010000068.1:0-22301 GCA_052386505.1 Pseudonocardia sp.
GAGTACCGCCGGCACGGCACCCTGGCCTACTTCGGCGCCTACGACGTGCACCAGGCCCGGTTGATCGGTCGGGTGGAGCCGACGACCGGCATCGAGCCGTTCGGTGCGCTGGTCGAGCAGGTGATGAGCACCGAGCCCTACGCCTGCGCGAAGCGGGTGTTCTGGATCGTGGACAACGGCTCCAGCCACGCCGGGCAGCGCTCGGTCGCCCGGATGCGCGCAGCGTGGCCGACCGCGCAGCTCGTGCACCTGCCGATTCATGCCTCTTGGCTCAATCAGATCGAGATCGTGTTCTCGGTGATCCAGCGCAAGGTCGTCGCACCGGCTGACTTCGCCGACCTCGACGCCCTGGCCGAGCGGCTGACCGCGTTCCAGGCCCGCTACAACGCCACGGCCACCCCCTTCGACTGGCGCTTCACCCGCACTGACCTGCACGACATGCTGCGCCGCGTCGACGTCCACCGGCCCGCGCCGTCGATGGGTGCGACCGCGGCGAGCCCACCCGCGGCGGCGCGCGCGGCCTGAACCAGGAGGATGCACCGATGCCAACCCCGCCCGCATCCACCAAGACCAGCCTGACCCAGCGGGTCAACGCTCGCGCCCGCCAGCGCTGGCCGGCGATGGCGCAGGTCGGCGTGCGCTTCCGCGGTCAGTTCGCCTACCTCGACGCGCAGCTGCCCGACGGCGAGGTCATGCCCCTGTGCCGGCTGCGCTACGGCGGCTCCGCGAGCACCTGGGGCTTCGCGATATACCTGGCCAGCCACGACGGATACGAAGACAGCGTCCTGCCCAACGGACGCACCGCCGGAAGCCCCGAAGAAGCCCTCGACTGCGCCTGCGGGCTCTACCTCAACGACCCCACCGCCTGGCACGACCAAACACCGGCGAACTAACAGGCAGGACCACTAGCGCGAACATCTTGGGCAAGAACTACGTCAAACAGGTCGACGTCGTGGTGTCCGCGTGGAACACCGGGCCGGAGCTGATGATCTCCACCAAGCGGATGGATTCCTCCTTCGGCAACAACGCGGCGAACCGGGTCGAGGAGAGTTACGGCGACGCGAAGAACCTGCGCAGCCGGCATCCGCAGGCCGCGCTGGGATTCATCTACAGCTTGAGCTTCGCCGCGTTCGATCCCGAAAATCGTCGCGTCGCAGACTGGATCGTCGACCTGCTCGGCAAGCTCGGCCGGGAAGACGACGCCTACGACGCCGTCGCACTGATCGTGCCCGACTGGGCTGGCGCGGGCGCGGCGCCACCGGACGATGACGCCGAGGACCGGCAACCGCTCGTCGAGGCAGGCGTCGAGGGCACCGATGACGAGGCCGCACTCCCACTTGAGCTGCCGCTATCCGAACTGGACAAGCGCCTTGCCGAGCTACCAGCGGTGCCGCTCCGCCGTGACGTAGTGCCGCACAGACTAGCCCCAGAGACGTTCTTCACCGTGATGATCAACCGAGTACTCGATAACTGCCCGATCAACTTCCACGAGCTGGCACGAGAGCGCCGCGCAGCCCCGCGCGCCTGACGCCCACCAGCCCCAATCGTCTGGCAGTGGGTTGGCCCGTGTGGAGTCGCTGGCAATATGCGGCAGCTACCGGCCGTGCCTCTCCCGGCCGGTCACGACTACGGGCTCCTGGCGAGGTCACGGATCGTGTCGGCGAGCAGGTCGTCGAGGTCGTGGCTGACGGACGTGGGGTCCAGGTGGCCGTGGCGGTCGCGGCCGGGGCTGTAGCCGAAGGTCGGAATGGCGTCGTCGACGGCGATGGCCAGGTGGCGGATCGTGCCGGCGAGCAGGGCCGCGGCGCCGGCGCGGATCGCCTCGGTCCAGGCCTGCGCCGCCGTGGCGGCAGCGCCGGTGCGCACCGGGAACAGGCCGGCGGAGTCCTCGGACATCAACCAGCGGTGCCTTCGACCTGGGCTGATGGTGGTCGCGGTCATGTCGGTTGAGGTTGTCATGGCGGGCAGGGTGCCGCGCGCCGGCGCCGGTTGGAAGGGAGCCGGCGCGCTGGTGTGGACAACTCGATGTTGTCCACACCAGCCCTCGCCGGTCACTACCGGAGCAGCTGGTGAGCTTGCATCCACGCGTCCCCGATCGCCCGCCATGCGGCGAGGTCGCAGACCTGCCAGGTGAGCTGATCGACCCGCGCCTCGAGGTGCGCGGGCTGGCGCCGGTCGGGGTCGGCGGGCACGAACCGGTGGGTGACCCGGACCTGGTCGGTGAGCTGCACGCTGACCGCGGCCGGGTAGGTGCCCGGGCGCGGGGCGAGCCAGGTCTGCGACACCCGCTCGCGCAGCCGCAGCGCGGCCCCCAGCCCGGCGTCCCAGCGCTGCCGCACCAGCGCGGCGGTCTTCGGGTCGCGCAGGTGGATCACGGCGTCGCCGATCCGGACGCTGGCCTGCCGTTCCGGGTGGCCCAGCCCGTGACCGACGACGCCGGTCTCGACCGGCCCCGCGACCCGCAGCACCACGGCCAACACGGTGGAGGTCAGCAGCGGTCGGGCGTGCTCTACCGCGCCGCCGGCGACGGCGTCAGCCGCAGGCATCAGGCGGCCCTCCCGAACCGCGCTGCCTCGACGCTGCGTCCGGTCTTGAGCAGTCGCCGGCGCTCGCCGGGGGTCAGTCCTCCGAGGACCCCGAACCGGACGTCGCGGCGGGCCAGCGCATCGGCCAGGCACTCCGAGCGGACCTCGCATCCGGCACAGACTCGGCGGGCGTCGCGTGGCGAGTAGCCCTTGTCCGGGAAAAATACGTCCGGGTCGGTCTCCCGACACAGCGCGAGGTCGCGCCACCGTTGGTCGTTTTCGCTGTTCGTGGTGTTCATCGCTGGTGGCCTCCTGCTCGGGCACGGTGTACGGTTGCTGGCCCCGCTTGGCGGGGCGGCGGGCTGCTGCCTGCCGCTTGGCGGCGCCCCGGCATCGGGCGCAGTGGCTCCGCCCCCGGGGTTCCGGTGGGGTTCACCTGGATGGGCAGCGCAGCGGCCGAAGGCGCCCATGCAGGTGGACCCCGCCGGGTTCGCTGGGGGTGGAGGGGCGCCCGGTGCTACGCCGGGGCCAGCTGGGCCAGCCCCGCCGGAGGCGGGACCTTCTTCGGTTTCGTGGCCGGCCCGGCCGTGAGGGCGAAACCCGAGCTGGACACAAGCGCGACACGCGGTGCTCCGCTCGCCCCACCGCGATTCGCGTGGTGCCACCGTTGTCCGTATGGGTAGCGGAGGCGTGTGGCCGGACTGGGTGTCGCCGTCAGTGGACGGGGTCCACGACCTGCTGCTGTTGGCGTCGCTGCGGTCCGACCTGCTCCGCGATCGGGAGGCGGCCGGGGTGATCGAGGCGGTGTCCTGGATCGTGGGCACCAGCCCCGGCCCCGGCAGCGGGCGCCGGGAGGGCCCCACGTCGCGTGGGGTGGCGTTGTGCGAGCTGTGCGCGGCGGAGTGCCTGATCGTGGAGGGCTCGACCGGCGGCGCTGACGAGCCGGCGCCGCCGTTGCGGGGGCTCTGCGCCCAGCTGGGCGTGCGGTACGTGCCGGCGTTGACCGGTGACCCCGAGTACGGGCTCGGGGTGTGGAAGACGTTGCGGTGGGCGCTCGGTTTGACCCCGGTCGCGCCGATGCGGCTGCCGCTGCGCGACTCGTCCGGCCGGGTGCTCGGGGAGTGCGAGATCTACGCCGGGCTGGCCGGCAAGGGCATGGACCAGACCGAGGCCCGCGCGACCGCGCGGGAGATGGCCGCGGACTCCCAGCGGCTGGCCGAGCTGATCCGGCTTCACGCGTCGACCGCCTCGGGCGGCTGAGTCAAGCCCCGTCCGTCGCCACCTCCTCCTCAGCGTGGGTGTGTTGGTCGCGGGTGTGCCAATGGATGACCCGAGCGGTCTGGGTCTCGGTCTCGTGGGCCTCGCGGGCGGCGTCGGCGGCTTGGCGGGCGCGGACCTCGGTCATGGCCCGATCCGCCTGGTGCACGGCGGCCTTGGCCTCGGCGGCGGTGGGCACGTGCACGGTGTCCTCGTCGACCGGGTTGTGTTCGTGTTCCACCAGCGCGCGCAGATCGCGCAGCTCGTCCGGTTCTGCCGGGTGGACGTGCAGCTTGGCCCGCTGCACGTCCCCCGTCTCGTCAACTCCGTCCTCACCGTCCTGCTCGGCGTGGTCGGGTAGGTCGCGCTCGGCGAGGTCGTGTTCGGTGATCTCGCGGTGGGGCTCGTCGGCCTGTTCCGCGGCTCGGCGGGCGGCCTCCCACTCGGCGGCGGTGACCCGTTCCTCGGCGGGCGAGTTGAGGCTGTCGCGGGCGGCCAGCTCGGCGCGGGCCCGGTCGGCGGCGGCGCGGGTGGCGGCGGTGTGGGCCAGCCACGCGGCGTGCACATCGCGCAGCCGGCGCAGCTCGGGCACCTGTCCCTCGAGGGTGCCGGCGAGCGCGGCGGCCTCGCGCGCCTCGCGGGTGAGCCGGTCACGTTCGCCCGGGTCGGTGGCCGCGGTCGCGGCGGCGGTGCGCAGCTGCTCGGTCTCGCGGTGGTGGCGGGCGGCCTGGATGGTGCCGGCCAGCTGGTTGTCCACCCGGCGGGGCGCCCAGGGCTTCTCCCGTTCCCAGGCGCGCACCCGCATCCGCAGCTGGCCGTCGGACATCCGGCGCTCGTCGCGGTCGATGTCGGGTTGGCCACTGGCCCGCCACGCCGCGCGCCATGAAGCGTGCGCCTCGACCTGGCGGGCGTGCGGGGCAGGGCCGAGCAGCTCGCCGTAGACGTGCTCGTGGCTGGCGGTCCGGTCCGTCCACGCGGTCGGCAGCTCGTCCAGCCCGGCGACCTCGCGGTGCGCGGCGATCACCCCGGCGCGGTGCACCCATGCGGCGTGCGCGGGCGGGTCGGTCGCGGCATCGGGCAGCTCGCCGAGGACGTGGCTGGCCCAGCTCGGTTCCCCACGGGACTCCCGCGCGGCCAGCTCGGCGCCGAGCTCGGTGACCCGGCGGTCTCCGGCGGCGGAGATCTGGGCCAGCTGCGCGGCCAGCGCCGGGTCGTCGGTGGCGGGTGTCCAGGACGCGAAGCTCTCCCCGACTGGCTCCAGCGCGCGGCCGTCGGCGAGCCGGTGCACGAGCACGTTGCTGATCCGGTGCGCGCCGTCGAGCGAGCGGCCTTGCAGCGCGGCGGCCAGCGCGGTGCAGGGGTCGCGGCCGGCCATCTCGACCCGGCGCAGGACCGGGGCGAGCTTGGCGACGCCGTCCTCGGCGGCCAGCCGCCGGCGTTGGGCGATGGTCAACTCGCCGGTGGCGGTCAGCTCGTCGAACCATCCTGTGGTGCGTTCGGCGACCACCACCTCGGCGACCGCGGCCAGCCGCTCGGCGGCAGTCCGCGCGGACACGGCCTCGGTGAACGACTCGCCCGCGACGGCGGTGGCGGCCTTCTGCGCCCGGTCGGTCTCCAGGATCTCCGCGAGCACCGCGCGCGGGTTGCGGGTCACCGCCCGGGCGACCTCGCCGGGTTCGGCGTCGTCGCGGGCGTTGCGGGTGACGACGTACAGGTGGTTCTCCTCCCGGCCCCGGGTCGCGCCCGGGTAGAGCAGGTTCGCCGGGGTGCGTGGGGTGGCCACCTCGTGCCCGGTGTCCACGGTCAGCCCTTCGACCGCGTGCACGGTCGCGGCGTAGCCCAGGCTCAGGTCGGCCCGCACGTAGGAGGCGGGCAGGACCAGTTGCTCGGAGAACCACCCGGCCGAGCCGTGATCCGGGTCGGTGGTGGCTGGGTGGAGCGCGGTGTGGTCGAGGGTGTCCAGCGGGGCGACGAGCAGCGAGCCGTCGTCGCGGACTTCGAGCACGAGGAACTGCTCGCGGTTGATCGGACCGCGCTTGTTGCCCTCGTATCCCGCCAGCTCCCACGCCAGCCGGCGGGCCTGCACGACGTCGCCGACCCCTGCGGTGGTGCCTTCCAGCCCCAACATCAGGCCGTTCTCGGTGACCCGACCCAAGCCGACCAGCTCGGCGCGCAGCGCGGAGTTGAGTCGCCCGGCCTGCTCGTTGGTGTCCACCACCAGCACCGACTGCTTGCCCGCGAGGGTGTCGGCCAGCCAGCCGCGTGACGCGGCGATCTCGGCTGCCTCGAGGGTGCCGCCGTCGTGGATCCGGCCCTCCCGGTGGTAGTCGTCCAGGGCGCTCGGGTCGCCGGCGCGCAGCCGCAGTGACGCCGCGCGTTCCCAGGGCTGGTGGAAGCGGCGGACCTCGGTCAGCTCGTAGGCGCGGCCGCGCTCGGCGAGCAGCTCGGAGATTCCGCCGGCGCCGACCGCGCCGGCCTGGCGGTGGTCCCCGACCATCAGCATCGACGCACCCGCCTGCGCGACGCGGGCGTGGACGGCGGCGACGGCCGCGGTGTCGGCCATCGAGGACTCGTCGACCACGACCAGGTCCCCTGGGCCGATCGCCAGCTCCCGGTCCCGCTCGCCGGCGCGGCCCTCGGCCAGGCGCAACTGCGCGGCCAGCCAGGCGGCGGTGTTCGACGAGGTGATCCCCTCGGCGGCGAGCACCCCGGCAGCCTTCTCGCTGGTGGCTAGCCCGACCACCCGCCCAGCCGGGGCGCCGGGGGCGGCCGGCCGCCAGGTGGCGGGGTCGGACCAGGCCCGGTTGAGCACGCCGAGCACGAACGACTTGCCGGCCCCGGCCGGGCCGATCAGCGACTCGACCCGCGCGCCGGAGGTCAGCACACCGGTGATCACCGCGGCCTGGTCCGCGCCGAGCTCGATCCCTTCGCCGGCGAGCCGGTCGAGGAAGCCGCGGGCGGCCTCGGCGCTGGTCGCTCGGCCGTCGCGGCGGGTGGTGGCCTCGATCAGCAGTCGCTCGGTGCTGAGGTGATCCGGGGTGGCGTACCGGGCCCGACCGGGCGCGACGAACGCCGAGTCACCGTTCGCCAGCCGGAACTGCTCGGCCACCGCGATATCGCCGGGCTTGGCCACGTCCAGCGGCACCGCCAGCGCGATCGCCTGGTCGGTCAGCTCGTCGAGCAGCCTGGCGATCTGGCGGCCGCCGGTGATCCCGAGGTAGTCCGGCAGGGCGTGGGAGATCTCCCGGGTGAGCTGCGAACGGGTCCACGCGGAGTGCTGCTCCTGCACCGCCGCGAGCGCGACCTCGATCACCTCGCGCGCCGACCACCGGGCGGCCTCGGGTCGGTCGGCCCGCGATGCGGCCAGCGCGGCCTCGGCGACCTGGCCCAGGCCGGTGCCCAGCTCCGTGGCGACCTGCGCCTGTACCCGATCCAGCCGGGTCTCGACCGACTCGACCGCGCTCTTGGACTTGCGGGTGGACAGGTTGGCGCGGCGGGCGAGCCGGTCGCGCTCCAGCGGGGTGGCCTCCCGGCCGTGCCGGTCCTGGAACGCCTCGACCAGCCGCGCGGCCTTGGCCCCGATCACCCGCCGCCGGCTCGACAGCAGCTCGCACACTTCCTGGGCCACGCCGACCAGCTCGCGGGCCTTGCCGTCCGGGCGCATCACCGCCAACACCCCCAGGCTCTCGGCCAGGTGGGCCTCGGTGGTGCGATCGGCGACCGCGCCGGCGGCGCCCTTGAACGCGCGGATCGCCTGCCCGTCCAGGGTGCGCCACTTGCCGTCGGCGCACAGCACCCGGTTCCAGATCGGGTTGTGGATGTGCAACTGCGGGTCCTTCGCCTGCGAATCGTGCTGGAAGAACGACGCGACGGTCCAGTCGTGGGCGTCGGTCCAGCGCCCGGAGCTGCCGCCGTGGTGCCCGATCCGGGAGTAGCCGGCGTGCTCGGACAAGTAGTCCAGGGCGGCGTTGTTGCCCGCCCAGATCGCGTTCTCCACCGCCGTGCGCAGCACGCCCCACGCCGCCGCCGAGTCGACGTCCCCGGCGCGGCGGGCTTGGATCTCCTGGAACTCGAACGCCGCGTGCAGCACCGTCACCGACTTCTGCACCGAGTACGTCACGTCGTGGTAGGCGTTGTTCTGCCGCGCGGCGCGTCCCGCCTCGACCCGCATCTCGTCCCGCCGCCCGGCGTCGGGCTCCAGTCCGGCCGATCGCTCGGCGGCCAGCATCGCCTCGTACACCTGTTCCTCGGACAGGTACGACCGGCCCTGGTGTCCCGCCACCGGCGCGTTGTCCCACTGGGACATGTCACGGAACCGGTCGTCCCGTGGGTCGAGGAAGCGCTCGTAGAGGCCCAGCATGTCCTGCGTGCGCACCTGGCCCGACAGGCCCAGCGCGGCTGCCCCGGTCCCGTACCAGCGGCCCGGCGGTTCGCCGTCCGCGACCGCGCCGGTGTAGTAGTTCTCCCGGGCCTCGCCGGTCGCGTCGGTGTAGTAGCGCACCGAGTTCCCGGAGTCGACGCTCAGCACCGCGCGCACGGCCAGGCTCGCTCCGCCGTCCGCCTCCTCCAGACCGGCCGCGCCGGCCCGACCCCGGGCCGGGCAGGCCACCGGATCGCGGCCGGTTCCGGGCGCGACCGCGCGACCTTCCAAGATCGGTAACGTTGTTCCTGTTCGCGCCGCCCGGCGGGAGCCCGTAGGGCGACTCGCCGAAGGCGCGACACGCCCACAGATCGGGATGCGTTGGTGTGATGGCTCTTTTTCTCTCGGTTGGTGAAGTCCTCTACTGCGGTCTGTTACTGGTGTGGCTACGTTCGGTGAGTCGCTGATGGGTGCTGGTCGGGTGCTCGTGCGGGGTGTCTGGTCGGGGTCGGTGTTCACTGCTCGGGGGTTCCTTCCGTGCGTTCACCGCTGCGGTCGGGTTCCTGCGCGGGCAGCGGCCGGGGGCGCGGACCGGCGTCGGGTGCCCGGTGGCCGTTGACCGCCGGTACGGCCCCGGTGCGCGGTGGCTCGGCGGTGGCGCGCAGCGCCGCCAGGGCCCGGTCGGCCGTTCCCCGGCCCACCTCCGCCAGCTCGGCCAGCTCCCGAACGGTCGGCAGCGCACCCGTGCGGCGGGCGTGGCAGCGGGCGACCTCGCGGGCACGTTCGGCTTGGGACACCGCCGACCGCCCGCCCGACCCGGCCACCCCGGCGGCCGGAGACGGGTCAGCGACCGAGAGCGCCAGCTGCCCGGGACCGGTCGGGATCGGCTCGGGGTTGGGACGCTGTCCCGTCCCATCCAGCGACAGCCGGGACGGGCCATCCGGGTCAGCCGCCGCGTCCCAACCGTCGCCGCCCCGAGGCGTTGACACCTCCGCGTCAACAACGCCGGCGGGACCGGGCCGCTGGTGGGTGCCGATCAGGAACAGCAGGTGCGCCGCGATCGCGGCCGCGACCGCCGGCCACGCGCCGACGCCGAACCGCAGCACCGGCGGCGCCGTGGCGACCGCACCATCCTCGGCGGCGGATGGGAGCGCCCCGGCCAGGTAGGTCGCCTGCGCCAGCCCGGACAGCCCGGCCGCAAGCACCACCACCGACCAGGCGTACCGGCGGCCCGGCCCGGCGAGCCGCGTCGTCGCGGCGTAGGCGACCAGCGCGAGCCCATCGGTGATCACCGGGTACAACCACGCGATCCCCGGCGGGGTCCCCGACCCGAGCGCCACGACGTACAGCCCGTGCGCGGTCGCCGCTCCGGCCGCCACCACCACGACGAACCCGGCCGACCACACGGCCCAGCCGCCCCGGCTGGCGCCGGCCTGCTCGTCGACGCCCCCGGGCATCCGGTCGCTCATCGCCGGCGGCCTTCCAGGCGACGGTCGGCCTGGTCGTGGTCGGCCGCGCTCGGTGCGGGGGGCTGGGTGTCGCGGCGGGTGGACCACCACACCGCCACCGGCGCGACCGAGCCGGCGCTGGGCACCTCCAGCTGCCCGCCGGGCCGGTCGTCGGACCGGTGCTCGTGCAGCGAGCAGTTGCGTGCGGCCTGGCGGATGCGGCCGGCGACACCGGGGCGGTAGCGGTCGTGCCAGTCCCCCACGGCCGCCACGCTGCCCAATTCAGGGTCGTAGGCGATCAGCCATGCCTGGTGCAGCCAGGCGAGCTCCTCGACCACGTCCGGGTGCCAGAGCCAGCAGTCCGGCAGCTCCCGCGCCGCGATCGGATACCGCAGGTACACCTGCCCCACCCACACCGCGAGCTCGGTCAACCGCCGCGCGGCCAGCTCCGGGTCTCCCGCCTCGCCGGTCCGGTCGGCGGCGGGGTCGATCAGCCAGGACACCGGCCGCGCCGGGCGGTCGGACCTGGCCGCGCCGGCCATCTCCTCGATCGCCCGCGCGAGCGCCGCGTCCAGCTCCCGCACCTGCTGGGGCAGCCCGGCGAGCACCCGCACCGATCGGCGCAGAGCGTGGACCTCCCGGGCCAGCCCGTTGACCAGCTCGGCGCTCACCTGGCCGCCGCTGCCGGCCGGCCCGCCGGCGTCGTCGGGCTCGTTCGTCGCGGCCATCAGTTGTTTCTCCACTTCGGGTCGACGCCGCGCCGTGCGTCCGAGCCGGTTACGTCCGCCGGGCCCCCGCCAGCCGCGCCGCGGTCGGGTTCGTCATCCCGGCCGGGCACCCATTCCCGCGTCGGGAACCGGATCACTTCCGCACCGACTCCGGCACCCGTCGTGGGCTCCTCGGCAACCACCACCGGGTGGGCCTCAGCGGCGGTATCCGCGGTCCGCGGACCCCGGACGATGAGCCGCACCCACGCCCGGCCGCCGGCCAGCAGCCGGCCGGTCGAGGTGGCCAACCAGGTCCATCGGGCCACGACCGGGCGGACGATCCAATTCCGCAGCCGGGCCCGCACGCCGGCCACCGCCCGGGCTCGCCAGGCGCGGGCCCGCACATCGAGTGCGTCCGGGCAGGTCAGCGCGCGCACGTCCGGGCGCTGCCAGGACCGTTCGGCCCACCCGATCACCGGGGGCATGTTCGGGGCGAACACCACGACCTTGTGGTCGGGTAGCTGGGCCAGCTGCGCCGGCGCGAGCACCGGCACCTTGCGGACGGTGCGCGAGGTCTCCCGGCCGTGCGGGTCGGTGGTGGTGATCCGCTCGTCGCGCTCCCCGGCCAGGGTGGTCCACCAGTTCAGGTCGTCCCGGTCGCTGGTGCCGCCGAACAGCACCTTGGACCCGGCGTTGTTCATGATCGTGGCCGCGCCCGGTGGGCCGTAGCGTTCGATCATCTGCGCCCGGGACTGGAACGCCGCGACGATGCACACCCCGCGCCCGCCCATGTCCGCCGACCAACGGTCCAGCGGAACCGGGCAGATCAGCGCCGCCTCGTCCAGCAACAGCGTCAACGGCGGATCCAACCGGCCACCTGGGGCCAGCGCGGCGAGCCGCTTGGCCTCCCGGGCGACATAGCCGGTCAACGCGCACACCAGTGGCGCTACGTGGGCCTTCTCCCCGCCCAGCAGGTACACCGTTCCCCGCTCGACCAGCAACCGTTCGATATCCAGTGCCGGCCGGTCCGGTCCGCTGGTGCCGGCGGCGGTGGCCGCCGGATCGGTCAGCCACGCCAGCGCCGGCATGATCGAGGAGGTGATCGAGGTGCGGGTGCGCTCGTTCGTGGAGATGAACTGCTCGGCATCGGCCACCACCGCCGCCGCCGTGGACCGGCGAAGCAGCTGCTTGACGTCGCTCTCCGCAGCGTCCGGGTCGGCCACCCAGCGCTGCACATCCAGCATCGCCCGGTCACCCAGTGCTGCGGCGTGCAGGAACGCCGCCAGCACCCGCCGCGCCTGGCCGTCCCAGTAGGCGCGGTCCCCGCCCCCGGAGCCGCCGCCCAGCTCCCGGGCGGCGGCGATCATGTCCAACGCCCGCTCCCCCGCCGCGACCGCATCACCACAGCCGGTCAGCGGGTCGAACCCGATCGTCGAGACCGCCTCGGTCCCGCCATCGCCGCTGGGGTTGAACACGAACACCGGACCCCGCCCGGCCCGCAGCTCGCGGGTGTCCCGCAGCAGGTCGTGCTTGGTCGAGGCCACCAACGCCGCGCCCGGCGCTTCGATGATCCGCCCCACCAGCAGCGACGACTTGCCCTTGCGCGGGCCGCCGAACACCAGAACCACGACCTCCAGCGACGACCACACCGCCTGGACCCCGACGCGGCACAACATCAGCGCCACCTCGGTCGGCGCTGTGCGCTGCAGCTCCCGCCGCGACAGCCCGCTCAGCGACGGGCGCACCACCCGCGCCCGGCGGCGCATCGCCCGCGGCGACGCCTTCCGGGCGATGTCCAGCGAGGACGCCACCCCGGACTTGCGGCGGGCCCGGCCACCGGGTCACCACCGACTCCGACCCGGACCAGCGCAGCCACACCCCGACACCGACCAGGGCCGCCACCGGCAGGGCCATGAACCAGGTGAGCTGCCGCGCCAGCGTCATCCCCGACAACACCGCGCAGACGCCGAACCCCAACGACCACCAGCGCGCGTGCCCACGCCACGCCAGCCACGCGGCGGCGCCCAGCGCCAGCATGGCGACTGCCGCCGTCACCGGCCCGGCCATCACACCGGTGCCCGGAGCGGGCGGGATCGCGTTCACCATCACCAGTGGAATCACTCCGACCACCCCGCGACCTGGCCACCCGTGCGGCGGCCGCCCAGCTCTCCGCGCGCCGGCGGCCACGCCGGGTCGGCACCGTCGGCGAACCTGTCGGTGAACAGCGTCGGGCGGACCTGCGCGATCGGCTGCCCAGTCAGGGCCAGCACCACGTCCTCCGCCTGCCGGCGCGCCGCCTCGGCCTCCCGCCGCGCCCGGCGCTCCGACGCCCAACCCCACGCGCACACCACACCGGCGGCGGCCACCACGAACGCCACCGCGATCATCACCGCAGCCAGCACCAACTGGCCGCCATCCGCCGGCGGGGTGTTCACCACCACCGTCGTCGGCACCTGCGCGGCGTCGTCGCAGCCGGCCAGGAACAGCACCGCACTCACGGCGGCCGCGACCCGGCACCCGGTACGCGCGGTCATGGCTGACCCCCGTCCACCGCGACGTGCCCGATGGCCGACCAGTAGGCGTTCGCCGCCCGCTCGGCCACGGCCAACAGCTGGCCGGCTCGGGTCAGGTGCGCGACGGCCTCGGCCAATCGCGCCGCCGGCTGCTCACCCGCGTCATCCCGCAGCACCCGGCCTTGTCCGTACCCGGCGACCTGCCGCCCGAGAACCCCTGTCAGGGCCTCCAGCGACCGCAACGTGTCGACCAGCTCCGCTGCCAGGCCGTAGAAGTCGCCGTGATCCGGCGCCGCCGCACGCTGGTCATGCACCGCCGACCGCCACGCCCGCGCACCCGCCTCGGCCGACGTCACCGCCGCGCTCACCCCGTCTCCCGTACTCACGCCATTCCCTCTCATCGACCTGCGCCGACGCCTGCTCCCGCCGCACCGCGGTCGCCCACCGCTCGGCGGTCCGCTGCGTCACCTCGAACTCGGCCGCCACCTCCGGCGCTCGCCGGCCAGCGCGGATCGCCGCCCGGCCGGCACACGCCCGCTCCCGCGCCGACGCCGCCGGCGGCAGCCCGACCCGGCCGGCCTTCGCGCAACCCGCCAGTCCACGGCGTTCCTCGGCCGTCAGCCCGCCCGCGATCCCGTCGGCCAACGCTCCGTCGGCCAGCGCCCACGCCAGGCACTCCGACCGGACCGGGCACCCGGCGCACACCGCCTTCGCCGCCGCGACCTGCCGCTCGAACGCCGGCCCGGCCACCGCGACCGGGAAGAACACCTCCGGCGGGACCTCCCGGCATCCGGCCCGCGCGATCCACTCCCGGCTCATCGGGTCACCTCCGGTCGGGTGCTGACCGTGGTCGTCCCGGGGGCCGGCGCACCCGGGTCGGAGCCTTGGTTCAGCGCCGGGCTCGTGATCGAGTCCAGGAACGCGAACACCCCGGAGACCGCGTTCGGCAGCACCGAGCCCACCGGCGTCGAGACGATGAACAACACCGTCAGCGCCGCGAACACCGCCGACGGACCAGCTGCCCGCGCCTTCACGCACAAGGCCGTCCCAGCGATCACCAAGAGGATCAGAATTCCGACGCTCGGCATGGCTCAGACCCCCATCGCTGCGCGGGTGTCGGGGTGCGCCATCACGGACGCGGGATCGGCTTCGCTGGCCCACGCCTCGGCGGCCGCGCGGTGCACGTACCAGCGGTTGCCGATCCTGCGAGCGGGAAGGCTCGCCCGGATCAGCCGCCGGACCTTCTGGCAGTTCGAGCTGGCGGACCCGCCAGGGCCGACCTCGCCGAACAACAGCACGGCGACCTGCTCGACAGTCATCAGCAGGCTCCCCCGCTGCACCGGAACCGCTTCGAGTTGCTCAGTCATCGGACTCACCGCCGGCGGTGCCGGCGGCGGAACCGCGAGCGGTCACCTGCCGGGACTCTTAGGCGAGGAGCGCGATCTCCGGGATGCGCAGGGCCCTCCCGGAACCGAGCTTCAGCGCGACGAGATGCCGGCCTCGATGGCCCGGTAGATCGTGGCCGGCGAGACGTCGTACATCGCGGCGACCGTCTTGACTCGCAACATGCGAGTACCGTTGACCTGCATCGTTTCTCCCAAGGGTTCGATGTACGCCCCGGCCGGCGTTCCAGCGCCGACCGGGGCTCCTTGCTGTCCACCTCCGCCCCATGGGGCGACATCCGCCATCCTAGACGCCTTAGATGCGCTAGCGCTACTAGCCCCGGTCAGTAGGCCTAGCAGTGTCGGAGTACGCTCGCGGTCATGCGCGAGGTCGACCAGGACGACGCCCGTCCGCCGTACGTGCAGGTGGCCGACGCCGTTCGAGCCGGGATCGAGGCCGGCGAGTACGGGCCTGGCGACAAGTTGCCGACCCACGCCGAACTGGTCAGCGAGTACGGCGTGTCCGTGGCCACGGTGAAGAAGGCTCTGGCCCGGCTGCAGACCTCCGGCCTGATCGTCAGCCGGCGCGGCGAGGGCGCGTTCGTCCGAACTCATCGAAGTGACCCGACAGCGCTGCGACAGGACGACGCCGCCTCGCTGCGAGAAGCGATCGAGCAGCTCGCGGCGAGGCTGGACAGGGTGGAACTGCGACTGGACGAGAGCCGGTAGCCGTAGGCCTGTCAGCTCTCCGGAGGGCACTGAGGTTGCTCTGTTCACACCCTCCACGGTGCGGCCGAATGGCCGAACGTCACAGTGTCGTCGCAGGTGAGACGTGGGTGAGGCGGTGACATCACCGCATCCCCCGCAAAGCACCCCCGCCATCCGACGTCAGGTGTCAGACTGGTCACCGACGCCGAGCGAGGGGACGGGGACGTGACCGACGACCGACCGAACTGGTCGCGCCGCATCCGGTCGATGCGGGAGGCGCGCGGGTGGTCGCAGACCCAGGCCGCCGAGGAACTCCGCCGGCACACCGAGCAGCCACTCCCCGATTCCGACAACCTGACCCGCCGCTGGAAGGCCTGGGAACGCGGCGAGAACAAGCCGAGCGCCTTCTACGCTCCGCTGATCGCGGCAACGCTCGGGACGGTCACGGCCGCCCTGTTCCCGCCCGAGCACCGGCGCGCCGACGTCGACCTCCTCGGCGAGACCGGGATGGACACCCTGGAGATCGTGAGCCGCCTGCGGGTGTCGGACGTGAACGACGCGACCCTCGATGCGGTCCGGATCACCGTCGACCGGTTGTGCTCGGAGTACGCCAGCCGCAACCCGGCAGACCTGATCTTCGAGGGCCGCCAGTGGCTCCGCCGGCTCGTCGAAATGCAGGAACAGCGACTCACCCTCCGCCAGAAGCGGGACACCATCGAACTCGCCGGGTGGCTCGCCCTGCTGGTCGGCTGCCTCGAGTACGACCTCGGCGATCGCCGCTCAGCCGAGGCCACCCGCCGCGCCGCGCTCACGCTGGGCCGGGAGGCCGGCAACGGCGGAATCATGGGATGGGCACACGAGATGCGGGCCTGGTTCGCCCTCACCGGCGGCGACTACCGAGGCGTCATCGCCGCCGCCGAAGCCGGCCAGTCAGCGGCGGGACGCCACAGCGTCGCGGTCCAGCTCATCGCTCAAGAGGCCAAGGCCTACGCACGGATGGGCCGAGCACCCGAGATGCGCGACGCCCTCGAACGCGGCCGGGTACTGCTCGACTCCATGCCCTACCCGGAGAACGTCGAGAACCACTTCGTCGTCGACCCCTCCAAGTTCGACTTCTACGCCATGGACTGCGCCCGCCACGCCGGCGACAACGACCTCGCCCGCGAGCTGTCCGAAGAGGTGATCCGCGTCAGCACCGACTTCGACCGCCGCGAACGCTGGCCCATGCGCATCGCCGAAGCCCAGATCACCCTCGGCGTCGTAGCCGCCCGCGAAGGCGACCTCGACGAAGCCGTAGCCCGCGGCCGCCGCGCCATCGCCGGCGACCGCAAGTCACTGCCGTCCCTTGCGATGGTCTCCCGCGACCTCGGACACGTCCTCGCGGAGCAGTACGCCGGCGAGCCCGAAGCGGAGGTCTATCTCGACCAACTCCGCGCCATGCAGCGAGCGAGCTAAACTCGGAGCTCGGGGAGCAGGCAATGCTGGCAAACCCGGTCGAGCTCGCCAACGCGATCTTCGACTACCTGGAGATCTGGTACAACCTGTCGGCGGCGCCGCCCTCGACATGCTCACCCAGGCGCCGCGAAGCGATCTTCACTGATCATATGTAGATTGAATCCTCTTCGAATCCTCCAGTGGCGGACCAAGTTCAATTACATCGCGTGATCCGGCTACGTTCGGTTCATGATCAACCCGCCGGATAGTCCGCACAAGCGCTATGGTCTCGGTGCTGCGCGACTGGCTCGGCGAACAACACGGGTGCTGACCGATTTCACCAGAGGTGCCAGGCGCAGATGCTAGAACCAGACACGGCAAGGGACTTAGCGCCGCACCGTCGCAGGCTCGGCTCCTCGGAACTATTGGTGTCCGCCGTAGGGCTGGGTGGTAACACCTTCGGGCCACCACGCCTCGACCAGTCTGCGACCAAGCGGGTCGTGGACGCCGCGCTGGACCTCGGGGTCAACTTCGTGGATACGGCCAACATCTACGGGCAGGGCCACTCCGAGCAGTTCCTCGGCCGCGCGCTGGCCCGCCGCCGGGACGAGGTGCTGATCGCCACCAAGTTCAACCTGCTCGACCTCGGTACCGAATCGGTGGGCGACCGGATCCGGGCGCAGGCCGAGGGGAGCCTGCGCCAACTGGGCACCGACCGGATCGACCTATACCAGCTTCACCTGCCCGACCCGGGGGCCCGCGCCGAGGACATCCTGACCGCCCTGGACGGGCTGGTCACGGCCGGCAAGGTCCGCGCACTGGGAGCGTGCAACTACTCGGCGTGGCGGTTGGCCGAGGCGGCCCATGTTGCGGGGGCGCTGGGCACGGCCCGGTTCGTGTCCGTGCAGAACTACCACCATCTGCTCGCCCGGCAGGCGGTGGCTGAGGTGCTGCCGTTCTGCGCGGAGTACGGGCTGGGTCTGCTGCCCTACCACCCGCTCGGCGGTGGTTTCCTCACCGGCAAGTACCGGTCCGGCGAGCCACCGCCGCCGGGCAGCCGGGGCGCCGCCGGCAGCGGGATCATCAAGGTGATGGACACCGAGCGCAATCACCGTGCGCTCGCGGAGCTGACCGTTTTCGCCCGGGAACGCGGCCGAAGCATCGGTGAGCTGGCCATCGCGTGGCTGCTGGCCAACCCTCTGATCGGCTCGGTGATCGCGGGCGTGAGCACGCCCGAGCAGCTGGCCGCGAATGTGGCCGGGGCTGGCTGGCAGCTGACCGAGGAAGACCTCGACGAGGTCACCGCCGTGTTGGACCGTCACGACGAGTTGATCGACCCCGAGCGGCCGCCGTACGGCCGACCGCCCACGCTCACGCCGTCGCCGGCGGCGCCATCCAGGCCAAGCGCCCGCTGATCTACGAGCACAGCACCGCACAAGGAGCGCTAGCCTCGGGCTTTCGTGCGCCCAGCAGACTGGAGGTGACCTGGTCTGTGGTCGTCGCTGAAGTAGTTCTGCGGCCGGCTTTGGCGAGGATCTCTTCGGCGGTCTTGGCCCGGGCGAACGGGTGGCATCGGTCGTTTCAGCCGTTATCGGGCAGGGCACTGGGGCGTCGGTCAACTCGCCGGATTATGCCGACCAACCCAACCCAAAGACCTGGTCACCCGCTCCGAAACACCAGTCTCGGCATAATCCGATCGACATAATGCTCCACACAGGTTTGCACGACCGTGTCCCAGGAAGACGCTGGTGATGGCGTCAGGCAAGCCGGTGAGGCCGTCGCAACAGGCGATCAGGGCATTGGCGGATGGCCGCCCTTCCCGTGCGGATGCCGCGACGAATCATGCGACCGCCCGCGCCGGGGTCGGCAAGTCCGCCAGGAACGCCGTGATCGCCGCGTTGAACTCCGCCGCCCTCGGTACCACCGCCGACATGTGGTAGGCGGCGTGCACGAGTCCGTCGAGACGGTGCAGTTCCACGGGCACACCGGCCGACCGCATCGCGTGGGCGTATTCTTCACCCTCGTCGCGCATGGGGTCGCATTGCGCGGTCAGCACCAGCGCCGGCGGCAGATCCGCGAGCGAGGGGGCACGATCGGGCGAGGCCAGTGGCGAGGTGACGTCTCCAGCGGCACCCAGGTAGTCCGACCACATGCGACGTACCGCAGCGGTGGTCAGCACTGGGCCGGCGGCGTAGCGCTGGCGCGATGCGGTGTCCGCGTCAGCCGAGATGGTCGGGTAGAGCAGCACCTGCGCGAGCAGCTCCGGACCATTCTCATCGTCGCGGGCGCGCTGCGCGGCGACGGCGGCCAGCTGGCCGCCCGCGCTCTCGCCCATCGCGACGAGCCGGGCCGGGTCGCCGCCGTACGCCCCCGCGTTCTCGGCGGCCCAGCACAGCGCCGCGTAGGTGTCATCGGTGGCCGCCGGAAACGGCGCCTCCGGCGCCAACCGATAGCTGGGTGTGATCACCACGGCCTGGAGTTCCTCGGCCAGGTTGGCGGCGGGCGCGGCGCACATGTCGATGCTACCGGCGATGAAGCCGCCGCCGTGGTAGAACACGACCACCGGCAGCGGCCCCGCCGCTGCTCGCGGGCGGTAGACACGCACCGGAAGATCGCCGCCGGGCCCGCGGTAGCTGGTCTCGGTCACGGCGACGGATCCCTGTGCCGGCTTCTGCAGGGCGGCGAAGCCCTCGATAGCCTCGCGCGCCTGCGCCACCGAGCAGTCCTCCAGCGGTGTGGTCTCCTGATCGGCCATCATGCCTACGAGCAGCGCCACCTTCGCGTCCAGCTCGACCATCGGGGGCACCGGCTGCGCAGGCTTGCCCCCGATGCGGAACCCGGCGTAGTCGCGAGTCACCGAGTCGGCCACCATTGCGCGGTAGAGCGGCGCGCCGGCCGGCCAACACCAGGCCCCCCGCTTCTTGCCCGGCACGTTCGCACCCATGTACCAGGAGTTGGCCCGCGGTAGCAGGGTGCTATACACGATGCCGTCGACCAGTTTCTTCCAGGCCCGTTCCGCGACCTCGTCCGCCTCGAAGGTGTCGGCGCCCGCGTCCAGCGTGTACTTGATCGCATCGGTCGCGAGATCGACATGATCTTCGATCGCCAGTGGGTTGTTGTAGAACACCACCGCGCTGGTGGGCCCGGTGATGGTGAACAGGTTGGGGAAACCCGCGGTCGCGATCCCGAAGTAGGTCTTCGCGTAGTCGGTGAGGGCGTCCGCCAACTTCACACCGTCGCGGCCCACCAGGCCCAAGTTCTTTAGCGCGCCGGTCCACGCGTCGAAGCCCACAGCGAGCACGATCACGTCCAGCGGATGCTCGGCCTCACCGGTGCGAATACCGGTCTCGGTGACCTCCCGGATGGGATCGGCGCGCACGTCCACCAACGCGACGTTGTCGCGGTTGAACGCCTCGTAGTAGTCGGTTTCCAGGGGCGGCCGCTTGGTGGCGTACGGATGGTCGTGCGGGCACAGCTTCTCGGCGAGCTCCGGGTCGCCGACGCGCTCCCGGATCTTCTCCCGAATGTATTCCGCCAGTGTCTCGTTCGCGTCCTCGTCGATCAGCAGGTCGGCGTAGCTGGATACGAGCAGCTCGAAGCCGCCCCTGGCCCACAGCTCGTCGTAACGGGCGCGGCGTTGCTCGGGGCTCACCTGAAGCGCGCTCGGCTCGGGCCGCGCATACGGCACGCCGAGCGAGCGCATCCGCGACAGCGCACGAGATTCGGCGGAACTCTCGGCAAGTCGACGCTGCTCCTCGGGGGAAACCGGCCGGTTGCGACTCGGCACCCCGTAGTTGGCGGTGCGTTGAAACACCGTCAGCTGCTCGCACTGCTCGGCGATCACCGGGATGGCCTGCATGCCACTGGCCCCGGTGCCGATCACGCCCACCAGCTTGCCCGCGAAGTCCACTGGTTCGTGCGGCCAGGTGCTGGTCGAGTACACCTCGCCGGTGAAGGTGTCGAGGCCGGGGAACTCGTCGAACGACTTGGCGATCGAGACGTTACCGGTGCAGGTCAGCACGAAACGAGTCTCGATCGACTGGCCATCGTCGGTGTGAATGGTCCAGCGGTGCGTCTTGTCGTCCCACTGCCCTGAGGTGACGCTGGTGCCGAAGCGGAACGAGCGTGCCAGGTCCAGTTTGTCCGACACAAACTCCAGGTAACGCAGGATCTCCGGCTGCGCCGAATAGCGCTCGCTCCACCGCCACTCGCGCTGGATCTCCTCGGAGAACGAGTACGAGTAGTGCACCGACTCGATGTCGCAGCGGGCTCCCGGGTAGCGGTTCCACCACCAGGTCCCGCCGACACCGCCGGCCCGCTCGATGCCCTGCACCCGCAGCCCGAGCTCGTCGCGCAGCCTGTGCACCGCGTACAGCCCGGCGAACCCGGCCCCGACGACCACCACATCGCAATCCGACCGCACCACAAACTCCTCCCAGGCGAACGTTGTGCCGACCCTACGATTTGCGGACAGCCACGGCTACGGTCAACCGGTCAACCGAACCGGAAGAATTTGACCGTCTGGCGCATCCGCAGGGAAGCTATGGCCCATGACCAGCCCGGCGGCGGACCCGGATACGGGGGTCCGCATCCGTGAGATCGCGGTGGAGTTGCTGCCGAAATCGGCGGACCTCGGGAAACGGACGGCCGCCCACATCGCGGCATACCTTCCCGAGTTCGGCTCCGGGGAGCCCGGCGCGCTCGTCGTGGCCACCTGCCAGGCCAACGCCAACTCCATCATCGACGGCCTGGCCCGCAACGTGGCGATACCCGCAGTGGCACCCACGGTCGAGGTCCGCCAGCTCACCCGCGAACTCGCCCGACACGGGCTGCAGCTCCCCGCCGTGATGCGCGCCTACCGCATCGGCGCCCAGTTCTGGACCGAGCACTGGGCCGCCGCGGTCCGGCGACGGGTGAGGGCCGGCGACGACGCGGTCGCGATCGCGCAGGCCGGCACCAGCTTCATGTTCGGCTGGCTCGACCAGATCAGCGAACGGGTGGCCGAGGAGTACCGGGAGGAGGCCGAGCGCATCGCGCGCGAACGCTCCCTGGCACACCTCGACGACGTCCGCCGGGCCTTAGCTGACCCCGACCTCGATCAGGCGGCGACCAGCGCGCGCCTGGGCTACCACCTCCATGGCCGACACCTCGCGCTCGTGCTGCGCCACGAGCCCAGCGGGACCAACCCGGACGCGGACGCGCGCCGGTTCGCCGAGGCGATCACCCCGGCACGGCCATTGATCGTCCGCATCGATGTGCGCACGACGTGGTGCTGGGTCTCCCACCCTGGCGACGAACGACCGAAGATGCCGGCACCGCCGGCGGCTCTGACAGCGGCCGCCGGCCGCCCCCGGTTCGGGCTGGCCGGCTTCCGGGAGAGCCACCGCGAGGCGCTCGCCGCCCTGCGGGTCGCCGACCTCGCGAGGCGTGGTCCCGGCACACTCACCCATTACGACGACGTCGCGGTCGCGGTGATCTGCTCGGCCGACCCCGACCGGTGCCGGACGTTCGTCCGCGCCCAGCTGGGCGGACTCACCGTCGACGACGCCGCGACACGCCGGCTCCGCGCGACACTGGCGGAGTTCTTCGCCGCCAACAGCAACTACCGCGCCACCGCCGCTCGGCTCGGCATCCACCACAACACCGTGCGCTACCGCCTGCAGCGCGCCCAGCAGATCCTGGGCCACCCCCTCGGCGAACGCCGCCTCGCCCTGGAGCTGGCCCTGCACCTCGCCGCGAGCCTCGGCTCCCCGATGGTGGACGACGAGCAACCGTGACGCGCGAGGCACAGCAGAAGAGCCCCGCTGGACATCATCCGCGCTCACACGTTTAGCTGGGGCCGCGGCGAGCCTCTCTGGTCACTGGCGATGGGGGACAGCAGATGGGAATCCGTACCGGGCAGCAGTACCGGAAGGGACTCGAGGACGGCCGGGCGGTCTACGCGAACGGTGAGCGGGTTCCGGACGT
>JBQTKB010000069.1:0-9164 GCA_052386505.1 Pseudonocardia sp.
CCTCGCGGGCGACCCGGGTGACTTCGTCGGCGAACGAGGAGAGTTGGTCGACCATGGTGTTGACCGTGGACTTCAGTTCGAGGATTTCGCCTCGGGCGTCCACGGTGATCTTCTGGGAGAGGTCGCCGCGGGCCACCGCGGTGGACACCTGCGCGATGCCGCGCACCTGGTCGGTGAGGTTCGCGGCCATCAGGTTCACCGCGTCGGTGAGGTCCTTCCACGTCCCTGCCACGTTGGGTACCGCCGCCTGGCCGCCCAGCCGGCCCTCCGTGCCGACCTCGCGGGCGACCCGGGTCACCTCGTCGGCGAACACCCGCAGTGTGTCGGTCAGGGAGTTGATCGTGTCCGCCAGCTCGGCGACCTCGCCGCGGGCATCCACAGTGATCTTGCGAGACAGGTCGCCCTGGGCGATCGCGGTCGCCGCCGACGAGATCGAGCGCACCTGGTTGGTCAGGTTGCTCGCCATCGTGTTCACCGAGTCGGTGAGGTCCCGCCACGTGCCCGCCACACCCTGGACCTGCGCCTGCCCGCCGAGCGCACCCTCGGTGCCCACTTCGCGGGCGACCCGGGTCACCTCGACGCCGAATGAGGACAGCTGGTCGACCATGGTGTTCACCGTGCGCCCGATCCGCAGGAATTCACCGCGCAGCGGCCGGCCCTCGATCTCCAGCGCCATGTGCTCCGACAGATCGCCCTGCGCGACCGCCTCGATCACCCGAGCGATCTCCGCGGTCGGTCGGGCCAGATCGTCGATCAGCGAGTTGACCGCGCGGGCCGTGCTGGCCCAACCCCCGTCAGCCGCCTCCTCGTCCAACCGTTCGAGCATGCGGCCCTCGCGACCCACGACGCGGCTGATCCGGAGCAGGTCTCGGTTACGTCGCTCCTGGATGGTGACCATCTCGTTGAAGCGGTCGACCAGTTCGCTGCCCGGTCCGGTCCGTCGGGGCAGCCGTACCCGGAAGTTGCCCAGGCGCACCTCGTCCACCGCCTCGGCGAGCTCGGCGAGCAGCGGGTCGGACTCCGCTGTCCGGTCTCGTGCATCGGCGGTCCTGCCGGGCTTCCGGGTCCGTCGCGAGGTGGTCTCCGGTGTGCCAGCGGACATCACTACCGCCCGTTCCTGCCGCGGCCTCTCGGCCTCATCACCTCGAACAGCCAGCGTATGCGCCGCACGGTCGCCAGCGCATATTCTGCACCCGTGCTGGAACGCCGGGTCAGTCTGCCGGGGGCCGCGGACTCACCTCTGCGGGCGCGCCGCGTCTTGCGGACCTGGCTGACGGACGCCGGTACGGCCGCCTCCCGGGGCGAATACGCCGACATCGACGAGGACGTCGCCGCGGATGTGGTGTTGCTGGCGAGCGAACTGTGCGACAACGCCGTACTCCATGCCGGCACCGGCTTCGAGATGGCCCTGAACATCACCGACACCGCCCTAACCCTCACAGTCACCGACCATGGTGTCCAGCCCCTGGAGCGCTACCTGAGCGGGCCCCGGCCCACCACCGGCCGGGCAGCCACGCACGGTAGAGGGCTACTGCTCCTGGAGCGGATGTCGGATGCGTGGGGTACCCGGCACGACTCCGGTGGACATCACACCTGGTTCCGGCTCGACCGGCCCGCGACCACGGACTCGCCCACTGAACCGGTCGACATGCCGAACGAGCCACCCACCCCACTGGACGATCCGTCGCCCGCCTCGCGCGGTACCGGATGGCCCGCTCCGGAAGCGGTCCGCCGGCTGTCGCACCTGAGCCGACGGCTCGTCGATGGGCTCTGCCTGGCCGAACAGGTGACCGAGCTGCTCCGCAGGCTCGCCGAGGCGACCGACCTGACGGCCGCGGCCGTCTCGGTCGACTACGACGATGGGCAAGGCGAACGGGTCATCGCCACTCTGGACATCGGTGACGGCCGCCTCCCGGTCACGAGCGACGTGCAACTGCCGCTGCGGCCACCGCTGCGCGGCCGGCTCACCCTGTCGTTCTCCCGAATGCGCGGACGGTTTGTGTCTGAGCTGGCCGAGCTGTGCGCCAGCCGCGTCGCCCTCTCCGTCCAGTCGGAGTGGCTCACCGGGGTCGACAACCGTCAACGTGCCTGGGCCAACTTCCTCAGCGATGCCAGCGAGCTACTCGGCCAGCCGCGCGAGGTCGCGCTGACCGCGGCGATCGTGCCGCAGATAGTCGTACCCCGACTCGGCCCCTGGTGCGTCGTCCACCTGTACGACGCCACCGGCCACCTCGACGTCGCCGCTCTCACGCACGTCGACGACGACCAGATCGACCATCTCCGCGAGGCGATGTCCGGCTCGATGGTCGACGAGTTGACGCGGCTCACCGCCCAACACGACGGTCCAAGCCAGTCCAGCCTCGGATCACTGCCCCTGACCGCGATGCCGCTGATCGCTCGGGGGCGGGTGTGCGGCATCGTCAGCGTCTCCTGGCCCGACGGGCGGGGGCACACAGCCGAAGAGATCATGGTGCTGCGCGACCTCTCCCGTCGAGTATCCCTGGCCATCGACAACGCACAGCACCTCGCCGCACACAAGGCCACCTCGCAGGCACTGCAACGGGCGCTTCTTCCCCGCGCCATGCCCAGCTCCGTCGGTATCGAGTTCGCCGCCGACTACCTTCCCGCCAGCGCCGCCAGTGCAGTCGGGGGCGACTTCTACGGAGTGCTCGAACTGAGCCAGGACGCGCGGTGGCTCAGCTTCATCGGGGACGTCTGCGGCAAAGGGCCCGAAGCCGCGGCCCGCACCGCTGTCGTGCGCGATGTGCTCGGTGTGCTCATTCGAGACGGCCGGCCGTCGACCGAGGCACTCGAGACCCTGAACGCGGTGCTGCTCGAAACCCGTGATCCCTATCAGTTCTGCACCCTGGCCGCAGCCATGATCACTCGCGCCGAGCCGGCCCGGGCACCCGGCCTGGACATCGCGCTGGTGCTCGCCGGGCACGAACCCCTCGTCCTGCTGCGGGCCAGCGGTGCGGCCGAGCTCGTCGGCACGACAGGCACCGCGCTCGGCATCGTGCCAACGGTCAGCCTGCAACCCAGCGTGCTGCACCTCGAACCCGGAGATTCCCTTATCGCCTACACCGACGGGGTCGTGGAACAGCGACGTCGACTTGGATCCGGCAGACCGGAGCAGTTCGGGCACACCCGTCTACTGCAATCCGCCAGCGAAGCCGTCGACCTGGGCGCCGCCCAGATCATTTCGCACATCCGCGAGACGATGACCGAGTTCGGACCCGAGCCGCAGTACGACGACATCGCACTACTGGTGGTCCAAGCCACCGATGTCCCCACGCTTGCGAGCGTGTGAAGACGTCCGCCGGCCTGCTCGCTCCGCTGATCGTCCGCGTCCGGCGTGACATTCGTTACCTCAGCCGTGCGGTTGGCGGTGAGCGGGTAATAGAGGGTGGGTCGCGGACCGCCCGGGCTCACCCGATCACGGAGGTCGATCATGTCTGACCGTCACGTCGTTCCCGCCGACAACGGATGGCACGTGGAGAAGGATGACGCGCAGCGGCCGAGCGCGAGGACCGCCACTCAGGCCGAGGCCATCAAGCGCGCCGTCGAGATCGTGGCCAACGACGGCGGTGGCCAGGTGGTGATCCACGGCAGCGACGGCCAGGTACGTGAGACGCGCACGGTCGAGTCCGGCGTGGAGGACACCACGGCCGAGGCGGCGAAGGCCACCGCCGCGGCCACCAAGGCGGGGGCTGAGGCGACGGCGCGATCGGTCGCGGACGACGCCACCCGGATG
Source organism: Pseudonocardia sp. (assembly GCA_052386505.1). Lineage (GTDB taxonomy): Bacteria > Actinomycetota > Actinomycetes > Mycobacteriales > Pseudonocardiaceae > Pseudonocardia. Next base: position 3,755 of record JBQTKB010000069.1, read on the forward strand.
GCCAAGAACGCGGCCAATGATGCCGGCGACGCGTTCGACGACGCCACCGACCGGGCGGGCGAGGCGTTGGAGGAGACCGCCGACCGGGCCGGCGAGGCCCTGCGGGACGGCGCCGCGAGCGGCGAGCGCTGGGGCCGGGAGATGGACACCGCCGCCGCTCGGACGGCCCGCCAGGTGCGCGACCTCACCGAGCGCGCAGCCCGACCGCTGGACTCCTCCACCGAGCGGCTGCTCGACGCGGTGCTGCGGCTGACCCGGGCGGCGAACCCGGTCCGGGTCACCGGCCGGGTCGTCGAGGTCGGTGCACGGGCCACGCTCGGCACGGTCGGGGTGGTCAGCTCGCGGGGTGCCCGCACCGCACGCCGCTCGGCGGACATGCTGACCGGCCGGTAGGGATCGCGGGGGGCAGGGCATCCGGTGGACCCGCAGGACGCTCAGCTCGCCCTCGCCTACCGTCTCCGCCCGTGCAGCGCCGGCCGATCGATCCGGCGCGCGGCCAGGTAGTACACGGTCGTGCCCGGCGGCAGCGTGGTGTCCCAGGCAGGGCTGACCCGCACCCCGTCCGCGTCGCGCACGGCGATGATCGTCGCGGCGAAGGAGCGGCCGAACCAGCTCTGGCACTCGCCGAACGGCTGCCCCTCGAGCGCGGCGGGCAGTGTCGCCGAGTAGGTGTTGCCGTGCCCGGTGCTCGACATCAGCTCGGCGTACACCTCGGTGATCCCCGGATCGAGCGCCTCCTCGGTGAGCATGTACGGCTGGTGCCACGGCACGCACTGGAACGCCGGGTTGACGTACCGGACCTGCTCGCGCCGCTCCAGGTCCCGCAGGCCGACCACGGTGTGCGCCGCGGGGTTCGTGTGGTCGACCGCCAGCGCCACGGCCAGGGCCGCGTTGTCGTCGTCCACGTCGACGATCACGGTGTGCGCCGAACCGACGGCCGCGCGGGACATGACGTCGGCGCCGCTCAGCTCGCCGCGCACGAAGGCCACCAGCGGGTGGTCGGCCATCGGGTGCTCGGTCACCTCGAGCGAAGCGCACAGCACCACCTGCCGGCGCCGGTCGTGCACCAGCTCCGCGACGATCCGCTCGGTACGGCCGGCGCGGTAGCCGATCAGCACGATGTGGCCGTCGCGGTCGAGCCGGGCGGTGCCTCGCATGCGTCGTCCCTTCACCGTCTGCAGGTATCCGGACAGCTGGCTGAACAGCAGGGTCAGCGTCGCGATGCCACCGACGATCACGTAGGCCGCCACGATCCGGCCGCCGGTCGACTCCGGGTAGAGGTCGCCGTAGCCGACCGTCGAGGTGGTCACCAGGAACCACCACCAGAAGTTCTCCGGACGGCGCAGGTCGTTGTCCGGCTCCAGCAGCGCGATCGCCGCCCAACTGGTGGCGAAGATCGTGGTGGCGACCGCCACGGGCAGCGGCCAGCCGCGCAGCCGGCGGTGGGCGAACCGCCACAGCCGGACGAGCAGGATCGGCATCCGTCCCCCGGCGGTCGAGGTGTCACGCGGGCTCACGACCCTAGTGGGTCAGGCCCGCCAGGCGGAGCCGGCGGCGCCTACAGTCGGGCGGGTGAAGATTCTCTACCCGACCAACGTCGCCGGCCGTCCGGAGGTTCCGTCCGAGGTCGAGCTCGTCGACTACGACCCGAGGCTGCCCGTCCCGGCCGAGCACCACGATGCCGAGGTGCTGGTGTCCTGGGGCAGCACGGTGGAGCTGATGGCCGATGCCGCGCGCCGGCTCACCGGCCTGCGCTGGGTGCAGAGCCTCGCCGCCGGTCCGGACGTCGAGCTGGCCGCCGGTTTCGGCAGCCGGGTGGTACTCACCTCCGGCCGGTCGCTGCACGACGAGACGGTGGCCGAGCACGCCCTGATGCTGGTCCTCGCCGGCCTGCGCGGGCTGCGCCAGCTGATCCCGGCTCAGGCCGAACACCGCTGGCGCGCCGACCTGGGGGGGATCCGGGTCGAGGGGGCGGACGGACGGGTGGAGACGCTGTCCGGGGCACGGGTGCTGATCTGGGGGTTCGGCGCGATCGCGGCGTCTCTCGCGCCGCATCTGACCGCGCTGGGCGCGACGGTGACCGGGGCGGCCCGCACCGGCGGCGAACGCGCGGGCTACCGGGTGATCCTCGCTGCGGAGCTGCCCGGGCAGCTGCCCGACACCGATGTCCTGATCATGATCCTGCCGAACGCGCCGGACACCCGGCATGCTTTGAACGCCGCGCTGCTCGCCCGGTTGCCGGCCCGGGCGTGGGTGGTGAACGTCGGGCGGGGCAGCACGGTGGACGAGGACGCGCTGGTGGCGGCGCTGCGCTCGGGCCGGCTGGCCGGGGCGGCGCTGGACGTGTTCGCCACCGAGCCGCTGCCGCCCGACTCGCCGCTGTGGGATGCGCCGAACGTGATCATCACTCCGCACGCCGCCGGCGGTCGGCCCCGGGCGCACGCCGCGCTCGTCGCGGAGAACCTCACCGCACTGCTGGCCGGGCGTCCGCTACGCAACGTGGTGGACCGGTGAACGGCGGACCGGGGCGGACCGCGCGGAGTGGCTCGCCGGTTCGCTTTGGCGGGTGGGGCGGCGCGGGGGTCAGGGCTTACCGAGCAGGGCTAGGTTCTCCAGCGCGGTGCGCACGACGGCGGTCTCGGACTCGTCAGCCTCGATCATCGGCAGCCGCAGGCCGCCGACCTTGTGCCCGAGCAGGTTCAGCGCGGCCTTGACCGGGATCGGGTTGGTGGTGACCCCCATCGCCCGGAAAACCTCCTGCAACGACGCGTCGATCTCCGCCCGGTTGTGCGGCTCGTCGACCATCCGGCGCATCTGGTCGCCGACCACGTGGCTGGCCACCAGGATCCCGCCGCAGCCGCCCAGGTCGAGGGTCCGGGCGAACACCTCGTCATTGCCGGCGTAGAGGCCGAGCCCGTCGACCTGGGCGAGGTTGGCGTTGTTGGCCTGCTTGACGTAGTCGACCCGGTCGATCTGGGCGAGTTCGGCGAGCACGTCATTGGGGACGTCGAGCACCACGCGGGACGGGATGTTGTACAGCACGATCGGCTTGTCGGTGGCCTGGGAGATCTCCCGGTAGTGGGCGACCAGGCCGCGCCGGTTCGGCTTGTTGTAGTACGGGGTGACGGACAGGATGCCGTCCACCCCCAGTTCGGTGGCCTTCTCGGTCATGTGACACGCGTGCCGGGTGTTGTTCGAGCCGGTGCCGGCGATGATCGTGGTTCCGGGTGGCCGCTCCTGGCAGGCCAGCTCCACGACCCGCAGATGCTCGTGGTCCTCGAGGGTCGAGGCCTCACCCGTGGTGCCGCAGACCACGAACCCGTCGGAGCCGTGCGCGGCGAGATGGTGCATGAGGTTCACGAATGCCCGCTCGTCGACCGCCAGATCGGCGTCGAAGGGCGTGACGATCGCGGTGAGCAGGCAACCGAGCGACATCCTGACACTTTCCCTGCTGTCCGCCCTTTAGTCGAGTCCATCTTCGTCACGTGGCCGAAACAAGCTGCCGAAGGTTTGACTGCCGTTGACCGGGCCGGCGTTCACCAGCAAAATATGATGCACATCACAGCGACGCCGAGGAGGCTCGCCCATGCACGCGGCGGCGGTCGACCGGGTGCTGCGCGACGCCGTCCGCTCCGGCGCGCTGCCGCTTGTGGTCGCGCTCGCGGCGGACAGGGACGGGGTGGTCTACGAGGGTGCCGCCGGTCCCCGGGTGGTCGGGCGACCGGGCCCGGCTACCGCCGACTCGATGCTGCGGATCGCGTCGATGACCGCGACGGTGACCGCCGTCGCCGCCCTGCAGTTGCAGGAACGGCAGTATCTGGAACTGGACGCCCCGGTGGACCTTTACTGCCCGGAGTTCGCCCGGATCCGGGTGCTCGAGGGATTCGACGGTGACACCCCGAAGCTGCGCCCGGCCGGTGCCCGGGCCACGGTGCGCCAGCTGCTGACCCACACCTGCGGTCTGGGCTACTGGTTCCTCGATCCCGATCTGCTGCGCTGGGAGTCGGTCACCGGTACCCCGAACGTGCTCTCCGGGTCCGACGCGGCGTTGACCGCGCCGATGACCTCGGACCCGGGCACCCGGTTCGGCTTCGGGATCGGTGCCGACTGGCTGGGCAAGGTGGTGGAGGCCGCGAGCGGGCTGTCGCTGGACGCCTACCTCGACGCGCACGTCCTCGGCCCGCTGGGCATGCACCACACCGGCTTCGCCTTGACCGAAGAGCGCCGCGAGCACCTGGTTCCGGTGCACGTATGGGATCCGGACGCTGGCTGGGTGGCCACCAGGATGGACTGGAACCGTGAGCCGGACTGGTGGTCGGGCGGACATGGGCTCTACAGCACGCCGAGGGATTTCCTGGCCTTCCAGCGGATGCTGCTGGGCGGCGGTGCGCTCGGCGACGCGGTGATCCTCGAGCCGGCCACCGTGGCCGCGATGTTCACCGACCAACTCGGCGGGTTGCGGGTGCCGGCCACCCTGCGCACCGCGGATCCGGTGATGACCCACGACTGCGCCCCTGGGCGCGACGTCGGCTGGGGGCTGGGGGTGTTCGTCGGGACCCGGGAGGGCATCGGTGGTCGCGGATCCGGCGCCGCCGGATGGTCGGGGGTCTTCAACAGCCAGTTCTGGGTCGATCCGGCCAACGGTGTGACCGCCGCGATCCACAGCCAGTTCCTGCCGTTCGCCGGACCGGCGGCGACAGCTGTGTGGCGGGAGTTCGAACGCACCCTGTACGCGTCGCTCTGAGCCGGGTCCGGCCGCCGGGGGTCAGGAAATGAGCCGGGACAGTTGCCGTTGCACCTCGTCCAGCCGGGCCTGCAGCAGCGCGACCTCGGCGTTCAGCAGCGGCACCAGTGCCTCGGCGGGCACCCCGGACATGTCCGGCGCATCGGCGGCGGTGACCTGGCGGGGGATCGGCGGCGCCGGCTGATCCGCCGGCACGGGGCGTCCGAGATCCGAGCCGGGTTCGGCGGCGGCGGTCAGCGGCTCGCCCGTCGCATCCGGCGGGTCGCTGTGGACCGGGACGCCGGCCAGCATGCGGGAGAACGCGCCGAGGCTGACCACCGGTCGGGCGCCCGCGCACGGCGCGCACACCGGGACCAGCCGACGCCAACCCACCGTCCCCCCACCGGTCTCGACGAACACCCCCGCACCCTGGCCGCAGGCGCACCGACCCACCCGGACGGCAGTGACCCGCTGGCGGGCGTAGCGCAGGCCCCGCTCGTAGCGGATGAACCGGCCGGACGCGGCGATGTCGAGCACCACCGCATACCGGAAGTCGGGGTCGCAGGCCAGCGCCCGCGCGTCATCGAGGGTGTGCACGCAGTAGAACCCGCAGTCACACCACCGCGACGGGCTGCGGTGCCGACCGCCCTGGTCGCTCTCCGCGTCCGCGACCGCGCCGTACACACT
>JBQTKB010000070.1:0-11289 GCA_052386505.1 Pseudonocardia sp.
CGGGTCGAGGTTGCGCAGCGCGCCGGCCAGCGTGCCCAGCTCGTCCAGCCCCGCGTTGTCGCTGAGCGTGTGCGCGCCGAACGCGCCGACGAACGCGCTGAGCCGGCCCGGGTCCAACAGCACCTGCTCGGACAGACCCTTGCGCAGCAGCGCCGACAGGAACCGCTGCTGGCGCTCGATGCGGCCGCGGTCGGAGGCGGGGTCGCCGCGCACGTTGCGGGCCCGGACGAACGCCAGTGCCTGCTCGCCGGTCAGCACGGTCTGCCCGGCGGTGGGCACCACCTGGCCGAGCACCGAGTCGACCACCGGCCGGTCCAGGCAGATCGGCACCCCCTGCACCGCGTCGACCATCTCCTTGAACCCGACGAGGTCGATGGCGGTGAAGTGGTTGATCGACAGCCCGGTCAGCTTCTGCAGCACCTTGGTGACACACCGCGGGCCGCCGATCTCGAACGCGGTGTTCAGCTTGACCCCTGACTCGGCCGGCGAGGTGCCACCTGGGTAGTCGGCGCCGGCCCGGTCCCACCGGTCGCAGTTCGGCCGGTCCACCTGCAGGTCGCGAGGGAACGACACCAGCACCACCCGGTCGCGCTCGGCCGGGATGTGCGCCAGCATCACGGTGTCCGAGGGGGCGCCCGGTACCGCCTTCGTGCTGGCCACCCGGCCGGCGTCAGCGGACCCGGCCTCGACCCCGGCCCGGGTGTCGGAGCCGACCAGCAGGTAGTTCAGGTCGCCGTCCTGGCCGGCTTTGTCCACGATCGAGTCGGAGTTCGGGTCGAGCGCGGCCACCGGGCGCAGTTGGGAGTCCAGCCAGGACTTGGTGCCCCAGCCGAGGCCGGTGGCCACGAACGCGACCACGGCCAGCGCGACCAGCGCCGCCCTGGCGACCCGGACCAGCCCGGCGGGTGGGCGCGCGGCGAGCAGTCCGGCCACCCCGCCCGGCCGGCCACCACTCGGCGGACCGCCGTGCCGGCTCAGTCCCGGGTCGCCCTGCGTGGGGTCGCCCTGCGTGGAGTCGCCCGAGGCGGCAGATCGGTGCACTATCGGCAACCGGCTCGACCTGCTGACCCGCGCGGACATCTCCGAGCCCAGGCCGGCGTGGATCGCGGTCAGCCGCATCAGGCTTTCGTCGATCCGTCGCGCGCGCAGCGCCAGCTCGTCCTCCCGGCCGTCCGGGGCGTCCGCCACCTGGGCACGGTCCGGGTCCTCCGGGGACGCCGCCCCCGATGTCGGAGCGTCCGGTGCGGACGCGGACCCGTGCTCCGCCGCTGACCGCGGCTGCGTCGCGGGGATGCGGTCCACCAGTGCGGTGGGTGCCTCGGCCGGGTTCAGGATGATCTGGTCGGTGACCTCCGGCGCGGCCGGCGGGGGCGCTGAGGGCGGACCGGCCGGCGGGGGCTCGGTGGACCGGCGCGGCTGCGGCAGCTCGTCGTCGGACCGCCGCGGGATCTGGCCGTCGACGGGTTCGGCGCCCGGGGCCCAATCGTGGGCGGGGGAGTCGTGGACCGGGGCCCAGTCGTGGGCGGCGGAGTTGTGGGCCGGGGCGGAGCCGCGGGCGGGGAAGTCGCGGGCCGGGGCTGCCGCCCGGGTTGTCGCGGTGTCGGCGGCGTGCCGGGCGAGCAGTTCGGCGACGGTGAGCTGGCCGCGACGGGAGCGGGCGGGTGGCGTCGGCTCGGTACCGTCCGGCACGCGCACCTCCCTGCCTGACCAGCTCGTCCGATCCCGCCGGTCATCGCCCGGGGCATCGGCAACGCGATCGGATCGTAACCGTCCGGATGGGTGTCTACCCCGGTCGGGGCCGCGGTGGGACGGTCAGGTCGATCGGCGGTATCGCCACCGCGACCGGTGGCCAGGTTGCCGAGCGCGGCATCCGTGGTCCGGCCGTCGTGGGCCGTCCTGCCCGCTACCTCTCACTCGACCCGGAGCATGTCCTCGCGGTGCAGGGCCACCGACTTCTCCAGTGCGACGGGGTTGCGCTCGCGGATCGCGGTGACCAGGTTGGCGTGCACGTCCAGGTTGTGCCGCCGCAGCGACTCCGAGCCGGGGACGAACTGCACCCGGCTCACCGCGACCCGCAGCGTGGTGGTCACGCTCTGGTAGAGCCCGACGAGCACCTCGATCCGGGACGCCCGGGCGATGGCCAGGTGCAGCGCGATGTTCGCGTCGAGCCAGTCCCGCGCATCGTCACCGGCGCCGCGCATGTCCGCCAGTGCCCGGTCCATCGCGGCCAGGTCGGCGTCGTCGGCGCGCTGCATCGCCGGCGCCGGGAACAGCGCGTCCAGGTACGTGCGGGCCTCGAACAGCTGCTCGGGGGTGACAGCCAGGCCGGAGAACCACACGTCCACCCCGCCCAGGCGCACCTGGGGTGGCGGGTTCGCCACGATCACTCCGCCGTTCGGGCCCGGACGGACGTCCACCAGGTCGCGGTCGCGCAGGATGCGCAGCGCCTCGTTCAACACCGCGGGACTCACGCCGAAGCGGCCGATCAGGTCGGTGCGCACGCCCAGCCGGGTGCCGGCCGGCGCCCGCTCGGTGAGGATCTGGGTCTCCAGTTCGGCGGCCACCCGCTGGGCCCGGGAGGTGCGCGGCGGCGCCCCGGTGGACGACCCGGTGGACGACCCGGACGCTTCGGTCATCCGGGTCCACCGCCTCTCGTCCGCCCTGTCCCGCGGTTCGCAACTCGCCCGTGCGCGCGCCGTCGCCTGCAGAATTATGCACATGCAGTCCACTTTGGCCGCGTTGTTGACCAGCGAATGTCACACCGGGGATTGAAACCTGGTAGCAAGTTTCTCTAAGGTTGCTCCTCGTCGGACGACGAGTAGCGTGGTCGACCGACTCCTGGAGAGGACCGCTGATGGCCGAGTTCCTGGGTCTGGGGATGACCCACTACCCGCCGCTGGCCGGCACCGACGAGAAGATGGCGTTCATCCTGCAGTGGACGCTGACCGATCCGGACATTCCGGACGCGGAGAAGGACCCGGCGAACTGGCCGGAGCTGATGCGCCGTGAGCTGGGCGACGACTTCGGCGCCACCGCGGCCGCTGGGCACCGCAAGCAGCTGGTCGGCGGGCTGTCCGCCTGCCGGGCCGCGCTGGACGAGTTCGCCCCGGACATCGTGGTGGTCTGGGGTGACGACCAGTACGAGAACTTCCGCGAGGAGGCGGTGCCGCCGTTCTGCGTGCTTGCCTACGAGGACACGGCTGTCAAGCCGTTCGCGCTGCTGGCCGGAATGGGCCTGCCGAACGCGTGGGGCGCCCCGGTCGACGAGACGTTCACCATGCGCACCGACCAGCAGGCGGCCCGCAAGCTGGCCGACGACCTGCTGCGCGCCGACTTCGACATCGCCTACTCCTACCGGCAGCTGGAGGGCGCGAAGTTCCCGCACGCGATCGGCAACACGCAGATCTTCCTCGACTACGACCACTACGGGCAGCAGTTCCCGTACAAGATCCTGCCGATCACGGTGAACTGCTACGGCCAGCACGTGATCGCCCGGCGCGGCGGGCTGTCCCGGTTCGCCGACATCAAGGACGAGAACCTCGACCCGGTGGGTCCGTCGCCGAAGCGGTGCTTCCAGCTGGGTGCGGCGGTGGCCCGGTCGTTCGCCAAGACCGACCTGCGGGTGGCGCTGATCGCCAGCTCCAGCTGGTCGCACGCGTTCCTCACCGACAAGCTGTGGCACCTACGCCCGGACACGGCGAGCGACCAGCGGCTCTACGACGCCTTCGTCGCCCGCGACTGGGACACCTGGACCAGCACCTCACCCGAGGACATCGTGGACGCCGGCCAGCACGAGATGCTCAACTGGTTCTGCCTGGCCGGCGCGATGAACGAGCTGGACCTACCGCTGACCTGGTCGGACTTCGTGGTCACCGACGCGTTCAACTCCAACAAGTGCTTCGCGATCTTCGACGGAAAGGCCTCATGACCGCGGTCGCCCGAACGGCCGCAACCATCCGGTCGGCCACCCAGGACGGCGAGATGATCGACGCCGGCGGCATCCGTGCGCACCCACCACGACCCGAACATGGACCCGCCGGCGCGCGCTGCGCCAGCGCCGGCTCGACTCGTTCCTGACCTTCCTCGGCCCGGCCGGGTTCGCCACCTCGGACGACATCGAGGCGCTGGAGTCCTGCCAGCAGGGCTTCAACTCCGGTGGGGTGGAGTGGAACTACATCTCCCGCGGCATGGCGCGCCCGCCCGAGGGCAACGACGAGGCGCAGATGCGGGTGTTCTGGCGGCGTAGAGCCGAGCAGATGGGTCCAGCCGCTACCGATCCAGCGGGGATCGGCGGCGCGGTCCGGGGTCGGGTGTGACCGCCGTGGTGTCCGGCCCGGCCGGGGCTCGCTGACCCGCTCGGAAAAGGCGACCACCTACGTGAGCCAGCACCACCACGCGCTGGTGGCCGGCGAGGCGGATCCTCGGATCCGCTCGAAGCCCGGTGGTGCCGGACATCACCGAGCTGCGTCCGGCCGCCGACCTGGCGATCATCCTGCATGCGGAAGGGCTACGGACTGACCACGGGGTTGACGAAGTACGCCTCGGCCGCGTACGGGTCGGTGCCGGCCGGCCCGGCGGCGACCGCGCAGAACTTGAGCTCGTTGACCCCGGAGACGTCCAACCCGGTGATCGGGCGCTCGGCCCCCCGACCGACCACGTCGGCGAACAGCAGCCGGCCGTCGCCCCAGATCTCGAAGCGTTGGTTGGCGCCGGCGGCCGCGCCGTCCGCGAGCCGGGCGACGGTGCTGAGCGTGCGGTACTGGCCGGCCAGCGCGTAGACCACGTAACCCTGACGGCGCTCGTCCAGCTCCGGGCGGATCACCACGGTCGGGTTGCCGGGCTTGGCCGAGGTGGCGTTGAAGTAGCGCTCGACTGCCGGCTGGTCGGCCAGCCGGTGCGGCGCCGGGTTCGCCGGACGCTCGGCCGCCGCGCCGCTGCTCGCCACGCTGCTGCCCGCGGAGCTGCCGGCCGGCGGCGCGGCCGCCGGGGACGACGCGGTCGGACCCACCAGATAGGCGGCCGCCACGACCACCACGAGCACCACGCCGGCGACGACGGCGCTGGTGACGTGGGTGCGGAGCGAGCTTTCCCGGTAGCGGGGAGCCAACGCGAGGACCTTCCGGTGCGAACGGGTCGACGGCCGTCAGTCAGACTACCCCCCGCACAATGCGCCGTGTGGTCTCAGCGGCGTGTGCGTCCGGTTCAGCGCCGGGGGAGCACCCGCAGGGGCACCGACGCGACGCGCCCGGTCCGCAGGCCGGTGGCAACGATCTGGTACTCACCGGGCGGATCCTTTTCGATCACTGGGCCGTGGGCGAGGGAACCCGCGGCGTCGGCCGGCTGGGCGTCGCCCATGGTCCCCGTCGTGGGCCCGGTCCAGGACAACGCGACGGGCTCGCCCGGATCGAACCCGCCGGCGTAGGCGTAGTAGGACTCGCCGATCCGCACGGCGTTCGTGGTCAGCGCCAGCGACGGGACCGGCTCGGGCGGCGGGGTGCGCCACGGGGCGGCAGTCACCACCAGCCCGGCCGCCACCACCGCCGCGGCGGCCCCGACCAGCGCGATCAGCCCGCGCCGGCTCCGGCGCGTCGCGGCGGCCGGTGGCTGCTCGGTCGCCCCCTGGTCGCCCACGTCGGGGGTGTGCGCGGTGGCGGCGGGTGCTGGTGGGGCGGATGCGGGTGTGGCGGGTGCGGCGGGTGCGGGTGCGGCGGCGGCGGGTGCGGGTGACGGTGGGGTGGACGGCGTGGACGGCGTGGACGTGTCGAGGTCCTCGTGGGCAGCCGTGTCCAGCGGCGGGGCCGGCACCGGTGCCATCGCTCTTCGGGTACCGACGGCGGTGAGCCGGCCGGCCAAGATCGCCGCGCCCACCGCCACCGGGTGCGCCGACCCGGCGTACGCCGTGACCGGGCCGGCGAGCCGCTCGGACACCGCGCGGGCGACCAGCGGGATCCGTGTCGATCCGCCGACCAGCAGGACCTCCCGCACACTGCCCGGCGGTTGTTGCGCCGACTGGATCACCCGGACCAGCGCCTCCGCGGTGGCCGCGATCGGCGCGCGCAGCAGCGACTCGAACTCCGACGCCCGCACCCGTACGTCCCGTTCGGTGCCCGGCAGGAAGACCGGCACGAACACCTCGGGCACCCCGGACAGGGCCTCCTTGGCCCGGGTGCAGTCCTGGCGGATCCGGGCCCGCGCGGTCGCACCGGCCTGGTCGTCCGGGTCGAGCCCGGCGAGCGCACCGCCGACGGCGCGGTCGACATGGGCCAGCAGCAGCTCGTCGAAGTCCGCGCCGCCGAGGTACCGCTCACCGGCCGGCGTGCCGAGAACCGGGGCCCCGCCCGAGCCGTCGGCCCGGCCCTCGCTCCCCCCGTCGACCCGCACCACCGCCGCCTGGAACCCGCCACCGCCCAGGTCGTACACCGCGACGCAGCCGCCACCGTCGGCCCAGCCGGCCGCACCATCGGAAGCTGCGGAAGCCGCGGAAGCCGCGGAAGCCGCGGAAGCTGCGGGAGTCGCGGAAGTCGCGGAAGTAGCGGGAGCCGCGGAAGTCGGGGGAGCCCCGGCCGCCCCGCCGACTCCGCCGGTCCATGAGGTGGCCACCGCCACCGGCGCCGGCACCAGACCCGGTCGGTCGAACCCGGCGCGCTCGGCGACCTCGGCCAGCAGGGCGCACCGCTCGGGTTCCCAGATCACCGGGTGGCTGAGCACCGTGGCGGCCGGTGCCTCGCCCTGGACCTCGGTGACCCGTCGCAGCACCGCGTCCAGCAGCACTCCGACCAGTTCCTCGACCGTGTAGTCCTGGCCACCGAGGACGATCGGCTCCGGGTCGCCGAGCCGGCGGACGAAGTTCCGGGCAACCCGCCCGGGACTGCTCACCGAGCGGCTCGCGGCGCGCCGCCCGGTGACCAGCGACCCGTCGCCGTGCAGGTACACCGCCGACGGCATGTCGTCGGTGCGGTCACCCAGCCGGACCGCCCGGGTGCCGTGCTCGTCGGTCACCGCCGCGCTCACCGACGTAGTACCGAGATCCACCCCGACGCCGTACGGCACCCGACCCCCCATGCTCGACCCGGCCAGCCTAGGGCGTGTCCGGGTCTTGTACCCTGGCCGGCGGTAGCGTGTCCGAGCGGCCGAAGGAGCACGCATCGAAAGCGTGTGAGGTGCAAGCCTCCGTGGGTTCAAATCCCACCGCTACCGCCATACGTGAACAGCATGAACGCCGGGCCTCGGATCACCAGGAGCCCGGCGTTTCGCGTTCGATGTCTCGGTGGGACGCGAGGAGAGCCAGCGGGCTTGGCCGTGACGCCGCCCGGCCCGCCGGCTCAGCCGAGGTCGGTCACTTGACGGCGACCAGGTCGACCACGAAGACCAGCGTCGAGCCGGGTGGAATGGGTCCGGTGGCCCGGTTGCCGTAGCCCAGGGCCGGCGGGATGACCATCACCCGGCGGCCACCCGGCTGCATGCCCGCGATCCCCTGGGCGAAGCCGGGCACCACGGCGTCCAGTGGGAAGTTCACCGGTTCGTCACCGCTGGACCAGGAGCTGTCGAACAGCGTGCCGTCGGAGTACAAGGTGCCGGAGTAGCGCACGTCGACGGTGTCCGCGAGTGTCGCCGCGGTGCCCTTGCCGACCACCACGTCCTGGGCGAGCAGCCCGGTCGGCGCCGGCCCGCTACCGGCCTGGGCCTGGCTGGCCGTGGTCAGGTCGGTGGGTTTTCCGGTGAGCGGGGGGATGCCCGGTACGGCCTGGCCGGGGGCCGCGACCGGTGCTGGCTCGGCGGCGGCGGACGTGCCCGCGGTGGACGTGCCCGCAGTGGACGAAGCCGGTGCGGCCGGGGGAGGGGTCGTCGCGTCGGAACCACAACCGGCGAGCGCGATGCTGACGAGGCCGACTACCGCGGCGGCGAGGGAGCGTCTCATGCGAACAAGTCGACCACGGCCACCGGTGGCAGCCGCAGGCGGGAGGTGGTAGCCGCAGGCGGGAGGTGGTAGCCGCAGGCGGGAGGTGGCAGCCGCAGGCGGGAGGTGGCCACCGGCCGCTGGCTCAGGCCGAGTCGCCGGCTGAGCGGACGATCGACCGGAACCGCTGTTGGGCGCCCTGCTTGCTGGTGCCGTAGACCGCGCCGATCTCGGTCCAGGTTCCGCGCTGGTCGCGGGCCTCGGCGACCAGCGCCAGCTCGAGTGCCTCGGCGGCCTCGCGCAACCGGCGGGCGGCGGCCAGGGCCTCCAGCGGGTTGGCCGCGTCCTCGACGGCGCCCACCGCCTGCCGCAGTTTCTTGTAGGTCCCCTTGCCGTGCATGGAGGCAAGGTTATCCTGCCCACCGGGGTCAATACAGGCTTGACGGTAGTCAATGATAGATTGACACTTGGTCAACATGTGGTTGACGATGAGGTTGGCCGGAAGGAGGACGACATGGCGAAGAAGAAGTCGAAGAAGGGCAAGAAGAAGAAGTGACCTTCGGGCACTGAGTCTCCGGGCCCGGGCCGGGCAATGTCACCGCGTCGGTCCGGGCCGGACATCCACCGATCAGGAGGTCGCGGACATGGCCGTCGATGCCGCACCAACCGTCGAGCTGAACCGGGCCGTCGCGGCGGTCTCCGGCGCGCTGTCCGCGCTGCGGACCAACCCTCGCGCCGACGCGGTGAGCAGTGCGTTGCACCGGGCGAGCGCCGCCGTCGAAGCGCTCGAACCCGACCTGACCACCATCGTGCTGCGGCGCCTGCTGGTCAGCATCGAGGACTGCCACCTGGGCGGCCAGACACACTCGCCCCGGCTGGCGCTGTGCGCCCGGACCACCTCGCGGGCCCTGCGCCTGGACCCGCGCTGGACCGCCCCCGAACGTCCGCGCGGGGTCGCCTGACTGGGGGCTCGGCGCGGCGGTGGTCCGACCGCACCGAGCCCCGGTTCGACCTCTGTTCGGCGAGCTCAGGCCTTGGCGCGGGACTTCTTGGCGCGCTTGCCCTTGCCGCCGCTCTTCCTGCCGGAGTGGTACTTCGCGCTCGGCTTCTTGCCGGTCTTCGCGGCGCCTTTCTTGTCGGCCTTCGGTGCGACGACCTCGGCGGCCTCGATCGCCTCGGCCTCGACCTCGGCGGCCTCGATCGCCTCGGCCTCGGCTGCCTCGACCGGCGCGACCTCGGCGTCGACCGGCGCGACCACGACGGGCGCGGCCTCGACCTCGGTGACCTCGGCGAGAGCCGGCTCCTCGAGACCCTCCGCGCGCTGGATGTCGGCCAGCACCGCGCGGTCGTGCCGGCGCTCGGCCTTCGTCACCTTCCGCTGGGCCTGCTCGACGTCGAGTGCGGTCTGCTCGCGGCCCTCGCGCAGGCCGGCGTGGTCCCGCTCGGCCTCGCTCATCGACTCGGTGAGCACGGCGACCCGCTCCTGGGCGTCGGTGAGCTCGCTCTGCAGCCGCACGAGCCGCTCGGTGCTGGCGTCCAGCGCGCTGTCCAGACGGACCAGCTCGTCGGTGAGGGTGGTGACCCGCTCACGGGCGGCGGCCAGCTTCGTCCGGCGGCGGTCCAGGTGGGACATCTCGAGGGCCGGGGCGGACTCGAGTGTGGGGGCAGACATGGTGGTTCCTTCCAGAATGGCTCAGCCGGAGATGGCTGACCAGCACGACCGGGGGGCCGTGCGCTGTCGAACGGGGGGGGCGCCGAGGTCAGCTCCGAGCACTGCGGGGCCGAGGCTCCGGGGTTGGCTCATCAGCACTGAGCTGGTGGCGCGGGCAACGTATCGTTGACGTAGATCACAGTCGGCGCGACACGCCGGGCCGCTCCGGGGCCGCCGCTCGACGACCGGATTCCGGGCGCCGAGCCGCCGGCCGTCAGCGGTACGCCCGTTAGGCTGACCGCGTGATCGACCCGGCCTCGCCCGCGCCGGCCGAGTCGTCGGCCGAGTCGTCGGCCGTGCCGAACGCGGGAGCGCCCGACCCCGGACGGCGCAGGTTCGTGGTCTGCGGCAACAACCCGCTCGCCTACCGGCTGGCCGCCGAGCTGGCCAGCCAACCGGACCGGGACGTCACGGTGATCGTGCGGGCCGCCGGCGCGCGCCTCGGGCCGCTGATCGCCGAGCTGCCGGGTATCCGGATGATCGAGGCGACCGAACTGAACGCGGCCGCCTTCGAGGCCGCCGAGGTCGACCTCGCCGAGGCGCTGGCACTCACCGACCAGGACGACGTGGCGAACATCCACGCCGCACTGCGCGCCCAGGAGGTCAACCCGGGGCTGCGGCTGGTCGTGCGGTTCTTCAACATGAGCCTGGGCTACCGGATCCAGGAGCTGTTTCCCGGCTCGGCGGTCCTGTCGGACTCCTCGACTGCGGCCCCGGCGTTCGTCGCGGCCGCGCTGGGCGAGGTGGCCCCGGGTTCGGCGCGGCTGCCGGGGCGGCCCCGTCGCACCGTGTTCGTGGCCCGGCGGGGCGACGTCGCGGAGTCCCGGGTGGTGTGCGGGCTGGCCGACACCACCGCCGAGGGCGGGCCGTTGCGGCTGCCCGACGACCAGCGCAGCGCCGACCTGGTGCTCGCGTTGGCCGGCGACGAGGACGTGCGGCTGCGTGCGGGGCGGCGCAACCGGGGGATCCGGCGACGGCGGGTCCGACGGTGGACGGACTCGGTGCGGCTGGTGTTCACCCGCAAGCTCGCCCTGGCGGCGGTGCTGCTGCTGGCCCTGCTGGGGGTCGGCACCGTCGGGTTCGCCGTGCTCACCAAGGTCTCATGGCCGGACGCGGTGTACCTGACCGTGCTCGACGCCGCCGGTGCCGCGCAGCCGGACCCGACGATGCCCGTCGCCGCGAAGATCGTCCAGTCGGTCATCACCCTGATCGGCATCGCGATCATTCCGGTGGTCACCGCCGCGGTGGTCGACTCGCTGGTGAGCGCCCGGCTGGCCACCGCCTCGGGGCTGCCGCGGCGGGTCAGCGGGCACGTGGTGCTGGTCGGGCTGGGCAACGTCGGCGCCCGGGTACTCAGTCAGCTGCATGAGCTGGGGGTGCCGATGGTCGCGGTCGACAGCGACCCGGCAGCGCGCGGCATCTCTCGCGCGCGCCGACTGGGGGTTCCCGTAGTGATCGGTGACGCCAGCAAGGAGGACGTGCTGCGCGAGGCCCACCTGGGCCAGGCCCGCACGCTGGTCGCGGTCACCGACAACGACGTGACCAACCTGGAGGCGGCGCTGCACGGTCGGGCGATGTGTGCGGAGAGGAGCGCCGGCGGATCGAGCGTGGGTGCCGAGCTGCGGGTGGTGCTGCGGTTGTTCGATGATGACCTGGCGCGGCGGGTGGAGCAGACGTTCGG
>JBQTKB010000071.1:0-2354 GCA_052386505.1 Pseudonocardia sp.
GAGTACCGCCGGCACGGCACCCTGGCCTACTTCGGCGCCTACGACGTGCACCAGGCCCGGTTGATCGGTCGGGTGGAGCCGACGACCGGCATCGAGCCGTTCGGTGCGCTGGTCGAGCAGGTGATGACCACCGAGCCCTACGCCTGCGCGAAGCGGGTGTTCTGGATCGTGGACAACGGCTCCAGCCACGCCGGGCAGCGCTCGGTCGCCCGCATGCGCGCAGCGTGGCCGATCGCGCAGCTCGTGCACCTGCCGATTCATGCCTCTTGGCTCAATTAGATCGAGATCGTGTTCTCGGTGATCCAGCGCAAGGTCGTCGCACCGGCCGACTTCGCCGACCTCGACGCCCTGACCGAGCGGCTGACCGCGTTCCAGGCCCGCTACAACGCCACGGCCACCCCCTTCGACTGGCGCTTCACCCGCACTGACCCTGCACGACATGCTGCGCCGCGTCGACGTCCACCAGCCCGCGCCGTCGACGGGCGCGGCCGCGGCGAGCCCTGTCGCTGTATGGGCTCAGGACATCCTTGACTGATCATTCTCAGCCGATCGTTGACGGTGCTCGTTGATCTCGACGTAGACGAGCAGGCGTTGGTGAAGTACCGCTACCGAGCGGTGTGTGAGGTGCTTGGTGGATCACCGATCGGGAGGTCGCGGCCCGGTTCGGGACTTCGCGGCAGTCGGTGGACACGTGGCGGCGGCGGTTCCGGGACGAAGGATGTCCGGGCTGGCGGACCGGTCGCGCCGCCCGCACGTGAGCCCGTCGCGGGTCTCGGCCGAGGTTGAGGCGCTGGTCTGCCGGCTGCGCCACGGCGGCTCCGCGAGCACCTGGGGGGTTCGCGATTACCTGGCCAGCCGCGACGGGCACGAAGACAGCGTCCTGCCCAGCGGACGCACCGCCGGAAGCCCCGAAGAAGCCCTCGACTGCGCCTGCGGGCTCTACTCAACGACCCCACCGCCTGGCACGACCAAACACCGGCGAACTAACAGGCAGGACCACTAGCTCGCGACCGGCGGTGCGGCGCGCGTGCCGGCGAAACCCTTCGGCCGCCGGCCTACGGGATGGGCGGGTTCTGTCGCCAGGGCGCCCCGTCATCGGTCAGGGTGTCGAGCATCAACTGACACCAAGTCACCGCTGCGTTGACGGCGAGCTGCGCGTGCCGGGCCCGCAGACCGACACGTTCGCCAGCCGGACCGTGGCCGGACCCGAATCCGCGGTTGCGCAGTTCGCCCAGACCGAGCACCACGTTGGAGAGCCCGCCGAGGATCCGCTTGAGCGCGTCCGAACCATCCGGGCCCGGGGTTGCCTTCGACGGCTGCAGCGCGAGCGCCCTCTGCGCCTGGTTCACCAGCGCTGGTAGGTCGTCCTTGTCGTTGACCGGCCAACCGCGCTCGAGCAGCACTCCCTTGGCAGTGCTTTCGACCAGTTCCTTGGCGCTGCCGATGAGCAGCGGGGGATCGTCGATGCTGCGCTGGATGCGCGCGATGTACTCCCGGATGGCTGCGGGGTCGCGCAGGTTCTCGATCAACTTTTGGTCGAGCTGCGGGGTCGGCGTCTCATCGATGCGCAGTAGCTTGCGTCGCGTCGGCTCGAGCAGCTCCTCGATCAAGTCGCGGCGAGCCTGCCATCCGCCGCCGCCGGAGGCTCCCTGCTTGATCCAATAGGACTTGAAGCGTCGGAAGTCGCGGAATGGCAGCTCGACGGGGATGCCGAGCCTCTTGGTCACGGCCTCGAGGGCCTGGATCACGAGCCCTATCTGTTGGTCATCGAGGCGCTCGCCGCCCCCGGTGCCGTACGCCTCTAGCTCCTCCTGCGCGAGTTCGAGCAGCCCGAGGCACGCCGACACGTCGCCGGTCTCGTCGAGCGGTGCGCGCCGGAGCTTGTCGACCGTCGCGTCATCTAAGACGGACGTCGCCGTGTCCCAGGGCGCCAGGTCGCCATCCTTGAAGAAGTCAGCTGCGCGCACGAGTCGGTCTCCTTGAGCCGGCCACCACGGTACCCACAGGTAGGGCCGCTCACAGTCGAGATCCGACGTCGACGCGCGTCACGACCTTCCTAGCCAACGCGACTGGAGTACCTGCTCGACGATCATCACCGGGGCCGAGCACCCCGATTACCACCTCGCCGGGGCCCGGCAGCGAGCCGGCCACCGCGCCGGCCAACGCTGCGTCAGCCTAGACGCCGACCGACAATGTTGCGGGCCTCCTCCACCGACCCCTGACGGGAGTCTGAGGTTCCCCCCGTAGCACGGACACCTCCGGTGTGGGGTCAGTGATCTTGGTCTGACCGGGTGTGGAGGGTCTCGAAGGTGACGGGGCTGTGCATTTCGATGCTGGAATGGCGCCTGTTCGGG
>JBQTKB010000072.1:0-15354 GCA_052386505.1 Pseudonocardia sp.
GGGTCTCCGGGCGCCGGGGGGGGGGGGGTCGCGGGGGGGCCACCCCCACACCCGGGTGGCCACCCCCCAGTTTGTTACCCCCGGCGCCCCCGGGGGGGGGGGGGGGGGGGCCCCCCCCCCCCGCCAGGTCGATGCAACCTGTCGGAAACAGCCCGGAAACCGATGACCCGCACGATGACTCATCCGACGAACCTGCAGAGGGGCGGCTTGCCGATGACCACCACACCGGGGCTCGACGACGGCATCACCGGGTCCCTGCTCAAGGTCGGCCGCTACTTCCACCAGGGCGAGCAGTCCGCGGACGGGCGCACCCTGCACCAGATCGGTGGCCGCTCGGCCGACGTGTTCTACCGCGACCGCTGGGCCTACGACAAGGTGGTCCGCTCCACGCACGGGGTGAACTGCACCGGATCCTGCTCCTGGAAGATCTACGTCAAGGACGGGATCATCACCTGGGAGGCCCAGCAGACCGACTACCCGTCCATCGGCCCGGACAAGCCGGAGTACGAGCCGCGCGGCTGCCCCCGGGGAGCCTCGTTCTCCTGGTACACCTACTCGCCGGCCCGGGTGCGATACCCGTACGTGCGTGGCGTGCTGCTGGAGATGTACCGCGAGGCCAAGGCCCGCCTGCACGACCCGGTGCTGGCCTGGGCCGACATCGTGGAGGACGTGGAGAAGGCCAAGCGCTACAAGTCCGGCCGGGGCAAGGGCGGCTTCGTCCGCGCCGAGTGGTGGGAGGCCTGCGAGATCGTCGCCGCCGCCCACGTGCACACGATCAAGCAGTACGGCCCGGACCGGGTGGCCGGGTTCTCCCCGATCCCGGCCATGTCGATGGTGTCGCACGCGGTGGGCGCGAGGTTCATCTCGCTGATCGGCGGCTCGATGCTGTCGTTCTACGACTGGTACGCCGACCTGCCGGTGGCCAGCCCGCAGGTGTTCGGCGACCAGACCGACGTGCCGGAGTCCGCCGACTGGTTCGACGCCGGCTATCTGATCCTGTGGGGCTCGAACGTCCCGGTCACCCGCACTCCGGACGCGCACTACATGACCGAGGCCCGCTACCGCGGCCAGAAGGTGGTGGTGGTCTCCCCGGACTACGGCGACCACACCAAGTTCGCCGACGAGTGGCTGCCCGCCCGCCCGGGCACCGACGCCGCGCTGGCGATGTCGATGGGACACGTGATCCTCAAGGAGTTCTTCGTCGAGAAGAGCACGCCGGCGTTCACCGACTACGTCAAGAAGTTCACCGACCTGCCGTTCCTGATCACCTTGGAGGAACGGGACGGGGCGTACCTGCCGGGCAAGTTCCTGACCGCCGCGCAGCTGGATGACCCGGGCGACAACGCCGAGGCGGCCGAGTCCAAGACGGTGCTGTGGGACGCGGTGACGAACGGACCCGTGGTCCCGAACGGGTCGCTGGGACACCGGTTCTCCGCCACCGGCGAGGGCCGCTGGAACCTGGATCTGGGTGACATCGACCCGAGCTTGAGCCTGCTCGGGCAGGACGGCACCCGCAACGTCGAGCTCGACCTGCCGCGCTTCGACACCGACCGGCCCGGGGTGCTGCGCCGGGGGGTGCCGGCCCGGATGGTCGCCGGCAAGCTGGTGACCACGGTGTTCGACCTGATGCTGGCCCAGTACGGGGTGCACCGCGAGGGGCTGCCGGGCAGCTGGCCGACCGGCTACGACGACGCGTCCCAGCCGTGCACGCCGGCCTGGCAGGAGCCGATCACCGGGGTGTCCGCGGCGGTGGCTGCCAAGATCGGCCGGGAGTTCGCGGACAACGCCGAACGTTCCGGCGGCCGCTCGATGATCCTGATGGGGGCGGGCACCAACCACTGGTTCCACTCCGACCAGACCTACCGCTCGTTCCTGGCGCTGACCACGCTCACCGGCTGCCAGGGCGTGAACGGCGGCGGCTGGGCGCACTACGTCGGCCAGGAGAAATGTCGCCCGGTCACCGGCTGGAGCACCCTCGCGTTCGCGGCGGACTGGCAGCGCCCGGCCCGGCAGATGCAGGGCACCATCTTCTGGTACCTGGCCACCGACCAGTGGCGTTACGACCCGTTCACCGCCGACTCGTTCGTCTCCCCACTGGCCGGCGGGCCGGCCGGAGCAAACACCGCCAGCGGCAAGCTGGCCGGCAAGACCACCGCCGACGCCATCGCGCTGGCCACCCGGCTGGGGTGGATGCCCAGCCATCCCACGTTCAACCGCAACCCGCTGGACCTCGCAGACGAGGCGCAGCGGCTCGGCAAGGACGGCGCCACCCACGTGGTCGACGGGCTGAAGTCCGGGCACCTGCGCTTCGCCTGCGAGGACCCCGACGCGCCGGAGAACTTCCCCCGCTGCCTCACCGTGTGGCGGTCCAATCTGCTGGGCAGCTCGGCCAAGGGCAACGAGTACTTCCTGCACCACCTGCTCGGGGCCGACTCCAACCTGCGGGCCAGCGACAACGACGGGGTCCGGCCGAAGGACGTGACCTGGCGGGACGAGGCCCCGGCCGGCAAGCTCGACCTGCTGCTGTCGCTGGACTTCCGGATGACCAGCACCACGCTGTTCTCCGACGTGGTGCTGCCGGCCGCCACCTGGTACGAGAAGCACGACCTGTCCAGCACCGACATGCACCCCTACGTGCACGCGTTCTCCCCGGCCATCTCCCCGCCGTGGGAGACCAAGACCGACTTCGAGGCGTTCCACCGGATCGCCCGGGGCTTCTCCTGGCTGGCCGAGAAGCACCTCGGGGTGCGCCAGGACATCGTCGCGATGCCGCTGTTGCACGACACCAACGACGCGACGGCGCAGCCGGGTGGGCGGGTGCTGGACTGGCGGGCGGGGGAGTGCGAGCCGATCCCGGGCAAGACCATGCCCCGGCTGATCACCGTCGAGCGGAACTACCCGGCGGTCGCGGAGAAGATGGCCGCGCTCGGGCCGATGGTCGAGACCGTGGGGCTGACCACCAAGGGCGTCACCGTGCACCCGGAAGCCGAGGTCGAGTACCTCGCCGGGGTGAACGGGACGGTGGTGTCGGGGCCGGCGGCCGGTCGGCCGTCGCTGGCCAAGGACACGCACGCGGCGGAGGCGATCCTGGCGCTGTCCGGCACCACGAACGGGCGGCTGGCCACCGAGGGGTTCCGGGCACTGGAACGGCGGACGGGGACCGAGCTGGCCGATCTGTCCCTGGAGAGCGAGGGCAAGCGGATCACCTTCGCCGACACCCAGGCGCGACCGGTCCCGGTGATCACCAGCCCGGAGTGGTCGGGCAGCGAGACCGGCGGGCGGCGGTACTCGCCGTTCACCATCAACACCGAGCGGCTCAAACCCTGGCACACCCTGACCGGGCGCCAGCACTTCTACCTCGACCACGACTGGATGCGCGAGCTCGGTGAGCAGCTGCCGATCTTCCGGCCGCCGCTGGACATGACCGCGCTCTTCAGCGAGCCGGTCGTGGGCGCGACCGACGGGCTGGAGGGGGGACCGTCGGTCACCGTGCGCTATCTGACCCCGCACTCCAAGTGGTCGATCCACTCGGCCTACCAGGACAACCTGTACATGCTCACGCTGTCCCGAGGTGGCCAGGCGATCTGGATGTCCGACGTGGACGCCGCGAAGATCGGCGTGGTCGACAACGACTGGATCGAGGCGATCAACCGCAACGGCATCGTGGTGGCCCGGGCCATCGTCAGCCACCGGATGCCCGAGGGCACCGTGTTCATGTACCACGCCCAGGACCGGGCGGTCGGCGTGCCCAGGATCGAGTACTCGGACGACAACACCGGCCCGGACCCCCGCTACCCGGACAAGAAGGGTGGCACCGGCAAGCGCGGCGGCATCCACAACGCGCTGACCAGAATCATGATCAAGCCCACGCACATGATCGGTGGC
Organism: Pseudonocardia sp.; assembly: GCA_052386505.1. GTDB lineage: Bacteria > Actinomycetota > Actinomycetes > Mycobacteriales > Pseudonocardiaceae > Pseudonocardia. The sequence goes on from JBQTKB010000072.1 coordinate 3,886, forward strand.
TACGCCCAGCAGTCGTTCGCGCTGAACTACCACGGCCCGACCGGCAACCAACGCGACGAGGTGACCACCATTCGCCGCCGCAGCCAGGAGGTGGACTACTGATGAGGATCATGGCTCAGCTGGCGATGGTGATGAACCTGGACAAGTGCATCGGGTGTCACACCTGCAGCGTCACCTGCAAGCAGGCCTGGACCAACCGGGGCGGCATGGAGTACGCCTGGTTCAACAACGTCGAGACCCGACCCGGCCAGGGATATCCACGCCGCTACCAGGACCAGGAGCAGTGGAAGGGCGGCTGGACGCTGAACAAGCGCGGCCGGCTCACCCTGAGGTCCGGGTCCCGGCTCAAGCGGCTGCTGAACATCTTCGCCAACCCCGACCTGCCGACCCTCGACGACTACTACCAGCCGTGGACCTACGACTACGACAACCTGCTGTCCGCGCCGGCGATGGACACCACGCCGACCGCCCGGCCGAAGTCGTCGATCACCGGCGAGGACACCGAGGTCACCTGGGGCGCCAACTGGGACGACGACCTCGGCGGCGGACCGGCGCAGATCGGCAAGGACCCGATTCTCGCCTCGATCTCGGACAAGGTGAAGCTGGAGTTCCAGAACACCTTCATGTTCTACCTGCCCCGGATCTGCGAGCACTGCCTCAACCCGTCCTGCGCGGCGTCGTGCCCGTCCGGCGCGATCTACAAGCGCACCGAGGACGGCATCGTGCTGGTCGACCAGGACAAGTGTCGAGGCTGGCGGCAGTGCGTCACCGGCTGTCCGTACAAGAAGATCTACTTCAACCACAAGACCGGCAAGGCCGAGAAGTGCACGTTCTGCTACCCCCGGGTCGAGGTGGGCATCCCGACGGTGTGCTCGGAGACCTGCGTCGGCCGGCTGCGCTACCTCGGGGTGCTGCTCTACGACGCCGACGCGGTGCTCGAGGCCGCCGCGGTGGAGAACGAGCAGGACCTCTACCCGGCGCAGCTCGGGGTGTTCCTGAATCCGCACGATCCCCGGGTGGTGGCCGAGGCCGAGCGGGCCGGCATCACCGGAGAATGGATCGACGCCGCGCAGAACTCGCCGATCTACCGGCTGATCGTGGACTACCAGGTCGCGCTGCCGCTGCATCCGGAGTACCGGACGATGCCGATGGTCTGGTACATCCCGCCGCTGTCCCCGATGGTCGAGGCGCTCGCCGAGACCGGCCATGACGGCGAGGACGCCGGCAACCTGTTCGGCGCGATCGACGCCCTGCGGATCCCGGTGGAGTACCTGGCCGAGCTGTTCACCGCCGGCGACGTGGCACCCGTGCGCGCATCGCTGCACCGGCTCGCCGCGATGCGGGCCCACATGCGCAGCGTCAACCTCGGCGAGCAGGTCGATGCCTCGATCGCGCAGTCGGCGGGTCTGACCGGTGCGGAGATCGAGGCGATGTACCGGCTGCTGGCGATCGCCAAGTACGAGGACCGCTACGTCATACCCAGCGCGGCGCACTCCGACGCCCACCGGCTCGACGCGCTGGCCACCGGCTGCAGCGTGGCGGAGGTGGACGACGAGATCGGGATGACCGCGTTCGATGCGATGGCCGAGAAGTTCCACCTCACCGACACCAACGGCGCGGCCCCTGCGGAGAAGAACGGCCGGGTCAACCTGCTCAACTGGGACGGGGCGACCACCAACGGCCTGTTCCCGGAACGAGCCGCGGCCGCGGAACCGTTCGTGGAGCAGAGTCCGTGAGGGCGCCGTGGAGTCGCGGGGTCGGGTCGACGAATCCGGGGGTGGCCGAACCCTTGCCGTTGACCCAGGACCAGCGTCGGCTGGTGTGGCGGATCGCCGCGCTGCTGCTGGACTACCCGGGCGAGCAGACCCTCGGGCTGCTCGGGCGGATCCGGGCCCAGGCCGCCGAGCTGCCCGAGCCGGTCGGTTCGGCACTGCTGGCGTTCGTCGCCCACCTCGAGGCCGCCGACCGGACCGAGCTGGCCGCCGACTACGTGCAGACCTTCGACCTGCGCCGACGCAACTGCCTGCACCTGAGCTACTACGCCTACGGAGACACCCGTAAACGAGGCATGGCGCTGCTGCGGTTCAAGCACGCGTTCCGGACCGCCGGTGTCGAGCTGGGTGACGAGGAGCTGCCCGACCACCTTCCGGTGGTGCTGGAGTTCGCGGCCTGTGTGGACCCGAAGACCGGGCACCGGCTGCTGGTCGAGTACCGCGCGGTGGTGGAGCTGCTGCGCCGATCGTTGGCCGACGCGGGCTCGCCGTACGCCTCGATCCTGGACGCGGTGAACGCCACGCTGCCCGACCTCAGCGTGCCCGACCGGCGACGGCTTGCCGAGCTGGCCGCTCAGGGCCCGCCCAGCGAAGAGGTGGGCCTGGAGACGTTCGCGATGGACCCGGCTCTGATGGAAGTGGATGGAGCGCGCCGATGACCACCCTGCTCTGGCTGACCGTGCCGTACGTGGCGTTCACCTCGTTCCTGCTCGGACACCTGTGGCGCTACCGGCACGACCAGTTCGGCTGGACCACCCGCTCGTCGCAGATGTACGAGAGCCGCCTGCTGCGACTGGGTAGCCCGCTGTTCCACTTCGGGCTGCTCGCCGTACTGGGCGGCCACGTGCTCGGGGTACTGGTACCGGCCTCCTGGACGGCGGCGGTGGGAGTCTCGGAGGGCTTCTACCACCTGATCTCGGTCTCCATGGGCACCCTGTCCGGGGTGGCCACCGTTGCCGGGATCGCGATCCTGCTCTACCGCAGGGCCACCGTCACCGCGGTGCGCCAGGCCACCACCCGGATGGACAAGCTGATGTACCTGTTGCTGGCCGGCGCGATCGGCACCGGGATGGTCAATACGGTCGGGGTGAACCTGCTCGGCGGCGGCTACAACTACCGCGCGACGGTCTCGCCCTGGTTCCGCGGCCTGTTCACGCTGTCTCCCGAGCCAGGGCTGATGGTGGGCGTGCCGTTGGCCTACCAGGCGCACACCCTGGTGGTGATGGCGCTGGTCGCGCTGTGGCCCTACACCCGGCTCGTCCATGTGTTCAGCGCCCCACTCGGTTACCTGACCAGGCCGTACGTGGTCTACCGCAGCCGGAGCGCGCCTCCGGCGGCCCGGGCCTACGCGCGGGCCTGGGAGACGCCGCCACCCGCGAAACCGTCGCCGACGGTGCGGATGGGACGGGGACCGCGGTGATGCGGCCAACGACGCAGAAGACGCTGGTCGTGGTCGGCCACGGGATGGTCGGCCACCGGCTCGTCGAGGCGCTGCGCGGCCGGGACGGCACGGGGCAGTGGCGGATCGTGGTGTTCGGCGAGGAGACCCGCGCGGCCTACGACCGGGTGGCGTTGTCGTCCTACTTCGAGGGTGTCGGCGAGGCCGAGCTGAGCCTGGTCGCCGACGACGTGCACACCGACCGCGCCGTCGAGCTGCGGCTGGGCGAGCAGGTGGTGGCGGTGGACCGGGCGGCCCGCGAGGTGCGCACCGCCTCCGGGCGCACCCAGCACTACGACGCGTTGGTGCTGGCCACCGGCTCGTACCCGTTCGTGCCGCCGGTGCCGGGCCGCGATCTGCCCGGCTGTTTCGTCTACCGCACGTTGGACGATCTGGACGCCATTCGGGCTGCCGCCGAGGCAGCGGTCGCCGGGGGCGGTCCCGGCCGGCGTTCCGGAGTGGTCGTCGGTGGCGGGCTGCTCGGCCTGGAGGCGGCCCGCGCGCTGCGGCTGCTGGGGCTGTCCCCGCAGGTGGTGGAGATCGCGCCGCGGCTGATGCCGGTGCAGGTCGACGAGGGTGGCGGTGCGCTGCTGCGCCGGCTGGTGACCGACCTGGACGTCGCGGTGCGCTGCGGGGTGTCGGTGCAGGGCATCGCCGCGGGTCCGCGGGGCCGCGGTCTGGTGGCCACGCTGTCCGACGGGGTGGAGCTGGACGCCGACGTGGTGGTGTTCTCCGCCGGCATCCGGCCGTCCGACCAGCTGGCCCGCGACATCGGGCTGCCGGTCGGCGAGCGCGGCGGGGTGCTGGTGAACGACCACTGCCGGACCGCCGACGAACGGGTCTACGCCATCGGGGAGTGCGCCGCGCTGACCCGGTTCGGCGGGCGCACCTACGGGCTGGTCGCGCCGGGCTACGCGATGGCGGAGGTGGTCGCGGACCGGCTGCTGGGCGGCTCCGACAGCACAGCGGCGATCACCGAGGCCGACCTGGACACCTCCACCAAGCTCAAGCTGCTCGGGGTGGACGTGGCCTCCTTCGGCGACGCGCACGCCGTCACCGAGGGTTCCCTGGAGGTGGTGGTCAACGACCCGGTCGCCGGCAGCTACCAGAAGCTGGTGGTGAGTGACGACGCGCGGACCCTGCTCGGCGGGGTGTTGGTCGGCGACGCCTCCCGGTACGGGGTGTTGCGGCCGCTGGTCGGGCAGCTGCTGCCGGCCGACCCGGTGTCCATGATCAGTCCAGGTGGCGTGGAGCTTGGCGCCGACGCGCTGCCGGACTCGGCCCAGGTGTGCTCGTGCAACGCCGTCACCAAGGGCGCCCTGCGGGCCGCGATCGCCGAGGGCTGCCACGACGTGCCGGCGCTGAAGACCTGCACCCGGGCCGGCACCAGCTGTGGCTCCTGCGTGCCGATGCTCAAGACGCTGCTGGTGGCCGAGGGCGTGGAGGTCTCCAAGGCACTGTGCGAGCATTTCGCGCAGAGTCGCGCGGAGCTGTTCCAGATCGTCGCGAGTACCGGCATCCGGACGTTCTCCGAGCTGGTCACCCGGTTCGGCACCGGCGCCGGGTGCGACGTCTGCAAGCCGGCGGTGGCCTCGATCCTGGCCTCTTCGGACCCCCACAACGGTCATATCCTCGACGGCGAGCAGGCCACCCTGCAGGACACCAACGACCATTTCCTGGCCAACCTGCAGCGCAACGGCACGTACTCGGTGGTTCCGAGGGTGCCCGGTGGCGAGATCACCCCGGAGGGGCTGATCGCGATCGGCGAGGTGGCCCGCGACTTCGGGCTCTACACCAAGATCACCGGCGGCCAGCGGATCGACATGTTCGGTGCCCGGGTCGAGCAGTTGCCGGAGATCTGGCGGCGGCTGGTGGACGCCGGTTTCGAGTCCGGGCACGCCTACGGCAAGGCGTTGCGCACGGTGAAGTCCTGCGTGGGCACCGACTGGTGCCGCTACGGCGTGCAGGACTCGGTGGGCATGGCCATCGCGCTGGAGCTGCGCTACCGGGGGCTGCGCGCGCCGCACAAGCTGAAGTCGGCGGTGTCCGGGTGCGCCCGGGAGTGCGCCGAGGCCCGGTCCAAGGACTTCGGGATCATCGCCACCGACAACGGCTGGAACCTCTACGTGTGTGGCAACGGCGGGTTCAACCCCCGGCATGCCGACCTGCTGGCCACCGACCTGGACACCGCCACCCTGGTGCGCACCATCGACCGGTTCCTGATGTTCTACATCCGCACCGCGGACCGGCTGCAGCGCACCGCGCCGTGGCTGGAGGCGCTGGACGGAGGTCTCGACCATCTCCGTGAGGTGATCATGGACGACAAGCTGGGCATCTGTCGCGAGCTCGACGCCGGGATGGCCGCACACGTGGAGGGCTACGCCGACGAGTGGCGCGGCGTGCTGGAGGACCCGGAGAGGCTGGCCCGGTTCACCTCCTTCGTCAACGCCCCGGACACCCCGGACCCGACCATCGAGTTCGTCGACCGCCGCGGCCAGAAGGTGCCGGTCGGGTACGACCGGGGCAGCCAGCCGGTACAGATCGCCGGACCGAAGCTGGAAGTGGTGAGCTCATGACCGAAGCCGACCGCGAGGGAGCATCCCGGGGGACGGTAGCCGGCGAAGCCGGCGGGGCGGGAAGAGTCCAGCGAGCGCCAGCGAGCGGGGAGCGGACTGAGCGAAGGGGCGAGCAGTGAGTACCGCAGCGGTGAACGGGTATCCGGTCGCGGTGCGCTGGGAGTCGGTGTGCCGGCTGGAGCAGCTGCAGCCGGGCAGGGGCGTCGCGGCTCTGCTGGAGGGCCGGCAGGTTGCGCTGTTCCGGTTGACGGACCCGTCCGGCGCGGATGTGGTGCACGCCATCGACAACATTGACCCGTGCAGTGGCGCCGCGGTGCTGTCCCGGGGGATCGTGGGGGATCGCCAGGGCCGGCCGGTCGTCGCGTCGCCCGTGTACAAGCAGGCGTTCTGCCTGGAAACCGGTCGGTGCCTGGATGAGCCGAGCCGGGAGGTCGAGGTGTTCAGCGTGCGCACCATGGACGGCTGGGTGCAGGTCGGGTGGCCGTGACCGGTTTTACCGACAACGAACGGCACGTTCGTCTGCTAGGTGCCGACGAGAGTGCCGTTCGTCCGGACCGCGATCAGCCCCCGGTGCCGCCGCTGGCCGGCTTCACCGTCGCGGTCACCGCGGCCCGGCGGGCCGACGAGCTCTCCGCGCTGCTGGAACGGCGCGGCGCGGTGGTGCTGCACGCCCCGGCGCTGCGCATCGTGCCGCTGCCCGACGACACCGAACTGGAGGCGGCCACCCGGTCGCTGGTCGCCGCCCCGCCCGACCTGGCGGTGGCGACCACCGGCATCGGCTTCCGCGGCTGGGTGGAGGCGGCCGAGGGCTGGGGGCTGGGCGAGCCGTTGCTGGACGCACTGCGTGGGGCCACCGTGCTGTGCCGGGGACCGAAGGCGCGGGGCGCGGTGCGCGCCTCGGGCCTGGTGGATGCTTGGTCGCCGGCTTCCGAGTCGTCCGCCGAGGTGCTGGAGCACCTGCTGGAAATGGGCGTGGAGGGCACCCGGATCGCGGTGCAGCTGCACGGCGAACCGTTGCCGGACATGGTCGAGGCTTTGGAATGTGCCGGCGCGGAGGTGGTGCAGGTACCGGTGTACCGGTGGGTGCCGCCGGCGGACATCGCCCCGCTGGACCGGCTGACCGATGCGGTGCTCGCCGGCGGGGTCGACGTGGTCACGTTCACCAGCGCGCCGGCCGCAGCCAGCATGCTCGCCCGGGCCGCCGAGCGTGGGCTGGACGCGGGCCTGGTGGAGGCGCTGCGCCAGTCCGTGCTGGCGGTCTGCGTCGGCCCGGTGACGGCCGCGCCGCTGCAGGCCCACGACATCCCGACCGTGCAGCCCGCCCGCTCCCGGCTGGGCGCCATGGTGCGCACCCTGGAGGCCGAGACGTCCCGGTTGTCCCGGCAGCTGCCGGTGGCCGGGCACTGGCTGGAGCTGCGTGGCCACGCGGTGCTGGTGGACGGCGAGTTGCGGGCGGTGCCACCCACCGGGATGGCCCTGCTGCGGGTGCTGGCGCGCCGGCCCGGTCGGGTGGTCACCCGCGCCGAGCTGCTGCGTGCGCTGCCCGGTGGCGGCGAGGACGAGCACGCGGTGGAGATGGGGGTGGCCCGGCTGCGCGCCGCGCTCGGCCAGCCGCGGCTGGTGCAGACCGTGGTGAAGCGCGGCTACCGGTTGGCGCTCGACCCCGGCGCCGGGCCGGTACCGGTGGGTGGGCACTGCATGTCCGGCGACGGTCCGTGACCGTCGCGCCGGACTCGGCACGGCCCGACCCGAGCCTGCGGCCACCGCTGGTGCTGGTCGCGCACGCACCGCTGGTGCTGGTCGCGCACGGCACCCGGGACGAGGCCGGCACCGCACTGATCGGGCGGCTGGCCGCGGCGGTCGGCCGGCGGCTGCCCGGGGTGGCGGTGCGCACGGCTTTCGTCGACGTCCGCGGCCCCTGGGTGGCCGACGCGGTGAGCTCTGCGCTGGACACGCTGCCACCGGACACCGGCGATGTACCGGTGGTCGTCGTCCCCGGCTTCCTGGCCAGCGGGTACCACGTGCGCCACGACCTGCCCGGGCAGCTGGCGGCCGCCGGGCTGGCCGGCCGTACCGTGCTCACCCCGCTGCTCGGACCGGACCCGCTACTGGTCGCCGCGGCGGAGGACCGGCTGCGCCGCGCCGGCCAGCGGCCCGGTGACGCGGTGCTGCTGGCCGCGACCGGTTCCCGCGACCCGCGCGCTCTACCGGACGTGACGGCGGCGGCCACGCTGCTCGGCGCGCGGCTGGACACCGACGTCCGGGTGGGGTTCCTGGCCTCCGGGGAGCCGAAGGTGGCCGAGCTGATCGGGTCGGCGCGCCGGACGGGCCGGCGGGTCGCGGTGGCCAGCTGGCTGCTGGCTCCGGGGTTGTTCCACCGGCGACTCGTGGCCGGCGAGGCCGATGTGGTGGCCGAACCGCTGGGCACACATCCGGGCGTGATCAGGGCGATCGTGAGCCGTTACCGGGAGACCGTGCCGAGTTGCAATCCTGTTCACCGGAAGGTGTCTACCGAAACGCTAATGTGTCACATGAACTAACGCCGCCGACCACACTGACGATCACAATGTGAGTGGTCTGGACCGCCGGATCCGGGCGCGCCGGTCGGCCGGTCGAAGTTTGTAGTCGACGCGCGGGGGGTTCGACGGGGATGAATGATGGTCAGGAGCGCCGCTGCGCCCTGCCCGGCTGTGATGTGGAGATCGAGCAGGTGCCCGGTAGGGCTGCCCGCAAGTACTGCTCGGCGGCGCACCGCGCCAACGCGCGCCGGATGCGCCTCGAACAGTCGCTGCGCTCCGAGGACAACCTGGTCGGATCGGGCCCCGCTGGCGGCATCGACTCCGAGTCGTTCTTTGACCAGGTGCTCCGCCAGGTCGACCCGGCATTTCAGCAGCTGGAGTCGGACCTTCCGCGGGTCGACCCGCTCGGGGGGGCCAGCTCGGCAGTCGGGCCTTCGGGTGCGCCGGTCGAAGGCCGTGAGCCACGTCGGGTGCCGCGCCCGCTCGACAAGCGGGTCGCCCGTGCGCCTGTCTTCAGCTCACCGCCGACTCAGGACGCCGCGTCCGCCGCCGACCGCCGCAAGCGTCGGCAGGCCGCGCAACTGGTCCGCCGGCGTGCGGTGGCGGTGCTCGGCGCGTTCGGCATCCTCACCGGTGGCGGTGGCTGGGTCGTGGCCAATCAGCCGGCCGCGCCGCTCGCCCGGCCGGAGCCCCGCGAACCGGGGCAGGTCGACCTGGCGGCCTGGGCGGCCGAGGCGAACATCGCGCTGGCCGAGGTGAACCGTCAGCTCGACATCGTCGCGCAGACCAAGCAGCTGTGGGACAGCCACCCGCTGTCCCGCCGCGCCGCGCAGCAACCGCGGGTGGTGGCCGAGCTGCTCGCGCGCAAGACCCTGCTCGAGCAGCAGCGCACCCTGCTGCAGTCCGAGCTCTCGGCCTACCAGGCGCTGAACGCGCTGAGCACTGACATCGCCGAGTCGCAGCGCGAGCTGGGCAACCTGGAGATCGCGCTGGCCTCGCTGCCGGACGGGTGGCAGGCCAGCCCCGAACAGCAGGCCACCCGCGACCGGCTGGTCGCCCAGCGCGACACCCTGCTGCGCCAGCGTGAGGCCCGCGAGCGCGAGCTCGCCTCCCTGCAGGGCGGGCTGGACAACACCGCGCGTAGCCCGTTGCCCGACACCACCGACCGCACCTCCCCGCTGGCCAGCTCGGTGGTCGAGCTGACCGAGCCCGGCAACCCCCCGCCGGACCGGTCGCCGAACCGCGAAGCCGTCGGCGGCCCGCCGTCCGCGCTCGCCCAGCGTGAGCCGATCGTCGGTCAAGAGCGGCAGGAGGTGTACAGCGCCGCGCCCCCGGCCGGCGACTTCACCGAGAACGACCTGATCGAGGGCCGCGCGATCGGCCGTGACGGAGATCCGCCCGGCCGGGCGTTGGGCCGCGTGGTCGAGCCGGTCGAGGCCACACTCGAGCCGGTCGAGGAGACAGCCGAGCCGGTCATCGAGCCGGTCGGGCAGACGCTGGAGCTCGGCCCCGTCGTCCCGGCGCAGGACGCGTTCAACGGACCCTCCGACGGATCGCAGCCGGGCGACGGGGCCTTGCCGAGCGACGGGGCGTTGCCCGAGCAGGATGGGCCGAACGACGTTGTTCAGGGCGGTGCCGGCGACCAGCAGGCGGGTGCGGTCGGCCGCACCCTGCGGGTCGGCAACGTGGAGATCGGCCACGGCGTGGTCCGGGCCGGCGACATCGAGGTCGGTGAAGGGCGTGTCCGGGTCGGTGACCTCGAGGTCCGGGACGGCTCGGTGCGGTTGGGTGGCCGAGAGATCGGTCGGGGCCGCGACCGGGAGGCGCTGGACGAGGCCGTCGGGCCGCCTGTGCGGATGGCCGGAGACGCGGTGGCCCGGGCACGGATGGTCGGGTCCGAGCCCGGCGGATCCGATCCGACCGTGGCGACCCGGGCCGGCACCGACACCGAGACGGGTCGGACCGACTCCGTTCGGGTCGGTGCACCGTCCGAGCCGGCCGGCGACCAGCCGGCCACGGACGGGCAGGTCCGGGCCTCCGCGACCGGATCCGGGATGGTCGAAGCGAAGCCGGCCAAGGCCAAGACGAGTTCCGACAATGCGCATCCGGAGAAGGCCAAAGCCGTCGATGGGGCCGTCGAGTCCGTTCCCGAGGACGATGGTCCCCGGACACGTTTCGCCGGCAGCGCAGGCGCATCATCGATCGCCGAGCGGATCTCCCAACGACTCGCCCGCGAGGGCGAGGACCGTCCGAGCCGTTCGTTCGCCTCCTCCGACGGCGAAAGCCCGGCGCGCGCCGAACGGCTGAGCCAGCGCGTGGAGAAGAGGCGGTCGAAGGACGTCTTCCGCGCGTCGGCGAACTCGGACGGCTCGCCCGCCGAGGCCGGCGGCTCGGACGGCTCGGCAACCCGGCTGCGGGCCAGCCGCGACCGCGGTGACGAGGCGAAGGCTCGGGCCAAGGACGTGGGTGAGCGCATGACGCGCAAGCTCCGCGAGCGCATGGCCGACAAGGAGAAGGACGGCCGCGGCGACGACGGTGACCGTATCCGGGAGAAGGTCCGCGAGCGGTTCAAGGCACGTAGTCGGGGTGAGGACGGCAAGGAGAAGCGCCGCGACCGCGATGACGACGATCGCGGTGACGGCTACCGCGGTGACGATGACCGCAAGGACCGGTACCGCGGTGACGACGACCGCGGTGACGACGACCGCGGTGACGACGACCGAGGTGACGACGACCGAGGTGACGACGATTGAGCGTCAGCGGCGGACCCGGCCGTCCACCACGGTCATTCCCTCGGCCCGCAACCGGGCGGACTGCTCGGTGGCCAGGTGCTCGGCGCAGCGTCCGTCCGCCCGCACCACCCGGTGCCACGGCAGGTCCTGGCCGTCCTCGGCGAGCAACCTGCCGATCTGTCGGGCCGACCGCACCCCCGCACGGGCCGCCACCTCGCCGTAGCTCAGGACGGTGCCGGACGGGATGGCGCTGATCACGGCCCGGGCGCGGTTCGCCGTCTCCGGATCCACCTGTCGAGAATAGCCATCGCCACCGGAGCGCCGGGCGGCCTAGCCGCGGTCTAGCCCGAGAACGTCGGTGTGGTCGGCGGCGACCGCACCGACGGGCTCCAGCAGGTCCCCCCCGTCGTCCGCACAGTCCCGTGCGTCGTT
>JBQTKB010000073.1:0-83612 GCA_052386505.1 Pseudonocardia sp.
TTTTTGGGGCCGCGGGGTCCGGGTTACTGGCGGATCGCCGTGTACTTGACGGCAGGTCGGGGGGGCGGGGCGGGGTGTTTGGCCTGCGGTGGGGGGGGGCTTGGGGGCCCCCCCCCGACCTCATCTCGACCGGCTACGGCCGGACCGTGGACATGATCTTCTCGAGTTCCTCCGGGGACGGGTCGTAGCGAAGCAGCGTCTGCCGCAGCTTGTCCTGACCGGCCGCGTCGTCGGTATAGGGCTGACCCGCGACGATGTACTCGGCCCATTGCGCGGCGTCCGGCACTCCCTTCGCCGCCAGCGCGGCGGCGAGGTCCTGCTCCGATGCGTCACGAACCGACTGGCGGGTTTCCGGTGCCCCGGGCACGCCGACGGCACTCGGCTTCACCACCCCCGGCTGGTTCGACCCGGAGCGCGGGGGCGCCTCGCACGCCGGCAGCGCAACGAGAGCCATGGCGGCCGCGGCGGCCGTGAGAATGCCGCGTGTCCGAGCGGATGTGACCTGGTCAGCGATGCGATTGCCCATGGGGGCGGGTACCCGCGCGACGACCCGCCACACCACCGTCGCCCGTCCGGGCAGACCCGCACTGGATCGCTGCCGCGATCAGTCGCCCCGCTCGCCGCGCCGGACCACCCACGGCATCCCGCCCCAGAGGCCGGCGAACAGCACGAACGCCGCGACGCCCGCAACCAGGCCCGCGGTCGGGCCGAGCACCGTATCGAAGATCATGACCACCACGCCGGTGACGGCCAGGCCCAGGGCTCCGATGCCGGCCTGGGTGAGGCGGTGTCCCACCGCAACCTGGGTGGCCCGGGCACGCTGGCGGAACAGACCCCGGTGCAGGCTCACCGGTGCGATCAGCAGCGCGGTGGCCCCGACCGACAACGCCACGGTGATCAGGTAGACCACCCGTACGTCCTGGCTGACCGTGTCGAAGCGCGGCTGGAAGGGCAATGTCAGCAACAGGCCGGTGAGCAGCTGGACACCGGTCTGCACCACCCGCAGTTCCTGCAGCAGCTCGATCCAGTTTCGATCCAGCCGCTCGACGGCGGTCTCCGAATCCCGGTCCCGGTGCCCTGAGTGGATCTCGCTGCTCATGCCGCCTCCGCCCCACGACCCGGCGACGTTAGCCCGCGTGGGCCCACGCCGGCACCGCCGTCAGCGGGACAAAGCCCGGATGTCGCGGACCCGCGTACCGAGCCCGCCGGTGGTCCACACGCGCATCGACCGCCGGTGGCGTGCTAACGCAGCGGCTCCGCGAGGCCGCGCCCGCGCGACTCCTCGAAGGTGGTCAACAGTTCCAGTGCCGCCCAGGTGACGCGGAGCTCCGCCGCTCCGGCGCCACCGCCGCGCAACTCCGCGAGGTAGCACCACGCCGCATCGCGACGCCCGTCCAGCGTGCGCTCCGGCGCGGAGTCGCACCACCGCAGGAACCGTTCGATCTCGGCGTGCGCGACGTACCGCTGAGCCCGCGGCACTCTGCGCGACGCGAGCCAGACGATGAAACCCGCCATGACCACACTCGTCGACTCCGACGACATCTCGCCGGTACCGCCACCCGCCGCGTCCATCACTATGACCTCCGACACAGTCGTCCCGGAGTTTGATACCCCGAGCGTGCATCGCGCAAACGCGGCCCTCCGGGGATTCATCGGCCTCGGAGAGGCTCCGGGAGAGGTGTAGCCGCGCGGCAACCGGGTACGCCACCGGAGTAACGGGCTGCGGCCTGCCCACGTGTGCGTGAACGCCGAGGCGTCGGACAGCGAGGATCGGGCAAAGCGGATACGTACTGGTCTCACCGGGAGGAGGACCGAGATGCCCCAGCAGGCCTGGAGCGACAAGCGCGAACGTCAGTACCAACACATCAAGGAGTCCCAGGAGGACCGCGGCACGCCGGAGGGCCGCGCCAAGGAGATCGCGGCACGCACGGTGAACAAGGACCGCGCCCAGCACGGCGAAGCCCGGCAGGCCAGCCGCACCTCGACCGAGGACGAGTCCCCGGAGCGGCGGGGCGGACGACGGTCCCACTCCGGAGCCCAGGGCCGGACCAAGGAGCAGCTGTACCAGGACGCGAAGCGGCAGAACATTCGCGGCCGCTCGTCCATGTCCAAGCGCGAGCTGGAGAACGCGGTCCGCGACCGGTCCGACCGGTGAACCGACCCGCGACCCCAGAACGACGACAAGGAGTGCGTATGCGACGCGCGGAGTCGGACGTACCGCTCGACCCGAAACTGGCCAACGCCCGCGAGACCGGCGGCGACCCGCCCGACGGTGAGGACGACACCCACAGCACCACCGGGACCTCCCAGAACGAGGAGTTCGTCGGTCGGGTCGCCGGGCAGGACGCCCAGGACGTCGGCGAGACCGGCGCCGAGGCGCGGGCCGAGGCGGAACGCCGAGCTGACGCCCACGACGGCTGAGCACCGGACGGGGATCGGGAGGACGTGAACCGGTCGGCCCGGAGCCGGGCCGACCGCGATGCGGCGGTGCGGGTAGCGTCTCCGCCGGAGGCGTGAGGGTGCCTGGTGGCCCCCGCGGTCTTCAACACCGACGTGGCCGAGCATCTCGGTCAGGCGGGTTCGATTCCCGTCCGCCTCCGCCAACTCTCTGTTCCGTCGGGCCCGAGGGTCACCTCAGCACGATCCGGCCGGTGCCGGCCCGAGCCAGACCCACCACCGCCGCCGGCTCCCCCAGCCGTCGCACCGCGTCCGCCGCGGCCTCCGGCACGGCGCCGAACAGCAGCCCGCCGGAGGTCTGGGCGTCGGACAGCAGCAGGACGTCGAGTTCGGAGCGCAGGCCCTGGTCCACCCGGTCGGCGACCCACTCCCGGTTGCGCCGGGTGCCACCGGGCAGCACGCCACCTTCGGCGAGTTCCCGCGCGCCGGCCAGCAGGGGAACCGCATCCACGTCCACCTCGACGTCGACCCCGGACGCCTCGGCCATCTTGCGCAGGTGCCCGAGCAACCCGAAGCCGGTCACGTCGGTGGCGCCGGTGGCGCCGGCCGTCAGCGTGGCGACCGAGGCGGCGGCGTTGTTCGCGGTCATCGAGGCGATCGCCACCCGGGCCACGTCCTCGGGCGCGCGACCCTGTTTCATCGCGCTGGTCACGATGCCGGTACCCAGCGCCTTGGTGAGCACCAGCGCGTCCCCGTCGCGCAGGCCGGAGTTGGTCAGGATCCGGTCCGGGTGCACCTCCCCCACCACCGCGAGGCCGTACTTGGGCTCCGGATCGTCCACGCTGTGCCCGCCGACCACCGCGAACCCGCACTCCGCGCCGATCTCGGCGCCGCCGGCCAGCACCTCGGCCAGCAGAGACATCGGCAGCTCGGTGGACGGCCACGCCACCAGGTTGAGCGCGAACAGCGGTCGACCGCCCATCGCGTACACGTCGGACACCGCGTTCGCGGCGGCGATCCGGCCCCAGGTGCGGGCGTCGTCGACCAGCGGGGTGAAGAAGTCCGTGGTGGCGACCAGCGCGCGTTGTGCGTCCAGCCGCCACACCGCCGCGTCGTCGCCGGTCTCGGTGCCCACGAGCAGGTCGGGGTGGGTGGGCGGGGTGATCGCCGCGAGCACCTCGGCGAGCAGTCCGGGGGCGAGCTTGCATGCGCACCCACCGCCGTGGCTGAACTCGCTGAGCCGCGTGGGCACCGAGGACCGGGTCATGCGCCCGAGGCTAGGTCCCACCGGCCGGACGGGCACGGCAGAGCTAGGCTGCCGAAGGTGAGCCGGCCAGCCGATCCACGCGCGGCCGTACCCCGCACCGACGCGGTGCTCGCCGATCCGCGGCTGGCCGATCCGCAGCGCAGGCTCGGCCGTGAGCTGGTGCGTGGGACGGTGACCGCCGCCCAGGCGCGGGCCCGGCGCGGCGAGCTGGCGCCGGACCAGGTCGTCGACGCCGTGCTCGCCGCGCTGCCCGCTTCGGCAGCGGCGAGCCTGAGTCCGGTGCTCAACGCGACCGGGGTCCTACTGCACACCAACCTGGGCCGCGCGGCGCTGTCCGAGGCAGCCGTCGCCGCGGTCGTGACGGCGGCCGGCACGTGTGACGTGGAGCTCGACCTCACGACCGGGGGGCGCGGCCGGCGTGGGCGCGGCGCCCTGGACGCATTGGCCGGGGCGGTCCCGTTGGCTGGGGCGGTGCACGTGGTGAACAACGGCGCGGCCGCGCTCGCCCTGGTGGCCACCGCGCTGGCCGGCCCGCACACCGACACCCGTGAGATCGTGATCGCCCGCGGCGAGCTGGTGGAGATCGGCGACGGTTTCCGGATCCCCGAGCTGCTGGCCGCCACCGGGGCGCGGTTGCGTGAGGTCGGCACCACCAACCGGGTCCACGAGGCGGACTACGCCGATGCGATCGGACCGGCGACCGGGTTCGTGCTCAAGGTGCACCCGTCCAACTTCCAGATCACCGGCTTCACCTCGTCGGTGTCGGCGGAGCGGCTGAGCACGCTGGGTCCGCCGCTGGTGGTGGACATCGGTTCGGGCCTGCTGTGCGGTGAACCGCTGCTGCCCGACGAGCCGCACGCCACCGGGGCACTGGCCGCCGGGGCCACCCTGGTCACCGCCTCCGGGGACAAGCTGCTCGGTGGGCCGCAGGCCGGTCTGATCCTGGGCTCCCCCGGCGCCGGAGCCGAGCTGGTCGAGCGGCTGCGGCGACACCCGTTGGCCCGGGCAGTGCGGGTGGACAAGCTCACCCTCGCCGCGTTGGAGGCCACCCTGCTCGGCCCGTCGTCACCGACCACGGTGGCGCTGCGGACCGCGCCCGGGGAGCTGACCAGGCGGGCCGGCGCCCTCGCCGAGCAGTTGCGAAGCGCCGGCGTGGACGCGGCGGCGGTCCCCACCGAAGCGGCGGTCGGCGGTGGTGGGGCGCCCGGCGTGGCGCTGCCCAGCGCCGCGGTGGCGCTGCCCACCGGGTTCGCCGCGGCGCTGCGCGCGGGCCGACCGCCGGTGCTGGGCCGGGTGGCCGACGGGCGCTGCCTGCTGGATCTGCGGGCTCTTCCGGAGCGGGCCGACCGGCAGCTGCTCGCCGCCGTGCTGTCGGTCGCCCGGTCGGAGGTGGGACCCGACCGATGCAGGTGATCGCCACCGCCGGACACGTCGACCACGGCAAGTCCACCCTGGTCCGCGCGCTGACCGGGATGGAGCCGGATCGCTGGGCAGAGGAACGCCGCCGGGGCATGACCCTC
The DNA here is from genome assembly GCA_052386505.1 of Pseudonocardia sp. GTDB lineage: Bacteria > Actinomycetota > Actinomycetes > Mycobacteriales > Pseudonocardiaceae > Pseudonocardia. The sequence goes on from JBQTKB010000073.1 coordinate 5,185, forward strand.
GACCTGGGCTTCGCCTGGACCGTTCTGGCCGGCGGCCCCGGTGATGCCGGCGCCGGCGGCGATGCGGGCGGCGAGGACACCACGGTCGCCTTCGTGGACGTGCCCGGTCACGAGCGGTTCGTCCCCACGATGCTGGCCGGGGTCGGCCCGGTCCCGGCGGTGATGTTCGTGGTCGCCGCCGACGAGGGTTGGATGCCGCAGTCCACCGAGCACCTGGACGCGCTCGGTGCGCTGGGCACCCGGCACGGGCTGCTCGTGGTGACCCGCGCCGACCTGGCGGACCCCGAGCCGGCGCTGCGGGACGCACAGCGGCAGCTGGCGTCCAGCCCGCTGGGACGCCTCCCGTCGGTGTGCGTGTCGGCGGTGGCCGGTGCCGGCCTGCCGGCCCTGCGCGCCGCGCTCGGCGAGCTGATCCGACGGCTGCCCGCGCCGGACACCGATGCCGACGCGCGGCTGTGGGTGGACCGGGCGTTCACCGTGCGCGGGGCCGGCACCGTGGTGACCGGCACGCTGGCCGCCGGACGGCTGGAGGTGGGCGAGGAGCTGGAGCTGCAACCACGCGGGCGGCGGGTCACCGTGCGCGGCCTGCAGCGTCTCGGCGAGCCGGCGGCCGCGGTCGGCGCGGTGGCCCGGGTCGCGGTCAACCTGCGCGGTCTTGCGCGCGAGGAGGTGTGCCGGGGTGACGCGCTGGTCGCCCCGGGGCGCTGGCTGAGCAGCACAGTGGTCGACGTGCGGCTGCACTCGACAAGCGGTAGCGAATCGGACCCCGGCCCGGGCGCCGACGAGCTGCCGGCTCAACTGAGCCTGCACATCGGGGCGGCCGCGGTGCCGGCACGGCCGCGACCGCTGGGCGCCGACCACGCGCGCCTCACCCTGGCCGGCGGGTTACCGCTGCGGATCGGGGACCGCGGGCTACTGCGCGATCCGGGCGGGCGGCGGATCGTCGCCGGGCTCACCGTGTTGGACGTGCGGCCGCCGCCGCTGGTCCGGCGAGGCGCCGCCGCCGCGCGAGGTGCCGAGCTGGCCGGCCGGAAGGACCCGTCCGATCCGCTCGCCGAGCTGGGCCGGCGCGGGCTGGTCGGCCGCGACGAGCTGGCCGCGATGGGCGCCGGCGCGCCCCCGGACGGGGCGGCGGTGGCCGTCCGGGACTGGTTGCTGGACCGTCGGCTGGCCACCGAGCTGGCCGGACGGCTCGTCGCGCTGGTCGCCGGCCACGACGCGGACGACCCGCTCGACCCGGGGTTGCCGGTCGGTGCCGCCAGGAGGTCGCTGGGCCTGCCCGATCAGGCGCTGGTGGACGCCCTGCTCACCGTGGCACCGGCGCGCGGCCGGCTGACCGCCCGGGACGGCCGGCTGCACCGGCTCGACGGTCCGGGCGGGCTACCGGACGGGTTGCGCCGGACGATGACCGAGCTGCGCGCCGCGTTCGCCGACCATCCCTATGACGCCCCGGACGCCGCCCGGCTCGCCGAGCTCGGTCTGGGTACCCGGCAGCTGGCCGCGTTGGTGAAGGCCGGCGAGCTGCTGCGGATCTCGGACGGGATCTACCTGCTGCCGGGGGCCGAGCGCAGCGCGGCGGCGGTGCTCGCCGCCGCGTTCGGTGAGCGGGAGTTCACCGTCAGCCAGGCCCGCCGCGCGCTCGGCACCACCCGGCGGGTCGCGGTCCCACTGCTGGAGCTGCTGGCCCGGCAGGGACACACCCGCCGCACCCCCGAGGGCGGCCACCGGCTCGCGGCCCACGACGACGCACGCTGAGCGGCGGAAGTTTCGACGGCACGCCAACCCGGTCACGCGCCGAGGTAGAGCCGGTCCACGCCGACGAGCTCGACATCCGCGCCGCTCAGCTCCGGCGCGAAGCCGCTCGCGCTGCACAGCACCAGTCGCGCGGCAGCGGCTCCCGGCAGCAGGCTCCTGATGTGCCGGAGGCGCTCATGATCCTGACCGGTGAGGACCCGGTACTTCACTTCCCCGAGGGCGAGCACCCGACCGCCGTCGTCGAGGACCACCAGGTCCACTTCGTGGCCGACCCTCCGAGTCCGATCATGGACAATCGCCCAGCCTACCTTGCCCGCCAGGCCACCGAGCGTTTCGGCCGACGCATGATCTCGGGCCCACGTCCGGGCCAGCTGTTCCAGGTGCGGGCCGAGAACACGCGCCCGCCACGGCTGGATGATCCGCTCGGCCAGGCGTGCCGGATCCCCGCGCTCCACCCACTCCCAGTGCGGGCGTAGGACCGCCGCGTACAGGCGAAGCAACGGATCGGCGACCCGGTAGTTCGGTCGGCCCCGCCCGAGCACGTCCTCGCTGCGGGCGACCAGCCCCAGGGCGAGCAACGCCGACAGCGTGTGGGACACCGCGTCCGCCGACCGTCCGATACGCGCCGCGACCTCGCCGACGCGGGTCGCACCCTGGGCGATCGCGCCGAGCACCGACAGGTAGGTCGCCGGATCCCGGATGCCCGGTTCGACGTCGAGCATCGACCTGGCCTCGTGGACCAGCGGCCGCCGCGGCGAGGCCGCCACCTCCACCAACCAGCGTTCCAGGTCAGCGGCGTCGGCCGGAAACGTGCGGTCCACCAGCTCGGTGGCGTAGCCGGGAACACCACCGATGACGGCGTGCACGCCGAGCGCGGCGCCCGGCGTGACGTTGATGAAGCGACGAGCCGTGCGATAGTCGAACGGGCCGACGTCCAGTTCCAGCTGAGCCCGACCGCGCAGGGGCGCACCCCCGACCAGCATGCGCGTCATCACGCTGACCGCCGAACCGCAGAGCACAACGGGCGCCGACCCTGGTGTTGCCACGTCGAGAGCGCGCTGCAGCACGGACTCCAGCTCCGGTGCGGCGTCGGTCAGGTAGGGGAACTCGTCGATCATCACCGAGCCGGGACCACCCGGGGGACGTAGCAGTGCGTGGATCGCCTCGTCCCAGGTGTCGAACCGCGGCTCCGGACCCCCGAAATGGCGGGCGTACCCGCGGGCGAGATCCCGTCGCTGCTCGGTGGGTACCCCCCGCACAGCCTGGTGGTAGAAGTGGCTGCCCGACTCGGCCACGGCCCGCAGGATCACCGACTTGCCGTGCCGACGCCGCCCCCGGACGATCGCGAGCCCACTCCGGCCGCGGTCGGCGAAGGTGGCGAGATCCCCGAACAGCTGCTCGCGGTCGAACAACCAGGACGGCCTCTGCACTACTGAATCGTAGCGCAATGAAATACGAGTCAATCACTGTGCGCAAAGCTCCGGCCGTTTCGGCGGCGGTGTACCGGGTATGGCCGGACCATGCATCTGGGCGAGCTGATCGGAAGCTGGCCGGTGCTGCGCCAACTGCGCGGGCCGGACCGCTCCGGCCGTGGCGACGCCGCGCGGACCCGGACCAGCCTGGAGCTCACCCCACACACCAGCCACGCGGACCGGGTGGTGAAGAGCGTCTGCCCGTTCTGTGCGGTGGGCTGCGGGCAGAACGTGTACGTGCGCGACGACCGGATCACCCAGATCGAGGGCGACCCGGACAGCCCGGTCTCCCGGGGCCGGCTGTGTCCGAAGGGTTCGGCCAGCAGGCAACTGGTCACCAGCCCGGGCCGGGAGTACCGGGTGCGCTACCGCCGCCCGCACGGCACCGAGTGGGAGGACCTGGAGCTCGACACGGCGATGGACATGATCGCCGACCGGGTGATCGCCACCCGGGTGCAGAGCTGGGAGTGGGAGCACGAGGGCCGGCGCACCCGCCGCGCCATGGGGCTGGCGAGCTTGGGAGGAGCGACCCTCGACAACGAGGAGAACTACCTCATGAAGAAGCTCTACACGGCCCTGGGCGCGATCCAGATCGAGAACCAGGCCCGTATTTGACACAGCTCCACCGTCCCCGGTCTGGGGATCTCGTTCGGTCGCGGCGGCGCGACGACCTTCCAGCAGGACCTGGCCAACTCCGACTGCATCGTGATCCAGGGCTCCAACATGGCCGAGTGCCACCCGGTGGGCTTCCAGTGGGTGATGGAGGCGAAGGCCCGCGGCGCGACGGTCATCCACGTCGACCCCCGGTTCACCCGCACCAGCGCGGTCGCCAACATCCACGTCCCACTGCGAGCCGGCTCGGACATCGCCTTCCTCGGTGGCCTGGTGAACCACGTGCTCAGCGAGGAGAAGTACTTCCGGGAGTACGTGGTGGCCTACACCAACGCCGGCACCATCCTGCGCGAGGACTTCCGGGACACCGAGGACCTGGACGGCCTGTTCTCCGGCTTCGACCCCGACAGCCGCACCTACGACACCGACACCTGGCAGTACGAAGGCGTGACCACGACCGCGGCCGCCGGTGAACGGGACACGCCGCCGGGCGAGGACCCGCGTGACCGACCGCGCCAGGTGGACCAGGCCAGCGCCAAGGCCGACACCCACGGCAGCGGCGGTCCGACCATGGGCGGCGAGCCCCGGGTCGACCCCACCCTGACCGACCCGCGATGCGTGTTCCAGGTGCTCAAGCGACACTTCGCGCGCTACACGCCGGAGATGGTCGAGCAGGTATGCGGCATCCCGCCGGAGCTGTTCGCGCGGGTCGCCGACGCGCTGACCCGCAACTCCGGGCGGGAGCGGACCTCGGCGTTCGCCTACGCGGTGGGCTGGACCCATCACACGGTGGGCGCGCAGTACATCCGCACGGCGGCCATCCTGCAGACCCTGCTGGGCAACATCGGCCGGCCCGGCGGGGGCATCCTGGCGTTGCGCGGTCACGCCAGCATCCAGGGCTCCACCGACATCCCCACCCTGTTCGACACGCTGCCCGGCTACATCCCGATGCCGCAGGCCCACCAGGAGCAGGGGCTCGCCGAGTTCTCCAGCTCCGACGCCGGCCACAAGGGTTTCTGGGGGAACATGCGGGCCTACACGGTGAGCCTGCTCAAGGCGTGGTGGGGCGACGCGGCGACCGAGGCAAACGACTTCTGCTTCGACTACCTGCCCCGGCTGACCGGTGACCACGGCACGTTCAGCACCGTGATGCGCCAGATCGACGAGGGCGGCGGCGGCTACTTCCTGGTCGGGGAGAACCCGGCGGTCGGCACGGTGAACGCCAGGATGCAACGCCTCGGGATGGCCAACCTGGACTGGCTGGTGGTGCGGGATCTGACGATGATTGAGAGCGCCACCTGGTGGAAGGACGGCCCGGAGATCGAGACCGGCGAGCTGGTCACCGAGGACATCGGCACCGAGGTGTTCTTCCTGCCCGCCGCCGCGCACACCGAGAAGAGCGGCAGCTTCACCAACACCCAGCGGATGCTGCAGTGGCACCACCAGGCGGTGGAACCCGCCGGCGACGCGCGCAGCGATCTGTGGTTCTACTACCACCTGGGTCGGCGGATCCGGGAGAAGCTGGCCGGTTCCACCGACCAGCGGGACCGCCCGGTACTGGATCTCACCTGGGACTACCCCACCGAAGGGCCGTTGGACGAGCCGGACGCCGAGGCGGTGCTGGCCGAGATCAACGGCCGGGACGCGGCGGGACATCCGCTGTCGGCATACACCCAGCTCACCGACGACGGCGCGACCGCGTGCGGCTGCTGGATCTACTGCGGGGTCTACGCCGACGGCATCAACCAGGCCGACCGCCGCAAGCCCGGTGCCGAGCAGAGCTGGGTGGCCCCGGAGTGGGGCTGGGCCTGGCCGGCGAACCGGCGGATCCTCTACAACCGGGCGTCGGCCGACCCCGAGGGCAAGCCGTGGAGCGAGCGCAAGGCCTACGTCTGGTGGGACGGCGACCAGGGCCGCTGGACCGGCCACGACGTGCCGGACTTCGAGGCGGACAAGCGCCCCGACCACCAGCCGGCCGAGGGGGCCACCGCCCAGGACGCGCTGGCCGGTACCGACCCGTTCATCATGCAGGCCGACGGCAAGGCGTGGCTGTACGCCCCGGCCGGCCTCACCGACGGGCCGCTGCCCGCGCACTACGAGCCCGCCGAGTCACCGTTCGACAACCCGCTCTACCCCACCGGGGCCAACCCGGCCCGCGAGCTGTACCCGCGCCCGGAGAACCGCTACAGCCCGTCGGGCAGCCGGCCCGGCAGCGAGGTGTTCCCGTACGTGTTCACCACCTATCGGCTCACCGAACACCACACCGCCGGCGGGATGAGCCGGTCGCTCAGCTACCTGAACGAGCTGCAACCCGAGTTCTTCTGCGAGGTGGGCCCCGACCTGGCGGCCGAGCGCGGGCTGGAGCACCTGGGATGGGCGACGATCATCTCGGCCCGCACGGCAATCGAAGCCAGGGTGCTGGTCACCGAGCGGATGGTCCCGCTGCGGGTGGCCGGGCGGGTCACCCACCAGGTCGGCTTGCCCTATCACTGGGGGCCGAACGGGGTGAGCACCGGCGACGCGGCGAACGAGCTGCTGTCGGTGGTGCTGGACCCGAACGTGCACATCATGGAGACCAAGGCCGCCACCTGCGACATCCGCCCCGGGCGGCGGCCACGCGGCCCCGCGCTGCTGGAGTTCGTGGCGGAGTATCGGGCCCGCGCCGGGATCACCGAGACCACGGGCACGGAGGTCCGACGCCGATGACCCGCAAGGGGTTCTTCACCGACACCAGCGTCTGCATCGGCTGCAAGGCGTGCGAGGTGGCCTGCAAGGAGTGGAACTCGGTGCCGGCCGACGGGATGTCGCTCACCGGCGACTCCTACGACAACAGCGTCGGCCTGGGCGCCTCCACCTGGCGGCACGTGGCGTTCGTCGAGCAGGCCGCCCCCGCCGGCCAGGACGTGCTCGCGCTCGCCGGCTCGACCACCGGCGTGGACACCGTTGCGCCGGTGGCCGACCTCGGGATGCCCGCCATGACGCTGCCCGGCGCCGACACCCCCGTCGAGCAGCGCTCGGAGTTCCGCTGGTTGATGGAGTCCGACGTGTGCAAGCACTGCACCCGCGCCGGCTGCCTGGACGTCTGCCCCACCGGCGCGCTGTTCCGCACCGAGTTCGGCACGGTGGTGGTGCAGGACGACATCTGCAACGGCTGCGGCTACTGCGTGCCGGCCTGCCCGTACGGCGTCATCGAGCGGCGCGAGGGTCCGGCCGACGACCCGGCGGTGAACATCGCGCAGAAGTGCACCCTCTGCTACGACCGGCTCAAGGGCGGTCTCGAACCTGCCTGCGCGAAGGCCTGCCCCACCGACTCGATCCAGTTCGGCGACCTCGACGAACTGCGCGAGCGGGCCCGCGCCCGGGTCGACGCCCTGCACGCGACCGGCACCGGCTCCGCCCGGCTCTACGGGCACGACCCGAACGACGGCGTGGGCGGCGCGGGTGCCTTCTTCCTGTTGCTGGACGAGCCCGAGGTGTACGGCCTGCCGCCGGACCCGGTGGTGCCGACGGCCGGACTGCCGCGCATGTGGCGTCGCGCAGGCCTGGCCGCGCTGACCATGCTCGCCGGAGCGGCCGCGGCGTTCGCCGGACCGGGCCGATGACCGGACCCACGACCGGGCCGCCCCGCTCCGACGACCGCGCCGGGCTCACGACCGGGCGGCGCCGGCGCGGTGCGCGCGGCGGGCGGCGCGAGCGGGCGATGGTGCCGGACGCCGAGTTCGGCTCCTACTACGGCCGGGCGGTGGTGAAGGCCTCGCCGTGGCAGGCCGACATCCCGGCATACCTGTTCCTGGGCGGTCTGGCCGGCGGCTCGTCGCTGCTGGCCGCCGGCGCCGACCTGACCGGCAACACCGCCCTGCGCCGACCGGCCCGGCTGGCCGCGCTCGGCGCGATCCTGGCCAGCCTGGTCGCGTTGATCCACGACCTCGGCCGGCCGGCCCGCTTCCACCACATGCTGCGGGTGGCCAAGCCGACCTCACCGATGAGCGTCGGCACCTGGATCCTCACCGCGTACGGACCGGTGGTCGGGGTGGCGGCGGCGTCCGAGGCATCGGTCCTACTCAGACCGGGCGCGGTCGGGTCGAGGCTGTTACCCCGCATGGGGCGCGCCGCCGGCCTGGCCGCCGCCCTGCTCGGCCCGGCGGTCGCCTCCTATACCGCGGTGCTGCTGTCCGACACCGCGACGCCATCCTGGCGGGACGCGGGCGACGAGCTGCCGTTCGTGTTCGTCGGCAGCGCCACGGCGGCGGCCGGGGGTCTGGGCATGCTGTGCACCCCGGTCGGGAGGGCCGGCCCGGCGCGGCGGATGGGCCTGGGCGGAGCGCTGTTCGAGCTGGCGGCGCACGCGAGGATGGAGTCCTCGATGGGGCGCACGGCCGAGCCGTTGCACGAGGGCCGGGCCGGGATGTACACCAGGGTCGCGCGGGTGCTCACCGTCGCCGGCGTCGCGTTGACCGGGACCGTCGGCCGACGGTCCCGGGCGGGCGCCGCCCTCGGCGGCCTCGCCTTGCTCGCCGGCTCGGCGGCGACCCGGTTCGGCGTCTTCCACGCGGGCCAGCAGTCCGCGCGCGACCCACGCCACACCGTCGGCCCGCAGCGGACCCGGCTCGACCGGGACGGCTCGTCCGATCCGCGCTGACCCGGGTCGCGGCCCAGTGTGCACGTCAAGTGGCGAGGCACGTCAGGTGGCGAGGCACGTCAGGGGGCGAGCCAGCGGGTGACCTTCGGTCGGTCGAGCGCGGTCCAGCGGCCGGGCAGGTCGCGTCGCGCCTGCTGTGCGCGCGCGGCCTCCAACCCGTGCAGCAGGCCGTGGGTGAAGCCGTTGCCACCGTCGAGGTGCGCCTGCACGGCGAGCTCCCGGATCACCGGGCGGGCCACCACGGCGTCCTGGTGGTCACCGAGCGGACCGTGCAGGTCCTTGAGCCTGCGCCGCATCCGCTTGGCCGGCTTGCCGATCTCCGGGACGGCGACCTCGACGGCGTAGCGCAGCCGCTTGGCCGCCTTGCGGGTCTCGTGCAGCGCCTGGTCCTGCACCGGGCCGTCGGGGCTGTCGTTCGCCACCCGCATGCGCTTGACCGTCCGCTTCCACGCCCTCCCGACGCCGCGCGGCAGCTCACGGGCGGCGGGCCGGCGGGCGCCACGGGCCAGCGGCGGATCGGTGAGCAACCGGTCCAGCTGGTCGTGCAGTTCCAGATACCGGGCGCTGTCCAGTGCGGTCAGCACCGTCTCCCGGGCGGCCACCCGCCGCCGCTGCATCGAACGGGTCAGCTGCACGCCGACCGGACCGAGTACCAGGTCGTCGGGCAGCCCCGCGACCAGCGCCGTCAACCGCCGCTCGATCACCTCGTCGTCGCGGGCCCCGCTGAGCTGGGTACCGAGCCACTTCAGCTCGTCGGCCACCGGACGGGTGGCGGCGCGGTCCAGGACCCGCGGGTAAGCCTGCAGCGCGCTGCGCATCCGGCGGGCCGCCACCCGCATCTGGTGCACCGAGTCCGGGGCGTCTCGCCGTACGAGCGGATCGTGGGCCCGCAACCGGTCGGCCTGGGTTCGCAGGTAGGCCAGCACGGCGGCACCGGCCGTGCCCTCGTCCGGGGAGCGCCCGGGGTCGCGCGGGCTCGCCCCCGCGGCGGGCATCCGGTCGGCCAGCACGCGCGCGAGCTTCGAGCCGGACGCCGAGCGACGGGCGCCGACCCGGAGCAGTTCCCGCTCGATGCGGTCCAGCACCTTGGGTCGGCCCTGCTCGGACAGCTCCACCTCCAGCTCGCGCCAGGACGTCGCCCCGGTCTGCTCGCCCATGGTGTGGCCCTCGACCCGGTCCTCGACCAGTTCGACGAGCTCCCGACCCCGCGCGTCGGACAGCACCCAGCTTCGCCGGCGGGTGGCCAGCAACGCGACCGGGGCCAGCGGCGTGCCGCGGGCGGCCAACCGGATGAGGGCGACGAACTCGCCGGGCGGCCGGTCCCGCCGCCCGGCGTCGAGCGGCAGCCGCAGCTCGTGGCGGCTGTCCCCGCCGGCCGGCAGCTTCAGGTGCCACCCTTCGTCGGTCCCGCCCTCGCGGCGGCGCAGGGTGATACCCGCCCGGAGCAGACCCAGGTCGGCCGTGTCGAAGTAGGTCGCCTCCAGCCGGGTCTCCCGCGCCCCGTCCGGCGAGTCGAGGTGGAGCAGCTCCGCCGGCTCGGGCAGCACCACCGCCTCGTCGACGTCGTACTTGCGTTCGGTCTCCCGGGTCGGCGTCGCTGATCTGCTCATTCGACCGGGATACCCGACTCGCGCGACGGTCACACAGCCGGCCGGGTAGGACGGACCCGAGATGGCCGCCGGCCGGTTCCCGAGCTACACCGCAGCGTCACTCATTGGTGGGAACTTCCGTTTGACGTTGCGGCCGGAGGGCATATGTCCTGACCGATCACGACGACCTGGGAACGCACCGGAGCGGAGAGCTCATGGCACGCATCAGCATTGATCCGGACGGTGTCGGCATTCGTGAGGTACTCGCCGGGCTGTCCTTTCCCGCTCCGCGCTGGGCGATCGTGGCGCATGCCCAGCACTGGGGTGCCTCAGCCGGGTGTATCGCCGAGCTGATCCAGCTGCCGGTCCGCGACTACCGCGATCTCCGGGACGTGGCGGGTGCGCTGGGCGCTCGGCGCGGCGCTCATGTCGGCCGCTCGACGTCCACCCGGATCGCGCTGGCCAGCGGACAGACCGCCACCGCGATCACCTCGGCGCGCCGGTCCGCCGGGCAGTTCGGCAGCTCCGCGGCCGCCCGCGCGGTGAACCCGTAGGGCAACGGCTGCCACCAGCCAGGAGCAGTGGTCCGTGTCACTCCGTGGACGGCCTATCGGGGGTTGATCGTCCTACTGGCGGGTAAACGTCCGGATGGAACGAGAGTCGGGTATCTCCGGAGGACGGGCGCTGGTGCTCGGGGCGGGCGGGTTCCTCGGTGCGGCGTGGAGCCTCGGCGCGCTCGCCGCGGTGCAGGACGCCACCGGGTGGGACGCCGGTAACTCCGACCTGGTGATCGGCACCTCGGCCGGCGCCGTTCTGGCCATGATGCTGCGCGGCGGGATGAGTGTGGACGACCTCTGCGCGGGACAGCTGGGTGGTCGGGCCGTGGCCCGGGCAACCGAGCCGGTCACCGCCATCGAGGCGAGGAGCGCCACCCAGCTGCCGGACATGGGGCCACCCGTCCTCGACCTCGATGGGGAACCCGCCTGGCCGACACTCCCCAGGCCCGGCCTCGGCTCTCTGCCCCTGTTGCTGCGGGCGGCTCGAAACCCGTTCCGCGTGCGGCCGGCGGCACTGGGCGCCGCCTTGCTGCCGCGCGGACGGCGGCAGCTCAACCGGGTCGGCGCGGCCGTGGACCACGTGCACAACGGGCGTCGCTGGCCAACCGGCACCCGAATCGTGGCTACCGACTATCAGACTGGGAAGCGGACGGCATTCGGTCGCCCGGGAGCCCCGCGGGTCTCGCCCGCACGCGCGACGATGGCGTCCTGCGCGGTGCCCGGCTGGTACACGCCGGTGAACGTGGGCCGGGTGCCCTATGTCGACGGGGCCGTCTGCTCGCCGAGCAACGCCGACCTGGCTCGCGGATGCGAGGAGGTGTGGGTGCTGGCGCCGATGGCGTCGTTGCACCCGGGCCCGCTGGGTCGGGTGCAGGGCTGGTGGCGTCGGTGGGCGACCGAGCGCCTGATGTCGGAGGTGCGGCTGCTGCGGGCCAGCGGTGCTCGGGTGCACCTGCTCACCCCCGGCGCGCGTGATCTGGCGGCGATGGGCGCCAACATGATGGACGGCAGGCGCCGCGCCCAGGTGCTGGACGTTGCCCGGTCCGGTGTGCTCGCGCGCCTCGGCGGCGCCCGGCGGCGGACCGGTCGCCGGACGGGCCGGGCCGCGGTCCACCGCGCTCGCCTGGCCGGCGGGGCCTCCCCCGCTGCCTGACCCGGCCCAGCAACTCTTCCCACGCGGTGAGCCCGTTTTCCGGAGCGTGGACCGGGTAGTCGCCCGGCATGAGCCAGGACATACCCAGCCAGCAGCAGCGGCCGCCCGGTCGCACCGGTGAGATGTCGCCCGAGCCCCGCGACGAGATGAGCTCATGGGTCGGCCGAGGCCTGCTCGACGGACAGCGAACGCTGGTCACCGGGGGCGACTCGGGCATCGGTCGGGCCGTCTCGGTGGCATTCGCCAAGGAGGGCGCACATGTCGCGATCGCCTACCTGGACGAGCACGACGATGCCGAGCACACCCGCGAGCTCGTCGAGGCCCAGGGGCGCCGGTGCGTGCTGCTGCCCGGCGACCTGGCCTCCCGGCCGCACTGCGACGAGGTGGTCCGCCGCACGGTCGCCGAGCTGGGCGGCCTGGACGTGCTGGTGAACAACCAGGCGGTCCAGCAGCCGTTCGACGACCCGGCCGAGATCACCGACGAGCAGTGGCTGCGGACGATGGACGTCAACCTCAACGCGTTCTTCTGGCTGACCCGGGCCGCGCTGCCGCACCTGGGACCCGGCGCCAGCGTGATCAACACCGGCTCGGTCAACGGGCTGCGGGGCAACAAGTCGCTGATCCCGTACTCGGCGACCAAGGGCGCGGTACACGCCCTGACCTACGCCCTGGCCCAGTCGCTGGCCGAGCGCGGCATCCGGGTCAACTGCGTCGCGCCCGGCCCGGTGTGGACTCCGCTGATCCCCGCCACCATGCCGCCGGAGAAGGTCGAGGGGTTCGGCGGGCACACGCCGATGAACCGCCCCGCCGACCCCGACGAGATCGCCCCGTCGTTCGTCTTCCTCGCCGCCCCGCTTCTGTCGTCGTACTACTCCGGCGAGGTGCTGGCACCGGTCGGCGGCGAGACGTTGCCCGGCGGCTGACCCGGCCGGGGCCCGTGGCCAGTGTCTGGTGCGCAGGTAAGCCCCCGTTCTGGCGCACGTTCCCACCCACCAGCATCCCGGAGGTGCACATGACCAGCGGCTTCGGTGACGGGTCGTTCGACGACTTCGTCGCCCGTTTCTTCGGCGGCCAGGGTGATCCACGCCGGCCGGTGTACCGGGTCGATCTGTCCCGGCTGCTGACCGCGCCGGCGCGGGCGATGATCGCCGCTGCGGCCCAGCTCGTCGCCGAGCGCGGCGGCCATGACCTGGGCGCGGAGCACCTGCTCTGGGCCGCCACCCGGATGCCCGCGCTGGCCGAGCTGCTCGGCGCGGCCGGGGCGGACCCGGATCGGATCGCCGCCTCCGTGGACGGGGCCATGCCGGACGGCCCGCCCGCCGACCAGCCTCCCGAGCTGACGCCGGCGGCCAAGCGCGCGCTGCTGGAGGCCCACCAGATCGCCCGCGCGCTGGGCGCGGGCTACATCGGACCCGAGCACGTGCTGCTGGCGCTGAGCGCGAACGGCGAGTCCCCGGCGGGACGGCTGCTGCACGCCAACCGGATCACCCCGGAGGCGCTGCAGCGCGCCGCGGCCGGTGAGGGCCCGAGGCCGGTCGGGCCGCCGAGAGCCACCACATCGAGCACCGTTGCCGGCCCGACCGCGACACCGACGTTGGACGCGTACTCGACCGACCTGACCGGCAGCGCCCGCGAGGGCCGGCTGGATCCGGTGATCGGGCGGGCCGAGGAGATCGAGCAGACCATCGAGGTGCTGTCGCGGCGGACGAAGAACAACCCGGTGCTGATCGGCGAGGCCGGTGTCGGCAAGACCGCCATCGTGGAGGGCATCGCCCAGCGGATCGTGGACGGCGACGTGCCCGACACCCTGGCCGGGCGGCGGGTGGTCGCCCTGGAACTGTCGGGCATGGTCGCCGGCACCCGCTACCGCGGTGACTTCGAGGAGCGGATCACCCAGGTCATCGACGAGGTTCGGCAGCACGCCGACCAGCTGATCGTGTTCATCGACGAGCTGCACACGGTGGTGGGCGCCGGAGGCGGGGGCGCCGAGGGCGGCGGGATGGACGCCGGGAACATGCTCAAGCCCGCGCTGGCCCGGGGTGAGCTGCACGTGATCGGCGCGACCACCCTGGACGAGTACCGCCGGCACCTGGAACGCGACCCGGCCCTGGAGCGGCGGTTCCAGCCGATCCTGGTGCCCGAGCCGTCGGTGGCCGACACCGTGCAGATCCTGCACGGCCTGCGCGACCGCTACGAGGCGCACCACCAGGTGCGCTACACCGACGCCGCGATGCGCGCGGCGGCCGAGCTGTCCGACCGCTACGTCAGCGACCGCTTCCTGCCGGACAAGGCGGTGGACCTGCTCGATCAGGCCGGCGCGCGCGTTCGGCTGCGCACGAAGACCCCGACCACCGACGTGCGCGAGCTGGAGCAGCGCATCGAGCGGCTGGGCCGGGACAAGGACCAGGCGGTCGCGGCGGAGGACTACGAGCGCGCGATGTCGCTGCGTGACGAGGTCGAGCAGGCCACCAAGCAGATCCGGGAGGCGCGCGGCCAGGTCAACGGCAGCGTGCCGAAGGTCGACCGGGCCGAGATCGCCGAGGTCGTGGCCCGGGCCACCGGCATCCCGGTGGCCCAGCTGACCGAGGCCGAGCGCGACCGGCTGGTCCGGCTGGAGGACGAGCTGCACACCCGGGTGGTCGGCCAGGACGAGGCGGTCCGGGTGGTCGCCGAGTCGATCCGGCGCTCCCGCGCGGGGGTCGCCGAGCCGAACCGTCCGGTCGGCAGCTTCCTGTTCCTGGGCCCCACCGGGGTGGGCAAGACCGAGCTCGCGAAAGCACTGGCGGAGAGCCTGTTCGGGGACGCCGACCGGCTGGTCCGGCTGGACATGAGCGAGTACGGCGAGCGGCACACGGTCAGCCGCCTGATCGGGGCCCCGCCGGGGTACGTCGGCTACGGCGAGTCCGGGCAGCTCACCGAACGCATCCGCCGCCGGCCCTACTCCGTGGTCCTGCTCGACGAGATGGAGAAAGCGCACCCGGAGGTGTTCAACACGCTGCTGCAGGTGCTCGACGACGGCCGGCTGACCGATGGGCAGGGCCGTACCGTCGACTTCCGCAACACCGTGGTCATCATGACCAGCAACGTCGGTTCGGAGGCGATCGCCGGCACCACCTCGCTCGGCTTCGGGGTGGGCGCCACCGGCGGTGACGACGAGTCCGTGCGGGCCAAGGTGATGGGCCGGCTGCGCGAGACCTTCCGCCCGGAGTTCCTCAACCGGGTCGACGAGATCGTGGTGTTCCACCGGCTGGAGGGCGAGCAGCTGCGGGTGATCACCGACCTGTTGCTGGCCGAGACGACGCGCCGGCTCGACGAGCTGGGGGTGCGGGTCCACACCGAGCCGGCCGCGGTCGACTGGCTGGCCCAGCGCGGCCACCAACCCGAGTTCGGCGCCCGCCCGCTACGGCGGGCCATCCAGCGCGAGATCGGCAACCCGCTCGCCCAGATGTTGCTCAACGGCGAGGTGGACAGCGGCGACACCGTGCGCATCACGCTGCGCGATGACCGGCTGGTCTTCGACCGGACCCACGGCGGCGGACCGGAGCCGGCCGGCAGCCGTCCCGGCCCGCCGCCGGCCGGGGGCCGGCAGAGTCCGACCGGGAGGGATTGGACCGACTCGAGTGCGGGTACCGACGCGTGATGAGCCAACGAGAGTACGAACCGCAGCCCCAGGCCCCCGACCTCGGCGAGTACGTCCAGGAGGACTCCGCCGAGACCCTCACCGGGCCGACCGGCACTGACGCCCTGGACGCCGGGTACGTCCCGCCGGACCGGCCCTACGTGCTGGACGACGACCAGGTCGCCCCGGGACCGACCGCCACGACGGAGAACCTGGACAGCAGGTTGCGGCGCGAGCGCCCGGACGTCACTCCCGACGACCCCAGCGGCGACGAAACCCTCGACGCGACCCGCGCCGGGCGGCTCGAGCCGTCGGCGCCGGGTGCCGACGGTGGGTACCACCGGTCGATGGACGCCAGGCAGACCGGCGTGGACGGCGGCGCGGCCAGCGCGGAGGAGGCGGCCGTGCACGAACGCCCCGAGGACGAAGTGGGTGGCGTCGAGTGAGCCGGTCCGAGGCGGGTTCCGCGAAACCCGTGCCGCACGATCCCGCCCCGGATCCGGCGGTGGTGGCCGCCGTCGGCCGGCTCACCGAGGCGCTGGAGACCGTGGAGCGTGCCCGAGGGCACCTGTACTCGTTCCACCAGCTGACCGGGACGGCGGACCTCACTCTGGACGATGCGATCGACCAGTTGGAGGCCGCCGGACAGGATGAGCTCGCCGAGCACGTGCGCAGCGAACTGGTGGGTCGCAACGTGCTGCCGGGGCGCTGGACGTTCCAGGTGGTGGAGGAGTACGACAGCGGCTACTACCGGTGCTTCGGCGAAGCCGAGGCACTGGTCCGGGAACGCCTGCTGGGTGGGCGTCGGCACGCGCACGAAGCGGCCATGAAGCAGCGCCGCCGCACCCGGGGTCACCCGGCACACACCGCCGAGCCACCGGAGCCGACCCCCCAGGCCGACCTCTGACGCACCGGATCCGGCGCGCCGGATCTGACGCGCCGGATCTCAGATATCCGCCCGGCTCACCTGTACGCAGGTTCGCCCGGACCGCCCACGGTGGGTGCGTGCGGTAGATCGGGCCGCACGGCGGACTCGGCGGGCGTCACGGACGGGGAGAGACGCCGGTACACCCGCAGCGTCTCGCCGGCGATGCGGGGCCAGTTGTAGCGGCTGGCCACCCGGTCCTGGGCCGACACCCCCATCTGCTGGCGCAACGGCTCACTGGCCAGCAGCTCGCGCAGCACGGCGGCGAGACCGTGCGGTTCGACCTGGCGCAGGTGCCGGCCGGTCACCCCGTCGACGACGGCCTCGGCGGCCGCCTCACTCCCGGCGATCACTGGCACGCCCAACGCCATCGCCTCCAGGTGTTCGGTACCGACCAGCTCGGACGGAGCCAGACAGAGCACCGCCCAGGCCGAGCGGAACACCGCTGCCCGCTCGGCCCGGGTTCCCGGCCGCCGCACCCGCACCCGGTCTCCTACCCCGCAGCGGGCGGCCAGGTCGGCCAGGCCGTCGGGTCGCTGGTCCTGGACCGGTTGCGGCACGATCACCAGCTCGACAGCGGGCAGCCGCGCCAACGCCCGCACCGCCTCGGCGGCCCGGGCCGGCGGCGCGACCACCACCAACCGCGCGGGCGCGCCGTCGCCCGAGCCGGCGTCCTTCGCATCCGGCATCAGGATCCCGGGCGGCACGACCGTCACCCGCCGCCGCGCCACGCCGATCGTGACCAACTGCTCGAGCTGGGCCTGGGTGCGGGTGATCAGGTGGTCGGCGCGTCGGATGCAGGCGTGCTCGGCCCGTTGCCGGCTGGCCGACACCCGAGCGCCCACGGCTGCCGGGCCGCCGATCGTCTGCACGACCGGAATCTTGCGGGCCGACCCGACCAACTGGGCAGACAGCCCGGCCAGCCAGCCGACCCCGTGCAACAGGTCGTAGCCGCCCCGGCGCACCTCGCGGTCCAGGCCACGCGCGAACTCACCGGCGTAGGTCACCGCGGTGTCCTCGTCGAGCGGTTCGGCGGGCCCGGCGCTGATCAACCGCAGCTCGAACGCCCGCCCGGTCAACCACGTCGGTGCCCGCGGCCGGTTGCGGCGGGCCAGCACCGACACCCGCAGATCCAGCGCGGCCAGTGCCTCGGCGAGGGCGACCGCCGGTGGCTCCGGTTCGGCGGTGCCGGGCCCATGGTCCAGGAAGTTCACAATCCCGATGCGCACGATGTCTCCCCCGAAACGCTGCTGGTCAGAGCAACCGCCGCACCCATGACGAGCGCAACGCGGACAGGTTTCAGCCCGGTGGCGCGGCGCGGTCGACTGGTTCGTCTTCCCGGCCCGCCGCGTTTCAAACACCGCTCGCCGACCGCTGAGTGATCAGGTACCTAGGCCTTGGCCTGCATGTCGCCCCGCGCCGGGTTGGCCTGCTGCTCGGCCTTCGGGTCGAGCTCGTCGGCCTTGGCCCGGACGCCGGCCTCGACCCGCTCGCCGAGGGACTTGTCGACGTTGCGCCAGTACTCGAACGCGCGCTCCAGGATCGGTTCGCTCACCCCGTTGAGCAGGTGGCCGACGATGTTGTCGACCAGCCGCTCGCGGGCGGCGTCGTCAAGTACCTCACGCACCAGGGTGCCGGCCTGGCCCCAGTCGTCGTCCTCGGCGTG
This sequence comes from Pseudonocardia sp., assembly GCA_052386505.1. GTDB lineage: Bacteria > Actinomycetota > Actinomycetes > Mycobacteriales > Pseudonocardiaceae > Pseudonocardia. The sequence goes on from JBQTKB010000073.1 coordinate 23,172, forward strand.
GTCCACATACGCCGAGCGCATGATCTCGCCGTCCACCTGCCAGGTCGGCACCCGGCCGTAGCGCTCGGTGTCCGCGGCCGGTCCGCCGTAGGAGTTGGGCGCGTACACCGGGTCGGCGACCTTGTGCACCCGCATGGCGCCGTCCTTGCTGTACGAGCGCACCGGGCAGGTCGGCGTGTTCACCGGGATCTGCTGGTAGTTGGCGCCGAGCCGGTAGCGGTGCGCGTCGGCGTAGGAGAACAACCGGGCCAGCAGCATCCGGTCCGGGCTCGGGCCGATGCCGGGCACCAGGTTGTTCGGCTGGAACGCCAGCTGCTCGATCTCGGTGTGGTTGTCCGTCGGGTTGCGGTCCAGGGTCATCCGGCCGACCTCGATCAGCGGGTAGTCCCGGTGCGGCCACACCTTGGTCAGGTCGAACGGGTTGAACCGGTAGCCCGGCGCATCGTCGTAGGGCATCACCTGCACGTACAGCGTCCAGCTCGGATACTCGCCGTCCCGGATGTGCTCGAACAGGTCGCGGGTGTGGTAGTCGGTGTCGACCGCGGCCATCTGGTCGGCCTCGTCCTGGGTGAAGAACTGCACGCCCTGATCGGTCTTGAAGTGGTACTTGACCCAGAACTGGTGGCCTGTGGCGTTGATCCACATATACGTGTGCGACGTGTAGCCGTTCATGTGCCGCCAGCTGCGCGGGATGCCCCGGTCGCCCATCAGCCAGGTCACCTGGTGCGCGGACTCCGGCGAGAGCGTCCAGAAGTCCCACTGCATGTCGTGGTCGCGCAGGTTGTTGTCCGCGCGGCGCTTCTGCGAGCGGATGAAGTGCTGGAACTTCATCGGATCCTTCATGAAGAAGACCGGCGTGTTGTTGCCGACCATGTCGTAGTTGCCCTCGTCGGTGTAGAACTTCACCGCGAAACCGCGCGGGTCGCGCCAGGTGTCGGGGCTGCCCCGCTCCCCGGCGACCGTGGAGAACCGGATCGCCAGATCGGTGGTCGCCCCGGGCTGGAACAACCCGGCCCTGGTGAAGGCGCTGACGTCGCCGGTCACCTCGAACCGGCCGAACGCCCCGCTGCCCTTGGCGTGCGGCTGACGTTCCGGGATCCGCTCCCGGTTGAACTGCGCCATCTGCTCGATCAGGTAGCTGTCCTGCAGCAGGACGGGGCCGCCCGGGCCCGCGGTCAGCGAGTGCTCGTCGCTCTCGACCGGGATGCCGGCGTCGGTGGTGGTGGGTGCGTGCGTCGATTCGGACACGGGGCCTCCTCGGTGGGACGGTGCCCTGTACTCCTTCCCCGTTCGGGTGGGCCCTAACCCGGGGACGTCGGCACCGATCAGGAGTGATCCGGCCCGAAACTGGGTAACTCGTCGACCATGGCGCAGGTACCCGAACCGACGACGCACAGCACCGACATCACCCAACTGATCCTGGACGACCACACCACGTTCCGGCAGGCGTTCGCCCAGCTCGACGACCTCTCGGTGTCCGGCGACGCCGACGATCTGGCGAAGGCCTGGCAGCCGCTCGCCGACCTGCTCGACGTGCACGCCGTGGCGGAGGAGGAGATCTTCTACCCGCAGCTGCTGCGCAAGGTCGACGACGCCGAGGACGAGACCCTCGATGCCATCGGCGACCACAACGACATCCGGGACGGCGTGCGCGAGGCCTCCCGCGAACCCACCGGCAGCGACGCCTGGTGGGCCGCCGTGCACAAGACCCGGGTGGCCAACGACGAGCACATGGCCGAGGAGGAACGGGAGGGCCTGGCCGACTTCCGCAAGGCGGCGCCGATGGGGCTGCGCGAGGCGCTGGGCCAGCGCTTCGTCGAGTTCAAAGCGGCGCACCCGACGGCCGAGGACCTCGACACCCGGGACAAGGACCCCGAGGACTACGTCGAGCGACACGAACCGGACGACGACCAGCCGGCGCCGGGCGGGGACTCGCTCGGCATCGGCAGCCTGAAGGGACAATGACAGCAGTGGCCCCGACCACCACACCCACCAGCCACCTTCTCCGCGAGCTCGCCCCGATCCCGGGCGTGGGCTGGAAGATGATCGACGACGAGGCCAGGGAGAGGTTGACTCCCCAGCTCGCGGCCCGCCGCCTGGTCGACTGGAAGGGCCCCGGCGGCTGGGCCCACTCGGCCACCAACCTGGGCCGCACCGAGCTGCTCGACTCCGGCCCTCCGGGCAGCCCGGCGGGAGCCGGCGAGATCCTCGCGCGCAGACGGCGGGTGCTCCCGCTGACCGAGGTCCGGGTGCCGTTCGCCGTCGAGCGGTCGGAGCTGTTCGACGCCGAGCGCGGTGCCCTGGACCTCCGGCTGGACGACCTCGACCGGGCGGCCCGACTGGCCGCCGAGATCGAGAACCAGGTGGTGTTCCACGGCTGGCCGGCCGCCGGGATCGACGGCATCGTGCCGACGGTCACGGCCGGCGAGCCGGGGCTGGGTGGCGACACCGGGGGCTATCCGGGCGCCGTCGCCGCCGCGGTGGCCGGGTTGCGCGGCAACGGAATCGAGGGTCCGTTCGCGCTGGCGGTCAGCCCCGCGCTGTACACCCGCATCGCGGGTACCGCCGAGCACGGTGGCTACCTGTTGCAGGAACACCTGGAGCGGATTCTGGGTGGTCGGGTCGTGCGGACCCCGGGACTGGACGGCGCGGTGGTGCTGAGCCAGCGAGGTGGCGATTTCCTGCTCGACGTGGGCCAGGACCTCGCGGTCGGCTACAGCCACCACGACGCCGACACGATCACCTTCTACCTGGAGGAGACCCTGTCGTTCCGGGTCGTCGAGCCGGACGCCGCGCTGGCGCTGGGCGGCGAGTAGCCGGCGAGGACGGCATCCCGGCCCGTCATTCGATCAGCAGGATCGTGCCGGTGACCTGACCGTTGCTGCGCAGCGCGGTCGCCATGACCCGGACCTCGATGGTCTGACCGCGACGGTTGATCGCGCTGAGGTGCACGTTGGCCGGGTCGGCCGACTCGGTCAGCGTGGCCCGGATCGCCGGGTGCAGCTGCTCGACCGGCAGCCCGATGTCGAGGTTGAGCAGGTGCTGGCCGAGCACCTCGTCGCTGCGCAGCCCCCAGTACTCCTCGGCACGGTCGTTCCACACGGTGACCCGCATCTCGGTGTCCAGCGCCACCACCACACTCTGCAACGAGCCCAGGATCGAGCCGAGGAAGTCGTTGAGCCGGCCGACCTCGTGGCTGCGGTCGTCGGCGGATTGGGCGATCTGCTGCAGCTCGTCGTTGGTGGAGCGCAGTTCCTCGTTCATCGTCTCGAGCTCTTCGTTGGTGGACTGCAGCTCCTCGTTGGTGGTCTCCAGCTCCTCCACGGTGGACTGCAGCTCCTCGTTGGTGGTCTCCAGCTCCTCGCCGGTGGACTGCAGCTCCTCGTAGGCGGCGGTCAGCTCGGTGTTGGTGCGCTCCAGGTCCGCGACCAGCCGGTGGGTGGTCGTCACGTCGTGGTAGGAGACGGACGTGCCGAGCAGCCGGTCGTCGTCGTCGACCAGCGGGGTGATGTGCACCTCGAACCACAGCGGCTCGCGGTCGGGCTGCTCGACGCTGACCTCGGTGAGCCGCTGGGTGGCGCGGTCCAACCGGGCACGTTCGATCGCCGCGCGCAGCTCCACCGGCCGGTAGGACAGCACCAGGTCGCGCAGCGGTCGACCGACGTCCCGGGAACCGACCCCGAACATCGTCTCCGCCTGGTGGTTGATCATCGCCACGGTGTCGTCCTCGGTCAGCACCAGCTGCGCCACCGGCATGTTGTGGAACGCCCGGACCCGCAGCTGCTCCAGGGGGCCGGTGTCGGCCCGCCGCTCCAGCCCCAATGTCGAGCCGGCACCGGGCGTCGACCCGACGGCGATCTTGCGGAAGATCCGTCGACCCAGGTCGACCGGCTCGAAGTTGCGGCTGTGGTTGAGCAGCATCTCGGCCCGGCCCAGCAGCAGCAGCCCGTTCGGGTTGAGCGCGAACTGGATCCGGGACAGGATCGCCGACTGGGTGGCCCCGGTGAAGTACATCAGGGTGTTGCGGCAGGCCAGGATGTCGATCCGGGAGATGGGCGCGTCCTGCACCAGGTCGTTGCGCCCGAAGATCACCGACCGCCGCAGGTCGGACCGGAACGACCAGCGCCGGCCCTGGGGCTCGAAGTAGCTCTCCCGCAGCTCGGCCGGCAATCCGGACAGCTCGCTGTCGGTGTAGGCGGCGTGCCGGGCGGTGCGCAGCGCGTCCTCGTCGACGTCGGTGGCGTAGATCTTCACCTCGCGCCGGAACCGGTCCACGCCCAGCACCTCGGCCAGCACGATCGCCAGCGAGTAGGCCTCCTGGCCGGACGCGCAGCCGGCACTCCACACCCGCAGCGGTACGCCATCCGGTCGCTGCGCGACCAGCTTCGGCAGCACCTCGGCTCGCAGGAAGGACCAGGTGTCCGGGTCCCGGAAGAAGCCGGTCACGTTGATCAGGATGGTGTTGAACAGCGCGGCGAACTCGTCGGCGTCGACCTGCAGGCGGTCGAGGTACTCGGGGTAGTCGCTGACTCCGGCCTGGGTCATCCTGCGCTGGATGCGCCGCCGCAGGCTGGCCCGCTTGTACCCGGTGAAGTCGAACCCGCGGTGCTCGCGCAGGTGCACCAGCACTGCCTCGAAGGCGTCGTCGCTGCCGAAATCGTCGGAGGGGTCGGTCACCCGGGCAACGTTACTGAACCCACCCGCTGCGCCCGGAGTTGATCGGGCCTGGCGGGCCGATGGGGCCGCTCGGACCGCCCGGCAACGGCAACACCGCCCACACGACCTTGCCTCCGCCCAGTCGGGGGCTGTGCCCCCAGGCCCGGGACAGGGCCTCGACCAGCGCGAGCCCGTACCTGGGAGCCTCCGGCGAATGCTCGGCCAGGTGCGGCGGTCGCGGGTGGTCGTCGGAGACCGCCACCGAAAGCCCGGCCGGATGCCGCTCGAGGCGTAGCCGGCAACCGGTCGAGGTGTGCGTGAGCGCGTTCTCCACCAACTCGCACGCCACCAGGACCGCGGCGTCGGAGTCGGGCAGTCCGAACCCGGTCGTCTGCTCGGCCACCCAGCGTCGCGCCAGCTGTGAGCTGCTGACCAGGGGCGGAAGCCCGATCTCGGCCCGGCGGCGGACCGGAGGATGGCCCACTGCCTCCAGCGCCGACTCGATGTCCGGCAGGCAGGGCACGAACCGGGGAACCGCGCTGGCCGCGAGGGACCGGCCCAACGCGCCGCGGGCACCGGCCAGCAGTAGCGGCACCTCCGGCCACACCGAGGTGCGCAGCCAGACGGTCGGGAAGACCGACAACGCGGAGATGCGCTCGACCTGCAGCCCGGCGAGGTCGACGACCACCGCCTCCGGCGCCTCGGCGGCGCATTTGAGCAGCGCGTCGCGCAGCTGGGCGTACGTCCGCACGTCCAGCAGGCCCTCGGGGGTCACCACCATCGAGCCGCGCTTGGCGCGGTGCCCGATCAGCAGCGCTCTGGTGGTCATGGCCGGCCTTCCGGTCTCGACTCCTCGGTGCGGCCACCGAATCCGTGCCGGCCGGAGCGTCCGGCTGGTACGACCATCATGACACCCGGTCCAACCTCAGGGCAGCTCCAGTGGCCCACCACCGCTTACCCGATCGGAGCGGGCCCACGCATGGGCTTGCGGTCAACACGCGGAGCTCAACACGCCGAGGGCAGCGCCGCGACGATTGCCGAGATCGCCCCGGCGAGCGCGTGTACCGCGACGACCCGGTCCACCACCCCGGTGGCGATCGCGGAACCGGGCATGCCGAAGTGCTCGGAGGACACCTCGTCCTGGGCCAGCACCCACCCGCCGCGGTGGTGCACGGCCCGCACCCCGGTCTGGCCGTCGTGCCCGAATCCGGTGAGCACGACCGCCACCGCTCTTGGGCCGACCGACATCGCGAGCGTGGTCAGCAGCAGGTCCGCCGAGGGTCGCGACGGTGGCGGCTCGTCGGTGTCCAGCAGCGCGACCCGGCGATCCGGAGTGATCAGCATGTGCCGCCCGGGGGGCGTCACCAGCGCGGTGCCGGGCACCAGCCGGTCACCGTCGCCGGCGGGGCGCACCGGCATGGTGGTTCGGGCGGCCAGCAGCTTGCTCAGCGAGCCCGGCCCGCTCGGGCTGACGTGCTGGGCGATCACCACGGCGGCCGGGAGCGAGCCGGACAGGCCGGCCAGCACCGTGGACAGGGCCTCCAGCCCGCCGGCGGAGGCCACCAGGGCGACCACAGCGGTCCCGCCGACCGGGTCGACGTCGGCCCGACCCGCCGCGGGCTCTGCCTGCACCTGACCAGTGTAGTTCCTGGACGTCCATCGGTGCCGGGTCGCGATGCTCCGGTCGAGCGCGCCCGCGCCGGTCGGAGTTGCGCCGGTCGGAGTTGCGCCGGTCAGAGTTGCAGTGCGGCATCCAGGGTGGAGTGCACCCGCACCACCCGGGTGAGCCCGACCAGGGCCAGGACCCGGCCCACCATCCCGTCCGGCGCGACGACCACGTGCAGCAGTCCCCCCTGTCGGCTCGCCAGGTTGTGGCCCTCCGCGAGGGCCGCGCACCCGGCGGATGCGAGGAACTCGACCGATCGCAGGTCCAGAACCACGCGGCGTCCGTCCGCGGCACCGATTGCCTCACGCAGGCTGGACCGCAGCTCGGGGGCAGTGACCATGTCGATCTCCCCGAAGCCGGTGACGACGATCGCGCCCGGTACGTGGGTCACGACCACCGTCGCGCGCTCCCGCCGCTCGCTCAGCGAGATGCTCTCCTCGTCCACCTGGCAAGGCTAGCCGGGCCGGATGAGCGGCGCGACCTCATCACCTCGTTGCCGGAGCGGTGCGGGCCGAGGCGCCCGACTCCCCGGTCTACTTCGGCCAGCTGCCTCCCTCGCTGGGCTGGACCCTCGGCGAGGCGCGGCCGGACGGTGCGGGAGTTCGTCGAGGAAGCGCATCGCAAGGTCGGCGGTCCGTTCCCGGGCCGCCGTGACCGGCCCGACCTAGTCGTCGTCGCGGTTCTCCCGGTCGTCTCCCCCGCCCCCGCCCCCGCCGCAGGTCACGTTGGGCGAGGGTTTGTAGGTGACCCGTCGGGTCTCGGTGCGGACCTGACCGGTGGCCAGCTCGCGGATCGTGCGGGTGTCCGACGCGGTGAAGCCCGGTGCGCCGGTGCTCGCCTTGCAGTTCGGCCCGCTGCCACTGACGTTCTCCGGCTGGGTCGGGTTCGACCGGGGACCGGTGGTCGAGGTCACCTCGTAGATCTTGCGTCCGAGGATCTTGGCGGTGATCGAGGAAGGGGTCCAGATCGTCTGCACCACCACGGTGTTCGGGGTGTCGTTGCGGAATTTCAGGTCGATGACGTCGTCGAAGACCGTCGCCTCCCGGGCAACCGGGTAGCGGCTGATGTAGTAGCTGTGCTCGCGGTGCTCCACATCGGTCATCCCGGCGAAGTAGGCCGCGTTGTACAGCGTGGTGGCGATCTGGGACACCCCGCCGCCGATCCCGCGCGCCGGCTGGCCGTCCTCGATGATGCCCGCCTCGACGAACCCGTTGGAGGCGTTGCGCGGGTTGGTCAGCCCGTTGAGGCTGAAGGTCTCCCCCGGGCCGACCACCGCGCCGTTCACGATCTCGGCGGCCCGGCGGATGTTCTGGCCGGAGTCGGCGGCGAACCCGCCGGTGGTGAACGAGCTGATCTCGCCGGCCGCCAGGACCGCGGTGAGCTCCTCGGGCGTCACCTTCGCGGGCTCGGAGACGTAGACGGCGGGTAGTTCCCTGGACCCGCCGGTCCTGGTGAGCACCTCGGCGAGGGTCGCGAACGTGGCCGGGTAGTCGATCCGGCGACCGTCCTGGCCGGGTACCACGCTCGGGGCACCGCCGGCGAAGCTGACCGACGCGTTGCGACCCGGCCGCTCGGAGGGCGCCAGCTGCGGGGCGACGGCGCCGATCACCGGCTCCACATTGATCTCCGGGACCAGGGTGTCACCGCCGGGCGCGACCCGGAACCGCAGCGCCGAGGCGATCACCTCCGGAGCCAGGGTGGCGCGGAGCCCGTCGCCGAGCACCACCACCGGCGCCGACACCGCGGGCCGGGCCACCGAGTCGATCGCCGAGCGCAGATCGACCGCCGAGCTGGCCGCCGGTACCCCGATCAGGGGCACGCTGACCGGCGAACCGGACAGCCAGTCGCGCTGCAGCTGCCGGACCGCGCCCGGCACATCCAGCCGCCGGCCGTCGGCCGGCCGCACCGGCACCGGCTCCAAGCCGTCGAACCGGACCGTGGCCTCGGTGGGCGGACGCTCGGTGAGCTGCGCGAACGGACCGAGCGCGGCGCTGGCCCGCTCGGCGTCCACCACGCTGACCGGTTCGACCACCCGGTCGGAGAACAACGCACCGATCCGGGTGAACGGGTTGACCGGCTGCACCGCGGCCCGTTCCAGCGTGCCCGCCCAGTCGATGCCCAGTCCCGCCGCCGCCGGGTCCAGCTCGGTGCGCAGCTGCTCGGCGACCACCACGACCGGCCCCGCAGCCCTCGATTCGAGTGCCCCGCGCAGAACCGACTCGGCCTCCGGAACCGGTAGTCCGCCCACCGCGATCCCGGCCACCACGACACCGCGCGGGATGTCGCCCTCGCTGGACACCAGGTCGGCGACGTAGAGCGCCAGCAGGGCGGTGAGCGCCACCACCACGGCCAATGCCGCGCGGTGGCGGCGCAGCACCTGCTCGACGGGCCCGAACCGGTCGATGTTCCCGGCCGGGGTGGGCGCGGCGTCCTCCGCCGGGATCGGCGCCTCCGCGACGTCGACCTCGACCGGTCCGTCGTCCACCGGGATGGCCGCGGGGCGGATCCGGACGGTCGGTGCCGCCATGGCCGCGGCGCCCGGCGAGAGTTCCGCCGCGACCGTGGGTGAGTCGTCCGGCCGGGAGGTGGCGGGGGACTCGTCGGCCGGCGCCGCGTCGGGACCGGCCGGCTCACCCTCCGGCTCCTCGGGCTGCTCGGCGACCGCGTCCCCGGGCTGCTCGGCGGCCGCGTCCTCGGGTCGCTCGGCGGCTGCGTCCCCGGGTCGCTCGGCGGCCGCGTCCTCGGGTCGCTCGGCGGCCGCGTCCCCGGTACGGCCCGCATCCCCGCTCACCCGCTCCGGGTCCTCGACCACCACCGCGTCCTCGACCACCGCCGGGGTGCTCGGCGCGGTACCGGTGTCCGGCGGCCCGTCGGCGTCCGGCTCCGCGGCGGCGCCGGCCGGCTGATCCGTCGGTGCCACCTCGTCCGCGGCAGACCCGTCCCCCGCGGACGCCTCCTGGCCGGACGCGTCGTGCACGGACGGCCGGCCCGGAGCATCGTGCTCGGACGGCCGGTCCGGCACAGACGGGGCATCTTCAGGGGCGGAGGCGGCGTCGTCTGGTACGGGACCGGCCTTCGGGGCAGGCGCGGTATCGGGTGCGACCAGCGCCTGCGTCTCGTCACCCGTGGTGGTGACCGAGTCCCCGGACCCGGTCGCGTCGTCGCGCCCCGGCTCTCGCTGCACGGGCCGCGCCTCGCCATCGGGCAGGGAGATGCGCTCGGTGGCGCCGTCCAGCGACCCGCGCCCCGGATTACCCGGCCGCGGGTCAGGCTCGCTGGGGGCCGACGGTGGTCCGCCGGTCGAGGGCTGCCCCTCGGCCATCGATGTATCCGCCTTTCGCCTGACCTGAGCTCGCTGGTCCGCCGGTGTGGGGCGCGGCGTCGCACATACTCTCAAGCGCCGCCGGCCGGTCCGTCATGGCTTACCCGACACGGCCGTCCGGAGCGGCCGCCCCTCCACCGTACGGAAGCGGCAGACCAGCCGATCGGCCCCGCCCGGCGCGACGAGCCATGGCGGCGAGAACACGACCGTAGGGCACGCGCCCGACCGGGCCGCCACCGGCTGTCGGCATCATGGGACGCATGGCGGGCGGGGGAACGGCGGTGGTGCTGGGTGGCGGTGGGGTGCTCGGCGCGGTCCAGGTCGGCATGCTGCGCGCTCTGCTGGAGGCGGAGATACGCCCTGACCTGGTCCTGGGCACCTCGGTCGGCGCGATCAACGGTGCTGTGCTGGCGGCCTTCCCACCGGGCCAGGTGGCCGACCGGTTGGCCGCGCTGTGGCAGTCGCCGAAAGCGCGCCGGGTCTTCGGCGCCGGACCCGTCGACCGGCTGCGCGAACTGGCCCGGGGCGGCGTGGCGGTGCACCCGTCGGGTCCCCTGCGGGCGGCGCTGACCGACGTGCTGGGCGGGCGGCGGATCGAGGACCTGCCGGTGCGTTTCGAGTGCTGCGCGGCGAGCATCGAGGACGCGGCGGAACACTGGTTCACCGAAGGACCGGTGGTCGGCGCGGTACTGGCCTCGGCCGCGGTACCGGGTCTGCTGGCCCCGGTGGCCCTCGCCGACCGGCACTACATGGACGGCGGTCTGGTCAACAGCATCCCGCTCGGCCGGGCGGTGCAGTTGGGCGCCGAGCGGGTATTCGTCCTCCAAGTGGGCCGGGTCGACCAGCCGCTACGGGCACCACGACGGATCTGGGAGGTGGCACCGGTGGCCTTCGAGATCGCCCGCCGACACCGGTACACCAGCGACCTGGCCGCGGTCCCGCGCGGTGTCGAGGTGCACGTGCTGCCCGCCGGTGAACGCGGGGCGCCACCGTGGAACAGCCTGGCCACGCTGCGCTACCGGGACATGACCGGCGCGGGTGACCGGATCGGCGCCGCGCACCGCGCGTCGGCGGACTACCTGAGGGCCAGGCCGATGCCGGGGAGCCGGACGTGAGCCTGCCGCCGAGGTGGGTGCGCCGGACCGTCCTCGCGCCGGCGATGGTGCTGCTCACCGGTGTACTGCTCGGCACACTGCCGGTCTGGGTGGTGCTGGCCGCGCTGGTCAGCCCGCTGCTGCCGGGCCGGCAACGCGCACTGCGGGTGCTGTGGGTCGCGGTCATCGCCCTGGTGTTGGAGAGCGTGCTGCTGTGCGCGCTGTTCGGGTTGTGGCTGGTCGCCGGATTCGGCGCGGCGACCCGAACGCCGCCGCTGCAACTTCTGCACTACCGGCTGGTCGGCTGGTACCTGCGGATGATCTACACCGAGGTCACCCGGGTACTGCGGTTGCGGGTCGAGGTGGAGGGGCCCGGCCCGGACGACTACCGGGACCGCCCGCTGCTGGTCTTCTGCCGGCACGCCGGCCCCGGCGACTCGTTCCTGCTCTCCCACGCGCTGGTGAACTGGTACGAACGCGAGCCGCGGATCGTGCTCTCCGCCGCGCTGCAGTGGGATCCCGCGCTGGACATCCTGCTCAACCGGCTACCGAACCGGTTCGTCTCCGAGGGCGGGGCCGCGCTGACCCGCCGGGTCGGTGAGCTCGCCAAGGGCCTGGACCACAACGATGCGTTCGTGATCTTCCCCGAGGGCGGAAACTTCACCGAGCGGCGCCGGCTCGCCGGCATCGAGCGGCTGCACTCCCGCGGCCTGGCCGACATGGCCCGGCGCTCGGCGGCGATGCGGCACGTGCTCCCACCCCGGCCCGGGGGCGTCAACGCCGCACTGGCCGCCGCGCCGGAGGCCGATGTGGTGTGGGTGGCCCACACCGGGTTGGACCACCTCTACACGATCGCCGACATCTGGCGCGCGCTGCCGCTGGACACCACGGTGCGGATGCGGTGGTGGCAGGTACCCGCCGCCGAGGTCCCGCGCGGCGACGAGGATCGCGTCGAGTGGCTCTACCACTGGTGGGAACGCATCGACGCCTGGGTCGACGACACCCGCGAGTGACCCCGGCGGACCTGCCCTCGGCCGGGTCAGCGGGCCCCGCCGTCGCGGAGCATCGCCGGGACCGTGCGCAGCAGGATCGACAGGTCGCCACCGAGCCGCCGCCCCCGCACGTAGGCGACGTCGAGGCGCAGCATCTCCAGCGTCGACATGGTGCTGCGACCGCTGATCTGCCACAGGCCGGTCAGCCCCGGCCGTACCGAGAACCGCGGGGTGAACTCGGCCGGGAACATCTCCGCCTCCCACCCCAGACACGGGCGGGGACCGACCAGGGTCATGTCGCCGCGCACGATGTTGAGCAGCTGCGGCAGCTCGTCCAGGCTGGTCCGTCGCAGGAACGCGCCGATCGCGGTGATCCTGGGATCGCGGTCCAGCTTGTGGCTGCCGCCGACCTTGGTGTCCTGGCCGCGCAACTCGGCCGCGATCAGCGCGCGCAGCGCGTCGTCCCCGACGCCGGCGTGCATCGTCCGGAACTTGTAGAGGGTGAACTCCCGCCCGTCGAGGCCGACCCGCCGCTGGCGGAACAGCGCCGGACCGGTGGAGGTGCGGCGGACGATCAGCCCGATCACGACCATCGGCACGGCGAGCAGCAGCAGGGCCAGCGATGCGGCGACCAGGTCGAGCGCGCGGCGGGCGAGGTCCGCCCACGGCTGCGCCGCCGGGAGCTGCGCCGCCGGGAGCTGCCCCGCCGGGAGCTGCCCCGCCGGGAGCTGCGCGGTCGGGTCGGAGGTCGGTGCGGTGATCGCGGTCAGGGTGTCCATCGCCTCGCCCCTCGGTTGCCGGTTCGGTGCCTGTTCCGAGGGTGTCAATCGGCAGCGCCCGCCACGATGGGGCAGCCACCACGGGCGCGGGTGCGTTCCCCCCACCGCGGGTGGGGTTGTCCCTACCCCACCCGCAGCGGAGGTCAGCCGGGGTTCATGGCGAGCTGGGCGGCCAGCTCGGCCACCGCCGCCCGCAGGGCCGCCGGGTCCGGGCCCCGAGCCAGCACCGAACGCGACGCCGCAGGCAGCACCATGCCCCCCACCCCGGCGAACCGGGCGGCCAGGTCGGCCGGAGTAGCGCCCTGAGCACCTAGCCCCGGCGCGAGCACCGCGCCGTTCAGCCCCCCCAGCGCCAAACCGTGCGCCCCGGTCGCGCCGACAACCACCCCGACGTCGCCGAGCGGGGTGGCACCGGCGTTCAGCTCGGCGGCCGCGTCCACCACCGCCTGGGCCACGCTGCGCCCATCGAGCGTCGCGGACTGCACCGAGGTGCCCTCCGGATTCGAGGTACGGGCCAGCACGAACAGCCCGCGCCCGGTGGCCGCTGCCAGCTCCACCGCCGGCATCAGCGAACCGAACCCGAGGTAGGGCGACACGGTGATCGCGTCGGCGGCCAGCGGTGCACCGTCGGCCAGGTAGGCCCGCGCGTAGCCGTCCATGGTGGAGCCGATGTCGCCGCGCTTGACGTCCAGCACGGTCAACAGCCCGACCTCGCGGGCGTGGGCGAGCAACCGCTCCAGTGCCGCCACCCCGGCCGAGCCGTGTCGTTCGAAAAACGCGGACTGCGGCTTGACCAGCGCCACCCGGCCGGCCAGGGCATCGACCACGCCGCGACCGAACTGGTCCAGCCCGTCGGCGTCGTCGGGTAGACCCCAGTCGGCGAGCAGCCCGGGGTGCGGGTCGATCCCGACGCACAGCGGGCCGTGCACGGCCACCGCCGCGGCCAGCCGGGCACCGAAACCGCCGGTCACTCCCGCTCCATCTCCTGCACCGATGGTCGATTCCGCGCTCGCTCCGCTCCTCCCTCGCCCAGGGGCTCGGTCGATGCTCACTCCCGCTCCATCTCCTGTACCCGGGTCTTGTCCAGGGTCAGGTGCAGGTCCTGCAGCGAGCGCACGCCCAGCTCGCCGCGGATCATCGCCTCCACCCCCTGCACAGCCGCCGCCGCGGCCTGCACCGTGGTCAGGCAGACCACCCCGCGCGACACCGCCGCCGTGCGGATCTCGTAGCCGTCCACCCGGGGCCCGGGGTTGCCGTACGGGGTGTTGATGATCATGTCGACCCGGCCGTCCAGGATCGCCTCGACGATGTTGTCCGGGCCCTCGAAGTGCTTGCGCACGACGGTGGCGGCGATCCCGTTGCGCCGCAGCACGTCGGCGGTACCGGCGGTGGCCAGCACCTCGAACCCGAGATCGGCCAGCCGCTTCACCGGGAAGATCATCGCGCGTTTGTCCCGGTTGGCCACCGACACGAACACCCGTCCGCTGGTCGGCAGCGAGCCATAGGCGGCGGCCTGCGACTTGGCGAACGCGGTACCGAAGGTGGTGTCCAACCCCATCACCTCGCCGGTGGACTTCATCTCCGGGCCGAGCAGCGAGTCCACCCCCTGCCCCTCGGCGGTGCGGAAGCGGTGGAACGGCAGGACGGCTTCTTTGACCGCCACCGGGCCGGGGTTCGCCAATGCGGCCCAGTAGGTGCCGCCGTCGCCCTCGGCCGGGAGCAGCCCCTCCAGCCGCAGCTCGGCGATGGTGGCCCCGAGCATGATCCGGGCGGCGGCTTTGGCCAGCGGCACCCCGGTGGCCTTGGAGACGAACGGCACCGTGCGGCTCGCTCTCGGGTTGGCCTCCAGCACGTACAGCGTGTCGCCGTGCAGCGCGTACTGCACGTTGAGCAGTCCGCGCACCCCGACGCCGTGCGCGATGGCCGTGGTGGCGTGCCGCACCGCGTCCAGGTCGGTACCGCCCAAGGTGATCGGCGGCAGCGCGCAGGCGGAGTCCCCGGAGTGCACACCGGCCTCCTCGATGTGCTCCATCACCCCGCCGAGGTAGACCTGCTCGCCATCACAGAGCGCGTCCACGTCGATCTCGATGGCGTCGTCGAGGAACCGGTCGACCAGCACCGGGTGCTCCGGGGTGACCTCGGTGGCCTTCTGGATGTAGCCGGCCAGCGTGCTCTCGTCGTAGACGATCTCCATGCCGCGCCCGCCGAGCACGTAGGACGGCCGGACCAACACCGGGTAGCCGATCTCGTCGGCGATCTTCTTCGCCTGCTCGAAGCTGGTCGCGGTGCCGTACTTCGGCGCGGGCAGCCCGGCCCGCTCCAGCACCGCGCCGAAAGCGCCGCGGTCCTCGGCCAGGTGGATCGCCTCCGCGCTGGTGCCGACCACCGGCACCCCGGCCTCGGTCAGCCGCCGCGCCAGCCCCAGCGGGGTCTGCCCGCCGAGCTGCACCACGACCCCGACCACCCCGGGCCCGCCGGCGCCGGAGTCCTGCTCGGCGTGCACCACCTCGAGCACGTCCTCGAAGGTGAGCGGTTCGAAGTACAGCCGGTCGGCGGTGTCGTAGTCGGTGGACACCGTCTCCGGGTTGCAGTTGACCATCACGGTCTCGAACCCGGCCTGGCGCAGGGCCATCACCGCGTGCACACAGGAGTAGTCGAACTCGATGCCCTGGCCGATCCGGTTGGGTCCGGAACCCAGGATCAGCACCTTCGGCCGTTCGGTCTGCGGCGCGATCTCCGACTCCGCCGCCGGGTCCGTCTCGTACGCGGAGTAGTGGTACGGCGTCTTGGCGGCGAACTCGGCGGCGCAGGTATCGACGGTCTTGTAGACCGGGCGCACACCGAGCCGGTGGCGTAGCAGCCGCACGCCGTCCTCGCCGGCCAATTCGGGGCGCAGCGCGGCCACCTGCCGGTCGGACAGCCCGGCCCGCTTGGCCCGACGCAGCAACTCGCGGTCCAGTACCGGGGCCTCCACGATCTCGGCGCGGATCTCCACCAGCGCGGCGATCTCGGCCAGGAACCACGGGTCGATCCGACTGCGCTCGGCCACCTGTTCGACCGACGCACCCAGCCGCAGCGCCCGCTCGACGGCGTAGATCCGCCCATCGGTCGGCACGCGCAACGACTCCAGGGTGTTCGCCAGCGTGGCGCCCTCGGGGTCGGGGGTGGTCCAGAACCCGGCGGCCTTGGTCTCCATCGAGCGCAGCGCCTTGCCCAGCGCCTCGCTGAACGAGCGACCCAGCGCCATCGCCTCGCCGACGCTCTTCATCGTGGTGGTCAGTGTGGGGTCGGCGCCGGGGAACTTCTCGAAGGCAAACCGGGGGATCTTCACCACGACGTAGTCCAGCGCCGGCTCGAAGCAGGCCGGAGTCTCGCCGGTGATGTCGTTGCGGATCTCGTCCAGGGTGTAGCCGACGGCGAGCTTGGTGGCGATCTTGGCGATCGGGAAGCCGGTGGCCTTCGACGCCAACGCGGAGGATCGGGACACCCGAGGGTTCATCTCGATCACCACCAGCCGGCCGGTCTCCGGGTGCACCGCGAACTGGATGTTGCAGCCGCCGGTGTCCACCCCCACCGCGCGCAGCACGGCGATACCGACGTCGCGCATGTGCTGATACTCGCGGTCGGTCAGGGTCATCGCCGGCGCCACGGTGATCGAGTCGCCGGTGTGCACGCCCATCGGGTCGAGGTTCTCGATGGAGCAGATGACGACCACGTTGTCGCGGCGGTCGCGCATGAGCTCCAGCTCGTACTCCTTCCAACCCAGCACCGACTCCTCGACCAGGATCTCGGTGACCGGGCTGGCGTCCAGCCCGATCGCGGCCAGCCGTTCCAGATCGGCCTCGGTGTACGCCAACCCGGAGCCCAGCCCGCCCATGGTGAACGAGGGCCGCAGCACCACCGGCAGGCCCAGCTCGCCGACCGCCGCCCGGACCTCCGCCATCGAGTGGCAGACCTGGCTGCGCGGGACGTCGCCACCCAGGCCGAGCACGATGTCCTTGAACTTCAGCCGGTCCTCGCCACGCTGGATGGCCTCGACGTCCGCGCCGATCAGTTCCACCCCGTACCGCTGCAGCACACCCGCCTCGTGCAGCGCCATCGCGGTGTTCAACGCGGTCTGCCCGCCCAGGGTGGCCAGGATCGCGGTGACCGGCGTGCCCGCGGCCTGCTCGGCCTCGATCACCTTGGTCACGAACTCAGGCGTGATCGGCTCGACGTAGGTGGCGTCGGCGAACTCCGGGTCGGTCATGATCGTCGCCGGGTTGGAGTTCACCAGGCTGACCCGGATGCCCTCCTCGGCCAGCACCCGGCAGGCCTGGGTGCCCGAGTAGTCGAACTCGCAGGCCTGGCCGATCACGATCGGCCCCGAGCCGATCACCAGGACGTGCCGTAGGTCGTCGCGCTTAGGCATTAGGCACGCCCTGCCTCCATCATGTCGGCGCTCCGGCTCATCGTTCGCCTCGCATGAGCTCGACGAACTGGTCGAACAGGTCGGCGGCGTCGTGCGGGCCGGCGGCCGCCTCCGGGTGGTACTGCACGCTGAAGGCGCGCCCGTCCACGAGTGCCAGGCCCTCGACACAGCCGTCGTTGGGGCAGGTGTGGGTGATCTTCGCCCGACCGAACGGGGTGTCGAACTCCTCGCCGGCCTCCCCCTCGACGGCGAACCCGTGGTTCTGCGAGGTGATCGCCACCCGCCCGGTGGCGTGCTCGATCACCGGGATGTTGATGCCGCGGTGGCCGTAGCGCATCTTGTAGGTGCCCCGGCCCAGCGCCCGGGCCAGGATCTGGTTGCCGAAGCAGATGCCGAACACCGGCAGCCCGCGCTCCAGCACCTCGCGGACCAGCCCCACCGGCTTGTCGGCGGTGGCCGGGTCCCCGGGGCCGTTGGCGATGAACACTCCGTCCGGGCGTACCTCCTCGATCGCGCCGATCGGGGAGTCGGCCGGGAGCACGTGGGTCTCGACGCCGCGCAGGGCGAGCATCCTCGGGGTGTTGTACTTGATTCCCACGTCGATCGCCGCCACCCGGAACCGGCGCGGGCCCTCGGCCGACACCACGTACGGCCGCTTCGTGGTGACCGCGCCGTAGAGGTCTGCGCCGGCCATCCGCGGGCAGGCCCGCACTCGATCCAACATGGCGTCGCTGCTGGCCATTGCCTCGCCGGAGAACACCCCCGCGCGCATCGCGCCCCGCTCCCGCAGGTGGCGCACCAGCGCGCGGGTGTCGATCCCGGCGATCCCGACGACTCCCTGGCCGGCGAGCGCGTCGGCCAGCGACCGGGTGGAGCGCCAACTGGACGCGGTCCTCGACGGGTCGCGCACCACGTAGCCGGCGACCTGGATGCCGCTGGACTCGTCGTCCTCGTCGTTCCAGCCGGTGTTGCCGATCTGCGGGGCGGTCTGCACCACGATCTGCCCGTGGTAGGACGGGTCGGTCAGCGTCTCCTGGTAGCCGGTCATCCCGGTGGCGAACACCGCCTCGCCCAGCGCGGTACCCCGCGCGCCGTAGGACACGCCGGTGAACACCCGCCCGTCCTCCAGCACCAGCACCGCGGTGTCGGTCGTCTCGGCGTCGCCGCTCAATTGCTCGCGGCTCATGTGCGTACCTTTCCGTCGCGGGCGGTGACTCGGCCGCGCAGCACGGTGGCCACCACCCGGGCCGGCAACCGCATCCCCTCGTACGGGGTGTTCGCCGCCAGGCTGGCCAGCTCGCCGCCACGCACGGTCCACACCGCGTCCGGGTCGACCAGGGTCAGCGTGGCCGGCTCGCCGACCTCCAGCGGGCGGCCTTGGTCCGCGATCCCGGCTATTTCCGCGGGGCGCTCGGACAGCACCCGGGCCACCCCCCGCCAGTCCAGTGACCCTGGCTCCACCATGGTGTGTACCAGCACCGACAGCGCGGTCTGCAACCCGAGCATGCCGGGCCGGGCGGCCGCCCACTCGCAGTCCTTGACCTGCGCGGGGTGCGGCGCGTGGTCGGTGGCCACGCAGTCGATCACGCCTTCGGCCAGCGCGTCGCGCATCGCCTTCGTGTCGGCGGCGGTGCGCAGCGGCGGGTTGACCTTGTTGACCGGGTCGTAGCTGGTCAGCCGGGTGTCGGTGAGCAACAGGTGATGCGGCGTCACCTCGGCCGAGACCCGGACGCCCGCCGCCTTCGCCGCCCGCAGCACCGCCACCGTGTGCACCGAGGAGACGTGGCAGACGTGCAGCGCCGCGCCGGCCTCCCGGGCCAGCGCGCAGTCCCGGGCCACGATCGTCTCTTCGGCGGTGGCCGGCCATCCGGCCAGCCCGAGCCGGGCGGCCACCGCTCCCTCGTGCGCCTGAGCGCCCTCGGTCAGTCGCGGATCCTCGGCGTGCTGGGCGATCACCACGTCCAGCGCGCTCGCGTACTCCAGGGCCCGCCGCATGATCAGCGGGTCGTGCACGCACTTGCCGTCGTCGGAGAACATCCGCACGCCGGCCGGGCTGGCCGCCATCGTGCCCAACTCGGCCAGCCGTTCACCGGCCAGCCCGACGGTGACCGCGCCGACCGGATGCACGTCGACCAGCCCGATCTCCCGGCCCCGGCGCCAGACGTGCTCCACGACGACCGCGGAGTCGGCCACCGGGTCGGTGTTGGGCATGGCGAACACGCAGGTGAACCCGCCCAGCGCGGCCGCCTCCGAGCCGGTGGCGATCGTCTCGGCGTCCTCGCCGCCGGGCTCGCGCAGATGGGTGTGCAGGTCGACGAACCCCGGCAGCGCAACCAGGCCGGCGGCGTCGATGACCTCGGCGCCGTCCGGGACCTCGGCCACCCGCCCGATCTGGGCGATCACCCCGTCGCGCAGCAGCAGGTCGGTGGGCTCGCCGCCGTACGGTCTCGCGCCGGTGATCAGTACGGGCCCGCTCGTTCGGTGCTCACCGGTCGGCCTCGGACTCGCTCCGCTCCGCACTCGCCGGCGCTCGTTGCGATGCTCACTCATCCTCGGTCCTCCGGCGCTCCGGCCAGCAGGTGATACAGCACGGCCATTCGCACGTGCACTCCGTTCCGTACCTGTTGCAGCACCGCGGCGCGTGGCGAGTCGGCCACCGCCGGGGCGATCTCCATGCCCCGCACCATCGGACCCGGGTGCAGCACGACCGAGTGCCCGGGCAGCATCGACAGCCGCCGGTCGGACAGCCCGTAGCCGATCGCGTACTCCCGGGCCGAGGGGAAGAACCCGCGGAAACGGCCGTCGGGGCCGGCGGGCCCGGCGAACCGCTCGGCCTGCACCCGCAGCATCATCACCGCGTCCCAGCCGGGCAGTTCGGCGTCCAGGTGGTGCCGCACCCGGCACGGCCAGTCCCGCACCCCGACCGGCAGCAGCGTCGGCGGCGCCACCAGCGTCACCTCGGCACCCAAGGTGGCCAGCAGCGTCACATTGGACCGGGCCACCCGGCTGTGCAACACGTCGCCCACGATGCCGATCCGCTTGCCGGCGATCGACCCCAGCCGGTCGCGCAGCGTCGCGGCGTCCAGCAGCGCCTGGGTGGGGTGTTCGTGGGTGCCGTCGCCGGCGTTGACCACCGAAGGACCGCGACCGTCCAGGGCGTCGCCCTTCGACCAGGCGGCGACCCGGTGCGCGGCGCCGGACGAGGGGTGCCGGATGATCACGCAGTCGGCGCCGGCGGCGGCCAGGGTGGCGGCCGTGTCGCGCAACGACTCCCCCTTGGCCACCGATGAGCCCTTGGCGCTGACGTTGATGGTGTCCGCGCTCATCCACTTGCCGGCGATCTCGAACGACACCCTGGTTCGGGTGGAGTCCTCGTAGAACAGGGTGACCACCGTGCGGCCGCGCAGGGTGGGCAGCTTGCGCACCTCCCGGCCGATCAGCGCCTGCTTGAGCCGGTCGGCGGTGTCCAGCAGCGACGTGGCGGCCGCGGCGTCCAGGTCGGCGGTGGAGAGCAGGTGCTTCACCGGGCAGCCCCGGCGGCGTCGGCGCCGGGGTCACGGCGCAGTAGCACCGTGTCCCGGCCGTCCACCTCGGTGAGCAGCACCTCGACCTGTTCGGCGCGCGAGGTGGGCACGTTCTTGCCGACGTAGTCCGCGCGAATCGGCAGCTCGCGGTGGCCCCGGTCGACCAGCACGGCCAGCTGCACCGCGCGCGGGCGGCCGTGGTCGCGCAGCGCGTCGAGTGCGGCGCGCACCGTGCGCCCGGAGAACAGCACGTCGTCGACCAGGATGACCAACCGGTCGTCGATTCCGCCCTCGGGCAGCGCGGTCGGCTCCAGCGACCGGGTGGGTCCTCGGCGCAGGTCGTCGCGGTAGAGAGTGGCGTCCAGGGTGCCCACCCCCGGGCCGGTGCCGGCGAAGTCGGAGATCGCCGCGCCGAGCCGGCGGGCCAGCGGTGCGCCGCGGGTCGGCAAGCCGAGCAGCACGACATGATCTGCGGCGTCCGCGTCGAACGAGGTCTTCTCGATGATCTGGTGCGCGATGCGCGCGATCGTGCGGGCGACGTCGGACGCGGTGAGCAACTCGGTGCCCGCCGGGTCGGCCTGGTCGCCGCGCGTGCGCCGAGGGGACGCCACGCGGTAACTCCTTTCCTTCCCCGCCTCACTGGACGGGCCTTAAAGGATGCCTGCCGGGCCGGCCAGGAGGCCGACGCGACGCCGGCGACGCTACCAGCCCAGCGCGCTCACCCGGACGGTGGCGTGATATTTGCAATCAACCGTCCGGGTGGACTCGGCCATATCCGGTGGCGGCTGTGGCGGACCAACTTGACCCAGTGACGGAAACGAGCGCATGATTACTCTGCGTATCGATCAATCGGCCCCACGTCGCTGCCGCGACCGCCAGGGCACAGCGAACGGAGACTCGCCACATGGGCGACTACGCCAAGGCACTGGGCTCGAAGCTCCGCGCCATCAGGCAGCAGCAGGGTTTGTCGCTGCACGGCGTCGAACAGAAGTCGGGGGGGCGCTGGAAGGCGGTCGTGGTCGGTTCGTACGAGCGCGGCGACCGCGCCGTCACCGTGCAGAAGTTGGCCGAGCTGGCCGACTTCTACGGCGTGCCGGTCGCCGAACTGCTGCCCGAGGGACGGATCCCGTCCGGGGCCGAGCCGGCCACCAAGATCGTGATCAACCTGGAGCGGCTGCAACAGCTGCCGGCGGACAAGGTCGGCCCGCTGGCCCGCTATGCCGCGGCGATCCAGAGCCAGCGGGGCGACTACAACGGCAAGGTGCTCTCGATCCGCACCGAGGACCTGCGCTCGCTCGCGATCATCTACGACCTCACCCCGGGTGAGCTCACCGAGCAGCTGGTCGAGTGGGGTGTGCTGCCGCCCGAGGCCCGGCCGGTCCGCGAGGACTAGTGTGGGCGGGCGCTGGTCATCGGGGTCGGACCGTCGGGTGGGCCCGGGAGTCCGGGCCCACCCGCTCGGCTCACCCGGTGGTCAGCAACCCGCGCATCTCACCGATCTCGGCTCGCTGCGCGTCGATGATCCGCTGCGCGAGTGCCTTGGCCTCCGCGCTCTGCCCCTCGGTCAGCTCGGTGACGGACATGTCGATCGCGCCCTCGTGGTGGGAGATCATCTGGGTCAGGAACAGCCGGTCGAACTCCGCGCCGCTCGCGCCGCGCAGCTGCCCCAGCTGCTGATCTGACATCATCCCGGGCATCGCCGCGCCGCCCGTCCCACCGTGGCCCATGCTCCCGTGGTCCATACCGCCCGGTGCCCCGGGCATGCCGCCCGGTGCCTCGGGCATGCCCCAGCCGCGCAGGAAGCCGCGCATCTGCTCGATCTCCGGACCCTGGGCGGCGGTGATCCGGGTGGCCAGCTGCTTGACCTGGGGCGACGCGGCCCGGTCCGGGACCAGCGCGGACATCTCCACGGCCTGGGCGTGGTGCGGGATCATCCCCTGCACGAACGTGGCATCGGCGGCGTTGTGCGTACCCGACGACCCGGCGCCCGGGGTGGCATCCGCCGAGGGTGGGGCGGCCGGCGCGGCCGGTGTGCCCGGCGTGGTGGCACTGCAGGAAGCCAGCGCCGTCGCGGTCAGCGCGACCGCGAGCCCGTATTTGATCTTGTCAACGTTCACCTGCGTGTTCTCCTCTGTGTGTTTGACGAACCGACTCGGAGCAGCGACGAAGCCGGTTCGATCAGGTCCGCGACACGCAGAGTCGGGCGAGACGTTCGCCGTTGTCCGGGACCGTCGGGGGTGCCCGTGGGCGAGCCGGCGCGGTGCCGCCCGCACCGGCGCCGGCGAGCCGGCCCGCCTCGGCAGAGGACCACGTCACCCGGTTCAGACCGAGCAGCAGCGCGCCGGCCGCGAGAACCGCCAGGCACAGGTGCAGCAGTTGGTGCAGCGGATGGCAGTCACCGGAACCTGGCAGGTGGACGCCGGCGGAGCCGTGCGGATGGACGCCGGCGTGCGTCCCGGCGCGTAGCGCACCGGAGCCGGCGCACGGGTCGGCACCGGCGGGAGCAACCGTCGTGTGCATCGCCGCCACACCGAGCATGACCGCGACGACGAGCAGCGCGCGCTGCCACCCTCGGCCGTTCCCGTCCACAACTGCACGGTAGCCGAGCCCGACGCCGCCGCGCCCACCACGACCGTTCGACGTGCGGATCGTGCCGAACGACCGACTGGGACGGGCGGCGCTCCGGCGCCCGGCGCCCGGCTGGTTACGGTCGCGGGCGTGTCGGGCGATCTGGACATCGAGGCGCACCGCGCGTACCTGATCGGGGTCGGCTACCGGCTCACCGGCAGCCGCTCCGACGCCGAGGACGCGGTGCAGGAGTCCTGGCTGCGGCTGAGCCGGCTGTCCGGCGACGAACGCGCCGCGATCCGCGACACCCGGGCCTGGCTGACCACCGCGGTCAGCCGGTTGTCCCTGGACAAGCTCCGCTCGGCGGCCGCCCGCCGGGAGAGCTATGTCGGCCCGTGGCTGCCCGAGCCGCTGGTCAACGCCCCGGAGGCAGACGACCCGCTGGCCACCGTGCTCCGCGACGAGGACCTGCGGATGGCCGCCATGGTGGTGCTGGAGCGGCTCACCCCGCCGCAGCGGGTCGCGTTCGTCCTGCACGACGCGCTGTCCTGGGGTTTCGAGGAGATCGCCGGGGTGCTCGGCTGCTCCACCGCCGCCGCCCGCCAGCACGCCTCCCGGGCCCGCCGCGCGGTCGCCGACGCCCCGGCCCCGCCGCGCTCGGCGCTGTCCGAGCAACAGCGGATGCTGGCCGCCATCGCCGACGCGGTGCAGCGGGCCGACACCCCCGCGCTGGTATCGCTGCTGCACCCGGACGTGTCGCTGGTCAGCGACGGCGGCGGCCTGGTCCAGGCGGCCCGGCGGGTGATCCACGGGCCGGACAAGGTGGCCCGGTTCCTCGTCGGTCTGGCCCGGCGCAACGGCACCGACTGGCTGACCTCGGCGGTACCGGTGCTGGTCAACGGCGAGCTGGGCTACTGGACACCCGGCCTCGGCGGTGCCTCGGAGGCGGTCACCGTGTTCAGCGTCGCCGACGGCCGGGTGACCGGGTGCTACACGGTGCTCAATCCCGCGAAGCTGGACCGGGTAGCCGGCAGGCCTCGCCCGAGGTGAAGCCCTGGGCCACGATGCCCAGCGCATGGTTGAACCGGGCCCGCTGGTTCTCCAGGGCCACCGCGTGGGTCAGCTCGACCAGCCCGGCGTGGCCGAGCCGCGCGTCCAGCTGTTCGACCAGCTCGTCGGTCACCGTCATCGGTTGCGCGGTCACCGCGTCGGCGTAGGCCACCGCAAGCCGCTCGTCGGCGGTGAACAGCAGGCTGGTGGCGTAGTGGTCGATGTCGCGCAGCCGCTCGACGTCCAGACCCTTGTGCCGCTGCAGCATGGTGCCGAAGTCGATGCACCACGAGCAGCCGACGTTGGTCGCCACCCGGTACACCGCCAGGTCACGCAAGGTCTCCGGTAGCACGCAGTGCGCCCGCTCGACCGCCAGCTCAGCGACCGCGCCGGCCCAGAACAGCCGCCGGTGCCGCATGGTGACCGCGAACGGCTCGGGCACCGCGCCGAAGCGGCGGGCGGCGTAACGGTAGGCGAGCCGGCCGAACAGGCCCGCCTCGCCGGCCGGTACCGCGGGAACTCGACTCATCGTTCTCTCCTCCCGGTTGGTCTCTCACCATCGGGACGGGACGGACCGGGCCGGCGTGACAGCCGGCGCGCAGATGGTGACCAGCGCCACGCCGGCCCACGGCATCGGACACCGGCGGGCAGGTCCGGCATCACCGCTCAGCGAGCGTGCAGGCGGGTGTGCCAGGCGTGCGCCTGCTGGTCGGTGAGGGTGGCCAGCTGGTCGATCACCACCCGCCACCGGGCGGTGTCGTCGCCGGCCGCGCACCACGCCTCCCTCATCGGTTGGCTGAGGCTGGCCGGGGCGGTCTCCGCGACCGTCCCCGCCAGCTCGGTGATCAGCTCCCGCTGCCGTGCCTGCACCCGCAGGCGCGCCGGATCGGACATCACGTAGCGCACCGCCATCGCCTTCAGCAGCGCCACCTCGGCGGCCACCGAGGGCGGGACCAGCAGGTCCGCGCCGTAGCGGCCCAGCGGCCCGGGCCCGTACACCGAGCGGGTGGCCGCCACCGCCGCGGCGGCGAACCGGTTGACCAACTCGCTGGTCAGCCGCTTGAGCGCGATCTGGCTTGCGGTCGATACCCCGGCGATCCAGCTCGCGGTCGAGGCACCGGCGGCCGTGTCAGTGGCGGCCGTGGGGGCCGTAGCGGCCGTGGCGTCCATGACGGCCGCGACCACCGACAGCCGGGCCAGTCGGGCGCCGGCCTCCTCGCACGCCGCCGGGTCGGCGCCGAAGTTGGCCGCCGCCAACCCGGCCAGCGCGGCGCGTTCGGCCGCGTCGGCCAGCCCGGCCAGCTCGATCCGGCCGGCCAGGATGCCGTCCTCGACGTCGTGCACCGAATAGGCCACATCGTCCGACCAGTCCATCACCTGCGACTCCAGGCATCGCCGCCCCTCCGGCGCGCCGGCCCGCAGCCAGTCCAGCGCCGGCAGGTCGTCCTGGTACGCGCCGTACTTGCGCACCCCGACGCGCCGCGGCCACGGGTACTTGCAGGCGGCGTCCAGCGACGCCCGGGTGAGGTTCAGCCCACCTCCGCCGACCTTCGGCTCCAGCCGCACCAGGATCCGCAGGGTCTGCGCGTTGCTCTCGAATCCGCCGTGTGCCGCCGCGACCTGATCCAGCGCCCGCTCGCCGTTGTGCCCGAACGGCGGGTGGCCGATGTCGTGCGCCAAGCCGGCGGTGTCCACCACGTCCGGGTCACTGCCCAGGTCCTCGGCGATGCTGCGCCCGATCTGGGCCACCTCCAGCGAGTGGGTCAGCCGGTTTCGCGGCATCCCGGTGATCTCCGCCCCCTCGCCGGGACCGACCACCTGGGTCTTTCCGGCCAACCGGCGCAGCGCCGCTGAGTGCAGCACCCGGGCTCGGTCGCGGGCGAACGGGCCGCGCCGCTCACCACCGGCTGCCCCGTCCAGCGTCGAGCGCTTCGGATCCTCCGGCCACATCCGGGCGCGGTCGTGCTGGTCATAACGGTGTCCGGTCATCGGCGGCGTCATCCCAACCCGGACCCCGGCGTCTCCACCGAGGCGTGGGTCAACCGGTAGAACAACAAAGCTCCGGTCTCCCGGACGATGTAGCGGGCCTGCGTGGCGCGGGTCTGCACCACCGGGCCGCTGCGGGTCGGCGAGGTCCACGCCGGTAGGCCGGCATCGCGGGCCATCGTCCGGGCCCGCAGCGAATGCCACGGGTCGCTGACCACCAGCGCCGAGCGCCAGCCCTTGCGCTCTGCCGTCCCGGCCACCGCCCGCAGGCTGCCCAACGTGTCCGAGCCCTCGCCGATCGCCAGCACCGCGCTGGTCGGCAGCCCCCGGTCGACCAGGTAGCGCTGGCCGGCCTCGGCCTCGGTGAAGTTGTCGCCGACCTGTCCGCCGCCGACGGTGACGATGCGCCGCGCAAACCCCTGCTCGTAGAGCCGCTGGGCGTGTCGCAGCCGGGAGGCGAAGATCGGGCTCGGCCCGCCGTCGTACTGCGCCGCGCCGAGCACCACCACCACGTCGACCGGGCGGCGGTCGTCGATCCTGGCCACCTGCCAGACCCGGAACGCGGTGCCCCCGACCACGATCACCGCGACCAACAGCGTGCCGACCGCCACCCGCGCCGCCGCACCCATCGTCCTCCCGCGTTCCGGCCCGCCCTGGTGGCCGTGCCGCGAGCCCCGGACCGCCTGGTGTCGGACCCGCCGGGTCACGAGCCGATGCGACCGCGCGCGGCGGCCAGCGGGCTGCCGGCGCGGCCGGAGCGCTCGGCGACGACCTCCGCCACGATCGAGACCGCCGTCTCCGCCGGCGTCCGGGCTCCCAGGTCCAGGCCCACCGGTCCGTGCAGCCGCCCCAGCTCGACTTCCGACAGACCCGCCGCGGTCAACCGCTCGCGCCGCGCCGACTGGGTGTGCCGCGACCCGAGCGCGCCGATGAATCCTCGACCGCCCCGCACGCCGTCGGCCAGCACCGCGTCGAACGCCGGGCCGTGGTCGAGCAGAACCAGCACGTCGGCCTCGGTGAACCCGGCAACCCGCGCCCGCGCCTCGGCCGGCGCGGTGACCCGCTCGCCGGCCCAGCCCAGCAACGCCGCCTGGGCCAGCAGCGCCTCACCGATCGCCCCGGACCCGACGACCAGCACCGTCGGCACCGGCACCCACAGGTCCACCAGCAGCTCCAGCCCGCACTCGGTGATCCGCTCGGTGGTGGTGGAGCCCCGGCGTAGCAGCCGCCGGACCGCCGCCGCCACCGCGTCGTCCACCAAGTCGACCGCCGCGTCGTCCGGCGCGTCGACCGCCGCGACGTCCGGCGCGACGTCCGGCGCGACGTCCGGCGTGTCGTCCGGCGCGTCGTCCACCGCGTCGTCCGAGCCGGGGCCGCCGAGGCCGCCGACCACCTCGTCCAGCTCTGGGCCGGCGAGCACCAGGTGCCGGGAGCCGTCCACGGTGGTGACCAGTGCAGCCGGCCGACCCCCGGCCAGCGCCTCGCCCAGCGTGGTGGCCGCCGCCTCGGACAGCGGGTGGCCGAGCAGCGTCGCCCCCCCGCCGCAGGCCAAGCCGGCCGCCACCGCCGGACCCTCCGCGACGTGCGCGGACCGGGTGCCCGACGAGCCGATCGACTCCGTCGCCAGCGGGACGGCCACCGGGTCCAGCGCGCCCAGATACACCTGCCCGGCCAGCTCTCCGCCCGCGTTGGCGGCCAGCAGCTGCCCCGGCTCGACCGTGCCGAAGCCGTGCCGCTCGAGCACCCGGACCACGCCCACCCCGACGGCGGCCCACTCACGCAACGCGATTCCGAGTGCCCGGAACGCAGCGGGCGTCGAGGTGGAGCTCATGCCGTCCAGGGTACGTCCGCGACCGACGGACTCCGCGCGGGTGGGGTCAGCCGCCGAGTCCGACCAGCGCCACCATCAGCGGCAGCAACACGATGATCAGGATCGCGCCCAGCACGTCGAACGACACCCCGGAACGGATCATCCTGGTGATCGGCACCGCGCCCGAGCCGTAGACCACCGCGTTCTGCGGGGTGGACACCGGCAGCATGAACCCGAAGGACGCGGCGAAGGTCGCCGCCAGGGCCGGCACGAACGGGTTGACCCCGGCCGCCACCGCGATCGGGATCACGATCGGCACCACCACCGCGGCCGAGGCGGTGTTGCTGGTGGTCTCCGAGACCAGGATGGCCAGCAGCACCGCGAAGACCGTGATGCCGACGATGCTGGTCAGACCGAGCGCGGAGGAGACCCCGGAGCCGACCGTCCTGGCCAGGCCGGTGTCGTCGAGCAGGCTGCCGAAGATGATCCCGGTGCCGAACAGCAGGATCGTGCCCCAGTCGATGCTCGCCGCGTCGCTCCAGCGCAGGGTGAACTCGCGCCGTTGCCAGTCGACCGGCAGCAGGTACAGCAGCGACGCGCCGAGCACCGCGACGATGCCCTCGTCCAGCCGCCCGCTCACGGTGTCGTACACGCTCGAGTCGTTGCCGGCGACCACCGCGACGATGCCGGGCAGGATCCACAACGTCACGGTGAACCCGAAGGCGACCAGGGTGTTCTTCTCCGCCCGGGACAGCGCGCCCATCTCCGCGCGCTGCTCGGCCACGTACTCGGCGACCCCGTCGATCCGCTTGATCTCGGGTCGGTTGACCAGCAGCAGCACGACGGCGAGCACCACGAACATCGCCAGGCAGATCGGCGCGGCCATCGCCATCCACTGCGCGAAGGAGATCCGCTGCCCGGTCGCCTCCTCGATCAGGCCGCGCCCGATCAGGTTCGGCGGGCTGCCGACCGGGGTGAGCAGACCGCCCACGCTGGCCCCGTAGGCCAGCATCAGCATCAACGCCGCGCCGACCCGCAGCCGAAGCGGGTCGAAGTCCTCGGCCACCAGTCCACGCGACTGCAGCAGTTTCGCGATCACCCCCAGGATGCCCAGCGCGGTGGGCAGCAGCATCGCCACGGTCGCGGTGTTGGAGACGAACGCCGAGAGCAGCGCCGTGATCGCCCCGAACGCGACGATCACCCCGGTCGTCGAGCTGCCGACGCCGGGCAGCGACAGGATGCGGAAGGCGAACCGGCGCGCGAGGCCGTGTTTGAGCATCGCCTGGGCGAGGATGAACGCCCCGATGAACGTGAAGATGGTCGAGGAGCCGAACGGCGCCAACGCGTCGTCGGCCGGCACCACCTGCATCAGCACGATGAACCCGACACCGATCAGGCCACCGATCGGGATCGGCACCGCCTCGGTGATCCATAACACGATGACCCCGAGCAGGATGCCGGCCAGCGTCTGTTGCTGCGGCGGGATGTCCAGCGGCAGCGCCAGGAACGCCAACGCCACGACCGGCGCCAGGAACAGCCCTACCGTCCGTCGTCCCTTCTCGAAGCGCTCCTCGGCCGGGCTCAGCCGCTGCTCGCCGAGGCTGCGATAGGTCGCGTGCCCCAGCAGTGCCTGATCGACGTTGGTCCTGGTCGGCGCATCGGGTGTCGCTTTGTCGTCAGCCATCGCCATCCCCCGATCGTGGTGAGACCGGCACTGTGACACCCGTCGCCCGGCGACGCCACCGCAGAGCGGTCAGCAGCCGATCAGCCGGGCTGCCAGGTAGGACTCGACCTGGTCGAGCGCGACCCGCTCCTGCGACATCGTGTCGCGTTCGCGGATGGTCACCGCGAGGTCGGTGAGGGTGTCGAAGTCGACCGTCACGCAGAACGGGGTGCCGATCTCGTCCTGGCGGCGGTAGCGGCGCCCGATCGCGCCGGCGTCGTCGAACTCCACGTTCCAGTGCCGGCGCAGCGCGGCCGCCAGGTCCCGAGCCCTCGGCGAGAGGTCGGCGTGCCGGGACAGCGGCAGCACGGCGGCCTTCACCGGAGCCAGCCGGCGGTCCAGCCGCAGCACCACTCGCTTGTCGACCCCGCCCTTGGCGTTCGGCGCCTCGTCCTCGGTGTAGGCGTCGACCAGGAACGCCATCAGGCTCCGCCCGACGCCAGCCGCCGGCTCGATCACGTACGGCCGGTAGCGGGTGCCGCTGGCCTGGTCGTAGTAGGACAGGTCCACCCCGGAGTGATTGGAGTGGGTGGCCAGGTCGAAGTCGGTGCGGTTGGCGATGCCCTCCAGCTCGCCCCACTCCGAACCGGTGAATCCGAAGCGGTACTCGATGTCGACGGTGCGCTTCGAGTAGTGCGACAGCTTCTCCTTCGGGTGCTCGTAGTGGCGCAGGTTGTCCCGCTCGATGCCCAGGTCGACGTACCACTCGGTGCGCGCGTCGATCCAGTACTGGTGCAGTTCCTCGTCGGTGCCCGGCTCGACGAAGTACTCCATCTCCATCTGTTCGAACTCCCGGGTGCGGAAGATGAAGTTGCCCGGGGTGATCTCGTTACGGAAGCTCTTGCCCATCTGGCCGATGCCGAACGGCGGCTTGCGGCGCGAGCTGGTGAGCACGTTGAGGAAGTTCACGAAGATGCCCTGGGCGGTCTCCGGGCGCAGGTAGTGCAGCCCTTCCTCGGTCTCCACCGGGCCCAGGTGGGTCTTGAGCATCATGTTGAAGTCGCGCGGTTCGGTGTACTGGCCCCGCGTGCCGCAGTTCGGGCAGGGCACGTCGGCGAGGTTGTCCTCGGCGGCCTCCTTGCCGGTGCGCGCGACGTACTCCTCGGCCAGCTGGTCGGCCCGGTAGCGCTTGTGGCAGCTGGTGCACTCCACCAACGGGTCGGTGAACACCCCGACGTGACCGGACGCCACCCACACCTGGCGCGGCAGGATCACCGAGGAGTCCAGCCCGACCACGTCCTCCCGGCCGGTGACGACTGCCTTCCACCACTGCCGCTTGATGTTCTCCTTCAGCTCAACCCCGAGCGGCCCGTAGTCCCACGCCGAGCGAGTGCCGCCGTAGATCTCCCCACACGGGAAGACGAATCCCCGGCGCTTGCACAGGGCGACGACGGTGTCGATCGTGGCGGCGTTGTTCACGGCATTCGGGGACTTGCTGGGCACGTGGAAACTCCTGGACCGTGGGGGCGAGCGAGCGGTGCGGGACGGCGTTGACGAGTGCGGCCCAGGGTAGCGCCGGCCGCCCGACCCCTATCGCTGGCCCGAACCCGCCGGTCTCGCACTGTCCCGTGCCTGCCCCGCCCAGTGCCCGCCCCACCCGGAGTCCGCCTCACCCGTGCCCGGGCGCCCGTATCCCGCGCCGTGCCCGCCCGCGCCCAGTTCCCCTCATCCTCGCACAGTTCCCGCGCCGTGCCCGTCCTCGCACAGTTCCCCTCGTCCTCGCCGCGGACGCAGTGGGTGCGAGGACGGGGAATAGTGCGCGAAGCGGACGATGGAGTGGACGCGAAGCGGCGCAGCTGATCATCGGCCACCCCACGAGCGGCGTAACCGCCCGGTGACCTCGTCGAATCGCGCCAGCTCGTCCCAAGTCCAGCGGACCACCCGCAGGCCGCAGTCCCGGATCGCGTCCTCGCGGATCTTCTCGCGGACAACGGCGTCGGCGGCGCTCTCGCCGGGCCGCAGTAGCCGGCCGTACTTTGCGCGCCCGTCGAACTCGCCCACCGTGCCCAGACCGGGCCAGCCGAAATCCACCCGCCCGATGAGCGCCCCCGACGACGACCGCACCTCCCACTGCGGGACGGCGGCCGGCAGCCCGGCGCGCACCAGGGCGACCCTGCTGCGGGACTCGCCGACGCTCTCGCTGCGCGGGTCCGCGAACGCGACCACCCGGGCGGCTGCGGGATTGCCCCGGCGGTGGGCGGCCCGGGTGACCGCCTCGACCAGTTCCTCCCGGGTGGCGCCGGCGGTCCGCAGCGCGGCATCCGCAGCGACCACAGCCGACTCGAAACCGGCGGATCTCGCCAGGTCGGCGATCGTCCGCGCCACCGAGGTGACGGACAGCTCGTCGACCTCCACCACCTCACCCTCAGCGAACCGGGCGACGTGCACGTGAACCAGTCCGCCCCGCCGCCCACCCGACGCGCGAGCCCGGGTGACGTGCACTCGGCGCAGCGGCACCGCCCACACCGGCAACCCGTGCAGCACGGCGGCCGAAACGTGGCTGACCACCGCGCCGGGACCCAACCTGGCCAGCGCGGCGCGGACGGCGAGCCCATGGCGGGCGACCGGATCCCGAAGCCGGGGATCGGCGGCTGACACGTACGCCCCCGGCCGCACCGTCACCGCTGCTCCGCGACGACGCAGCGCCCGGAGCTCCGAATCTCGGTAGCCGGCGGCAAGCAGTCTCTGGCGCGGACACGGGACAGGTCCGAACAGGTCCATTGCCCCACCCTGGTCGCCGACCGCCGACGGGTCTTTCCAGCGAGCCCACCCTGTGCACAATCCACCGCGTTGTGGACAACTCCCGTACGTCGCGCCTCGACGGCCTCTTTCCGCACAGCAAGACACGCGTCCCCGCACAGCAAGACAGCGTCCCGCACAGCAAGACACGCGTCCCCGCACACTGGTCGTCGTCCTCGCAGCTGACGTGCCCTGTGCGGGGTTCACGAGCAGTGTGCGAGGTTGGGGAAAATTGATGCTGCGGACAGTCGACCGCGGCGGCCGGTGGGCGCAGCCGGCGGCGGGCGGCGCAGCCTGCGGCGGCCGGTGGGCGCAGCCGCGCAGCCGGCTGCGCCCGGACCCGGCGCCGCCGGGCTGAGGTCAGGCCAGCAGGCTCGGGTGCGTGGTGACCGCGCCGGCCCGGGCCTCCGCGAGGGTCTCGAAGCCGGCCGGCTCATCGGCCAGCGCCTCGGACAACAGCGGGATCACGTGCTCGCGCACCGGGAAGGGCGACAACGCCCGGCGGTAGGCCACCACCGACTCGAAGCGGACCACCAGCACCCACCGGTTCTCGCCGTCCACCGCACGCCCGAGCGCGCCGTGCAGACACCCCTGGGCCCCGGTCAGCAGGGCCAGCGCCCGTTCGGCGCGCTCGACGAAACCGGCCACCTGCTCGGGTGACACGACGAACCGGCAGACCAGCAGCACCGGGTCACCGTACCGACGCGCCTACGATGGGCCTGCGAGCACGTCGAAATCCGAGATGGGCCGACAGGTCCGGCTGGGGAGCGATCCGAATGACCATGCTGCGCGCGGACACCGACCGGGCGGGCACCGGCGCGGGTCCGCGACCGACCGACGGCGAACCGGCCACCGCGGCCACCGGCCCGGCGGAGGTCCGTCTGCCGGCCACCGGCCCGGCGGGGGTCCGTCTGCCGGCCACCGGCCCGGCGGAGGTCCGTCTGCCGGCCACCGGCCCGACCGACGCCGACGTGCACTCCGCCGAGCGGCACCCCGCGCCACCCGCGCCGCCGCGCCCCCCGCGCACCCTGGCCGCCGCCGGCGACCTGCTGCGCGCGCTGGCCGCCCCGGTGCGGATCGCCATCGTGCTGCAGCTGCGTGAGTCCGAACGCTGCGTGCACGAGCTGGTCGACGCGCTCGGGGTGACCCAGCCACTGATCAGCCAGCATCTGCGGGTACTCAAGGCCGCCGGGGTGGTACATGGCGAACGGCACGGTCGCGAGGTCGTCTACCGCCTGGTCGATGAGCACCTGGCACACATCGTGGTCGACGCGGTCGCGCACGCCGAGGAGCTGGCGTGACCGAGCTTGTGAGCTCGCCATCCGGCGGCCGGGCGACGGGTGGTGTGGCGTGACCGGGCCGGCGACCAACCGGGCGCCCAGGGCCACCCGGCAGCGGGCCGCGGTCTCCGAGCTGCTCGACCAGCTGGACGGCTTCCGCTCCGCCCAGGAGATCCACGACCTGCTGCGCCGCGCCGGCCACGGCGTCGGTCTGACCACCGTGTATCGCACGCTGCAGAACCTGGTGGACTCCGGCGAGCTCGACGTGCTGCGCACCGACACCGGCGAGCAGGTCTACCGCCGCTGCTCCACCCACCACCATCACCATCTGGTCTGCCGGCAATGTGGGCGCACGGTGGAGGTGGAGGGCCCCGCGGTGGAGAGCTGGGCGCAGCGGGTGGCCACCGAGCACGGCTTCTCCGAGCTGAGCCACACCATGGAGATCTTCGGCCGGTGCCCGAGCTGCATCGCCGAGCCGACCGGTTAGGTCGCGGGGTAGGTCGCGGGGTAGGTCGCTGTCTCAACACGAGGCACCCGAAAGGTTCGGGCCGGTCTAGCGTCACCGGAGCCCACACCCGAACGACGACAGGGGTCGGAGATGACCGGGACCGACGCGCCGGCGAGGGTCCGCCAGCTGAGCACGCCGGAGTCGGCGGAGCTGGCGGCCCTGGCCTCGGTGTTCGAGGACCTGCAGTTCGTGCTGAAGTGCTGCGAGGGGTTGATGGCCCGGCTGGCTCGGCCGGAGGAGGACGACGTGACCGCGCACGCGCTGTGGTCGGCCGCGCTGTTGGCCTACGTCCGCTGTTTCTCCCCGGACAAGAAGCGGATCGGGCTCACCGAGGACGACGTGACCGCGACCGGGTTGGCGGGTGAGGTGCTGGAGTGGCACCGGATGCTGCGCCGGCTGCGCGACCACCTGACCTCGCCGACGGTCAACCCGCGTGAGCGGTTCGTGATCGGGGTCGCGCAGGCCGAAGACGGCCGGGCCAACGGCGTGGCGATCGTGTCCGCGCCGCTGCCGCTGGTCACCGAGCTGGAGGTGCGCCAGACCGGCCGGCTGGCGCTGGAGCTGAGCCGGCGGGTGGACGAGCGGATGGGCGAGCAGCAGCGTGCGGTGTTCCAGGCCGCGCGCGGGATGAGCGTGCCCCTGCTCAACGCGTTGCCCGAGGTGCACCTGGACGGGACGGACGACCCGGACCATCCGGCCGGCCCGGACTCCGGCGGTGGCGGTTAGCGGACCGCCTCGAACAGGTCCAGCATGGCCCGCCGGACCGATCGTCCAGTACGCGGGCGGCGGGTCGTGAGTGGTGAGTGCGGTCAGGACCACACCCGCCACTCACGGGCGCAGCAGCTCGGCCCGTAGCTGGGAGGCGTTGGAGACCACCAGCATCAGCAGGGTGCCCAGCGGCTCCACCTCGAGCCCGGCGGCCGGGAAGGCGTAGCGGAGGGTGACATCCCAGCCTCGCTCGCCGCGCACCACCCGCGGCGTGCCGAACAGGATGTCGCCGACCCCGAGCGCCACCCGGGTCGGCACGTCGGTCTCCGGCGGCAGGTCCCAGGCGACGACGCAGTTGAGGTTGAGCACGTCGAGGCCCTGCTCCAGCTGGGCCGCCTGCACGAACGCGATGATCTCGGCGTGCGCGAAGCTCAACGTGCCGTCGTCGTCCTCCCGAACGTCGTGGAACCGCTCGAGGGCCTGCTTCGCGGCGGCCAGCACGCTCATGCCGGGGTCCCCGACCGGTCGACCGCGCCGCCGAAGCGGCGTTGCCGGCCGGCGTAGATCTCGCACGCCTGCCAGATGTGCCGCCGGTCGAAGTCGGGGAACAGGGTGTCCAGGAAGACCATCTCCGCGTACGCCGACTGCCAGAGCAGGAAGTTGGACGTGCGCTGCTCGCCGCTGCTGCGCACGAACAGGTCGACATCGGGCATGTCCGGCTCGTCCAGATGCCGGGCGATCATCCGCTCGTCCACCCGCTCGGGCTTGATCCTCCCCGCGGCGACCTGCAACGCGATCTCCCGGGCCGCGTCGGCGATCTCCGCGCGGCCGCCGTAGTTGACGCACATGGTCAGCGTCAACACGTCGTTGTGCAGGGTCTTCGCCTCGGCGACCTCGAGTTCGCGGATCACGCTGCGCCACAGCCGGGGGCGCCGGCCGGCCCAGCGGACCCGCACGCCCATGGCGTGCATCTCGTCCACCCGCCGGCGGATCACGTCGCGGTTGAACCCCATCAGGAACCGCACCTCGTCCGGGCTGCGCTTCCAGTTCTCGGTGGAGAACGCGTACGCCGAGAGCCAACGCACCCCCAGCTCGATGCAGCCGCGCGCCACGTCCATCAGCGCCGCCTCGCCGCGCCGGTGACCCTCGGTGCGGGGCAACCCGCGGGCATTGGCCCAGCGGCCGTTGCCGTCCATCACCAGTGCGACGTGCCGGGGCACCTGGGCGGCGGGGATGTCCGGCGGGCGGGCTCCGGACGGGTGCGGATCGGGCGGCTGGGCGAGGGACACCG
Source organism: Pseudonocardia sp. (assembly GCA_052386505.1). Taxonomy (GTDB): domain Bacteria; phylum Actinomycetota; class Actinomycetes; order Mycobacteriales; family Pseudonocardiaceae; genus Pseudonocardia. Next base: position 59,279 of record JBQTKB010000073.1, read on the forward strand.
GGCGAGCCTACGAGCGCTACACCCCGAGGTGCCGGTTGGGCTCCCTCGCGGCGCCCGCGAGGTGGGCCAGCTCGGTGACCTGGACACCGGCCCGGACCAGCAGCTCGACCCCGACACAGTCCGGTACGAACAGCGCCGGCTCCCGCCAGGCGATGACCACCCTCGGCACGGCGGCGTCCAGGATCAGCTCGGTGCACGACCGGGACCGGCTGGCCCGCCGGGAGCAGGGCTCCAGGGTGCTGTAGAGGGTGGCCGCGCGCAGCCGAGGGTCCCCGTCGGCCAGCTTGCCCAGCGCGGACTCCTCGGCGTGCTCGGCGGGGTCGGTCTCGCGGGAGAAGCCGGACGCGATCTCCATCCCGGCCGCGTCGACCAGTACCGCGCCCACCGAGTAGGCCCCAGGTACCGGCGGGCACCGGTGGGCCAGGGTGATCGCCCGGCGCATCCAACGCTCGTCGGTGGCCGGGTCGACCCGCAGGCCGCTCGATCCCGACCCCGACCCCGAACCGGCCACGGCCTAGCCGCGCTCGACCAGTGGGAGCGACCGCAGTTGCCGCTCCAGGTGCCACTGCAGGTGCGCGGCGACCAGCCCGCTGGTGTCGCGGCGGGCCGGCGCACCGGCCGCGTCGGCAACCGGCCAGTCACCGTGCAGCAGCGCGTCGAGCAGCCGGAAGGTCTCCGGGGACGGGCTGACCGAGCCGGACGGGCGGCAACCTCCGCACACCGCGCCGCCGGCCGCCACGTTGAACGACGGGTGCGGCCCGGGCCGCGCGCAGCGGGCGCACTCGGTGATCGCCGGTGCCCAGCCCGCGTAGCCCATCGCGCGCAGCAGGAACGCGTCCAACACCAGGTGCGGGTCGCGCTCGACGCCGGCCAGCGCGCGCAGGGCTCCCACCACCAGCAGGTACAGCCGCAGCGCCGGCTCGCCCTCCTCGGCGGCCAGCCGGTCGGTGGTCTCCAGCACCGCGCACCCGGCGGTGTAGCGCGGGTAGTCCCCGACCAGCCCGGCGCCGAACGCATCGACGGTCTGCGCCTGGGTGACCACGTCGAGGCCGTTCCGGTGTGACTGCCCGGTCCAGCACTGCACGTCGACGTGGTTGAACGGCTCGAGCCGCGCGCCCCAGCGGCTCTTCGTGCGGCGCACACCCTTGGCCACGGCGCGCACCTTGCCGTGGCGGCGGGTGAGCAGGGTGGCGATCCGGTCCGCCTCACCCAGCTTGTGCACCCGCAGCACCACACCGGTATCCCGCCACAGCACCACCGACCGATCCTACGACCGGGTGCCCCCACCGCGGGCGACCCCGCGCCGCCACCCGCGGTAGCCGGACGGACACGAAGTCGCCAGTGGGACGGCGTCGCGTCGCTGCGCGCGGCTGAGCGCTCGCTCGCGGCCGCTCGCAACGATGCCGCCGCCACCGTCGGTGGGGAAGCGCCGGTCATCTCCCGGCACGCTCGGTAGCACACCGCAACCGAGCTGAGCCGACCGCATGCGCCGCGCGACCGGTTCAGAATCCGAGCTTGCGCAGCTGCTTCGGGTCGCGCTGCCAGTCCTTGGCCACCTTGACGTGCAACTCCAGGAACACCTTGGTACCCAAAAGCGCCTCGATCTGTCGGCGGGCCGCCGTGCCGACCTCCTTGAGCCGGGCACCGCCCTTGCCGATGATGATGCCCTTCTGGCTGTTGCGCTCCACGTAGAGGATCGCGTGCACATCGACGATGTCTGGCGCGTTTCCCGAGCGCCCCGTACGCGGGATCATCTCCTCGACCAGCACGGCCAACGAGTGCGGCAGCTCGTCGCGGACCCCTTCCAGCGCGGCCTCCCGGATCAGCTCGGCGACCAGAGTGCTCTCCGGCTCGTCGGTCAGCTCACCGTCCGGGTAGAGCGGCGGACCCTCCGGCAGCCGATCCACCAGCAGGTCGGCCACCAGCCCCACCTGGAACCCGTCGACCGCCGAACAGGGCGCCACCTCGACGAAGTCCATCAGCTTGCTGACCTCGGTCAACCGCTCGGCGACCTGCTCCGGCGGCGCCACGTCGGTCTTGGTGACGATGCCCAGCACCGGGGTGCGCCTGGCCACCGTGCGCAGCTCGTTGACGATGAACTCGTCGCCGCGACCGACCGGGGCGTCCGCCGGCACGCAGAACCCGATCACGTCGACCTCGGCCCAGGTCTCCCGGACGACATCGTTGAGCCGCCGACCCAGCAGGGTGCGCGGCTTGTGCAGCCCGGGGGTGTCGATCACGATCAGCTGCGCGTCCGGGCGGTGCAGGATGCCCCGGATCGCATGCCGGGTGGTCTGCGGCCGGCTGGAGGTGATGGCCACCTTCGAGCCGATCAACGCGTTGGTCAGCGTCGACTTGCCGGCGTTGGGCCGACCGACGAAGCAGGCGAACCCGGACCGGTGCTCGGGCTTCGGCATCTGGTTGCTCACCGGGACGCCGCCACCCGGTGCTCGCCGGTCAGCCGGGCGGCGATCTCGCGCCCGATCGGCAACGCGGCGGTGGCCGCCGGTGACGGCGCGTTCAGCACGTGCAGCACGGTCGGCCCGGCCTCTCCAGCGTGGTCGTCGGCGTTACGGTCGGCCTTACGGTCAGTGCCGTCACCGATGGTGCCGGCACCATCGGTGACGAAGAGGAAGTCGTCCACCAGCCCCCCGTCCGGGCGCACCGCCTGGGCCCGCACCCCGGCCCCGGCCGGTTCCAGGTCGGCGGCGCGCACGTCGGGCAGCATCCGGCGCACCCGGGCGGCGAGTGCCTCCCGGGACAGCGAGCCGTGCACCTCGGCGATCCCGTGCCGCCAGTGCCGCCCGGCCAGCCGGCGCAGGCCCGGGTAGGCCAACGTGGCCGCCAGCTCACGCGGGCGCACGATCGACCACCGGTACCCCTCGCGGGCCAGCGCGAGGACCGCGTTCGGCCCGACGTGCACCGACCCGTCCACCCCGCGGGTGGCGTGCACCCCGAGGAACGGCAACGCCGGGTCGGGCACCGGATACACCAGCTCGCGGACCAGCCCGGCCGCCGCGCCGCGCAGCCCGGCGTACTCGCCGCGGAACGGCACGATCCGCACCCCCGGTTCACATCCCGAGCGGCGCGCCAGCTCGTCACCGCGCAGCCCGGCGCAGGCCACCGCGGCCGCGCCGAGCAGGTCACCGCGGTCGGTGTGCACCACCACGTCGGAACGTCGCCGGGTCAGCCGCCGCACCGCGCGGCCCAGGTGCAGCTCGCCACCGCGGGCGACCAGCAGCTCGGCCAGCTTCGCCGCGATGGCGCGGAAGTCGCAGACCCCGGTGCCGGGCACGTGCAGCGCGGCCAGCGCGCGGACGGCCGGTTCGTGCCGGCGCACCTCGGCGGGCCCGAGCTCGTGGCACTCCACCCCGTTGGCCAGCCCGCGCCGGGCCAGTTCGGCCAGCCGGGGCAGCTCCTCGGGTTCGCAGGCCACCACCAGCTTGCCACCGACCCGGTGCGGCAGGTCGTACCTGCGGCAGAAGGCGACCGTCTCGTCCCGGCCGGCCACCGCGAGCCGCGCCTTGTCGCTGCCCGGGCGGTAGTACAGCCCCGAGTGGATGACGTTGGAGTTGTGCCCGGTCTGGTGGGCGGCGACGGTGTGCTCGGCGTCCAGGACCGCGACCGTGAGCCCACGACCGCGCAGCTGCAGCGCGGTGGCCAGCCCGACGATGCCGGCGCCGACCACCACCACGTCGTGCCGGGGGGTACCGGTCACCGGGCGGCCTCGCGGGGCTGCGCGCCGTCGACGGCCGGATCGTGCTCGGGCCGCTCCAGCGGGTGGACCAGCACGGTGGTGATCCGGATCCGGCCGCGGGCGTCCTTGCCGCCCTCGGCGAGCAGTCGCAGGCCGGCCACGTCGGCCCGGGCTCCCGGCAGCGGTACCCGGCCCAGCCGCTGGGCGACCAGCCCGCCCACGGTGTCGACGTCGGCGGTGGCCAGCTCGGCGTCGATGTTGACTCCGAACAGCTCCCCGAGGTCGGACACCGGAAGCCGGGCGGCGACCCGGACGGTGTGCTCGTCGACCTGCTGCACCGGCGGGATCTCCTCGCTGTCGTACTCGTCGGTGATCTCGCCGACGATCTCCTCCAGGATGTCCTCGATGGTGATCACCCCGGCGGTGCCGCCGTACTCGTCGACCACGATCGCCATGTGGTAGCGGCTGCGCTGCATCTCCTTGAGCAGGTCGTCCACCGGCTTGGAGTCCGGCACGAAGATCGGCGGGCGCATCACCTCGGCGACCGCGACGTCGGGATCGCCGTTCTGCACGCTGACCGCGAGATCCTTCAGGTACGCCACGCCGATCACGTCGTCGACGCTCTCGCCCAGCACCGGGATCCGGGAGTACCCGCTGCGCAGCGCGAGGGTCAACCCGTCGCGCACGCTTCGGCCGCGCTCGATCCAGACGACGTCGGTGCGGGGCACCATGACGTCCCGGGTGGGGGTGTCGCCCAGCTCGAACACCGAGTGGATCATCTGGCGTTCGTCCTCCTCGACCACCCCGCGCGCGCCGGCCATGTCGACCAGCTCGCGCAGCTCCACCTCGGAGGAGAACGGTCCTTCGCGGAAGCCCCGGCCGGGGGTGATGGCGTTGCCGACCAGGATCAGCAGCCGGGTGAGCGGGCCCAGCAGGGTGGCCAGCGCGCGCACCGGCGCGGCCAGCAGCAACCCGATGCCGTAGGGATGCTGGCGGCCGATGGTGCGTGGTCCGACCCCGATCAGCACGTAGTCCACGACCACCATGGCCACCCCCGCGGTGACCGCGCCCAGCCACACCGGGCTGATCAGCTGCACGGCGACGATCGTGGCCAGCACCGTGGCCACCGTCTCGCAGGCCAGCCGCAACAGAATCAGCAGGTTGACGTATCGCGGCCGGTCGGCGACCACGGCGGCGAGCTGCCGCGAGCCGGTGCGCCCGGCCCGCACCAACGCCTCCACCCGGGCCCGCGACACCGTGCCGAGCGAGGCATCGGCCGCGGCGAACAGCCCGGCGAGCGGCACAAGCAGCACGGCGAGCACGATCTGCCAAGCCACCGTCGTTGTCACAGTCGTCGCGCCTGCCCGTCGCTCACTGGTGCACCCTCCTCGTGTCCGAGCCTGGTTGTTGATCCAGGATTCGGGCGCACCTGAGGTCCCCACCGGGCCATCGCCCCGCTCGCTCGACCCCCGAAGTCCAGAATGAGTTCCGCGAGGTCCGGTGGCCCAGGACGCGCCGACTGGCTACAGGGCTGTGCACCATCGAGTGCCGATCAGTGAGCGACCGGCTGCCGCGTCCCGGGACCACCGGGTGTCTTCCCACTGCGCCAACAGCGAGGAGACAACGATGAGTGTCACCGATGTACCCACCCCGCCGCGACCCACCGCCGGGGTGGACTGGGCCAGCGAGGATCATGCGGTCTCGCTCGTCGATCATGACGGCGAGCAGACCGCTCGGTTCTCGGTCGCTCATAACGCGGCCGGGCTGCGCACCCTGGTCCAGCGGCTGCTGGCCGCCGAGGTGGTCGAGGTCGGCATAGAACGCCCCGACGGACCGATCGTCGATGCCCTGCGCGCGGCGGGTCTGGTCGTGTTCGTCATCCCACCGGGCCAGCTGAAGAACCTGCGTAGCCGCTACGGCTCGGCGGGCAACAAGGACGACCGGTTCGACGCCTACGTCCTGGCCGATGTCGTGCGCACCGACCGGCGACGGCTGCGCCCCCTGCTGGTCGACGAACCGGCCACCACCGCGCTGCGCCAGCTCACCCGCGCCCGCAAAGACCTCGTCACCCACCGGGTCGCGGTGGCCAACCAACTGCGCGCCCACCTGCAGATCTGCTTCCCCGGCGCGGTCGGGCTGTTCGCCGACATCGACTCGGGCGTCAGCCTGAGCTTCCTGGAGCGCTTCCCCACCGCCGAGCGCGCCGCATGGCTCTCGGTCAAGCGCTGGTCGGCCTGGCTGTCCTCGATCGGCTACAGCGGCCGCACCCCCGCCCAGACCCTGCACGATCGGCTCACCGCCGCCCCCGGGGGCAGCACCGGCCCGTCCGGCGCCGCCGCCGGCGCGGTGACCGCCGCGTTCGTCTCCACCCTGCGCACCCTCAACACCCAGATCGAGGCCCTCGCCACCCAGATCAGCGAACAACTTCAGCGCCACCCCGACGCGGAGATCTTCACCAGCCTGCCCCGCTCCGGGCAGGTACGCGCCGCCCGCCTGCTCGCCGAGATCGGCGACGCCCGCGGCCGGTTCCCCACCGCCGACTCCCTGGCCTGCCTCGCCGGCGTCGCCCCCTCCACCCGCCAATCCGGCAAGATCAAAGCCGTCACGTTCCGCTGGGGCGCGGACAAGCAACTCCGCGACGCCCTCTGCGACTTCGCCGGCGACAGCCGTCACGCCAACCCCTGGGCCGCCGACCTCTACCAACGAGCCCGCGACCGCGGACACGACCACCCCCACGCCGTCCGCGTCCTGGCCCGCGCCTGGGCCCACATCATCTGGGCATGCTGGACCACCAACACCCCCTACGACCCCGCCAGACACCGCGCCCTCCAACGCATCCTCAACCAAGATCAACCGGCTGCGGCTTGACACAGGGCAACTCATTCCTCCTGCCCGGACGCCGGCGAGGTCCAATGAGGGTGCTCATTGGACTCGCGGACTCAGGCGACCACGCCCCTGGCCCTGAGGTCGGCGACCTGCGCCGCGGACAGTCTCAGCCGGTCGCCGAGCACCTCGGCGGTGTGCTCGCCGAGCACCGGGGCCCGGCCGACCGGTCCGCGCGGGCCCACCCCGAGCGCCATCGGCAGCCCCGGTGCCAGGTGCCTGCCGACACCCGGCTGGTCGATCTCGGCCATCATCGGGTTGGCCGCCATCAGGTCGTCGGCCACCAGGTCGGTGAAGGTGTTGTAGGTCGACCACAGCAGCTGGGTGCCGCTGAGCTTGGCCTGGACGGCCGCCAGGCCCTGGCGGGCGAACCAGCGGGTGAACAGCCCGGCCAGCACCTCGCGGTACTCGAACCGGTCGTCCTCGAGGCTGAAGTCGGCGCCGAGGCTCTGCTCCAGGGCCCGCACCACCTCGGTGAGCTCGGTCACCGCGAGCAGGTCGATCCAGTGTCGCCTGGTCAGCGCGCAGACCATCACCCGGCCGCCGTCGCGGGTGGCGAAGTCCCGGGCGAACCCGCCGTAGAGGTAGTTGCCCAGCCGCTTGCGGACCACCTTGTTGACCTGCGCCTCGGCCAGGAACCCCAGGTTGCCGGCCATCGCCAGCGCGACGTCGTAGAGCGCGACGCTCATCCGCTGCCCCGCACCGGTCATCCGGCGGCGGCGGTCGGCGCTGAGGATGCCCAGCGCGGCGTAGAGCCCGCAGGCGATGTCCCAGGCCGGCAACACGTGGTTGACCGGGTCGGCATGTCCCTCCGGACCGGTGACCATCGGGAACCCGACGGCGGCGTTGACCGTGTAGTCGACCGCGGGAGTGCCATCGTGGTGGCCCTCGATCTGCACGTGCACCAGGTCCGGGCGGTGCTCGCGCAGCTGGTCGTACTCCAGCCAGGTCCGCCCGACCGAGTTCGTGAGCACGATGCCGCCGTCCGGGCCGGACTCGGTGACCAGCCGGGTGACCAGTTGCTGGCCTTCCGGGGAGCGGAGGTCGGCGGTGACCGACTTCTTGCCCTTGTTCAGCCCGGCCCAGTACAGGCTGGTCCCGGACTCGGCAAGCGGCCAGCGGTGATTGTCCGGCGCCCCGCCGATCGGGTCGACCCGGATGACCTCCGCACCCAGCTGGGCCAACGTCATCCCACCCAGCGGAGCCGCCACGAACGACGACACCTCCACGACCCGCATGCCGGCCAGCGGAAGCGCCGTCCCGGAGCTCGCGGAGTCCAACCCGGTTTCGGAAGCCATACCGAGATCATGGCCCTGCACGGCGACCTGCGGCAAAGCCGACACGGGACGGGTCAGCTGATCGCCGAGGCGACCCGCAGGTGGGACCACAGGAACGTGGTGGCGTCCAGGGGGGCCGACGAGACTTTGTCCCTGATCAGCTTGCGGACAGGATCACTCGGGCGGGCTCCCGGCCACTCGTGCCCCAACCCGTCGATCACCGCGACGGTCACCCCGGCGCCGGAGACACAGTTGAACGTGCTGACGTGCAACGGCGCGCGGTCGTTGCGCTTGGGCGCCGGGGTGCACCGGTCGGCGTTGACGAAGGGGGTGAGCGAGGACGCCAGCGACGGGTAGTTGTACCGGGTGACACTTCGCGGGCCGACGCCGCCGGAGATCGGCACGTTGCGGTCCGCGGTGCCGTGCACGGCCACCACGTTCACCGGGGACTTCGGCTGGCAGTCCGACACCATGGCGCCGGCGACCGGACCGATGCCGGCCAGGTCCTCCGGGCGGCGGCAGGCCCAGGCGTAGGCCATCATCGCGCCGTTGGACATGCCGACCGCGTACACCCGCTCACGGTCGACCCCCTCGGTCTGCGCCAAATGCTGGGTCAGCCGGTGCAGGTACTCGACGTCGTCGACCTTGTGGTTGAACGCCGGGCCGCAGCACTTGCCGGCGTTCCAGGTGCGCCCGTGGCCGTTGGGGTAGGCCACCATGAAGCCCTCACGATCGGCCAGCGCGTCCCACCCGGTGGCGGCGCGGGTGTGCTCGCCGCTGCCGAACGCGCCGTGCAGCACCACGACCAGCGGCATCCCCGCGCGCAGCCCTGCAGGGCGGTGCACGATCGCGGTGCGTTGCCCGGAGTCGGTGGCCAGGGAGATCGTCCGGGTGTAACCACCCGGCGCGGCAGCCGGGATCTCCGGAGCCGGAGGCGGCGGCACCGCCGATGAACAGGCCCCCATGGTGAGGACCAGGACGGCCACCGAAGCCGCCCACCTGATCGCCACCGCGCTCATGGTGACTTGATACCAGGCCGGGATCGTCCGGCGGCGCGTATCGGCTGCAGCGATCGAATGAACATGCTGATATGAACGGACTACGGAGCGGATCGTTACAGCCCGCCAGGCCGGCCGGCGTGACCGACCGTGACCCGCGACGGTCAGAGATCCACTCCGAAGCGTTTGGCGATCTTTACCCCGGCCACGTTGAGCGACTGGTAGCCCGAACCGAACACCCTCGGAGCCGCATCGATGACGTAGGCGTCGGCACCGATCAGGATCCGGGCACTGTTGCGCTGGACCCCGCGAACGATGGTCTTCGCGGCCGACTCGGGCGTGGTCCGGGCGATCTTGGCGAAGTCTGCGGCCTTCCGGTCCGCGGTTCGGTTCGCCCCGCCGCGTGCGTCGCGGGCGATGTTGGTGCGGATCCCGCCCGGGTGCACACAGCTCACCCCGACCGGGCGTCCCTCGATCCGCATCTCCTGGCGCAACGACTCGGTGAACCCGCGCACCGCGAACTTGGTGGCGTTGTACGCGCTCTGGGTGGGTACCCCCACCAGACCGAACACGCTGGACACGTTGACCAGGTGCCCGTCCCCGGAGGCGATCAGATGGGGAAGGAACGCCTTGGTACCGTGCACCACGCCCCAGAAGTTGACCCCGACGATCCAGTCGAGGTCCTCGTAGCTCATCTCCTCGACGGTGGCCATCAGCGCGACCCCGGCGTTGTTGACCACCAGGTTCGCCCCGCCGAAGTCGGCGAGCACCTCCTCGGCGTGCGCGGTCACCGCGGCCCGGTCGGCCACGTCGAGCGCGTAGCCCTTCGCCTGGACGCCGAGCTTCTCGCAGCTCGTCGCCGTGTCCGCGGCCGCGACCGGGTTGACGTCGGACACCGCCAGCCTGGCTCCCCGGCCGGCGAGCTCCAGCGCGAGCGCGCGGCCGATGCCCGAACCGGCCCCGGTGATCACCGCGACCCGACCGTCGATGTTCCGCATGTCCCAGTCCCCTCATGCTTCGGCGCGCCCGCCCACGACTCGGGGATCGGGTCCGATCAGTAGCCGCCACCTCACTACGTTGCGACGATACTGCTCCGTGACCTGCTCGGCTCCTAGATGGTCGGCGACGTGCCGGAGGTGATGCGACGCACCACCGCCGCGCTCGCTCCACTGATCGAGTGGACCGTCGACTTCGAGTCGCCTGTGATTGCGATCACACTCGGTCGAGCGCATCCTGATCGGCACGAACGTCCATCAGTGTCTCGACGGGGAGGCCGAGATGACCGAGGTGTCCGCCCGTTCCACCGCTCCGCTGGGGGTCAGCAGGCCCGATCTCGCGGTCGCCGACCTACCGACGCCGGAGGAGGTGTTCAAGGTCCGGCGGATCGGACCCAGGCAGATTATCGCGTTCGTCATCGGGCCCAGCCTGATCGCGCTGGGCATCTCGATCGGCAGCGGTGAATGGCTGCTCGGCCCGCAGGCGGTCGGCCAGTACGGCTTCGTCGGGGTCGGTTGGGTCATCGTGGTATCCGCGCTGCTGCAGACGTTCTACAACGTGGAGTGCGCCCGGTACGTGATGGCCACCGGCGAGGTGCCGGTCGTCGGCTGGGGACGGGTGCCGCCGGGACGGCTGCTGTGGGTGCCGCTGGCGGTCTTCCTGGTGATCTTCGCGTTCATCGCGGGAGGCTGGGCCGCGTCGGCCGGTCAAGGCATGTTCGCTCTGGTGAACGGCCGGGTGGCGACGGCCGCCGAGGCGCAGGAGACCCGTTGGTATGCGATCGGGTTGCTGGCCGTGGTGTTCGTGATCTGCGCCGCCGCCCGGAAGATCAGCCGGGCCCTGGAGCTGTCGAACTGGGTGATGGTCGGCAGCATCCTGGCGGCGCTGGTGGTCATCGACCTGATCGTCGTGCCGTGGAGCGTGTGGTGGGAGGGCATCCGGGGTTTCGTCACCCCGGCCGCGCCACCGGCGGGCATCTCGGCCACCCAGCTCGGCGCGCTGGCCGGGTTCACCGCCCTGGCCTCCGGGTTGAACTGGTATGTGATGGGTCACTACCGGGACAAGGGCTACGGCATGGGCCACCGCGCCGGCTACCTGTCCGGCATGCGCGGCGAGCGGCGGGAGGTGCTCGACGTCGGGGTGACCTTCCCGGACGACGAGAAGAACGCGGGCCTGTGGCGACGCTGGTACCGGCTGTTGATGGTGGACATGTGGGGCGTCTTCTTCGTCGGCGCGATGCTCGGCATGCTGCTGCCGACCGTCCTGATGTCGCACGCCGTCGCGCTCTCCGGCACCCAGCCGACCACCGCGAGCGTGCCGACCTTCGTGGCGAACGCGCTGCGCCCGGAGTACGGCCCCGGAATGTTCTACCTGCTGCTGGTGATGGGTGTGCTGATCCTGTTCTCCACGCAGCTGGGCATCTTCGAGGCGATGGTCCGGGTGGTCACCGACGCCGCGCACGCCAACAGCCCTCGACTGCGCCGGCTGATCGACGGCGACCCGCGCCGGTTCTACTACCCGTTCATGCTCGCGTTGCTGGCGGTGATCGGGGTCATCCTGCATCTGGCGCTGCCGGTCGCGCTGGTGCAGTGGTCGGCGAACATGTCCAACCTGGGAGCGTTGATCTTTCCGTTCCTGCTGATGTACTTGAACAGCCGGCTGCCGAAGGCCGCCCGCCCGCGCTGGTGGCACCACGTGATCCTGTTGCTGAACTTCCTCTTCTTCGGCTTCTTCTTCGCGAACTTCATCGCCGACTTCGTCGGTGACCCGCTGGTGACGTTCTGAGGGCGCGCGGTCAGGGACGACGGGCGGCGACGGACTGGGCGAGCCGGGTCACCCGCTGGCGCACGTCGACCAGACCGTGCGAGCGGAGCACGCCGGTGACCGCGTCGCGGTCGAACATCCGCAACCCGGCCGCCCACCCGGCGGCGGTCTGAGCGGTGCGCAGCGGCTCCCGGTCGCCCCGGTAGCTGGTCATCAGCGCGATCCGGCCACCCGGCCCGAGGACCCTCAGCAACTCCGCGAGCACGGCGAACGGCTCGGGTACCAGGTACAGCGCGGCGTAACAGCACACCGCGTCGAAGCTGGCGTCCGCGAACGGCAGCCGCCGGGCGTCCGCCCGGAGGTAGCCGGCTCGAGGCACCGCGTTGTCCCGTACCGCCCGGGCCAGCATCGGCGCCGAGGCATCCAGCCCGACCGCGACGCCATCGCCGGTCAGCGCGTCGGCGAAGTACCGGGTGAAGTTGCCCGGGCCGCACGCGACATCGAGCACCCGCTGCTCGCCGGCCAGCTCCAACGCGCCGAGCGCGCTGATCCGCTCGGCGTCCATCGAGCCCAGCCCGAGCGCGGCGGTGAAGGTCGGGCGCCACCAGCGCTGGTAGACCGAGGCGAGCAGGCCGCTGTGCATCGCTGCCTGGGCCAACGTGCGGGGCTGACCGGAGTCCGGCGGCAGCAGGTCCAGGTAGCCGGCGGAGTCGTCGGGCTCGCGGTCGAGACGGGTGCGGTCCAGCAACGCCCGCACCCGGGCCGGGCCGTCGGGGTCGGTGATCACAGTAGCTCCAGCGAGCCGACCAGCCACCGACCGTCGTGCGGCGTCAGGGTCATCACCAGCCGGTTGCGGTCCAGCCTCGGCTGCGGAGTGGTCGCGTTGGTGATGACCTGGTCGACGAACAGCAGCACCACCACCTCGTCGGCGCTCGCGGAGCGCACCGCGGCGTCCAGCACGGTCCCGGTCGAGCTGGCCTTCGCGTCACTGATCAGCTGACGCAGGGTCTGGCTGGCGCCGGCGTACTGGTTCTTGAAGTCCCCGGTCGCCCCGTCCAGCACATCGGCGAAGTTGCGGTCCAAATCCTGGTACCGGTAGCTGGTCACGGTCACCGCGTAGGCCCGCGCGGTGGCCAGTGCCTCGGTGGCGGCCCGCTCGTCGGCTCCGCCCCGGATCCGCAGCACGCCCAGCGTGGCCGCCACGCCGAGCGCGAGCACCAGCAGCACCGCCAGCAGCACCACCGTTCGACCGGGCCGACGTCCGGCGGGTCCGGCGGTCGGAGCCGGCCCGGCCGGTCCGGCGGTCGGAGCCGGTCCGGCGGTCGGAGCCGGCCCGGCGGTCGGAGCCGGCCCGGCGGTCGGTGCCGGCCCGGCGGTCGGAGCCGGCCCGGCGGTCGGTGCCGGTCCGGCGGCGGTCGGTGCCGGTGGCACGGGGCTGTCGGGTGCGCCGGTGTCGTCGTTGGTCGTCATCACCCACCATTGTCCTTCGGCGCCCGGGCCCGCTGCTCTGGGTCCGCCCCTGGCCGAGGACCGGCGCCGTCGTCGCCGCGCGGGCGGGGCACGTTGGCCGACCCGCGTTGCTGCGATCGAGGTCCGGTCTGCTCGCAGAACAGGTTGATCCGGGGCGCGGGGCTGCCGCCGATGGTCGGTGCCCGCCGCGGCGTGCCGTAGTCGCAGGTGGGCCGGGGGTAGGTGTCGACCAGCGTGGCGATCTTGGTGCCGCGCAGCGCGGCGGTTCCGGCCGGTCCCAGCAACGACAGGCCCGGCAGGAACTCCCCGAGCGCGGGCAGCCGCAACGCCACCACGTCGGTGGTCGTGCCCAGATCGCCGAGCAGCGCGGCGACGGAGGGGCCGTTCTCCCGCACCACGTCCTGGATCAGCGCCAGCGACTCCGGACTGTCGGTGAGCAGCTCACGCACGGTGGGATCGGCATCCCGCAGGGTGCCGCTGAGACTGCGCGCGTTGCCGGAGAAATCGGCGAGATCGCCCCGCAGGTCGTACGCGGCGTCCAGCACCACCCGGCCGTTGCGCAACGCACCCACCGTGTTCGGCAGCGACTCCTCCAGGCCGGCGAGCAGGAGGTCGCCGCCGTCGATCACCCGCTGGATATCCGGGGCGGCGCCGCCGAAAGCCCGCTCCATCTCCGCTACCACCGCGGCGACCTGCACCGGATCGACCTGCTCCGCCAGCCTGGTGATCTGCGAGATGACCTGGGAGAACGGCACCGGGGTGCGGGTGGCCGGCTCCTGCACCACCGCGCCGTCGGCCAGGAACGGCCCACCGTCGGTGCGCGGCCGGAAGTCGAGGTACTGCTCACCCGCGGCGGACAGGCTGGCCACCACCACCTCGGTGTCGACCGGGATCCTGGTGCCCTCCGTCACCCCGATGGTCACCCGCACGCCGTCGGGGCCCAGGCGGATCGACCGGACCCGGCCGACCTGGTGGCCCCGGTAGCTGACCTGAGAGGTCTCCAGCAGCCCGCCGGAACGGGTCAGGTGCACCGTCATCTGCATCGGACTGCTGAACGGATCGATCCGGGCCACGCCGATCAGCAGGTAGCTCAATCCCACCGCGAACAGCGCCGCGATAGCCAGCAGAGTTCGCGCCGAGCGGGCGGTCAGTACGTCGGTCACCGAGTGCCGCCCCGGGTGCTGACCTGGTTCTGCAGGTGTTGGGCGAACGACTGCTGGCCGTCCACGAAGTCGTCCGGGCCTGGTGGGCGGTCACCCGTTCGCGGTACCGAGATCAGCGGGAACGGCGAGACCGCGCCTTGGGCGGAGGCCGACTCCCCCCGGGTGAGCTGCTCGAAGATCTCGCCGAAGGTGAGGATGTCGCGCAGCGAGGTGCCCAGCAACGGCCGGGTGTCCGCGAAGCCCCGCAGCACCGGCCCGAGGTCGCGGGCGATCGCCCGGACATCGTCCTCCGAGCGACGAACCAGCTGGTCGGCGTGGTCGCTGACGTCGCCGGCCGCCGACAGTGCCCGAGTGAACCGGTCGGTGCGGTCGGCCAGCTCGCGGATGCCAGGGGTCAGCTCGTCGAACGCCACGTCGACGGTGCCTCGGCGCTCCCGCAGCAGCAACGTCAGCCGCTCCGATGCGGCCAGCACCCGGTCGACGTCGGCGGTGCGGGCGTTCAGCGTGGCCAGCGTGTCGCCGGTCTGGTCGAGCAGGTGCGCGATCTGGGCCGCCCGGCCGTCGGTGGCCGCGTTCAGCTCCTCGACGATGGTCTGTACCTGTGCCAGCCCGCCGCCATTGACCAACGCCGACAACGAGGTGAGCAGATCCTCCACGGTGGCCGACGCGGAGGTGTCGGCCAGCGCGATGACGTCGCCGTCGCGCAACGCCGCACCCGGGACCGGACGCTCCGGCGGGTGCAGCGCGACGAACACCTCGCCGAGCGGGGTGGCCTGGCGCAGCTCGGCCGTGCTGCCTGCCGGGAGGGTGACGTCCTGGCGCAGCGCCATGTCGACGCGCGCGGTGTAGTTCTGGGTACTGATCTCCTGGACCCGCCCGATCCGGTCGCCGTTGAGCGTCACGCTCGCCCCGTCCGGCAGGTTCAGCGCATCGTCGAACACCGCGCTGAGCCGGTAGCTCGGCCCACCGATGCCCGCCGCGGGCAACGGCAGGTCCGCGGCGCTCACCCCGCACCCGGTGCACAGCCCGGCCGACAGTGCGATCGCGACCAGGCGCCAACCGCCGCGCCGAACGGGCAGCGGGCTCACCGGGGCCCGCCCAGCAACAATGCCGCGAGACCGGCCTGCGTGTTCATCCGGCCGTCCGGGCCGGGTGCGCACAGCGCCGGCATTCGGTCACGGCAGATCCCGGCCAGCAGCTGGGTGTCCAGGGTCGGCTGTTCCAACGACACGTGGACCCGCGCCCGGCGCAGCTCCGGATCGACGATGCCGGCCAGGTTGCGGAACGCGGTGGGCAGCACGTCGGCCGACTCGGCCAGCTCCCGGGTCCGCCCCTGCAACGTCCGCGCGGTGAGCCGCAGGCTGCTGAGGGTGCGCTCGCCCTCGTCCCGGTTGTCGGTGATGAGCTGGTCCGCGCGCGCCAGCAGGTCGGTGAGATCCTCGAGCGCGTCCACCAGGTTCGGGCCCTGTTGGTCGGCGAGCGCGACCGCGTCGGTCAGGTTGGCCGAGAACGACCGGATCGTGGCGTCGTTGTCGGCGGCGACCCGGGTCAGCTGGTCCACGTGGCGGATCAGCGCGACGAGCTGGTCGCGGTTGTCGGCGCCGACCCCCACCATGCCGGCCAGGGCCCGGGTGGCCTCGCGCAGCTTGGCGCCGTTGCCGGCGAACTCCCGGGAGCTGACGTCCAGCGCGTCGGCCAGCGCCGACCGTCCGCCGGAGTCCATCACCTTGTTCAACTCACCGGCCAGCCGGTCGGCGGCGGCGAACACCCGGTCGATCTCCACCGGTGTACGGGTGCGTTCCATCGGGATCCGGTCGCCGTCGCGCAACCGGGCACCGCCCCGGTACACCGGGGTGAGCTCGACCCGCCGGTCGGTGACCACCGAGGGTGAGACGGTGACCGCGCCGACATCGGCCGGGATGGGCGTGTCCCGGTCGACCGCCAGCTCCACGATCACCCGGGTGCCCTCGGGACGGATCGCGGTGACCTCGCCGACCGGTATGCCCAGCACCGAGACGTCGTTGCCCACGTAGAGCCCGATGGAGTCGGTGAACACGGCGGTGACCCGCAACTGGTCTCCGGACAGCACCGAGCAACCGGTGGTCAGCCAGACGGCCACCAGCGCGACGGCCAGGGTGGCCGACCGGGTCGGCCAAAGCGCCCTCATCTGCACCCCTTCACCGCGCCGGCGCGACACAGCACGTTGTCCGGCACCAGCGAGTACGGCAGGTAGACCTCCAGGTACGGCCCGTTGCCC
The DNA here is from genome assembly GCA_052386505.1 of Pseudonocardia sp. Lineage (GTDB taxonomy): Bacteria > Actinomycetota > Actinomycetes > Mycobacteriales > Pseudonocardiaceae > Pseudonocardia. Next base: position 75,784 of record JBQTKB010000073.1, read on the forward strand.
AGGGAGTTGTTCAGGTACCGACCGGCGGGGGCGAGCAGCTCCAGCGCCCGGTCCACCGCGTCGTCCTGGGCGCGCAGCACCCCGGTCAGTTGCTCGGCGTTGTCCAGCAGCGGACCGATCCGGGACTCGTTCTCCGCCAACGCCGCGCGCAGCTCACCGGTGAAGGCGGCCAGGTCGGTGAGCACTGCGCGCACCAGGTCCCGGCGGCGCAGCAGCTCGGTGAGCAGTGCGTCGGACTGCCCGAGCAGGGCGAACAGCTCGCCGCTGCGTTCGTTCAACAGCGTGGTCACCGCGTCGGCGTTCGCGATCAGCCGGGCGATCTGGTCCCGCCGGGTGGTGATCACCCCGGACACCTGGGACAGCCCGTCCAGCGCGGCGCCGATCTTCGGGCCGTCCCCGCGCAAGCTGTCCGCGACCGTGCGCAGAGCCTGCCGGAAGGCCACCGGGTCCAGCTCCTCGAGCAGCGGGGTGCCGGTCTGCAGAACCGCCTGCAGGTCGTAGGGCACGCTGGTGCGGCTCAGCGGGATCCGGTCGTCGCCGAGCTCACCGGCACCGGCCGGACGCAGCTCCAGGTAGCGCCCGCCGAGCAGGGTGGCCAGCTTGATCGAGGCACTCGTCTCCGAGCCCAGTTCCACCTCCCGGTCCACCCGGAATCGGGCCAGCACCCGATCGCCCGCGAGCTCGACGCCGGTCACCTCACCCACCGGCATGCCGGCCACCCGGGCCTCGTCCCCCGGGCGCAGGTCGCCGGCCTGGGCGAACTCGGCGGTGTAGCGGGCCTGGCCCAGGCCGAGCTCGCCGAACCCGATGGTGAGCAGGATCAGGGCCACCACCACCACACTGGCCACGACACCCAGCCAGAACGGGTTGCGCTCGTCCAACGGCTTCGACACCCGCTCCCTGAGCGACACGCGCGTCTGCGACACACGGTCGCTGCCGCTCGCGGATGGTCGGTCGCTGAGCTCTCTCACCGACAGACCTCCGTGTGCGGATCGCCGGGGCGGGTGCCGAACGAGCCCGGCACGCCGGGCTCGGTGAAGTTGAGCCCGCAGGCGTAGAAGTTGACCCACGACCCGTACTGGGTGATCCGGGCCAGGCCGGCCAGGAACCGCGGGAGCCCGTCCAGAGTGTCGCCGAGCGGACCTAGCTGCTGCTCGAAGACGTCGGAGGCCTCGAGTGCGGCGCGGAGGTCGGTGCGCAGGTCCGGACGGGTGTCGGCGAGCAGGTCCGCCGCGCCGCCGGTGAACTCGCGCACCTCCCGCAACGAGCCGAAGATCCGTTCGGTGTCCGCGTTCAGTCCGTCGACCAGCCGCCGCGTCTGGTCGATCAGCGCGTCGGCCTGCGGCCCCTTGCCGGCCAACTGCTCCAGTACCACGTTCAGGTTGGTGATCACTGACCCGATGATCCGGTCCCGGTCGGCGATCGAGTTGGTCAGCCGGGTGGTCTCTTCCAGCAGCGGGACGATGTGCGGATCCGAGCCCTGCAACACCGACACGATGGTCTCCGAGAGCCGGTTGACGTCAGCCGGCTGAAGCACCGAGAACAGCGGTGCGAAGCCGTTGAGCAGCGACGACAGGTCGAACGCCGGCTCGGTGCGATCGGCCGGGATGCGGGCGCCGTCATCCAGCGGGCGGGCCGCGCCGGGGCCCGGCACCAACGCCACGAAACGCTGACCGATCAGGTTCTGGTATCGGATCACCACCCGGGTGCTCTCGAACACCGGCTGGTCGGCACGCACCGACAACGTCACCTCGGCCCGCGAGCCGACCAGCTCCATGTTCTCGACCCGGCCTACCCGGACCCCGGCGATCCGCACGTTGTCACCTTCGTTCAGCCCGGACACGTCGGTGAACTCCGCCAGGTAGCTCCGGGTCGGGCCGGCGACGACGTTCAGCAGCGTCGAGGCCAACAGCCACAGCAACCCCACCGCCACCACGGCGAAGGCGATCAGCCGGAACAGTTCGCGGCGCACACTCATCGCCCACCGCCGCCGAACATGCCGGGGAGCAGGTCGGGCACTCCCGGCGAGCGTTCCGGGCCACTCCGCGGCGGCCGAGGCAGCTTGCCACCCTGGCGCCGCTCCCCCTCCGGGGAGAGCGGGCCGAACGCCGGTGACTCTGGCGGCGCCTGGGGTAAGGGGAACGACGGCGGTGACGAGCCCGGCTGCGGGACCGGATCACCGCAGTTCGGACCGGACGCCCCGGGATAACGGGGGCAGTCGCGCGCCGTGTACGGGGCGAACGGGGTCAGCGTGAACAGCAGCTCCAGACCTCCGGCGTCCTGGTCGAAACCCACGCTCAGCTTCCGGGCGCCGACGCCGATGCTTTCCAGGGAACGGGGGATCTCCGGGCCGTTCCCGGCCACCGTGCGGACCACACCCCGCCCGCTGTCGGCCAGCCGGACGAACCGATCGCCGGACTCGTCGAGAAACGCGTCCACCTCCCCGGCCACCCCGGTGGCGGCGGTCAGGGCGGCGGTCAGCTGATCGCGCTGCTCGACGAAGGTGCGGGTGGTCACCACCGCGTTGTCCACCGTGTCCAGCAGCGCCGGCGAGCTTTCCGCCAGCGCCTGCAGATCGGCGCCCAGCAGCGCCAGGTCGGCGGTGAAGGTCTCGGTCTCCGCGTTGAGCGTGGTCACATAGGCGTCCGCGCGGCCGATGATCGAGGCGATCTTCCCACCGCGGCCCCGCAGTGCCTGTGCGATGTTGGTCAGCGCCGAGTTCAACCGTGCCGGTTCCACCGCGCTCAGCACCCGGTCCAGACGGTCGAGCACGCTCTGCAGCTGCAATGTCTCCGACGAGCGGTCGCCGGGGATGACCGCGTTGCGGGCCAGCGTCACGCCGGTCGGTCGGGCCGGGTCGAGCAGCTCCACCGACGGGGACCCGAACACGTTGGTCGGCACGATACGGGCGGTGACCCCGGCCGGGATGTCCTCGGCCAGCTCCGGTCGTAGCCGCAGTGCCACCTCGTGTCCCGGCAGGCCTCCCGGGTTCGGCAGCACCCGCACCTCCCCGACCGACCCGACCAGCGCGCCGCGCAACTTGACATCGGCGCCGGCCCGCACGCCGTCGCCGATGTCGTCCACCAGCGCGGTGGCCGGAAACACCGACTCGAACGAGCCCTGGTAGCGCATCAGCATGGCGGCCACCAGCGCGGTCAGCACCGCGACGGCGACCACGCCACGCCGCGCGAGGGTGGCCGTGGAGGGTCCCCGTCCGCTCAGATCGACGACGTAAGGCATGCGCTACCCCGAGATCCGGATGCCGGGGTCGAAGCCCCAGAGCGCCATGGTGATCAGCATGTCGGTCAGCACGATGGCGATGATGCTCGTGCGGATGGCCCAGCCGGACGCCGCGCCGACCCCCTGCGGCCCGCCGGCGGCGTGGTAGCCGAAGTAGCAGTGCACCAGGGTGGCGACCACCACGAACACCACCACCTTGACCACCGACCACACGATGTCCATCGGCACCAGGAACTCGTGGAAGTAGTGCTGGTAGGTGCCCGAGGACTGGCCGTACCCGACGCTCAGCACCAGTTCGGTGGCCAGGTAGTTGGCGCCCAGGCCGATCGTGTACAGCGGCACGATGGCGATGAACGCGGCCAGTATCCGGGTGGTGACCAGGAACGGCAGCGGCTGGATCGCCATCGACTCCAGCGCGTCCACCTCCTCGGAGATCCGCATCGCACCCAGCTGCGCGGTGTACCGGCAACCGGCCTGCACGGCGAACGCGACGGCGGCCACCAGCGGTGCGATCTCCCGGGTGTTCGCGTAGGCGGACACGAAGCCGGTCAGCGGCGCCAGCCCGAGGATGTCCAGTGCGTTGAAGCCCTCGATACCGACCGACGCCCCGGTGAACAGCGCGAGCAGCACCATCACCCCGATGGTGCCGCCGCCGACCACCAGCGCCCCGCTGCCCCAGCAGATGTCGCCGAGCAACCGCAGCACTTCACCCGGGTAGTTGCGCACGGTCATCGGGACGCAGCGGAACGCCCGGACGACGAACGTGGCCTGGTGGCCCAGCCCGGCCAGGGCGAAGTAGGGCCGGCGGACCGCAGCTACCAGTGGACGGGTCGACGAGGTGACCACGGCTGATCCCGGCCTATCCGAGCCGGGGCGGCACCAGCACCGCGTAGATCTGGGTGGCGATGACATTCACCGCGAACAGCAGCACCACCGACAGCACCACCGAGGCGTTCACCGCGTCGGCAACGCCTTTTGGCCCGCCCTTGGCGTTGAGCCCCTTGTAGCAGGCCACCAGCGCGACGATCACCCCGAACACCAAGGACTTGATCTCGGCCAGCACGAGATCGGCCGGCTGGGCGAAGGCGGCGAACGAGGCCACGTAGCTGCCCGGGGTGCCGCCCTGGGCGAGCAGGTTGAACAGGAACCCGGTGAGGACGCCGGCGAACGCCACCACGCCGCAGAGCAGCATCGCCACCAGCGCGGTGGCCACCACCCTGGGCACCACCAACCGCTGGATGGCCGGGATGCCCAGCACCTCCAGGGCGTCGATCTCCTCGCGGATGGTGCGCGCGCCCAGATCGCTGCAGATCGCCGAGCCGACCGCGCCGGCCAGCAGCAAAGCCACCACGATCGGCGCGCCCTGACGGATCACGCCGAGGCCGTTGGCCGCGCCGACGAACGAGGTGGCGCCGACCTGCTGAGCCAGGCTGCCGATCTGGATCGAGATGATGACACCGAAAGGGATGGCCACCAACAGTGTCGGGACCACCGCGACACCGACCACGAACCAGGCCTGTTGGACGAACTCCTTGTACAGGAACCTGCCCCGGGCGATGTCGGTGGCCAGGTAGCGCAGGACCGCGGCCGTCATCACCACGATGCGGCCGGCGGTCAGGAACGACTGGTGGATCCGAGCCGTCTGGATTCGGAGCGGGCCGGATGAGCCGCCAGCCGGGAATCCCTGCGCCTGCCCGGTGAGGGTACGCACGCCGCCCCCTCTGTGCCCAACTTGGCCGACGTCGGACGATGCCCGGTTCGCTCGGTCCCGACCGATCACCCTCTCAACGATGGCCCGACCGGATGGTCACGCCGGACGGCGACCGCGCCAGCCGTCGCCGGACGGCGCCGCGCCAGCCGCCGAAGCCTGCCGACCTGCCGGATCAGCGGTCGCTCTTGAGCACCTCGCTCAGGACACCGATCTCGTCGGCGACCGCCATCGGCACGATGTAGCCCTGCTCGTCGCGGATCCGGTCGATGTTGGCGGCGATGTCCTCGGCGGTCACCCCCGCATCCTTGCCGGCATACCAGCCAGGAACCAGGCCGGTGAACACCCGGGCGAACCGGTTGCCGCCGGCTGAGAACACCTCATGGGTGTACTCGCAGGCTTCGCTGACCAGGTAGACGACCATCGGGGCGACGCACTCCGGCTGCAGGCTGTCGGCCAGCGGGCCGAGCAGGTCCTCGGTCATCCGGGTGGCGGCCATCGGGCAGATCACGTTGCTCTTGATGTTGGCCTTGGCGCCCTCGATGGCCAGCACGTTGGACAGCCCGACCAGGCCGGACTTCGCCGCGCCGTAGTTGGACTGGCCGAAGTTGCCGAAGACCCCGGCGTTGGACGAGGTGAAGACGAACCGGCCGTAACCGTTCTCCTTCATCACCCGGAACGCCGGCTGGCTGACGTAGAACGCACCCTTGAGGTGCACGGTCAGCACCGCCTCCAGGTCGTCCACGCTCAGCTTGGCGAACGTGCGGTCGCGCAGGATACCGGCATTGTTGATCACGATGTCGACCTTGCCGAAGGCGTTCACCGCGGCGTCGACGATCGCCTGGCCGCCCTCCGGGGTGCCCACCGAGTCGTGCGAGGCGATGGCGCGGCCGCCCTTGGCCTCGATCTCCTCGACGACCTTCTGCGCGGCGGAGGCGTCACCACCGCTACCGTCCTTGGCCCCACCCAGGTCGTTGACCACCACGGACGCGCCCCGGGCGGCGAGGTCGAGCGCGTAGGTGCGACCCAGGCCGCCGCCCGCGCCGGTCACGATGGCCACCCGGTCGCTGAAGGAAATGTCAGTCACTCGCCCACCCTACTGTTGAGGACAAGAGCAGAGCGCAGCCCCGTCGAGTGGTCGTGCTCACCCGGAGGGCGCGCGGCGGCGGCCGGTCAGGCTGCCCCGGCAGCGGTGGCCCGGCGAACCGCCCGGTGCAGTAGCCGCTGGTCGCCGAGACGGCGGCGTAGCTCCCGCTCCAGACCGGCGATCGGGTAGAGGTTCTGCGGCGCCCTGGCGTCCTTGTACTCGCTGGAGGCATAGCGGCACAGGGTGGGCTGGCTGGCCGAGGCGAGCTCGATCGCCGTGTCGATCGAGGAATCCACCGACAGGTCCGCCCAGCACTCGACGCGCACCACCCCGGCCCACGGTGCCCCGGAACCGCCGGGCAGCTTCAGATACCAGGAGTACCGGTCGCGCAGGCCGAAGACCGGGGTGCGTTGACCGGCGGCGAGCCGGCCCACCAGCCGGTTCAGCTCGGCCGGCAGGTAGTGGGTGGCGTGTGTCTTCGCGTAGCCGAGGGTGCGCGGCAGCCGGACCTGGTTGTGCAGCGGCCCGTCCACCACGAGCAGGTCGGTGTCCGCGCAGGTGGCCCGCGCCCGCTGGGACATGGCCAGCTCGGTAGCCCGCATCCGCTCCTGGACCTTCTCCCCGAGCTGCTGCATCGGCGGCGACTCCGCGCGCAGCGCCACCTGGATGCCGGCGTACCTCCCGGCGGAGGTGTCCACGTCGTCCACCGGGTCGGCCCCGCTGAACAGCCCCCGGTGCACCTGGGCGTCGACCAGTTCGGCGTGCCCGGGTCGGCAGCGCACCACCCCCGCGGCGTACGAGGCGAACAGTCCCAGCGACGGCGTGCCGTCCGGGCCGTCGGCCGCGGCGGCTGGCTCACCCGCCGCGGCGCCGTCCGGCGAGCCAGCCCAGCCCATCGCGTCGATGCGGCGCACCCCGTCGACGAACAGCACTTCCGGCCAGGCCCGCGGCCCGGGGTCCACCGGCCGCCAGGCGTGCGCGGCCAGCTCCACATCCAGTGTCGGTTCGATCCGAGACTGGCCGGGCTGCTCGTCGGTGCTCACCCCGTAGGCGGGATCCCAGGTCTCCACCCGCCAGTGTGAGCGGGTCGCCGTGCTCATGTCCCCTCCCGCACGATCGAGGAGGTGCGTTGGTCGCGGCTGACCATGAACCGCACCGGCACCCGCTCGGCCAGTGCCGGCACGTGGGTGACCACCCCGACCATCCGGTCACCGAGGGAGGCCAGGTTCTCCAGGGTGGTGGCCACGATCTCCAGGTTGGCCTCGTCCAGGGTGCCGAAACCCTCGTCGAGGAAGATCGAATCGAGCCGGGCGGCGCCGGCCGCGGCCAACGTGGACAGCTGCTCGGACAGCGCCAGCGCCAGCGCCAGGCTGGCCTGGAACGTCTCGCCGCCGGACAGCGTCTTCACCGGCCGGCGGGAGTCCGCGTCGGCGTGGTCGACCACCACGAACTCGCCCGCCTCGTGGGTGAGCTCGAACTGGCCACCGGAGAGCTCGGCCAGCCGCCGGGATGCGTCCGCCACCAGGGTGTCCAGCGCGGAGGCGACGAGCCAGCGCGGGAACTCGTCGCTGCGCAACAGCCGGGCCAGCATCGAGGCCACCTGCTGGGCCTCCAGCGCGGCGTCGCGTTCGGCGGCGAGCCGGGCCGCCTCGGTCCACCGCTCCCGCAGCCGGGTCGCCGCCGCCCGGGCCCGGTCGCGGGCGGCGGCGCCAGCGAACCGGGCCGCGCCGACCAGCGGGCGGGCCGGCGGCAGCCTCACGTCCACAACCACCCGGGCCGCGGCCAGGCGGCGTT